>JACCWI010000052.1 GCA_013697725.1 Tatlockia sp.
CCACTTAGCGGTGAATTTGCAACCGCATTACAAATTAATTCAGTAGCACCATAGGTTTGTGTAATTTGCACCAGTCGGCCAAAGCAAAACTCATAAAAAGTTTTGATGAATTCAAAGGACCAGGTATTGCCAAGTAGAGGATATAACCACCACATAAAATCATAACAAGTTCGGTGCCTGACAAAAGACCGTGAAATATGAATTAAATCAGAGAATTCAACTTCCTCACCACCGGTCGTAATCCTTTCTAAAGCTGGCGGTCTTAGTAGTGGATTTTCTTCAACCAACCTGGCATAGACTTGCATTTCTGATGGAAAAAAGGACGCATGAGTCACATTGGAAGTTTGAAACATCTGTACTGCCCAATCTAAGGTACGATCTGACTCCTCTTTGCTATAAGAATTTTTTGCGGGGATGACAATGCTACCACCGCAATGCATTAAGGTCGTTAGGGGAAAGGCACCAGAGACATGACACAAAAGTCTTGGATTAAACAACCTCTTCGTGCTGCTCAATTGGTAGCGTTTCACCGTTTCATCCGCATGATACCAAGTAGCATGCCAACCGTGCATGACTATTTTGGGTTTTCCGGTGCTGCCACTCGTCATATAGCCACTTATGATGCGATCTGTTGTTGGTTCAGGTTGTTCAATATATTTGTTTTTTTGCTCTAAAGTACTAAAAATTTCTGCTAACTCAATTGTCCTGAATTCAGATTCTGGTAAATCAAAGGTTTCCTTATCATAAATAATAAGAGATGGGTTGAGTTGATTTAGAATTGGTAACAAATTTTCCCTTTGTAGTAAATAATCAAAGGGAATCCACACTGCTTGCAAGGCAATCACTGCAAAATAAAGCTGGTACGCTTCAATAGAGCCAGAACCAATAAAAACAACATAAGAACGGGGCGGAACATGGCTTAGCCTATTCATAACCAACTGAATTTTTGCAAAATTTTCAGCATAGGTCACTGTTTCATTTGAATCGATGAGATAGGTATTTTCAGCAAATTCCTCGGATTTAAGCGTTAACCACTCAATAAATGTAATCATTTCTCTAATCTCTAAATCGAAAAGGGTAAAATTATCATAAGGAGAATTAAAAAATTATCCGTAAAATCACGGATGATTACGCGAAAATTGAACCAATAATTGAGCTCGTGTCTTAATGCCTAATTTCCGTTTTGCATTGTTAATATGGGTTTCAACCGTTCTCGGCGAAAGATCTAATTTTTTTGCTGTTTGTTTGTCAGTATATCCTTCAGAAAGTAGCAATAGTGTACCGCGTTCCCTTGGCGTTAAAGTTTGAGCAATGGAAGATTTTGGTAATTCCAAACTAAAACCAATCAAACCAATCAGATTTAGACTCTTATCAAATAAAGGGGTTTTCTTACTAACTATATCAACAATCGATCCATCATGACGCAACACCTGTTCATAGGCACTTAGGCTCTGACCACTTTCAAACAACAATCCATCGTTTGCTCTAAGTTCATCAGCGTAATGATGCCAAGCAAAGTGATAATCTTTTTTGTTATAGACTTCAAGCGATTTTAGTCCGGCTGATTTACTAAAAAAAAAACGATTTGCCCAGAGATAACAACCTTGTAAGTTTTTTATAAAAACAGCCAGATTTAAGTCTTGATAGGCATGAACAGCTAATGATTCCAAATACAAGTTATGCTGAGTCATAATACTTACCTTACTCAGATCTTCATCAAAGGGGTCGATGATAACATAATTGTAAAGAAGGCCTGTGAATACATCGGATTTTTCATGTTAAAAATTGGCTACCCATAGCGTTTGTGATCCTTAAGTATTTCCTCGATAACTTTCTTTGATTTTTCGCCTTCTAGAGTGTTAGTACCAGGTAAAACCGCGTATACAATTAAAGCCTTCCATAAGGTCCAGGCTCGACCACGAGTCCAGGTTCCTGGATCAAGCTCAAGTGTTTTGCAGAAAATTTCTCGATTTTCTCCTGTAAAAAATGTCCAGGCAATTGCTAAATCGCAGGCAGGATCGCCTATCGCTAGTTGTCCAAAGTCAATAACCGAGCTAAGACGTCCTGCTTGTACTAAGAGATTACCAGGACTAATATCCCCATGAACCCACACAGGCCATCGGGACCAAGAAGTAGCAAGGGCTGCTTCCCATAGATCAGTCACAGCGTTGACATCAATCTTATCCCTCAAAATGGCAATCGCTTGTCTTGTTTCAGCATCATAAATAGATAAATCCCCACCACGATAAAAACTATGCTTTCCTGCTAAAGGCCCATCGGTTGAATCAATCTGTTGAAGTGCCCGAAGAAATTTTGCAAGACTGGATGCAAAATCATCTAAATCAGTTATCTGCGCTGAAATTGCGGACTCACCTTCAAGCCAGCGATAGATAGACCATTTCCAAGGGTATTTCTCTGCGGGTTTCCCTTGTGCCAAAGGGACAGGAATAGATAAGGGCAATAAAGGCGCTAGCTTTGGTAACCAAGGTTGTTCTTTTTCAACTTGCAGTTCATAGTCTGCCTCAGATGGCAAACGCACGAGCATAGACTCACCCAGATGAAAGGTTCGATTATCCCAGCCACTCACTGCAACCAGCTGAACCGACAAATCTTTCCATTGGGGAAACAGGGTTGCGACTAATTGCTGTACTAAATTTTCATCAATTTTTTAATTTCTCATTATTCATAAATAAAAGTTCGATTAGTAATGTCTATGCAAATTATTATACATTGCCAAAAAATAATTGTTAGAATGCTGCTCAATTGATGATTAGCAACAATTCGAAAGCCCGGCCAAATAAATCATAATGTGTTTTAATTTTAAAATATAAACACGTTATGATTGATTTTTCTGCTTTGCCAGCTTATTATCTAAACTTAAACACAACTGATGAGCCAGTGAAAACCTGGTGAAACCTCTTAGGTCTTGTGAACAGCCATCATCATTCCCCAATCTTGTGGCAGAGCGATTTAGTCGGGAACCTTAGTTAATCACTAACCATCTACCAAGATGGAACTTCATTAAAACATTTCGTTTTAAACTGTTTGATATCATTCACGGATTTTATTTGTCTGTGAAATCCTGTTATAGCGACTGTTCTTTAAAAATCAGGTGAGATCAACCATCACGAAGTGTTGTGGTGATTAGCATGTTCAATGCTGGAGAAGCGTCCAGTATTGGGCATTTCTTCGGTTTTTTTTAAGGAGAAATGCCGATGCGTATTCAGTGTGATTCGTTGAAGTATTCTAGATTGTTGGGAAAGAAAGTTATTAAATCAGGCGCAGCAGAGGGTTTAATATCTATGCTGACTCAGATTGAAATCTTTAATTTCTACTCTAAACATGAGGTCAATAGCATGTTAAGTGAAACCGTTGAAAAAGTGTTTGCCAAGCAAGATGAAAAACTTGTAAAACAAGATTTGAAGCTAGCTGAGCAAAAACGCGAGTTAGATGCACGTATGCAGGATTTTGCGAAATATCACGATCAACAACTACGTGATAATAAAAGTGAATTGCTTGCATCACGGCGCTGGATGATAGGTACTGTAATAACCGTTGATTTATCCTTAGCTGCTTATTTATCCGCTTTACTTCATTACAATCACTAAAACCTGCTAATCCAATTATTAACCCATCAGGGAAAAATCTTCGCTAATGGGATGGTTTTTTCCTGTTCTTAGGAGAAAAACCCATGCAAACAATCCCCTCTGTTATTCCAAGAAAAGAATGCCTATTTTTTGATTTAGCTTGCTGCATCAATGAACTCCATTTATTGCGTAACGATTTGTCTACGCAAGACAGGAATGAAATTGAGCAAGCCTACAAAAAACTTAGTTATTTCATCGAGGATAAACAACTTCAACAAAGAACTAGACGAAACTGATTCATTAAACGCATAAACGCACCTTGCGCAAATGCGGGAAATGCGGGAAATGCTTGAAACCAGTTCTCGAGAAATACTCTTCTAAAAGCAATAACAATCCCTGCGAGAGCTTGTTCTCCCGCCAGGGAGTCAGCTCTCCTTCCTTAAGGAGAACAAAATGGATACACCAAAAATCTATGTTGCGTGCCTAGCTTCTTATAACAATGGCATACTTTACGGTAAATGGATCGATGTAGTTCAAAGCGCCAGTGACATTTATGTGGAGATTAATAAAATGCTGGCAGAAAGTCCAATTGAGACTGCGGAGGAATTCGCAATCCACGATTATGAAGGCTTTGCTAGCTTAAGGCTTGGTGAATACGACAGCATTGAAACCGTTGTCGAACTGGCTGCTTTCATTGGTGAACATGGTGAATTAGGTGCTGAGCTACTCAGCGAATATTCAATCGAGGAAGCTGAAAGACTATTGGAAGAGAGCTATTATGGAGCTTATGATAACGAGGTTGATTTCGCCTACTCGATTTTTGAAGACTGTTACAACAACGTCATACCGGAAAATTTGCTGAACTATTTTGATTATGTGGCTTTTACGCGTGATCTTTTTATCAATGATTATTTTTCGGTGGATATTGATGGACAAACTCATATTTTTTCTAACTATTAGGCCCCGTTTTTGGGGCTTTTTTTAAATACTTTACTCACATTACTGTATTCAATGCAATGAGGGTTAAAGTGTTCTAATAGTCTTCATTAAGTAAATAACGCCAAACTTGAATTAAGCTTGGGATGTATCAGTTTTTGATAATGCATTTCCCTAAAAGTGAAATATACTTTTACAAAATCATCTTTTGATAATTGACCAATAAAGAACGTTGTGTTTTAATAATAACACTATATGTTTTATTGGTTGCACTATGTTATTCCATCCTCAGCATAAAAATACCTATCTACTTCAAAATACTACTTCGACAAAAACTTTAAATCTTCATGAAGCCTCACAACTACTTGGAGCACATATAGAAACAATCCGCCGTATGGCGGCTTCAATGGTCCTCCCTGCAGTAAAAATTGGGAGGAGCTGGCGTTTTATTGAACAAGATCTTATCAATTACATGCGAGCCCAATATAGCAATTCTTTTAGCGAACTATCTGTAAACCGAAATAGTAAAAGGAGTCAAAAATGGCCATCACAAAAAGAAATAACTTCTGGTGGGTTGACATCACACACCAAGGAAAAAGAATACGTCAAAGCACTGGAACTCAAATAAAGGCAAAAGCCCAGCAATTACATGACAAATTAAAAAATGACCTTTGGCTAGAAATCTCATTAAAAGCCCTCCCCAAGAAACTTTGGATGGATGCAGTCATGAGATGGATTGAAGAATCTCACCATAAACGCACTTTAAATGACGATAAAATTCATTTGCGATGGATAGATTCATATTTCCGAAATAAATTGTTAATAGAAATAGACCAAGACCTGATTGAAACAATTGCTAAAGCCAGAGAAAACACGGGTGTATCCCCTACTACTGTAAATCGAATGTTAGAGGTGGTGAGAGCAATTTTAAACAAAGCCCAAAAAGAATGGGGCTGGCTTTTTTTAGTTCCAAACATTCGGATGCGCGTTATTGATGATAGACGTTTAAGATGGCTAAGTTATGAAGAGAGTAAGCGGTTAATTTCAGAACTTCCTTCTCACCTAGGGGATATGATGCTATTCACTCTTGCAACTGGATTGCGTCAGTCAAATGTAACTGGGCTTAAATGGGAAAATATTGATTTAGAAAAATGTTTTACCTTTGTTGATGCAGATGAATCAAAAACCAAAAAAGCAATCCCTGTTCCATTGAATTCTCAGGCCATGCAAATAATAAGGTTGCAACTATATAAACACCCCATTTATGTTTTTACCTATAAAGGAAATCCTATAACTCGCTGTAATAATCATGCCTGGCGCAAAGCATTAGATCGCGCCGGAATTAAAGATTTTCGCTGGCATGATTTAAGGCATACGTGGGCTAGCTGGCATGTGCAAAATGGAACGAGTTTGCATGAATTGCAGCAACTGGGTGGCTGGTCAAATTATGAGACAGTTTTAAGATATGCACATTTGTCGACAAAGCATTTGCAACAAGCCGCTGAAAAAGTAGTAAAATTTAATTAATTATTAGGTAGGTTAAGGACTATAGGCCTAAGTAATGATTTTATAGCTTACAAATATCAATTTATTTTAAATGGAATTTCAGTCAATACACATTTAGGTAGAAGCCAAATATCTAACTCCTCGGCCAATTTTTGAAAAGCATTTTTTTCAGCGTGACTTGTAATTAAAAAACCTTTTTTTCCTGGGTTAATTGATTTCAACAAATCTAATCCATTAAGAGACTCCCCTCTAATTTCATAATCCATAAAGAAAATAAAGGGATCTAATCTATTAGTTTGCCCGTACCATTCTATAAATTCTCTACCTGAATAATGTTGAATAAGAGGAATACCTGTCTTTTCTAATCGCTGTAACCAAAATTCATGAATTGAATGATCATCGTCTAATAAAACTATCGTATTATTTGTGTGGATTGTAAGCTCTTCGGGCAGCCATGAAGGATTAGTACAAAATGAGAATCTCAAAGTAATCTGGGTTCCAATATTTACCTGCGAGCTTATAGTTATACCACCGCCCAAACTCTCCATATATTGCTTAGCATTGGACAATCCAATTCCTTTACCAGGATGTTTAGAACTAAAACCACTCAAAACTGATTCAATTTTTGTAGAAGGTATCCCAACACCATTATCTGAAATTATAACAAATAGTTCATTACTTATGAACTTTAAGGTAACCTCTATTCTGCCTTTCTCTTTAAAAGCTTCATAAGCATTATTTAAAATATTGGATAGGACTCTTCTCATTTCAGAATCAAAGGAATTTACCCATTTATTTTTGGAATTTTTTTCAATATTAAAAATAATGTCGCAAGGATCATTTTTCCACTCCTGTTTTTTTTGAGAAATTACAGAATCTATAATTGATGAAACTAATAAGGGTTTCTTTAAATTATCATGCTCTACTGGCATAAATATTGCTGAATTCGGACGCCGATATTTATCAAGCAAATTATTTGCAATATCGCGAATGCTTTGAATTGCTACAATTTGTAATTCTATATCTTTTTTGGGTAAATATTTTTCTGTCCCCGTAATGCATAGCTCTAAAATAGCCAAAGGTGAACGGATGTCATGGCAGACACCAGCCACAACATCAACTAGTGCTTTCATTTTTTCACCCTCTATACGACCATTATACTCTTCTTGTAAATTTGATAATAATCTTTCAAAAGCATCCTTAATCTCAGCTAATTCTAAAGGTAATTTTTTTATTTCTTTTATCTTGGGATCTATTGAGCCATTAAATGATATGTTTAATATAAAATTTTTTAATGTAAGTAACGGTTTTAATAATCTTTTATATAAAATTTTTTTCAGAGAAAATATAAGAATTAAGAATAAAACTACTAATAATAAAATAAAATATATCCCTGTTGAAGAGAATGAAATAAAAGGATCGTATTTTGTAAAACCGAAAAGCAACCCAATATTTTGGTTTTTGGACAATATACTTCTATCAACTAATGAGGAACAATTAATTGAATATTTTTCCTCATCGAAAATTTCATAAGTTATATTTGAGTTACAAATTTCCTGCTTTTTAAATTTTTTAGCAAAATTATAAAAAGTACGTTTTCCATAATCAGACATGATAATCGTACCTGTATTATCAATAACCAAATATGTTTGATTAACTCCAGATGACATGTGTAATAATTTTCTTACTTCAGATAGATCTGAAATAGCCAAGGAAGGAACTATTAACTGAGATAGAATATTATGTATTCTTTCTACATTTTCCTTTCTTTTTTGGAGCTCATCATATTTATTAAAATAAAATCCGACAAACAAAGTTACTACTAAAACTATAAAAATAGATGCTATGAAAAATCGTTCAATCAAGAAAAGAATTTTTGGTTGTTTTTTGCTCACATCTTATCTCTTGAGATATTTCCAAGAAAATATTGATGAAGAGAACTCAACCCAATTCCTGGAGTTTTTAGATTTTTTCTGACATAGATTTTTTTGATTGATGAGGTGAAAATTGGCTTCACTACACATAAATCAGCTATGTCATTAATTATATCCCGATATTCGTTTGCTCTACTTAAAGAATTTGAAATGTATTGACTATTAATAATTTTTTTAGCTAATTTTTCATCAATCACTCCTGTAAAATTAGCCTTATTATCCTCGAAAACGGTTAAAATCTCATAGCCATCAAAATAGTCGGCTACCAATGCAAGAATAATCGCATCACAATGATCATCAACAAATTTTTTTCCAAATTGTTTAACATTAAAAATTGGTTTTAATGAAGCATTAGGATATATTTTTTTGAACATATCCAAATAAAGTTTTTTCTGATTTTCCTGTACGGATACAACCAAATAAGCTAGACAAAAAGATTGTGCTTTTAAAGGAGAAATTGTGTTTTTATATTTTCTTGCTGATTTAACTAGTTGCTCATTAAAATTAGCTTCTTTACTATAACCAAAAATATCTTTTGGCAGCAAATCATTCGCAGGGACAAGATCTTTTCCATATTTTTTTAATGTGTCCTTACTAATATTAACTTTAGATAAAAACGAGCAACGTTCGTATTTATTTTTCCAGAGCTTGCTCCTCGAGTTCAAACCAATAAAGAATTGTTTAGGGCTAAGCAGTTCTATCAAATTAAAGTCTTTTATCTCTTGTGATTTTTCTAGAATATTTAAATTTACAATGTCATATTTACTTAACTCTTTAGATTCAATTTGATTTTTACTTACTAAAGAGAATCGGATTGGTAATCCTTGAGATATTGGTATTAATCCAATTTCATTATCTTTAAATTCAGCAACTCTGTACTTGCCACAACCAAGAGGCTTTTTCCATAATGTTGCATCAATTTTTGCCTTTTCTAAAAATTCTTTTTTATAAATAGGATAATTTGAAGAAGACAATGCTATTAATAATTGGGGCACTTCTTTTTTGAGATCAAGCTCAATTGTTTTATCATCAATAGCATAAATTTTATCAATCCAACTAAAGAAATGATCAAAAACAGTTTTTGATTTTTTTATATAATCAAAGCTTGCTAAAATATCATCGGCCCTTATCGGTGATCCATCATGAAATTTAACTTTGTCATTAATTTTTATTTTAATCTTTAAAGGAGATAAATAATTTATTGATTCGGCTGCCTCTAATACATAAGTTGAACCTTGACTGCGAATTAATTCGCAATCAACTTGACGCGAAATAAATAAACTTTGCGTGTCACGAATACCACCTGGATCTAGCGTAATTTTTGATTTTTTCAGAGTAACCCTTAATTCATCATTAGTGGAATTTGCATATAGATCATTTGCTGTCAAAATAAATATTATATACATTAGAATAATGCTTTTTTTTAATATATTCATAAATTTCTATTATCACTAAAAATCAAATTATTTGATTAAAATTAAGAGGCATCTTTTTAAGTCTGTAGTTTTTTGGCGGTGTAATTTCCAAAAGATGTTGCATAAAAAAATCCCAATTCTTTCGAATAGAATAAGGATGACTTGATGTCGTGGCATGATTTTGATTAGGCATAATCAATAAATCAAAATCTTTATTATGGTTAATTAATGCATCTACCAATTGTAGTGTTGCACATGGATGTACATTATCATCCATTTCTCCATGTATCAGTAATACTTTACCTTGAAGCTGATGAGCCAGCGTAATGTTAGATTGCTCGGGGTAAGTTGTAGTATCTAAACTATTGTATTTTTCCCCATAGTTTGCAGGATAGCAGCGTAAATCATGATTACCTGCTGCAGATACACCAACTTGATAAAATTCAGGATACAAAAGCATTGCCCTCATTGCCGCATAACCTCCTCCTGAATAGCCAGTAACTCCTACCCTTTCTATATCCATCCATTTATAGCTTGATGCTAGTTGTTTTATGGCAGTGACGTGATCTGGGATACCACAATCCCCCATATTTTTATACGTTGCATCATGGAACGCTTTCGATCTTCCTGGAGTTCCTAATCCATCAACTTGGATAACGATAAATCCAAGTTCTGCAATTGCTTGAGCAATCCATGCTGAAGAAGATAAAGGCTGGTAAAAATTAAAATCACAAGGCGTGCTATACATCTGTGGGCCGGGGTAGATGTGATCAATAATAGGATATTTTCTAGAAGGGTCAAAATAAGAAGGAAAATACAGATTGCCATAAATTTCCGTCACACCATCTCTTGCCTTCACACAAAAACGTTTTGGTGGGATCCAATTCAATTTAGTTAATCCTGCAATATCAGCCGTCTCAACGTGGGCAATTAAATCGCCATTCATGGTTTTTAGAAGCGTAACTGGTGCTGTATCAATTGTTGAATAAGTTTCTAAAAAATAATTTTTTTGTGCGGAAATGAAAATACTATGATCCGCCTTTTCTGGGGTTAAACATTGCATTTCGCTCCCGTCTAAACGGGCTCTATATAAATAATTGTGATAGGGATCTGCGTTCTTATCGTAACCGCAAGCGGTAAAATAAAGAAAATCTAATGACTTATCATAAAAAAGTACTTCTCTGACACACCAATCTCCTTTTGTAATCGCATAGACTGGGGTATTAGCTCTCTTCTCAAATAAATACAAATGCGCGTAGCCATTTCTTTCGGACAGCCAAATAAATTGTTGGCCGTCTTCTAATAGAAGAAACTGAGGAGCCCAAGGTGCGTGTGGATTTGGTTCTACATAGCTATGTTCTGCTTTTTCATTAAGTAGTAATTTGGTATGGCCTGTTTTTGTATCAACTTCATACAACATCAATTCTTTGGCGCCGCGTGATTCTTTTATAAAAAAGGCGTTTTGACTATTTGTATCCCACCAAACCCATTTAAACTCTAAAGGCGTTAAATACGGTGCTAATAAAGGATCTGTGTTAACAGGGATAATTTTTCTTGCCTCAATATCAACAATCATTAATTCTGCTAGGGGTAGATTCTCATCTCCAGAGAAAGACATTCGATAACTGTGCACCTTGGGTCTTTGTGAGTCTTTGGGCGCATTTTCTAAAAGAAATAATTTCTTTACTTTTCGTTGATCTAACTTATGGGTAATAATCTTTTTTGAATCTGGAGACCAAAGAGCGATAGGTTCTGGGATAATATTTTGGATTCTATCAGTAATTGCATGCGTATTTGTTTCTGGAGAAGTCGCATAATCATAATACAGTTCTCCGTCTTCTGTGATTCTAAACTCCTGGTTTTTTAGTAAATTAACCAAGAAAATATTATGTTCTTTTACCTGTAAAGCCCAGGATTTATCAGGTGAAATTAATTGCTCTGGAATAATTTTACCCAAAGATTCACAAACATCACTATTAATATGGTAGATCCAAGAGTAGTTATTATGAGTGAAGAACAGTTGTAGCGCAGGCACTTCCTTTATTGAAAAAGAAGATAAAGATTGTTCAGAATTAGAGTTAGTTTCACAGAAAAGTTTGTTCAATAGTTTATTATAGCTAAGAATTAACTCTTTTTTTCCGGTTTGAATATCAATTCTTAGTAATGATTTATCAGACTCTTTATGCTGGAAATAATATAATGATTTCTCTGTCCAATAAGGAATAATAGTACTATTGAACACGCAGCCTTGTAGATTCCAGGGCAAAAAACGTTCTGCTTGTTGATATAACACATCAACATCCATTTATTTTCCTTTAAAATTCAAACCATGATGACTTAATATTATACAGAAAATTCAGTCTTTCTGCTAGCCCTTTAAAAGGGTTTATCGGAAAGAAAATCTGTTATTCAGTAATATCTTAGTTATTATTTATTGGAATAAGGCAAGAATAATATTCGTTCTTTTTCTCTATAGAGTGCAATATAGAATTCCAATTTGGAACTGGGATTTTATAATCCTCTTCTTTAAGCAAAATAGGAGCGTACATTTTGCTTTCTATTTTTTTCAATAAATCAGGAGTTGCATGCGAATTTTTAGCAATATCAATGAATACATCTAATTGCATATCTAATAAAACTACAAAATAATAATGTATCCCTTGCTCTGAAATTATTAAATAACTCCCTAAGGAATCTAACATATAATATTCTATAGCATTCAGTTGTTGAATAATCTCCCTAAAATGCTCTTTATATTCGCTTGAGTTAATTAATGTATTTTTAGTTGCTGACAAACAATTTAACAGTGGATAAGAATGTTTTTCAAAGAACTCACTTTGCATTGAATCAATATTTTCCGTAATGGCTTCATCCATATTCGAGGAACCCTTGACCAAAAATCTATCAATTATCCCACGATTAAAAGCATCTATAGCAATATTAAAATCAGCATGACCTGTCAGCATTATTTTAAGAATAGGAAGATGTGCAATTTTTTCACAAAATTCAATCCCATTCATTAAGGGCATAGTATAATCAACGATGACAACGCTAATTGTGTTATTTTTCTTAGCGTTATCTATCAAATTTTTAATTTTAGGAAATTCAACCGAATAACAATTCAAATTATCGTCATCTTCATCAGTAACCTCTATCACAAAATTGGATGCATTAATCATTAGGCTTTCTTCATAAGAAGATGCAATATAATCAATGGCTTTATAGGGATCTAAAAAAGAATTAACTTGATAGGTATCAGATAATGCGCAGTCTAATGCATTGAGAAATAATTTATTATCATCAATTAAAACAATCTGTGTTTTAAAAGAAAATGCTTTAAAACCTGGTTTCACTGCGATTCCTTACGGCTTTCCATTATTTTAAAAAAAATCGATTTTCACTTGCATAGGGTTACAATTTAATGCCTTTATTGTAACTAGGGAGCCACTTCTTTGAGCAAAATAACCAAGGAATTATCTATCTATTTAAAAACACATGCAAGTAAAAAATAAAAAACATCACCTACTAGGAAATTAGGCCTTTCTGATATTCAGGGAGATACTAACGCCACAGCGTTACAAACCATCATCATTCACAAAATTATCCACAGAATTTGTGGATAATAAGTTTTTTGGCTAAATCAATTACAAGCTAGTTTTTAATGGCAAGAATTAAATATCTTAAATTTTAGTGTGCCCAAAACGTGCCAAACTATCGCCGTTTGTGGCAGTTTAGCGCCGTTCTAGACTGTTTTAATTTAAACCGATGCATCGCAGATTATTGATTTTAAATGAATTATTATTTAAACCCTCTGGCTACGAACCAGAGGGTCGGAGGTTCGAATCCTTCCGGGCGCACCAATAAATCAAGGACTTACGTGAAATTTTTGAAAAGGCTCGTAAGTCATTGTGAGCGAAACGTGACGTAAAATTTACCTTTTGAAAGATATTTTCCCTTAAAGTAAAAAGTTCCACAATAATTCATTTCCACTTTCGTCTGTAATAAATTTTGTTTTGTACTCGTTCAGCTGCCCGCTGCAAATGTTCACTAGACAACTGACCATAACGTAATACCATTTCAAAACTTGACCAACCACCCAATTGCTGCAATTCTTGCAAAGTTGTTCCATCTGCACATGCTAACTAGCCCACGTATGTCGTAAATCATGCCAGCGAAAATCCTTGATACCTGCTCGATTAAGCGCCTTCCGCCATGCGTGATTGTTGAAACGGGTACAGGATGACCATTGCAGGTAAACTCATAAACAGGATGTCTTCCGTTCTGCTTCTTCAAAAAAGCAATCGCATCTTGATAATGTTGTCGGTTTACTCGAAACCATTGGAACCTAAAGCCCCTACTATTGAGCACAGCCTCCTCTGTTTTTAAAGCTCCTCTTTTTAAAGATAAAATATAGCTTGAAAGGGTTAGATATCAACTTGGCGTTCACTTAGGTATTCTGCAAACCGCAACATGTACCCATCGGGGTCAAGTACGATAAACTGACGGTTACAAATTTCAATTTGATTAACGCGGTACCATTTCTCCTCTATAGGTAAAAAAATCCTAGCGCCTGCTTTTTGGACATGTGCAAACAACTCATTGATCTTAACAGTGTGTATTTCTAAATTAATCCCTCTTCCAAAAGGTATTTCTAATGGACCTGATAGCCAAGTTCTACCTAAGCCAACTAAAGCTTCTTTTTTAATTTCATCTAACATAATGCGTGCACCTTGCCTTTCAAGCATAGCGAAGCCTTCTTCTTCACGTTGGTATTGGATTTCAAAACCTAACATTGTTGTGTAAAAAGAAAGGCTGGTTTTGATGCTGGAGCAAGCAAGCTCAGGCGTCATCGGCGTGATAATTTGCATTGACTATTTCTCCTAAGAGTAAACCCTAATAGTTTATATGGATGGCAGCATTTGTTGGTTTATTTATAACGAATCCTACCTAAATTTCTTCGTCTTTTTTGGCAAGTAGACGCTTGGGTGAGTAGAACGGCCAACTCACTCCACCGAACCCTCCTAGCCGTAATATTGACCTTAAGTCCATTTAAAAGACATCTTTGATTTGGCCACAATCGATACCATCAGAAGTGGCTCTTAGGCCAAGTAACCCAAACTATCTCATATTAATTTATGCTTATTCTTCACAATCTATTCTTTTAACTTACGCCTTCCAGCAAAGCATTTGAGTCGATTAACAAAAAGTGGATTGAATTCGAAATCTTAAACAGAGCAGTGGTTAATCGTGTAAAGTCTATAATCTCCGTTATGTAAGCCTTAACAAAGGGGCTTTTTTCCAGAAACCCGGCCGAACCTCAATATCTGTACAAGGCCTCGTACTTATCTTTTGTTGCGCGCTCCTCTAAACAAATCTGAAATCCTGTTTTATTGACCAAGGGTAATGTTTTCGCTAATTGTTTTCTTTCAGCAGAATTAAAAAAACCAATCTCGATTATATATTTGCCTACATCGTCGGGTAGTCTTTTATTGCTCTCATTTGTTTTAAAAATCACTGACCCGATTAAATTCCAATAGTGATATGAATAATTGATATATAAATGCAGTATTGTATTGAAATAAAAGATGGCGCTGTCGGCCGTTTTATCTCCTTCTGAATCATAACACCACTTAGTAAGAGGATTTCTAGGCTCCTGAAGCATAATTAGAGGTTTATGTTTTTTACATTCTATTTCTTTCCATAACAATTCAATATCTTCTGGAGTACTGAGCTTTCCTATCTCAGAGAAAAATATAAAAAGAACACGTTTTCGACGCTCTTCAAAATTATCCTTTAACACATCCTTGGTAGCATAAAAGGTTAGCTGCTCCATTGTTGTAGGTTTGTAATAAAATGCATTTAACGCAAATTTTATTACATTAAATTGTAAACTATCAAAATAAATATTCGTTATAGCGGAACAATTTAGGTAGGTTTTAGTAAGGCCATTGAATGACGGATTTGAAATTATATTTCCTGCAATTTTATTTTGGATTAATTTTAATTCTTCTGAAGTAAGATTTTTTAAAATTGATTTTTGAACTGTGGTTAGTTGTTCACAAGAAGATAAAATATTGAATAATTCAAATTCAATTGCTTTACTAAGAGTGGAAGTCATTAAATTATAATGAAAACCCGCATTTATATAAGGATAATTTAAATTTTTAAGTACTTTTTGCACTATATTGCGTGCTAAACCGTTTACGATAATTTCTATATCGAGGATGTCCATATCCTTAGTATGTTTGCTAAATGCCATGGCTAACCTCGGTGTTTTAATATATCTGGTCAATGTTATATATATTTCTCTCTCACGCAAAATTGTAACAATTGAAATATAAATAATGATTTATATACAATAACCATTAAAAATTATAAGAATTATTGATTAAAATCAAAGTGTTACGGAAGCACTGATTATAAAACAATCTCACCTATCAACCGGGCTGCTTTAGTAATTGACTAATAATTGGCAGTCTTCAGTCTCTTCTTTCTCTACTTGATTAATACTAGGTAATGAAAAAAACCGCTCTGAGTTGATGAATTTAACAAATCCTTTTTTGTTTTTTTCAAAAATTTCCTTAGGACATAAGCTTAAGGTAACTAAACAGATAATTTGAATAATATCGGAATACAAAAAGTCAGAGTCTTTCATTAGTTTATAAAATTCAAAAGCAATTTTTATAATATGAAACGAGGCATTAATATTTGCAGAAACAGCATTAATGGAATTAAAGTGCTTTTGGCCATGCCTAGTATTATCTTGCATCCTTGTTGAATCCCCTCTTCTTTCATTACCTGGTTAATGATAGTTAATAAGCCTTCTTCTTGAGGGAATACATTACCCTCAAGGATTTCAAGCGATTGATTTAGCTCATAAAATTTATATAATTTCTTTTCCCAAAAAGCATCTTAAATGTAATTATAATTTGCATTGACATGCAGATGTTTAATCTTAGAATTGGACAAAATAAATGAATTAATATCAGGATTTCTGCCGGGAACTTCTAACTTGATAATATACTAGTGGCAATCATCTTTCTTTTTTGATATTTCCTTTTCTAAATATAAAATATAATTTTTGGCCTCTATCAATCCAGTTCCACCTAATATACTGTTAAATTAATCAAAACTTTTATTAAAAATTTCTTTATTTTTACGCCATTCATTATAAGTTAGCTCACCACTCATAGTAACTATGTTAATTGCTTTATTGAGTTCAATTAGAAATTCCTGGCGATTGGGATCCACTGCAAAACATATTTTTTCATCATAATTTTTTTTGGCAATTGTGATGAGTTTCTTATTCAGTGAAGCTTGATACTCATTTCCAATATCTCCGCGAGCAATAGCTGCAATTTCTTCATTAATTAAAGCCGGGAGAAGTTCTGATTCACTGGTATATTGTTTGAAAATATCTATTTTTAACCCACATTCTCGTGCTCTGAGATGACCAAATTTTTCTCCCGCAGATTTCTTTACAACGCCTATAACTAAATTATTATTCTTAAAGGATTCATAACCTATAACCCTGCCCTCTCTGTAATCCTTATTTCTAATAAGTAACGATTGCGAATAAAAGGCCGTAGGTGTTGAGTAAATAGCATGTTCTTTTCTATCTTTCTGCGGGGTTATACCTCCCGCTGCCAAATCAAAATGTAGCTTTTCAGGCATCTCCCAAATATTTTCATATATTTTCTGAGAGTGAAAGACAATATCTACATTCCATAAATGAGCAACCGCTCTTAAAATATCGGCTTCAAAACCCTGGCCCTGCCCATAAATTATGGGTTCAAATTCTTGATAAGAGCATATGTTTAACCGGGTTGGATCATTTAATAATTCATGCATTCAAAGCCCCATGATTTTTTAATATTTATATAAAGGATGTGCAAATCCGTATGATTTAAACGCATATTAAAACCACCTATATTATAGTATTACTTTACCTCATTCTTATGTTGAGGAATTCACTGAGAGAAATTATAAAAAGGGTGTTCTAACTTTTAAAAGCAGCCCCGCAGGAGATCCTAAGCAAATATTATATAACCTCTGTTATACCTTTAAATGCGATAAGCACATTGACGGAAGCATAGAATTTGTGCTTTGACCTACTTTAGGGTTCCTAAAAGAAACCCTACAACAATTTTAAATGCTATTTGTTTTAAGAAACGTCTAGTTCAGATAGCAATTATTACAACTTTTCATCACTATAAGACTCTATAAACTTTTTAGAAGCGCGCAATTTTTTCTTTAATGATTCCATTTCCTCAGCTAAGAGTACAGCTTGCTTTTCAGAAATAATTTTTTTGCCATCCTCAAACATAGTTGATTCTTCATCTTCCACATGATGTTCAACAATATGCATCAGTTTTCCTATATTAATTAACCATTCACTCTCATTTTCTGGACTAATTTGGCTAATGGCTTTAAGGGCTTTTTTTATTTCATCATGTTCTTCAGTACCATGCTCAGCGTCTTCTTTTCCTTTAGCCTTCTTTTCTAATGCTTTATAAAATGTCTCATGCTCGGGATCTGCATGCAATTCGAGTTCTTTTTTGACTTCAAGAAACAGCCTTTCTCTCTCTTTTTGGTCTTTAGAACCTGTAATCTCTTTAAATAATTTTGAAACCTTAAGATGATCTTTATGTAAATAGGTGTAGATATCCATACTATATCCTTAAATTAAATATTAAGTCTAAAAACAAAATAGTTTGTATCAATCTTTATACTTAAAACCTATTTCATGGTAAAAAAGTAATCAATTTCACATTATGAATACTCTTTTGTAAGAAAGAAACTCACACTTTGTCAGTGGTTTATTTTATAATATGTTCATACTCTTAGGCGCTTAATCATAAACAGTGATAAGAAACTCTTTTGCAGCGTCATTCATCAAATTAAAGCATAGTTAAACTCCTTAAACTTTAATCATTTTTTATCGTAATTAATACTAAATAATTGTGTCATTTATGTCAAATTGTTTTTGACATAAATGACAGCTCAACAATTTATCCTCTCAGAGCTTAACATAGGATTTTATGGAAGCGATGATTAGGCATAGGGTTTCTGAGTTACTGCGGCCAATTATTTAATGAATCAACCAATAACACATCGCTCTTTGTTACTCATAAGTAATTGATTTAAATGATGATAAAGATAATATTAAATATATTTGTCACATTTTTATTGACATTTTATGTCAAAGTTATTAGTTTATAAATGTGACAGTAAATCAATGATTAACTAAATAATTAAAAAGAGAGGATTATATGAATAATGAAAAACAAAGTAGTAAAGACTCTTCTACATCTTCTGAACATAAATCTACTCAATCCAAAGGCGCGCAGAGCAAATCATCAAGTCATAAGCCTGAAGATAATTTATCTCATGAAGATAGAGTAAAAGGTGGGGAAAACTCTCACAAATCTAAATAAGCTGACAACAAAATGCCCTATCCATTTTTGGGGCATTTTGTTCCAAATTAAATTTATAAATAGGGCTATTGAACACACAAGATCTATTTCCCATTTATACTCCACAGAAAGCTTAAGTGCTTACCTTAAACTCATCCCGTGTAATATTAAACGCCGCGACTTGCTTGACTAGATTTAAAAAAAACGATTTTCAACGCTTTCTTCCAGCAGCTCTACCAGAAACGGGTTAGGTAAGACTAACGGAAACCGAAGAGCAATTTTTGAATTAGAGCAATTCTTTTGCTAAATATGGGGAGGTCTTGAAAACTTAGGGGCAGATGTGACCTTAGTGGAAGTTCTACGGGTAAGACCTCATTCCCACTCAGAAAGAACAACTTAAACAAGCGTTTGTTATAGGTGCTTGGGGGTGCCGTTGAACAATGGGCTCATAAGTTAAAGGGCGGAGTTGAGCACCCGGAACTATTCTGATGCAGTTGCTTGGCGAACTATCTTGTTTTATCAATAAATTGATTTCATCCGTAACCGCAATGATTTGACTCGTAATAGACTCAATCATAATTCGACAGCTTTCTTTGATTACATCAGCTCTGGGTGCCTGAAAACGATTTTTTTCAGAGACAAGCATTTTCTTTCAGTCTTTTCGTCTTTGGACTAATTCATATAGCATCAATGATTGTTTGGATTGAGGCGTAAATAAGTCTAATTTTTCGGCTCTCTCATATCTATAAAGTGCAAGAGCTTTGGCATCTAATCTATCTGTTTTTGAATCATTTCCAAATGAGCGGATGAAGTTTTTGATTTTACGTGTATCTGCTCGATGGGCTTTATAATCTTGTTCACAAAGGGTCAGTAAAAGCCGCGTTTCATGACCACCTGTTGCTTCCACAATACAAAGGCCATCGACAAGTGATTTTTTGAACTCCTTAATAAATAATTTAATGCCAGCTGAATCATTAACCTATTCTTGTGTTTTTTTTTGACTGTATATAGAGACAACGAAGTTAAATTTACCAATGTCTATACCCATTTAATTATATAATGACATGTATGCCTGGAAGGGTGAATTATTTAGGATTGTAAGCGGGTGTCTGGTGAAAAGAACCCAAGCAACTATTCAAACGTTTCGAGAGCAGGGCTAGGTACCTTGATTACCACGGTTGATTTTTAACCAATCCCCCCACGGTCGCTCACGCCCGTGCCCCTTATAATTATGAGGAGCCACTCTCTTGCTTGCTAATATATCAAATTCGAGACTTACAATCCCCCCGAAAAATAACGGCTGCTAAAAGTAGAATTTTCTCATAACCTAATTACAAGAGATTCTTATGAAAAAAAATAAAATTTACAGACAGCCAAATACTATCAATTCTAAAACAAGCTGCATGGTATTCCTGATACAGAACTTTGCCGTGAGCACATCATCAGCGCAGCACTGGAAGCAGAAAACAGCTGTCTTAAAAAAATGAATGCAGAAGAGCGATTGAAGCAGAGATCCTCAAAGAGGCCATTGAAAAAAAGTGGTAACGCCGTGGTGTGAATTGGCGCAAAAGGCGATACTTTCAATTTGTTTATCTTGTAAACTATTTGGCCTTAGTAAAACGCGTAAATTTTTATCATCTTGACTTTCAATTATCAGTTAAAGTAAAATATGTGATCATTATTTTCAAGATTTAGTATTATTCCATGGCAGTTACCAGAATAGAAAGAGAATTAAATAAAAACGATAAGTCCCTGTTTCTGGATGAGCTTTCTCATGTGGACACTAAATGCGCTCAAGAAATAGGCGAAATACTGAAAGTTAATACCACCCTTCAATCAATCGAAATACGTTTTATTCACATTGGCTGCGTTGGTACAGAATACCTTGTCAACGGGTTAAAAGTTAACCAACACCTGCAATCTCTTAAGCTGAGAGGCAACCATTTTGGTGTTGAAGGTGCTAAATATATTAGCGAAATGCTGAAAATTAATAAAAGTCTACAAACTCTCGCTTTAAATTACAATGAATTTGGCTCTGAAGGCGCTGAATACATAGGTAGAGGCCTGGAAGAGAACACAAGTCTGCACTCCATCGATCTGGCTCATAATAAACTTGGCGATGAGGGTACCCAATACCTTGCTGTAGGATTGAAAAATAACCAAGGCTTGCAGTTTATCAAACTGAATTATAACAAGATTGGTGCTCAAGGTGCAAAGTGTATTGGCCAAGTACTGAAAGACAATAAAACACTGCAGTCTGTCAGCTTGGGTTGGAACAGCATTGGTTCTGAAGGTGCTCAATATATTAGCGAAGCATTGCAGGACAACATGAGCCTGGATTCCCTAATTCTGTACGGTAACAATTTGGGCTCTGAAGGTGCTCAAACTATTAGCAAAGGGTTGGAGAAGAATAGGAGCCTTAGATCTATAAATCTTGGGGCTAATAAGATAGGTGATGAGGGTGCCAAATACCTTGCAAAAACGCTGGAAGATAACCTAACTTTAAAGTCTATTAAGCTGGATTATAATCGTATTGGTAATGAAGGAGCCAAATGTATTGCTAAAGGGCTAAAAAACAACAAGAGTCTGGAGTTTATAGACTTAAGAGGAAATAATTTTAACGCGGAAGGTGAGCGAGCTCTAATTGAAGCGCTAGCTACAAATACTACCCTTCTAAAATTTGCTGGCATCAAAGGCTCTACAAATAAAAAACAAGTCCGAAACTATCTAAATCGCAACAGAATCCTTGTGGGATGCGAAAAGCCTAAAGAGGAAATTATTCAAGAGCAATTACTGGGGATTATTAACCAGCTCAAGACTAATATCACAACCCAACAAAATGGACGCATAACGGATTGGTATAATCATTGGAAATTAGGCTTGTTAACTGCAATTGAAGTCAACCTAAATAATAAAGATCCAGAAGAGATTAATCGTGTTAGCTGTATTAACGAAATTAGAGAAATTTGTGCAAAGAAAAGAAATGTTTTACATTTCTGGGCAAATCCACACAGCGTAGATGAATTAGAAAAATTGCTCGAAAAGATAGACTGGGGAATTGAACAGAATGTTATTGAGCACGACGACAATAATCCAACTATTTAAAAACCCTCCGTTGCAAATAATAAAAAATTCATGATTCTAGTTTTTGATATTATTGCTAACGAAGTCGACAACACCCTATAACCCCTAGAGTTCCTGAACTTGCGCTCTCACGCAAAATTATAACGATTATTGAAAGAAATAAATAAAATAATGAGGTAATTAAATGGCTCAGTCCTTTTCCGAATACATGAGTGAAAAAATTAAAGAAACAAAGGAATACCTCTGGCCTGAAAATCAAACAAAATCGCAATTGAGAAAAGCCTTTGATATAGCCAAAGACTATTTTCTCTATTCCGACGATCGATTTTGGGCTTGGTTTTATCTTATCGGAGTCCTGCTTTGTATAGGCGCTGGCGTTGCATTAATGGCTGCTATGGGATGGTGGTCGGTTGGATTTTGGGCCATTATAACTGCCAAAACTTTAGGTCCTTTTCTTATTTCTATGGGTTATTTTGCTTTAATTGTCTCAGGTTTAGTGGCTACTTATGTTTGCGAAAATTACCTCTTTGGAAAGCTATCTATCCTCTGGCGAAATGGTTTAACTAAACAAATAAAGGATCTTTTATTCAAGGAAGAAGACGATTCTAATAAAAAAAATGATTTTTCAGATATAAACCGCTTTGGAGATAAAATTGACAATGTACCTCAGCGAATACAGGGCGATATAGATAGTTTCGTAACCTTAACTCTTTTATTAGTAACGGATTCATTTAGATCAATTCTAAGCTTTGGAACGTTTGTGGGCACTTTATGGGTTATTGGCGGAGCCCTGACGATAGCTTTATTGGGTTTAAATATTGTAATTCCTGGTTATTTAGTTTGGGTTGCTATTCTGGTTTCTCTAATAGCTACAGTGATTACTCATTTTATCGGGCGCTCTCTGATTGATACGAATAAAAAGGCTGAGACGAATGAGGCAAATTTAAGAAAAGAAGTAGATACCCTTATTACTGAAGCTGAAAATATTAAAATGGAAAAGTCAGAACCATTTCACAAAAATGCAATCAACGAAAAAATGGACAAGGTGAATGAAACTGCTAATGAAAAATTATTTACCCAAACCATGTTAGATGGCTTTAGAAATTTTTACTCAAATATAGCTGGCATTGTGCCTATTGTTTGCACATTTCCCTTATATGTCGCAGGATTAATCCCTTTCGGTACTTTAATGCTAGTTCCTATGTCCTATAGCCAGGTTGATAACGCACTTAATTTACCGATTAGACTCTATGAATTACTTACTCAATTAAAAGCAAGTGCAGAGCGAATAACCGAGCTAAAAGATGCTACAAATGGTGGATTAGAGGCTAACCCAAAAGATATTAAAATCAAAAATAGGCCAAAGGATACGATTAAAGTCAGTAACCTAAGCATCATGACTCCTAAGAAAACCAATTCAGATTCTGACTACATTACCCACAATCTAAAATGGAAATTTTTCCCCGGACAGCATGTAGCTATTGTCGGCCAAACCGGTGATGGGAAATCAACCTTGTTTAAAGCTATTGCTGAATCTAATTTACACGGAAGGGGTAAAATCTCCCTTCCTGAAGGAAAATCACTCCGTTTTATACCCCAGACTGCTACTTTTCCTTATGAGTATTTAAAAAAAGAACACTTAAGAAAAGTTTTAGCTTATCCCGGTTCTGTTTATACCGTTGAGGAATGCGAGAATGCCTTGAGAGCTGTAGCCTTGGAAAAATACATTCCCGCCTTGCAAGATTATGAAAATCCAGATTGGTCTAATGAGTATACAGATTGGTCTAAATGTTCAGGAGGCGAAAGACAACGTTTATCGATTGCCAGGGCTTTATTAAAAGACCCTGATTGGCTCTTTATGGATGAAACCACCGCGGGTCTTGACCCAAAGACCGAAGAACGTGTTTTTAACAACCTTAAAAAGACAAAGGCTACAATCATTTCGATTACTCAGAAAGAATCAATACTCAAATATCATGATAAAGTGCTCCTTTTTAAACCTGATGGAATTATAGATATCACTAGTAATAAAAAACCAGAAACAGTTTCGCTTAAGTCTTCTATTTAATTTGTATAAAGGAATAATGAAAGAGTTATCTGGAGGATAATTAGCAGATGCAAACGCAACTTGTATATTGGAGGAAAGGGGGTTTGAAGTCCAAACGACCGGAAACGTCGCTTTCAAAGGTTTATTTCTAGATTGAAGGTTTAACTTGCTTAGCGTTTAATAATTTAAATAAATAAAGATAGGCGCCCTGTCCTTCTTTAATTAAATTTTTTTAGTAATGAATATTAGTGCCGATGAATTCATGCAGTAGAGAATTCCTAAGGGCTTAGGTCCATCCTTAAATACATGCGCTAGTCGTGAATTAGCAGATTTAGAACAGACCTCTTGGGATTGGGGGGCGCAGACATTCCATGTGCCACCCTCAATTAAAATGAAAAACTTCCTACTAAATAATGGCGATGAATCATTTTTATCAGAGGATAAAGTATTCATTGAGGCCATTTAAAGAGGAAACTGCGAAAAGAACAGCCTGGATAAACAATTCAGTAAGAAGAGAATGACCTTGTTGAAATAAGAATCACAACTTGATTTTAAGAGTCAGGCAATTCCTATTATAGCTCAGTAAATCCAGCCAAACTTTGTTTCCAAATATTAAATTGGTTATTATCAAGTGTATTAATGGATGAGTAAAACTGTCTCATCCACCCAATTATCTCATAGAAAATAGTTTTAATTAAAAATGGGGTTCTTTAAAATAATTTATCAAGCCTTCTTCATTATTTGCCAACATGACATTAGTTGATAATAATGAACTGATAAAAAGATGGAAAATTAATTGGCTATATTCGAGTCCGTTCTATTGCTCAAAATCCTGAACGCCAAATGGAAGGCATAAAGGTTGATAACAATTTAATCTGTTTCCATTTAATATTGTTTTTTTTTATAATTTAATCAATTTTTTGGAATCATTGGGGGAGAATTTCGTGCTCATTAATAATCGTGACTTTTATTCAACACGTACCTAATAAAACTCTGCGTTTCCTCTAATCTATTTATTACCTGACTTGGTCTCCAAGTGACAGCTAATTCAATCAAATTTTTCCATTTTTTATCAAGTTGTTGTATAGCCCATTCAGCTGCTTCAATTTTAGAGACTATTTTGCTTGTTTCTAAAGAATAGAGAGTGCGACACATGGTTAAAATCGCAAATGCTTGATAATCACTTCGTTTAAATTTTGGGAAATCGTTTAAGTTAATATACCAATATTCATGTAAATTTTTTTTTATTGCTGTCTTCAATTTTTGAGTTGAAATTTCTTTAATTAAACAATTTATATCTGGCCCTGAAACCGCAAATCCTTTTTCTCTTAGTACATGCAGTTCAATTAGATAATTACTTCCATAATGCCCCATATAAAAGCCGCCTTCATTAAAATAAGGACGCATACCACTCGGGTCAAAATCCAAAAGGTCTTTCAGGGGAATATAAGAAGCCTCAATTTTTTTCGCATATTCTAATTTGCTTAAATAAAATTTCTTATGCATCTCCTTTATCTTGTTTACTTGATTTTTAGAAAGCGCTTTGGCTGTAACAATATAACAATCAATATCACTTGTTTCGCTATTGAAAGCATCTCCTGCCAGGGAACCTCCAATGTACAGCCCAATAAATTCGTTTATTAAAATAGACTGTATTTGTAAAAGGAGCTGCCGTAGTAGATTATTTATTTCTTTATATTTTGTCGGCTTCAATATTTGATCAGTTGCTAGAGCTTTAGATAATACACTTTCAATGAATTGTGCTTTAGCATCAGTATATTGCTCACGATCATAAGTGTTTTTACCTGCCAATTCTATTTTTAATAGTTCATACTCACCAGCAACATCAGGATGAGCAATTAAATAATTTCTAAAAAGGATTCTCGCTTGCCCACTTTTTGATTGAGGCTCAATTATATGGACATGGTGAGTTCGCTTTTCGCCAAAGGGTGGCATTCCTTTTACAAAAAACATCTTTTCAGGATCAGGGTCTTCAGCCCAATAGACGTAGCCACAGGTTTTCAGTACCCCTATTGCCCTTTGTTTAATGGCGCTCAATGAGTTAACAATAATTTGAATATCTATAATAGGCTTAGCCAGCATTCCTGGAATAGCTGTACTACCCACATGCTGAATATCAATAATATGATGAGCGGGAAGAATTTCTCGTAGTTTATCAATTTCTAAAGCCGCCATCTTTGGCCATTGTGGGTCATAAGTCACTAATTCAATAGAATCATTCTTGTAAATTTCATACCAAATTAATTCCTCACCATTAGGTAATTGTTTTTTAGACCTACAATCAAAGCCAGATTTCTTTAATATTTTTTGCGAGGCTATATTATTAGGATAAGTGGAAGCAATGAGCTTGTTGACCGATAAATGCTCAAAGCCCCACTGAATAAGTGCCTTTACTAATTCAGTGCCATAGCCCTTCCCCCAAAATTTTTTATATAAATGGTAACCAATCTCCACTTCGGGTTGCGCATCATTAAATAGCAGATGAAATAACCCCGCTTCCCCAATAAAGTTTCCACTTTCTTTTTCAAACGCCAGACAAAACCCCATTCCGTGCTTTTCTTGGTAAGAAATAGCAAAGTACAAGTACTGTCTTACTTCTTCTTTTGTCTGAGTGCCACCATAACCAGTATTTTCCATTACTTCAAAATCTGATCTCAATGTTACTAACCTGTCAAGATCGGATAATTCAGCTGTTTTAAGGATTAGCCTTTCAGTTTCTAGAAAAATGCCCATATATTACATCTATAATTTAAATTTAAAGGAATTATACTTTTTATAATAAGATTCTACGATAGAAGTTGGTCGATTTTAGTTTTTCAAAAAATCGCTTACTTGTTATCAAATGAACCAATCATAGACAATCAAAATTGTTCATTGACAAATGAAACCTCATTCCGAGCCCATAGAGGAGAACAACTTCTCTGAGTCATTAATTTAGCATCGCTTCGAAAACCTTTTGGAAAGATCTTCAATTGTATGTGAACACATAAACAAGATATTTGCCATTTTGCTTCTTCAAAACAGCATTGGCATCGTGGTTAAGAGGTACAGGTATCGCCCATTTATCCGGATGAACTAAAGCATGACCGAGCCTATATTTAGATTCATAGCTATTTTTATCCTAATGATTAGTACTTAAGTCCTCATCAACAATCAGTTCACAAAAAATCAATGAATTTTCTTCCTTGGCAAATTTTTAAACTTTGATGAAATCGCCCTATCCTGGATATATTTTATTTTTGTCTAATGATTCCGTTAAGCTTATTATTGTAAAATAACTCATCACTGCTCTACGTTGAGATACTAAATGTCGCTGTATATCTGTGATAACGGGGCATGCTGATAAACAAGCGCTAGATGAAATTAGCCTCATTTCGGTCTTGTTCTCCTAATTCAATATCCTGATTGCAAGCCTTACCGGTTTCTTTATACAAAATGGCATAAGCTCCCATAATTAAATCGGTATCAAAGGCTGAGCCTTTTAAATATTTTTCTTCACATTCCAAAGAGGAATCTATGCAATGATTAACTATACCCGCTATACCCGCTATACAGGCTAATACTAATCCTGCTATTAAAAGTCCCAAGAAAACCGCCCCTGCCCCCGCGGCAAGAGTAAACAATGCACCTGGTGGAAAAACGATGCAACCTGCTATGATACTTGCTACAGCACATGCTACCGACAGGGAGAGAACTCCCCAAAAAGTAACTCCAAGGTAACTGTTAAAAGTATGTAAGTTAGTTTCTTTATAACTGGTTTGAGGTATAACAAGTTTAAAATCATTTTCATGAAAATTAAATTTTCTATTTTCAACTTGTTCTAGTAGATTAACAACGGCTGCCCTGTGGGCCTCAAAATAATCTTTATTTTCTCTATTTTTTTCAATCAAGTTTAAAGTTTCATCTTTATAACTTTCCAAATGCCTTAAACAATGATTCAGTCTTGCAAATTTATCCGCTGTATTTTTCTTGCCAAAAAATAAGTTTTGCTTTGATTTAGCATTTTTGATATTCATTTGAAATTTATTAATACAGTTTTCTAATCGTTCTTGCATATTATTTACCTTTACTGTTAAGGTTTGAAGCATTATAGATAATAATTTTTCAAGAAGGAAGTATTATTAAAAATATAAGAATACTTTAATACAGGTTAGAGTGATTGAGTTCAATATTAATCTATTGCATTATATCCACCCTCTACCCCTATCTATTTTTAATATGTCGCTACGCAAAGCATTAGTTCTTTTTTCCATTTTATATTAACGGGATGTGAACAATCTCATCATCAGAGCCATTCAAAGAGAAGAAACAAAATATGCCAATGTATTTAATTAATTTCTATGTGCCATCAACCCACCTGGAAAACGTGAAAATGGCCATGTTTGAAGCTGGGGCTGGAAAAATAGGAAATTACACGAATTGTACCTGGCAAGTCGCTGGTCAAGGCCAGTTTATGCCTATGGAAGGCAGCGATCCTTATATTGGCAAAATCCGTGAGATAGAAAAGGTTGTAGATTATAAAGTAGAAATGATTTGCTCAGAAGATAAACTCCAAGCTGCTATCATTGCCTTAAAAAAATCACATCCCTATGAAACGATGGCTTATTATTTAACAAAAACTGATGTTTGGCTTACGAGAGAGGGAAAATCAGTTTAGCCTGCCTCTCACCCGTTGCATCAATGAAATAATAAAGTTTCAATATTTGGTGAATAATAAGAGAGTGACAAGACTAAATAACTATAAACAAAATTGATATTTAAGGTAATATACTAATAAACCAGTGATTAAAAGTCGCTTTAGTCTAGTAGACAACAATAGCACTAAATTAGGCTCTCTAACCGCTTTATACCATTTATTTAGACTGGTTTACGATTCCAAGACGTCACACCTAGTTAAATGTCAGTTGTTTAATTACATCAATCATCTCTTCATCTTCAAAACCTGGCTTATTTTCATTAGGGTATTTTTTAACCCATTTATAACGATTTTTATCGACTGGCATTTTTTTCATATCTAAAATAACCAAGCTTTCACCGAGGCTAACAGCTTTTTTAAAATTCTCTTTCACTAACTTGAGTTTATTTTGTGGTGATGCTGCTAAAGCGGCTGAGATACTCCCATAACTATTTGTATATTCTAAGGTAGAAGAGTTGCCATAGGCATAAATTTGATCTCTGTCTGGATTGATGGAATCAACAACTTTATTCCCTATATTATGTCCCAGGATTCGACTATCTCTAACCACTTTCCTCCATGATATATGAATTTTTTACATCCCAAATAAGCGCCTTGGGGGCTGCTTCCAAACTATTAGAAATTCTTCCATAGGGCTCATCATACTTAAATCTTTTGGTTTTGTATGGTCGTTATAATTTATATTCCAATCAATCCAGGCTACTTGATTCGGCAAACTGACTCAGGAATGGCGGCACCTGACAATGTGAAGTCTGGGATATCTGGATATTCAGCTAATTGTGCATAACTATTCCCTTCTTTTCGTTGTTCCACAACTAATCCTTTCCTCATGTATATCCCCAATAATTTTTTCCCAGTCCCTAACTTAGGGCCTAGATTTGAAAATTATTTTTTAAATTCTGTTCCTCAGAATAATCTCCTTTTATGCAGCTGATCATTTTGTTTATTTGATTTTTATATAGTTTGCCATATATAGGTAAGGAATTAACGCCCGATTTACTTTGAGATAAATTATCCAAATGACTATAGAGTATTTTCAATTGATACTCATGAAGTGAATGTGAATCGGGATCTAATAGAATAGAAGAAATTGTATCTAGATGGAGTTGAGGTGCAGCTTCAAATGAGGATGATAGGTAGGAATAAATTTTATCCAATTCTACTTTTTGCTCCTGAATACAATAAATAGCCATTTGAATGTTAAAGGTGCTATAAAGATAACTAGTAATTGCTTGTGTTTCGAAGTTAACTGTTATTTTATTAAGATCAACAAATAAATCAAATTTTTTATCAATTAAGTATTTAATTAAATTTAGATTTCTTCCCTTAGACGCGGCAACAAGAGTTTCTTCGGTTGGGTTGATTTTAAATTCTTCAATGAGGCATTTCACCAGATCTATATGTCCGTTTTCTGCTGCCAAATCAAGACAATTGTTATTAAGTTTTATAAGGGGATCTTTTGTGGGATTTTTCATAAGGTCATTTATTGATCTCAAAATAGACATATTTCCAGACAAACCTAAAATATAGTTGAGTTCTTCGTGATCATGACAATGTTCTGATCCATATTTTTTCCAATAATCCTTCTGAATTTTCTTATTTTTTGAAGTTATAAAATACCCTACCGATAATTTAACATCAGTATAGTTTAACGGATATTGTGTTTTAACCATGTTGTTTAAATAATCAATGAGTTCTTTATTTCCAGATCTGGTTGCTAATTGGAGGAGAGGAATGATTTCATCAAAATTCTTGATTAATTTATATTCATTAATAAGGTGCTCTACTAATTCTAGATTTCCAGAATTGACAGCATATTGAAGGGTTATGTTAGTGGGTTGAACACCTTTGGCGAGAATAAACTTAACTAAATTTAAGTGACCAAATAAAGCCGCATGATTTAAAGGTGTTACATTAGTATTATCAGGTTCATTTTTAATAATAAAAAAAGAATCAATTTTGAGTTGAAAGGCTGGATCAAGTAAATATTCAAACAATTCAATATTTCCAGAGCAAGCAACGTCTACTAAAAAACTTGATAAATCCAATTTTTGAAATAGAGCCTTTTGGGTTTGTAACTCAATAAAAATATCCTTTCTTCCTGACTTTAATATTACTTGAAGATATTTCTTATAAATATTTTCATGTGGTTTATCTTTTTCAAGGGTAAACATACAGTCTAAATTAAACATAAAAGGTTTCTCACAACCAGCATATACTGACATGATTGACCAAAGTCCACATTCTTCTAAAGGAATAATCGAGCAAAAATAATCTAGATTATTTGTGCAGCTAGCAAAAATATAAGGGTAATTATTTTTATCTTGATAAGAGTATTTTAGCTCTCGCGGTAACATATTTTGGTTTTTGCTAAGCGTGCGGAGGTTAAGATAAACCTCTTTAAAATCGATTGAAAATAATAGCAGGGAATCTCTTTTATCCATTAAGTAATTTGCACTTATATTAAAGTCTGTGCTTAATTTTTTTATCCAATAATCGATATGATTTGAACTCTTAAATATATTAAAAATGGATTTTGAAGTAATGGACAAATTAGAGAGAGATTCGTGATCGAGATAGGATACAACAATATCCAACTCATCAAGGTTTAAAAATTCAATTAAATCCTTCAATTTTTACATCCTTATTAACTTTTATATTTATGGGAATAGTCAATGTATAACCATTTTTTATTTTGGAAATTACACATATATATCAATCGTGTCTATCCGTATAAAATACGGTGAGCGATTATGGACAATTCAGTTAACTTCTGATTATTAGATAAAATCTCTTGGAGTTGAAAATGGAAGAGATAATTTAGACTTGTCATGGTGTCATTAGGAAACTTGAGTCTAAATTGAACCTGTTTTGGGAAAAACATTGATATCAAATTACAACTGCTATTACTTAGGGCAACCCTGTGGATATTTTTATGGCACATTTTTAAAGATTAAAGATACAACCCAAGTTTCGAAGCGAGAGGGATAAAATCTTTGCATTTAACCTTAGCCCGACCGCTTTTTAAGTTTTTTACCGAGAAATTGTAGATAATTTTTCAGGGAGATAGGCTGTAGTGAATTTTAGGATATTGAAAGAGTTCATATTTTAAGCATAACACTTTACTTAATATGTATTTAATTGTACAATAAATACTTTTTATAACCACATAAATTTGCAGGAAGCAAGATTCTATCTGAGGTAAACTCATGCGAAAGCCTTCTCACGAAATCAATGAGGCCATGTATTTTTTCAATAAAAAATCAAAAAATTTTAATCCCAAGGAAAATCAATGGATTACTGTTGATCCTCGAATTAACAAATGCCTTAACATTACAATTCCCAGCAATGATGAAATAGAAGAATTATTGCGTGAAAATAATTATAACCTAATTTCAAATGATTCAATCAAGACTTGTGATTTGGGTCCTGCCGGTCGAGGAATAGTTGCCACCAAACGGATTCCTATCGGCTCTGCCTTACCTTATGGGGGCAATATTCAGTTCCTGGTCTCGGGGGACAAACATTCTATTGAATGCGATGATCAAAATTTCGAAAATCGTGAATCAAACAAAATTGAAATACGACAGCTAAATTTTGACTTGCCAGCAGAAACACTAATAGAAGAATTTCTAGATACCATAAAATTTGATATTTTTTTGGAATATCAAAAAAATAAACAAATTAATTGCCGAGTCGCATTAATCTGGAATGAAAATGATAAAGTTTGGTATTTAGCGCTCGCTAAACAATTAACTAATGCCAAAATCATTCGTATCGATAAAGTTCCTGAACTATTAAATAGGTTAAATAAGCTTCAAAATAACAGGTTTGATCTTTTGAAATATAATTCTGAAAATTTTCCGGAAAACCTGAAAAATACTGCATTAAATACGATTGTTAACTTTGTTAAAGATTATGCTAAAAATCCCGACCATTTTTGTAATGGAGCAAATTCACGTTTTGTTCTCTGTATTAATGGTGAAAATGCGAGTGCAGAAGCTATGGCTTCTCTGATACAGCACACTCCGATAATACCTATGGCAACAGCAGCTAATGGTATTAATATGCTTCCAATGCGGTTAACCAGGAAAGGAAAGGTAACCCCGCAATCGATTGCTATATTGATTACTACTCAAGATGTTAGAGCAGGGACTCAATTGACATTCAATTACACATCTACAGTAGAAAAATTTATAAGTAAAAACAAGATGGTTATTTTTGATAAAATCAGCCAACCAATCAATCCGCTTTTTGCTTTAAAAGACTATTCTTTAACAGATATACACGTAACAATGAAATCTGAGTTAATATTAGAACGTCTTTTAACTTCAAGTTCTGATGAAATATGGATGCTCATCAAAAAAAATCCCGATCTGTTTGAGCATACATTAAGTATTGCAACTAAAAATAAGCATTTAATTAAAAACATAATAGAAGGTAAAACATCGGTTATAACGTTTGCAAACAAGTTATATAAGGCTTATATGGATAAAAAGTCACAGCTTGATTTTTTTTCGCTATTGCCTGCAGACCTTGATGAAAAGCAAAGTTTGGCCTTTTTGGACAATCCTCATTCTGCATTCAATTTTTTATGTAATCCTAAAGCGGTTGCGCATATTCGTATTGAGTCCCAAAATCCTGCTTTCAATTGGCACCCTTATTCTGCAAGTTCAGATTACCCGGAAAGTGCAACATCAGCAAAATATTATTCGGAAAAGCGAGAAAAGATTTATAATAATGGTTTAGTTTGCTATAAATCAGAAGATTTTTTAAATGCAATAAATGCCTGGCAGAAAGCATTGCTATATAGTATGTCTGAATCCAGGTTTACAAAACCTCAGCCACCTGAGTTATACCAATTCGGCAATTACATCTATGTGAGTAAAACAACGTTAACTATTGTCTGGGGATTAGCAAATGCTTATAAAAAATCAGAGTTATTTGAAAATGCGTTATATTTCTTTAACATGGCTGAATATATGATTCGAGCAGACTCAAAAATGGCAGAAGCTACCTGTAATTTAAAAAGTATCTTATTACGAAGTAATGAATGTCGAGAAAAACTTGCTGTTTTAGAAAATCAGATTTTATTAGTAGAAGAACAAGCTGAATATTCATTTCGGACCATCTAGTGGGCATGGTTTAACGGGGTAATCAGGATATGCACGTATTCGGACTTACCTCGTACTGTACTCTAAATAAGACTTTCCATTTCCTTGATTTCATTAATTCTTTGTTTGATAGAGGCCGGGGTGTACGTCGGGGATTCTAAAATATTTTGCTCTTAATTTAACAAATTTGATTAATCAATAACCGCGTAACCTAGTTATTTAATGAGATAACATTATGAAATTGGAAAACAAATTTAATTTCTTTCTGTTCACTGGAGGACCTGGAGCTGGAAAAACAACTGTTCTAGAAGAATTGGCACGTTTGGGTTATTTGGTCGCACCAGAAGTCGCACGAGAAATTATTAAAAATCAACATGCAACCGGCGGAAATGCAACTCATGTGGGTGATAGAAATACCTATAGTGATTTGATGTTTAAACAATCCCTTAAAGATTTCCAAGACCGATTAAGCATAAAGCAGATCATTTTCTTTGACAGAGGTCTTCCTGATTTATATAGTTACATGAACCGATTTTGTGGTGAAGTTAAGGCAGAAATAATAGCGGCAATCGCTCACTACCGATATAATCCTAAAGTATTCTTGTTCCCTCCTTGGCCTGAAATTTATTGCCATGACACTGAAAGAAAACAGGATTTTCAGGAAGCCATTGAAACCTACGTTGCTGTTAAAGAAGGCTATGCAACTTGCGGATATCAGATGATAGAAGTGCCAAAATCTTCAATTGAGAAGCGGGTTTTATTTATTTTAAAAACACTAAGCAATTGATGTGCATTTTGAATTCGCCCTAAATATCGTCTGTAACCTGAATCAATTTAGCTCAGTTTAGCTGAGGACTTCTATGTCGCAATGGGTGGTGGTCGATAGATAGCGGATGGCGCGCACAATGGTGAAGAATTTACATCGTTCAGAATTTGGATTTTGAGAGCAGGTTTTAGGACTTACTCTGATTTGCTGAGATCTGCTTTAAAAAATATCACCATTTTATAACACCTCACGGAAGTTGGCATATTCATTAATGGTATCAATAAATACTTAGAGGAAATTAGTTGTTATTTAATTATTCCCGCAACGAAATATTGTACGAGAAATACCCCTTTTTCAGGCAATCACCTGAGAGCAGATGATCTATTGGAGGAACAATAACTTTGAACATTAACATTAGAAAAGCATGCCACACTGATGTTTCGGATATAGTACGCATGTTGGCTAATGACTCAATAGGCAAACAACGGGAATTGTATCAAGAGCCTTTGCCGCAACTCTATTATGATGCATTTGTAGCAATTGATTCAGATCCAAACAACTACCTTATTGTGCTAGAAGATGATAATAAAATTATTGGTACCTGCCAGCTGACAATTATAAGATATTTAACTTACCAAGGAGGTAGGCGTGGTCAAATTGAAGGGGTACGTATTGATGAAACTTATCGTGGTCAGGGAATTGGTAAGCTAATGATAGAATGGGCTATCGATAAATCCCGCGAATTAAATTGCCATTTAGTCCAATTAACCATGGATAAAAAGCGGTTTGAAACGATTGAGTTTTATAAAAAACTAGGATTTATCGCATCCCATGAAGGTTTAAAATTACATCTACAGGCTCGAATTGGTCAACATAACCTTGCTCATAAATAGTTTTGTGCCAATTTAGTTTGCTATAATAAAACCAAAGTAATCAATTAAGGTTAAATTATGCCAGACATTGTAGGAATCGACCGCGAGCAGATTAAATCCACTATGGATAGTGCTCATATACCCGGTGTCAGTATTGCCTATAGAGATGGTAAAACAAACCAAACTTCAACAACAACCATTGGTACAACCGACATACGTAATGCTACAATTGTTAGCAAGGTGCAGGCTGATACCGTTTTCGGTGCAGCCTCTTTAAGCAAGCCAGTTTTTGCATATCTAGTGCTTAAACTTATCGATAAAGGTGTTCTAAGTAAACCTGGAGAAAGTGCCGAGAGTGGCTTAGATAGACCTTTACATGAAGTGTTTTCTTTAGAGGAATTTTTCTTTGAACAGGGTAACCAATTAAGTCAAGTTGATATTGAAAGAGCTAAAGCAATTACCCCAAGAATACTTCTATCACACACCTCAGGACTCGGAATTAATGCCAATGCTGCCTTGAGTTTTGTTCCCGGTAGTGAATATGCTTACTCAGGTACAGGACTTGAATATTTACAAAGAGTTATTGAAGAGCAAACTGGGAAGTCATTAGGTATTTTAGCTCACGAATATATATTTAGTAAGTCTGCGGTAGATATGGAGCATAGTAGCTTTTTGCCACCTGGGAGCTCTAAAGCTAATGCGGCTAATAGCCTATACACAACAGCCAGTGATTATGCAAAATTGATGACTGCCTGGATGCAGGATCCCAGTCCTGTTATGCAACAAGCGTTTGTCAGTCAAATCAGTTTAGCCAAAGATAATCAAAGCCTGTCAGAAAAAACAAAACCTGCTGCTGAACATGTAGAAGTGAAAGTAAAAGAGCGTCTTGCATGGGGTTTAGGTTTGGGCTTGGAGCTTGATGAGACTGGCAAGGCAGTGAAAGCGTTTCATACCGGAGATATGAATCAATTTCGTGCACAAACGGCCCTCAATTTAGAAGATAAATCTTGTATAGCTTTTTTTTCAAATGCTAACAACGACAAAGAGGCAAATGGTCATATATTAGCCCCTCTCATCATAACACCGAAAATACCTATTAATTATGCCCATACATGGTTTTATTCAAAATTTCCTTTTGCGTATAAAGTTAATCAGATTCCTAGGCAACCTAATTTTGGATTGAGAGTACAAAGCCAAGATAAAAAAGAAGACAGCAATACAGTCATGGCAGCATTTATGCCAAAAGCAGATTTAAAAGCGCCTCTTATTAGAAAAAAGAAACAAATCAGCAGCTATGCTTTCATTAAAGAAAGTCTGCCAACTCAAACAAAAAGTTCAAACCCTGCCCCAAGTTCTCATGAATTAAAAAAGAAACCCAATGTAGAACCATCTACTCCTACTCCCGTTAACAATGAAAAGACCTTGGCAGAAACTAATAAATCCCTAACGCCCTCTCCATTAAAAACTATCCCCAAATGAAGAGTATTCAAATATCTTAAGTATGTATTTATGTAAAATCTCTAGATTAGGCATTCCAATGGATAAAATACCATTTAAGTTAAAAGCTCCAATTAACACATATCCAAGCTTTCCCTTAATAGTCTCTTAAGCGAGGCAACAATTTTATCCGTTCCTTTTTCTGTATTGAGCTTTCATTCATTTTGCAATTAACAAAAAAAATTAAGATAGAGTCCACTCCTTTAAAGCCAATGTCACAAATCTTGCAAAGTTACGCGTATAAACTATAACTAATACAATAAGGATAAATATAATACAAATGAATAAATTCAAAAAGCAGCGATTTTAAGATAATGTCTTAAATTAAATAGGAGAAAGGAAGTTTTATGGAGATTCCTGAGGAAAATGACTGTGTTATTGTAGGAGGCGGGCCTGCTGGAATTACGGCTGCTATTTATTTAGCACGATTTCGACGAAATTTTGTTATCTTTGATACTAATCATAGTTGTGCTTTAAAAATTCCTCTTTCCCGCAATTATCCTGGATTTGTACACGGTATAACCGGTAAAGATATTTTAAAAAAATTAAAGCAGCAACTTAACTCTTATAAAATACCTCTTATTTACGAGACCGTTGAGAATATAATTCAATTAGACTCAGGTAAGTTTTGTGTAGAGTCTAAAAAAGGATCTGTAATAACTAAAAATATCTTATTAGCGACTGGGGTCGAAGACATTGAACCGGATTTACCTAATATTGAAAAGGGAATACAACAGGAATTGATTCACCATTGCCCTATTTGTGATGGTTATGAACTAATAAATAAGAAAATAGTAATCATTGGAAAGGGGAAAGAAGGGCTCAAAGAAGCTTTATTTATACGTAATTATACACCTCATATTATTTTAGTTGATCTCGAAAACACTCATTGGTCTAAATACGATTTACAAAAAATCAAAGAAGCGTCTGTTAGACTAGTTACTAATCCGATTAACAAAATGAAATTAAATTCTAATGCTTTAATGATTTATTTAGATGAACATAAAATAATTGAATGTGATTCTCTTTATTGTGCATTAGGATGCAAAAAAAACAATGCGCTTGGTGAAGGATTGAAAGCCAAACAAAAAAAAGGGCTCTTTGTTGTTAATAAAGACCAACAAACCTCTATTCCTGGTGTATTTGCAGCGGGTGATATCGTCTCAAATGTTCATCAACTCTGCGTAGCGGAGGGTCAAGCAGCAATTGCAGCAACTGCTATCCATAACCGCTGCCGTAATTAACGTTATAATTACTAACGTGCTTTCCATCAATTTATAGGCTAAATGATTTAAGATCCGAGAGCATTTTCCTATCCTACAAATTCATAGTGAGCCTTAAATCTAATACGCCTTGAGCTACTATAGTCTTAGATCGTCCGAAATCATTTCAATTTACTAATAAACCAACTAAGCTCTCCGAAGCTATGACTAATTAAGGGCAAACTCCAATGAAAAAGTCGTTATACTTGTTGTTTTTTTTTCTTTAAATGTTTTTGCAACTGGTACCATGACTAATCTGGAGCCAGGGATAAGTCTTTATTCAGAATATTACCCTAACCCACATGCCAAAGTTAGAGGCACTTTTATATTCATCAATGGAAGCGGCTCTGAGCATCGGGTTTGGAAAAATAAGAAACTTTTAAATTGTGCAAAAAATATTGGCTCTGTGTTTTTATACAATAGAAATGGCATTGGTAAAAGCTCACCTGACTTGCAATTATCTTCCAAGCATCCATTAACTGCCAAAGTGGTAAGTGACCGATTAGCTCTTTTACTGCAAAAACTTAAGATTAATCCTCCTTTTATTTTTGTAGCACATTCTCACGGAGCAATGTATGCCAGCTATTTTAGTTTACAAAATCCAAAATTAGTTAAAGGATTGCTTTTAATTGATCCCATACCCAAAGACTGTAATTTTTCACCAAAAATTTTGAATAGGTACAAAAAAGGGATTGAAGATCTAAAAAGCAAAACAGCAGTCTATCTTTATAAAAATTACAGTGGCTCAGACGTTGAAACCTTTTATCAGATTGTAGGATTAAATGAAACCAAAGGATTGATAAAACAATTGGGTGATATTGCTCCTGCAATTCCTGTCACCATATTGTCATCAACGGAAATGAATAAACAACAGCTCTGTGGGAAAAGCTGGTATGAAAGTCAAAAATTATGGCTTAATAAAAATCCTTTGAGTACTATAATTCAAGTCTCATCAGATCACTTTATTCAATTAACAAAACCAGAGCTAGTATGCGCCAAACTTAGACAATTAATGAGCGATTAAAGATAAGTGATTAAACTGGTCAGAAATACCCAACCATGCCGTGATGAAGATTATTATGATTTCTATTTTTAATCACAGATAATATTTTTCATTTAACCCTTTAATAAACTATTTTGAATAGTTTTTTAGTATATGAGCTTAAAGCCAGCACATTTACTGACTAAATTAGCTTTTCAATTTATCGACAATTTTTTGCTGTATTTCAAGCATTTGCGCTTCACTTTCATAACGATGACGTGGCCAAAAAAATCCTTTCAACCCATCTTTTTTATTGCGGGGCACAACGTGAACATGAAGGTGTGGAATGCTCTGACTTATTGTGTTATTTATTGCTATAAAACTTCCAGAGGCTCCCATCGCTGCTTCGACTGCTTTACCCATTCGTTGTATCAGTAGAAAAAAAGGCTGAACTAAATTTTCAGGTAAATCATAGAGTGTTTCATAATGGGTTTTAGGAGCCACTAAGGTATGCCCTGGAAATAGCGGGTGAATATCTAAAAATGCTATAAAATTTCTATCTTCGAAAACAATAGTTGCTTCTTTTTTATCTACAATCACATCAATTATACAAGGAGTGATCATTTAAGGTTTCCTATTATAAAGACAAGTCTGAACTAAACAGTATAGACTTTAGTAATAACTAGTTTAAAGAGGCAATAAAATGGACGCTTTAAAAGTTGAGAACGCTCAAGATCTAATTCATGAACTCATAGCTGCAAATGGAAATTTTCCTAATAACTCTCGCTTCCCATTAATGATATATCGCCAAGTATTTCCAGTTCCAAAATTATCGCCAGAATCAATTCAATCTTTATTGCATCACAATCAATGGATTAATTCCTGGGTTAATGGCATTTATGATTACCATCATTACCACAGCAATACTCATGAAGCTTTAATTATTTGTGCGGGCTCATGCAACGTTCAAATTGGCGGCTTCGATGGTAAAATTTATGAAGTTTTCAAGGGAGATGCCATTATTTTTCCGGCTGGAGTTTCTCATAAGAATGTGGGTTCTACGAGGGATTTTTTATGTGTGGGTTCCTATCCTCTCGACATTAAATACGATATGAACTATGGACTCGCTGACGAGCATCCAAAAGTCGATTTGAACATTAGTCAGGTTAATCTACCTGCCTCTGATCCAATATATGGAGTTAACGGCATATTATTTAATTATTGGAAATAATTGTTTCAAGCTTAATTCACCTTGCCGCAACTACATCCCTGGTTTAGGATGATTTAAAGTATTTTCCAACTTTTTTTCAAGCTTCGATTCTTCCGAAAAATAAGCTCGATATAACGCTTTAAATCCCAAACTACAAATGTCCGTTAGTTGTTGTAAAAATGGCCTTTCAGACCAGTCAGGCTTATTGCTAAGGCAAGTTTGCAAGGCATCTTTAGTTGCTTTCATATCGCTTTCCTCAAAAGAGGATTTAGATTCAAGTCTTTTACTAAGCTTAAAAATAGCATCATAGCGTTTTAGTAACTTATCTTGTTTTGCAGTTAATTTTTCGGAGCTTAAACTGCCGCTAAAACTTTCTTCACCAGGATCAGATGAATCTGCAGCAATTAAATGTTCTTTTTCAAGTTTAGAAGCTAAATGATCTTTCAAATTGTTAACAATGGTTTTTATCTTTATTGATACAACATCTGTAGATGGACTGCTGGATTTTTGACTCAGATTAGATTCTTCTTGAGTATCTTCTTTCGAAGACCAAAATTTTGAAGCACTATAGTTATCAAAAAAGGTTGAAGGCCTAGATATTTCCTCAGGAATTTCTAAATCTTCATCGGCGGATGCTTGAGTTAAAAATAAAGTAAATTTATCAAAAAGTCCCAGCTCATCGAGTTCGAGTTTGCTTTTTTTCAAATCAAAAAGATCCTGGAATTTTTTTAATTCCTCATGATCAGGGTTCGCATCCCTTACAGCCTCATACCACGCTGATATGACTTTATATTCCATAATAAGGACTCGCTAATTTAAAGTTCTCCTTTAAGTGTAGCAAAGAATTAAATTTTTCAATTTGGCTTAAATTCCAATAAAGTGAAAAGGCTATCCGTTTTATAGCTCTCATGGAAACTAAACCCTGCAAGCTCAACAGACTTTATCCACTCATCAACCCTGCGTTGCTTTCCACCTAATAAAACCATCATTACAATATCCATAGTCTTATTAGGGTGAGGTTTATCATCGTCAGGCAAGGCTTGTTCGGCAATAAAAAGAGAGGCGTTATTGGGCATTTGCTTTCGACAATTTGAAAGAATTTCATGCATTGTTTGATCATTAAAATCATGCAAAACACCCTTAAAAATGTAAGCTTCAGCCTTTGGAATCTCGGCAAAAAAATCACCGGAAACTAATGATATCTTTTCCGACAAATCTTCTTTTTTAAGTTCAGAAATTACGGCGTCTTTATCAAATATAATCAACTCTAAAGAAGGATTATTTTGGGCTATAGCCTTGGCTAAGCCTCCCTGCCCTCCTCTTATAACAATAAGTGTTAAAAATTGCGAAAAATCAAAGGATTTTGCTATTGCCTCATCTTCAAAGCTTGATAACCTAGCCATGCCTTTATCGTAATTTGCTTGCTTCTCAAGATTTTTGCTTAAATAAGTAAAGAAGTCTTCACCATGTTCTAAGACAAAGGCAGTACCTCCCGTTTTTAAGCTTTTATCAATATTTGAGAAAGCTTGCCACCAACTGTCATCTACCATGTTCATCACAGCACTAACAGAATTAGGTGCGTCGTCTCTTAAAGGAAAAGATAGCTCAGTGAGAGAACAGGAAATTCCATCACAATTGAAAAGACCATAAATACTTAAAAACTTTAAGAGCCTCGCTAATAATTCAGGTTGTGTACCACTGAGCTCAGCTAAATCATCAATCTTCATCGATTCTAAAGACATATGATTAGCAAGCCCAAGCTTTGCTATTGCGTGAATAGCTCGCGATACAACATACCAACGGGACATCGTAACCAATTGAATATGAGGATTTTCCATTCTTGTTTGCATAATATCCTTAAACTCAGCATTAATTGTGAAATTACAATTCTAATTTTGGAAGTTTGGAAAATTTTTTAAATAATCATTTATTGCTTCAGGATTATTGGGGTGCGCATAATAAAAACCTTGCGCGTAATCACAGCCCTGATTAATTACGAATTCATTTTGTAATTCCGTTTCAACACCTTCTGCTACGACTTCCAAATCTAAACTATGACCCAAGGTTATAATTGCACGAGCAATAGCCGCCTCATTCTCTTTGTTGTCAACTTGAGAGGTAAATGATTTATCAATTTTTAACTTATCAAGCGGAAATTGCTTTAAATATGATAGGCTTGAATAACCTGTGCCGAAATCATCAATCACAAGCTTAATACCCATCGCTTTTAACTGGTGCATTTTCTCAACCGCATAATTCACATTATCAACTAACAAACTTTCTGTTAATTCTAGTTCTAAAAATCTCGGGGATAAATTTGTTTTGGCTAAGATTTCGCCAACAATTTCAGGAAAATTTCGTTGTCGGAATTGTCGGCCAGAAACATTCACAGCAATGCTTAATTCACTAAATCCCTGTTCATGCCAGTGTTTAATTTGTGAGCAGGATTCTTCTAAAACCCATTTACCGATATCTAAAATCAAACTATTTTCCTCAGCTATACTGATAAAATCAGCGGGCATCAATCGTCCTAGCAAATGATTATTCCATCTAATCAGGGCTTCAAGACCCAAAATTTTTTTATTTCTTAAATCGATTATTGGTTGATAGTGCAGGAAGAATTCGTTATTTTTAATGGCATCATGTAGAGCATTATCCAATTGCATGCGATTAATAACGCGACTTTTCATTTCTTCTTCATAGACGCGATAATTATTTCGGCCGCTATCTTTGGCATGATACATTGATAAATCAGCATTTTTCATGAGCGATTCAAAGTCAAAACCATCCTTTGGATAATAGCATATGCCTATGCTTGCAGTGATTTTTAAGCTATATTGATCGATCTGAAAGGGTTTGCTCTCAATGCTATATAAAATATCCTGCGCCATATGCTTAGCCTGGGCTTCATTCAATAAATCTGGTAAAAGAATGACAAATTCATCACCACCAAGTCTAGCTACTGTGTCGAATTTATTAGTCGCAATTAATAAGCGATTAGAGACAGCTTGCAATAACTTATCTCCCATCGTATGCCCAATGGTGTCATTGGTCATTTTAAAATGATCTAAGTCTAAAAAGAGAAAAGCCAGGAGGGATTTTTTTTTCCTGGCTTGAATTATTGCCTGTTCAACTCTGTCTATTAAAAGCACACGATTGGGTAGTTCGGTTAAAGGATCATGTGTTGCTTGAAGAATTAATTGTTTTTCCATCTCTCGTCTCTCAGTAATATCATTGAGAAAACAAACATAATGGCTTACTTTTTTAAAAGAATTTTCTATCGGAGAGATACTTAACTGACACCAAAAAATTTCTCCGTTTTTGCGATAACTTTCAAGCTCAACTTTTTCCTCTCGTCGCTCTGTAATTGCAACTTCGAGGCGATTTAGATTAGTTAGATCAGTCTTAACACCTTGCAAATAAGTGATATTTTTCCCAATTAATTGTTTTTTTAAATAACCAGAAATTAATTCAAACGCTTTATTGGCATAAATTATGGGATGGTTGGGTTTTGTAATATCAATAATGGCCACCCCATGAGTGCTGGCTTCAATGGCACGTTCTCGTATGCGCTTCTCATCTTCTGACATGACTCGCTGTGTCATGTCACGAAAGCTATATACTCGACCTACAACTTCAGTTCCCACACGCTGAGGTTGAGTGAAACGCTCAAAAATACGGCCATCTTTAAAATATAATAAAGGTAACTGACCTTGCCACTCAGGGTTTTCATATAGGTATTGGACATCGGCAATAATTAATTCGGGATTACTTAATTGTTCCAATATGTACTCAAAACTTATACTTTCCTTACCCGACTCAAGCATGTATGAAGGAATACGCCACATTTCTACAAATTTTTGATTCCAATCAACAACTTGACCCTTACCGTTGACCATCATAATTCCGTCTGCAGTTGACTCAAGTGTTGCACGAAGAAGCGATAGGGATTTTTCCAAGTCAATATTCTTTTCAAAAATCGCATTGGTTTCTACTTGTACATTTGATACTAGAGGGTCTTTAGTTAATTGTGGAGATTGAGAATGACTGTTTTGCCATTTTTCTACCAAAGTGGATAGTTTTGGTGTTTCCACTTCAATTCCCAGTTCAGCACAAATATTGCTAATAGTGGGCTCAACGCCCATTTTTTGTAGTAGTTTCGCGGCGGATGCAACCTTTTGATAAGTAAGTCTTTGTCTACTCACGATCCCTCGCTTGGATTGGCAGTGCTAAAAATTCTAATAATATCAAATAGTAACTGAAAAAAATAAAAACCACTATCTATTCTAGTATGAGCTATTATTTCACAATTTGCTCAAGCCAGTCTGATATTAAGCAATAGCATATAACTTTAAAGTCTAACCTAATCTAGAATTATATTTATTCAAAATTAAATTCTATCGCACAAATTGATCTAGTAAACTGTAAGCAATTAGCTACAATTGTATAAATAGTTATCATTTTGAAATTTATTTCCATGAAAATTAAATTTAATTCAGGCAAAAGGAGCAGTCTATGAAAGCTTTACGCTGGTATGGAAAAAAGGATGTTCGGGTTGAAAAAGTCGAGGAACCTCAATTAGTCAATCAACATGATGCCATTATCCGAATTACAGCGACGGCGATATGTGGGTCGGATTTACACCTGTATAATGGAATTATGCCCACCATGGAAAAAGGAGATATCCTGGGCCATGAATTTATGGGTGAAGTGGTGGAACTGGGCAGGCGTGCTGCGAAAACTCTTAAAATTGGTGATAAGGTGGTTGTCCCTTTTACCATAGCTTGCGGAAAATGTGATCCCTGTCATCAGCAATTATTTTCATTATGTGATAGCTCAAATCCGAATGAGGAACTAGCCAAAGCTCAACTTGGTCAATCCCCTTCTGGTGTGTTTGGTTATTCTCATCTTTTAGGCGGTTTTTCCGGCGGTCAAGCCGAATTTGTTCGAGTTCCCTATGCTGATATTGGCCCTATTAAAATCCCCGAGGGTCTTGCCGATGAAAAAGTTCTATTTTTATCCGATATTTTGCCCACAGGCTATATGGCTGCTTTGAATGGAGATATTAAAAAGGGAGATATCGTTGCGGTTTGGGGTTGTGGGCCGGTTGGGCAGTTTACCATGCAATCTGCGTGGATGCTTGGAGCAGGCCGGGTTATTGGTATCGATTGTATCCCTGAACGACTTCGTATGGCAGAAAATTTATCTAAAGCCGAAACTATTAATTTTGAGGAAGAAGATGTTTATGACGCGCTTATGGCGATGACTCGCGGCAAAGGGCCACGTGTATGTATTGACGCGGTAGGATGCGAAGCTCATGTTGGCCCTACTGTAGATTCCTATATGGATAGAGTCAAACAAGCGACTTTTTTAGTTTCGGATAGGGCGCATGTACTAAGAGAAGCCATTCAATGTTGTGCAAAGGGTGGAACAATATCCGTGCCTGGCGTTTATGTCGGCTATATTGATAACCTTCCCTTTGGAGCAGCAATGAACAAAGGGCTAACAATCAAAATGGGTCAAACACATGTACAACGATTTATGAAACCTTTATTGGAAAAAATCATGAATGGTGAAATTGATCCCTCAAAAATTATTAGCCATCGATTAAAACTTAAAGATGCAGCAAAAGGTTATAAAATTTTTGATGAGAAAAAAAATGAATGCACTAAAATAGTATTAACTCCATAAGGGGAATATCATGGATATCTATGAGTATTTGAAAACCGATCATGACAAGGTCAGCGCTTTATTCAAACAATTCAAAAAAGCGCCCGCTAAACGTAAAGCGGCCATTGCAACACTCATCGCAGATGAGTTAATTGCTCACGCCAAATCGGAGCAAGAGACTTTTTATAGAGTTCTGGAGCAATATTCTCAAAGCGAAGACGAAGCACTTCATGGCTGGAAAGAACATGAAGAGATAGAAAACCAAATTAATTCATTTGATAATAAAGCCATGACTGAAAAATCGCTAAATACTAAAGTAGAGAAACTTGAAGAATTAGTGAATCATCACGTTAAAGAGGAAGAAGGTGATATCTTTAAAAAGGCAAAAAAAGTAATAACTAGTGATCAAAGTTATGCAATTAAAGAATTAATGCATGATTTAAAACATCAATGGTTATTAAAAAGACAGCGAAAATCGCTTTAACCTAGAGAATATTTACAGAGAAATGCTTTGAAAAAAAAAATATTAAGATTTATTAAATTACTTCTTGCCTCATACAGTGCAGATAATGTTCCAAGTATGGCGGCTGCTTTAGCTTATTATACCCTTTTCGCCTTAACTCCACTTTTGATTATTTCCATTTCAATCTGTGGTTTATTTTTAGGAGCTGAGGCTGCGCAAGGGCAAATCGTTAATCAAGTCAGTGGCTTAGTCGGTTATGAAGCTGGGAAGCAGATACAAGACATGATTCAGAGTGCCAATAAGCCAGTAACTGCCTACTTTGCGCAGATTTTAGGGTTTGCTATGCTGATATTTGGCGCCTCAGGTATTTTTAGTGAAATTCAAAATGGGTTAAACAAAATTTGGGGTTTAAAAACCAATCAACATGAAACTTGGGCTGTACTTTTTAAGCACAGGTTTTTAACGTTTTTAATGGTTTTACTAGTAACTTTGTTATTGCTTTTATCTTTGCTTATTAATGTTGCTGTTACCACACTAAGTGATTTTGTAAATCCCTATTTTGCTATTGATAAATTAGTTATTTTTATGTCTTTTTTGGTTTCATTTTTCTTCACAACCTTATTATTTGCCCTCTGTTTTAAGGTGCTTCCCGACGTTTATATAGAATGGAAAGATGTTTGGATTGGGGCATTGATTACCTCGCTGCTTTTTACGCTTGGAAAATTTCTCTTAGCGCTTTATCTTTATAAAACTAATATTGCCAGTGTGTTTGGAGCAGCAGGCTCAATCGTAGTACTTCTAGTTTGGGTTTATTATGCCTCACAGATATTTTTTATTGGTGCTGAAATTTCTAATATTATAGCTCAGCGCTCATCGGCTATTCGCTAAATTCTAAAATTATAAGGAGCTAAAATTGATTTTATCTCCTTAATGCTCTCAGGGCCAAGGATGAAATGGATCAATAAACACACTAACATCCGCTAATTGCCCTATAGCGAATTTTGTTTTTGGATCAAGAGCACAGGCCTTATAGGAAGCGGTTTTATTAATTTTATCGTAATGCAAATTAGACAAAGTTACTGTGTCATTCACTGATTTATTATCTTTAAAAGCATGAATCATGGCGTTAGGATAAATGTCGTTATGCGCCCAAGTTAGAGCAAAATCAGCCCAATTCATCACACCAGAAGTGCGCGCTGGCTCATTAGCAAAGAATATAATCTGGGCTTTTAAATCGGATAAATGAATGGAATAACAATTTCCACTTAGCTTTTCGGGGGTTATAATTCCTAAACCCGCATGTTGAAAAAATAATATTTTAGGCTTTGGACTTATAAGTCTTTTTATCAGATTAGATTGATATAAAATCACCATAGCGGCTATGGAGATAACGGTAAAGATATACAGTTTTCTTTTATTAGAATGCACCACAGATACTCCTTTTTTCTTCGATTTGAGCTTCAACACTAACTTCATCTTCATCTGGAGGGGTTAAATTATCTTGATAAGACCAAACGCTGACTATAATTTCAAGAATGGCTGGAAGAACGCCCACTAAAACGAGTGCGATGACTCCAGTTTCCAAACTATGAGAAGAGAACCATAAAGGCAAATAGTCAAACATCAGTGAGACTAAGGGTAGAAAAACAAGTCCGATATTAATTTCCAGACTTCTAAGCTGATTAACTATTTGGCTTGAAAGAGGATGCAGAACAGATAAAGCTCCAATAATTGACATGGCAAGTGCTAAACCCATTAAAATTTGTTTTTGGTTAATGGGATCTATAGGAGAGACTGCATCCACAAAGGCATCGGTCAGAGCATAGCCGGCCGTATAAGTGGTTGCTCCCATTTGAATCGCTTTAAAAAGCATTTCTTTAAGTGTTAATAAAGCAATCAGAAAAGTCTCTCCCTGATATTGATTTTTAATTTCTGGATAAGAAAAATTGCTCGGATCAGGTTTTCCCAACATTAAAGCTTTAGCAGATAGACCTTGATCCAATACAACAATAATTGAACAGGCAATTTGTAAGGTACTATTAAAACTTAAATTGAGAGGCATTTTGCGAAGAAAACTGGCGATTGCTAGCATTTTAATTACATTTTTTTCAGTCAAAGTATAGACTGCTGTAGCATCCGGCGCTTTATCTTTTAATCCGGATAAAGCCAACACACCCGCAGCCCCTCCCCTGATTCCCCAATAACTTAAGAGAAGAATTTCAAGGCGCTTATGATCGTCTACAGTAAATTTATGTCCCATCATCGTAAGAGCGAGGATAACGTGATTTACTAGAACTGCCCCGCCTAATGCTGTACCCTTTGCTTGCTCAAGAAAACTTTTAACATAGGGTTTGACAATAGATAAATTTCTTAGCTGAGGGAGTTTTTGTTCGTCTTGAATTGAAGGATTATCCAGTAAGTGGCTATTCTCTTGATTTAGATCTGCAACAGTTGATGGAGATGTTTGAGAAAAAAAACCTTTAGTTTTCATACACTAGTACTCCTGAACTTCACTTTGACTTTAGCTAGGCTTATAAGTGAAATTGAGAAGTATGCATGATAAAACTTAAGGCAATATTAACTATTAAAAAGCAAAATTTATTTCACAGAGCCTCATCAAAGTTTAAAATCTCATCACTTTTAAAAATTGAGCAAGGGTAGCCTTGGTGCAGCGTAGGGTAATCAAGGTTTTCATTCTTTGACGAATCTGACCAACCCATTTAGAGAAACCTTGCTTAAGCTACGCTGCATCAAGGCTAAGTTTAAGGAATTTTCTTCTTTGGCAAATTTTTAAACTTTGAGGAAATCGCTCTGGTTACTTTAAAGAATTGTTAGATTCTCAAAATCTCAATTTCTCTTTGCCAGCTTTTACCTAGATCAGATTTTGAACTTATGTTAATATATTATTCATTCTGTTTGTTTAATGAGGCAATGATGTCCCAATCTAAAATCTCTATTGGCGATACTCAATTAGAAGCTCTAAAAGCAGTCTTGGAATCAATTAATACCAATGGCCTTATTCCTGCGAATAAAATTCCGAATAAAGTTTTAACCAACCCTGTCACTAATTGCCAATTAATTGATGGCGATATCTGTGTAAATTATGTCAATTTAAGCCAAGCCAAACCTATTGAAATAAAAGCCACGATGGCTATGGCGGTTGATGAAGAATATTGTGGAATTTATGGCATTTGCCTGGAGCGGCAATGGCCTTTTCAACGATTTTCCTCTCCTAAATTATTGCATCTGGAAATATCAGATAGATTAATGCAGAGCGTTGTATTTATTTTAAATCCACCACAAAAGAATCCAAAAATTACAATGGTTTATTGCGGAAAAATTCCCATCAAAGTAGCTTCCTATGAAGATGAACAACAGGAGGGCTTCTCTCAAAGTAGAGGGAAAAGTATCGTGACTGGGTTTGAAATGCCTCATTCAAATAACCTTACGGAAATTAAAACGCCACATAATTTTAAAAAAAATGAGGTGAAAGCGGTGCTGGTTCCTGAACATTTAGCCGCTCTGGCAGCCGAGATTTTTTGTGATCTTCCAATAATTCCTGTGATATCAAAAAAATTAAAATTAAATTCGCTTCCAAAAATTCTTGAACATTATCACAACGAGAAACTTGCCAAACCCATTGAAATCGAAGCCCCTGATTATCTTAATGCCTTAACTATTTATTGTGAAAAAAACAAATTAACAGAGTTTTCCTTACATGCCGTACGCTTGCACACAAGCTGTGATTTTATGGTTCGATCTATTTCCAAGGTATTGGGGTCTGAGCAGGTACTCAAATCAACCCATGCTAAAATAGCTCAGAAATTTGATGATGACAGTGCGTTTATCATTGTTCATAAAAGTTATGGGCAAAACAAACATAATCTATTTAAACGCTTACGTGAAAACAATCTTTTGCCTATGCAATATATTTTAAAAATGGAGGAAGGAGCGGAATATACGAAGGTGCTCAATCTAAAACTTACAGAATTAAAGAATGGATTAATTATATCTAATATTTATCATGAGCTATCTGAATCGCAATTATCTTTATTAATTGATCCGGCGATTAAAATTTCCCAGACGGATAACTATTATTATTATGTCTTAACCTATCCGCCTCAATTTGAAAACTATGTAAACAAGGTTATTAATAAATTTAGTGCTATGCAAGATGCCAGTATTAAAATACAGGCGTATTATCGTAGTTCACAAACTCAAAGGTTTTTCCAAAATTATCAACAAAAATATGAAAATTTAAAAGTTGCCCAGCAAGAATTGGAGTTGGCTGGTGAACAATTAAAAAACTTTGGTTCCTTATAGAGAGCTAAGACTAATTGATGTAATCTGAGTGACAATTGCAATTAATAAAGTTTTTAAATGATTCGAAAAATAATCACCGGTGGACAAACGGGAGTCGACCAAGCAGCATTATCAGCCGCTACAGAATCTGGAATTGATGTGGGTGGGTGGTGTCCTAAAAATGGCGCTGATGAAAATAATATCAATATCCTGGAATTGTATCCTGCGCTAAAAGAAAGCCATTCTAAAAATCCTAATCTACGGACTAAACTAAATATTCGTGATTCTGATGGTACTCTCATAATTGTGCCTAGTTGGCCTCTGCCTGAAGCTTTAAAAGATGGCACACAATTGACTTTTGTATTGGCAAAACAACTCAAAAAACCTCATCTTATAATCAATTTAACTAAAAAAACACAAGCTAATGCTCAGATCAGTTCATGGATTGAGGATAATAATATTAGCAAGCTAAATATTGCAGGACCTCGAGAATCAAATTGTCCAGGAATTAATAGTGAAACTTATCAGCTGTTGCTAGATCTATTTCGACACATGAATTTGTAAATTTTAGGCAAACCAGGAGCTTCCATTACAGAAACTCCCAGTTCGAGTTATTACTAAACACTCAATTGAATTCCGACAGATCCAGTATTGTAATACTGGGAACCAAATTTCACGAGCCAACTGCTGGTTGCAGAATGGCCAGGGAAAACAGTTGAGCCGAAAGTAAAACTTGTGTTGGCAATGTAAACTCCACGGTATTCTGCCAATAGTTTGATATTTTCACACAAATCATATTTGATACCCACTTTAGCTTGGGCCGCAAAAGCTGAGACCCTATCATTTGTATTAGAGTTATAGTGATTAACGCCAAGTTCAAGTGGGGATATTTGTTTTGCATCGGCATGAGAAATCGATACAACGGCAGCACCAATACCAACTCCGACAAAGGGCTTAAATCGACTTAGATTGGATGTATTAAAATTTAAAATAGCATTGCCAAGAAAAACCCCTGAACTCATGGGATAGCTAACAATAAAATCATGTTCGGTAAGTCTTAGAGTATCATTATTAATATCATGGCTTCTGAATGTGCTTTTTTCGAGGTAATAGCCTTCTAATTCCATAGCTGGTGATAAAGCCCAATGGGAATTAAAATAATCTAAGGCAACATCTGACCATTGAAAACCAAGCTGACCGCCACCTAACCATAGATCACGACTATTAGTTCTACCAAAAGCATTGACTGCTAAAGGTCCACCATCTTCCTCTGTTGAATAAGCAGTTCCGTACTGGCTAATACGAATTTTATTTGATGAACCACCACCTCCAAAAGCACCCACATAGACTTTGCCAGGCGTGGCACAATCAACTGGACCCATAGCGCCTGCTTGAAGTTGAGAGCTCATGAGGGTGGATAAAATAGCTAACAGAGAGACTGGGCTACTGACAATTCCTTTAAGTTTCATTCAATTTTCCTTTTGATGGCTAATTCGCTGACTTCACAGAATAATCTAAAGTTGAGAAGTTAACAATCATCTATTTAATTAGAAATAAATGACCCCACTATCGGATTTTAATTTTTTTAAAACTAACTGGTCTGCATAAGCACTACGCCCAATGACCAATCACCGCCTTGATTAGAGGTCATTGAGGTGATCATCTGTTTTGCAGAAATCCCATAGCCTTCGACTATAAGGGCATAATAATAAGATGGAAATAAGCAATAGCCATAGAGGTATTCATCACCAGGATATTTTTCACTCAGTCCTGTCCAAGGTTGTTGGCATATTTGAGTTTGTGCTTGCTCGATTAAAGTTTCATTAGTAAATTGTTTATTTTTTGGCTGAATGGGTGTTGATTGAACAAGCTCTGCCATTCCACCTAAAACAAACCATTTGTCTACCGGGTTTGCTGCAATTGCAGGTTGAACGGTACGATTTACCCGGTGTACGTCTTTAACCAATAACGACACTTCTTTTTCACAATCGTAAGCATCACCGTTTGCAGCCAAGCCGTTCGGTAGTTCGTAATCATTAGCAAAACAAGAGGCTGCATTTAAATATTGATGCGTAACCTCGTTCTGACCCAGACCTAAAAAGCTATGTACGAATAATTTTTTCTCATGGCCATAGAGATTAAGTTGTATCAAATCGGTATTATTTAACCCTTCTGTATTTTCTACGGGAAAGACAATTTGAACGGAAGCTCCACCCATATCCATAACCCCTACTAAGGATTTTGTTTCCGAATTGAGTGTGCCCAATTGATAATTAATCATAAGCCAAGCGTAAAGCCCTTCTTCCATACCAGTGATTGTCTTGGCCGATTGCAATTGCCATTGTGCTTGCCTGGAAAACCAATTGTTTATTAAAGCGTAAATTTGCTTTTGTTTAGGTTGTGGGAGCAGACGCATTCCTGCCGTTGCATAAAAATAAACAGGCATGGGATCGGTTGGCGCGCCTAAAAATAACTTAGTGAAATAGGAATCAATTGCTGCTTGATTTATCTCAATAATAGAAACACCAGGTTTTAGTTTTTTTGACCAAAGCTCTTTAATATTGACCGGAGTCTTATGTTCATCTTTATCATAAACATAGACGTGTAGACGTGAGCCTGTACTGCCGCCATCGACTATAGCTATGCAATTATGCTGTTGACAGACAGTGCTATCACTGTAAACAGTTGAACTTAAGAAAATAGCAAGCGTTGAAATTAGAGAAATTAATAGAGATAAATTCATGACTTCAACTGAAATTTGAGGTTTATCATAATACATAATGTCCTTTTAGTTGTCAACCGAGTTTAGGAAGTCAGGTAGCATAGCGGTTTTAATATCTTAGAATTCCGTAGCAAGTCTATCCTCACCATGCCACAGTCTGCTGTATTATATTGGGGTATTTTCTGCTTAGCTAGTGTTGTTAAGGTTTGCTGATGCGGAAAATGATAGCGATTATCAAAACCTGAGGAGATTATCGCAAATCGAGGGGAAACTGCAGTTATAAAATCAAGTGTTGAGGAAGTTTTACTGCCATGATGGGGAATTAATAAAATTTCTGCCTGAAGTTTATCTGCGAAAGTTTTAACGAGATAATCCTCCGCTTTTTTTTCAATATCACCGGGTAACAAAGCAGACCCTGCTTTATTTTCTATTTTTAGAACACAGGAACTATTATTTTTATCTCTAAATTTTTGCCCTATCGGCAAAAACTTAAAAGAAACCCCTTCCCAAGTCCAGGCTGGATATTGATGACAGGATTTTCCTCGATGATAAAAATTAACCTTATCAACAATAAGTTCTGTATTCGGGTATTTTTCTTCAAGCGATTGAAGGCCGCCGCGGTGATCTAAATCAGGGTGACTTATCACTATTTTATCAATTTTTTTTACTCCTAAACTGCTTAAATAAGGAATAAGGGCAAGCTTTCCCATATCGCCGCCTTGATAAAATTTCATACCTGTATCATAAACAAGCACATGTTTGGCAGTTTGGACGACTACAGCTAAACCTTGACCAACATCAAGAACGTCTATTCGTGCATCGCCAGTTCTTAATCGTGGATAGCTGGGAAACAATGCAGATAAGATGATTATGCAAACTGCTGGGAAAAATGTTTTAATCGGCATAAAAAGAATGATAAACATCACGCACATTAAAGCCAACGGAATTAACAAACTTGAATAAGAGAAATTGAGGTTCAAAAGCTCAAAATTATCTATCCAATGTAGATAGTGCAGCAGCCAAATAATTGATAATTTAATGGGAACCATTAAAATTTTAATATTAAAACATTGCAATAAAATTAGGTTGATCAAGCCAAGCGGTACAATCACAAAACCAACAATTGGTATAGCTAACAGGTTAGCAAAAAGACCATTTATCGCACCATATGAGAACCAGTAGAGTGTAAGCGGCATTAAGCCAAACAAACAAGCTAATTGAACCCAAAAGCTCTTGTTAAGCGAGCCGCCTCTCGCTCTTTTATTGATCAAAAATAAAATAGCAACTGCAATAAACGACAGATAGAACCCCGGAAGCATAACTGCATGAGGCTCATATAGTAAAACCAGTAGTAAGCCATAGCGCCAAGCTTGCCAGGCTGAAAAGCGTTGGCTCAAAAAATTGCTTGTTAGCAGAAAAACGCAGGCAAACAATGAACGCTGTGAAGGAGGTTCAAAACCGGCAAGTAAAGCATAAACTAATGCAGAAAGGATGCTAACTAAGCTTGCTATTTTTGTTGCTGGACAATATAAGCAAAGATAACTGGAGCGAAGCCAGAGCCATTTCATTAACCAATAGCAAAAACCTGCAATTAAGCCAATGTGAGAACCTGAAATAACCATAAGATGAGTGGTGCCCGTGCGTCGAAATAAATCCCATTGGGCTTTGTCAATGTGAGAGGTCACATTTAACGTTAGCGCCTGTAAAATGCCAAGCACTGATTTATCAGGCAAGACCTTTTTCATAGTCATAGCCAAACTTTCCCTTAAAACAATCAAACTGGGTAAAGCAGTCGCAGCCGTTGATAATTTTAAAGAATTGCGCTTTAGATAACCCGTCCAATTGATATGACGTGCTGTTAAGCCGTTAACAAAATCAAAACTGCCCGGGTTTCCTAAATTCTCAGGCCTTTTTAACTTAACTTCAAAGCGCCATTTCTCGCCTGCTTTAAAATGTGGACAATGTTGATAACAGCTCAATAAAATTTTTGAGTTAACTGACTTTCCATTGAATAACTCCATTTGGAATTGGAATTGTGTTTTTTCAAAGCTAGCGTTTGGTATTGAAATTATTGCACCTTCAATTTGAGCCTTGGGAATAACCCGAGCCGTAGGCATGCCTTTGTCGCTGATAACTAAATGGTGAATAAAAACCCAAACTATCGCGGCACAAAACCAAACTGGAAAAGTCCAGGAGGGCTTGAAGAATAGGGCTAGCAATAAAAGCAAAACAGAATAGACAGATTTGCTATAAGCAAAGGCTGTCCCTGCAAAAAAACAGAGAATTTCCATATTTAATATTGGACTTACTAAAGTGGCGGCTAATTTATCTTAACTTCTAAAATAGTTCAATAAAAAATATTGACCAAAAGGAAAGCCCAGAGAATTGTAGCTAAACTCTAGAATTATCAAACAGTTTGCAATAGGATAATCATTCTATAGGTGAAGAGATGGACTCCAAATGATTATCGCAGCCTTAAACGAGAGCAATAGCTATGAAACTCGCGTCGCAATCACTCCCCATATAGTCAAACACTATCTTAAATTAGGTTTTGAAGTTAGCTGTGAAAAAAATGCTGGAAAGGCTGCAGGATTTAGCGATTCAGATTACGAAACGGTCGGTGCTAAAATTGAATCCAACCGCAACGCCTTATTAGCAAAAACAAGGGTTTTGGTTTGCGTAAATGAGCTAAATCCGGTTGATTTAGTAGGCCTTAAAACCCGTTCTTTAATCATAGGCCCCATTGATAATTCCAATGAATCCAAGTTACTTAAATGGGCAGCTCAAGAAAAAATCTCTGTTTTTTCGATGAATCTTATTCCACGAATTAGTCGTGCACAGACTATGGATAGCCTTTCTTCACAAGCCAATCTAGCAGGCTATCGTGCAGTTATCGAAGGCGTAAGTCATTTTCACCGAGCAGTTCCCATGATGATGACGGCCGCCGGTATGATTCATCCTGCAAAAATTTTAATTCTCGGAGCGGGCGTTGCTGGCTTACAAGCAATTGCGACTGCGAAACGCTTAGGCGCAGTAGTCTATGCTTTTGATGTTCGCGCTGCGGCAAAAGAACAGGTAGAAAGCTTGGGGGCTGAATTCATAGAAGTTTCAGAGAACCAGGCCAATGAAACCTCGGGTGGGTATGCCGGTGAAACGTCAAAAGAATATCAGGATTTACAAGCAAAACTTATCGATAAATATGCAAAATTGGCTGATATTGTGATAACTACTGCTCTAATCCCCGGGAAAAAAGCACCCACTTTAATTTATCAATCAACGATTGAGCAGATGAAACCAGGTTCTATTATCGTTGACCTTGCAACAGCTCGCGGCGGAAATAGCGAGCTGAGTGAACAAGATAAAGTGATTAAGTTATCTAATGGTGTGACGATAATTGGATATTCCAACCTTGCAGGATTTATTCCTGCTACAGCAAGTGAGCTTTATGCTAATAATCTAGTTCACCTCATGAATTTGTTGGCCACCGATTCGGCAGATTTAACGTTTAATAAAGAGGATGAAATTATCAAACGAGGTTTAGTTTGCCATGATGGTAATTATTTACCCTTTGATAGCATTAAGGAAAATCTATGACGAGTATAACTACACTTAACAACCCCTACATTGCTATTATAACCATTTTTGTACTAGCCTGTTTTGTTGGCTATTACGTGGTTTGGAAAGTGACTCCAGCCCTTCATACCCCACTCATGTCAGTTACTAATGCGATTTCCAGCATCATAATTCTCGGCGCTTTGATAGCGGCTGGAACCCAATTCACAGGCCCTATTACTTATCTTGGAGGATTTGCAATATTTATAACCTCTATCAATATTTTTGGAGGGTTTGTTGTAACCCAGCGTATGTTACGCATGTATAAAAGTTCACCTTAATTTTTTGTGCCGACAGGACGGAATCTATGACTTCATCAGTGCCATTTTTATATTTAATCGCTGCAATCTGTTTTATTTTAGCGCTCAAAGGCTTGGCTAGCCCAGCCACTTCTCGGCGAGGTAATCTTTTAGGCATTACGGGAATGGCAATTGCCATTATCTCTACCTTGATGATGCCCTCTATTGATCATCATTGGCTACTTATTGTACTTATTCTCGCGGGAGGTGCTTTAGGAACTTTAATAGCGCTTAAAATTAATATGACAGCAATCCCACAATTAGTTGCGGGATTTCACTCCCTCGTTGGTTTGGCAGCAGTTTTAGTGGCTTTTTGCGCCTTTCTATCACCGCACTCCTTCCAAATTGGTAGAGTCGGCCATATTGAAATCACAAGTTTAATTGAAATGAGTCTTGGCCTTATTATTGGTGCCATTACCTTTTCAGGGTCTATTATTGCATTTTTAAAACTGCAGGCCTGGATGACTGGCCAACCCATTCGTTTTGGTGGACAAAGAATTATTAACCTAATTATGGCGTTGGCCGTGTTAGCTTGCTTGGTATTTTTTATTCTTCAGCAATCTATTTTAAGCTTTAGCCTTCTCGCGCTACTCTCCTTCACTCTTGGTATTTTACTTATTGTTCCCATTGGTGGCGCTGATATGCCAGTGGTAATTTCAATGCTGAACTCTTATTCAGGTTGGGCGGCGGCTGGAATTGGCTTTACTCTGAGCAATCATTTATTAGTTATCACCGGCGCATTGGTTGGCGCTAGCGGTGCTATTTTAAGTTATATTATGTGTGTAGGAATGAACCGTTCAATTATTAATGTCATTTTTGGCGGCATTAAAGCAGTTGAAGCATCCAATAGCGGTTCTAATCATGCAGGTCAACCCATAAGACAAGCAAATGGCGAGGATGCTGCTTTTTTATTATCAAATGCTAGAGATGTCATCATTGTGCCTGGATACGGAATGGCTGTTGCTCATGCGCAGCATGCTGTTAAAGAGTTAGTTGAAGCCTTGGAAAAACGAGGAATTCGTGTACGCTTTGCCATTCATCCTGTTGCCGGTCGTATGCCTGGGCATATGAATGTTTTATTGGCCGAAGCCAATATTCCCTATGATCATGTTTTTGAACAAAGCGAAATTAATCGCGATTTTGCCACAACGGATGTTGCTTTTGTTATTGGCGCTAATGATATTACTAATCCCTCTGCTAAAACAGACCGTAGTTCGCCGATTTACGGTATGCCTATCCTTGAGGTAGAAAATGCAAAAACAATTTTGTTTGTGAAAAGAAGTCTGGCTCCAGGCTATGCAGGCGTGGATAATGACTTATTTTATCATGATAACACTTACATGCTTTTTGGTGATGCTAAAACAATGACAGAATCAATTTCAAAAGCCTTGGCAGAGGTTTAAACTGCTAATTTTTATTAATTAATTGGAGATGTATATGTTGAAAATTATTAGAAGTACCTTATTATGCGCCACTGTTTTGGTTTCAACGGGCTGGGCTTCAGAAACCAATCTGGGAGATTTGACTTTTGGTATGGAAATGAATGTAGACTTGCCAGTCAAGGTTGCAAAAAACTTTCATAATTTCAGTCCTTGGAAAATGAAAGCACGATGTACAATGATTTCACAAGATCCACAAAATGAACTTGATGTCCTGGGAATAAGTAAAAATGGTTCAGTGAATGATATTCCCGTGTCCAGGGGGACAAAATTACATCTTACCCTTCACCCCAATACAGTTTTGAATATCATGGCTGAGTCCGGCTCTGAGGTTCAATTAACTAATGGTGGCCCGCATGTTGTTAAAGCACGCTGCGTTTTGGTTTCGAAAGATTAAATTAAAGTTAATTTATTAAAGGGTTTGTTAATTTGTTAAGGTTAAAAAAACACTTTAGTTGAATCCCCTTCTCCCCCACGCTACACGCAGTGGAGTGAGACTGGGGTTCTAATAGCACTGTAGCCTGGTTGCTTGCAACCGGGTTTTCTTTTTAAATCAATGCTCACGCGTTGAGGAAAATTCGATTTTTGGATATCGTTCCTGAGCCATAGATAGATTCACTCGAGTGGGTGCTAAATACATTAAAGAATCACTACCATCAAGAGCCAGATAATCAAAGGCTTTAGCGCGAAACTCGGCCATTGCTTTCTCATCCTCAGCATAAACCCAACGTGCGCCACTTATATTAACCGCTTCGTAAATGCAATCCACTTTATATTCATGTTTTAAACGATGGGCGACCACATCAAATTGTAAAACACCCACCGCTCCTAAAATCAATTGATTTGAATTTAAGGGTCTAAATACTTGTGTTGCGCCCTCTTCTGATAGTTCAATTAATCCTTTGATAAGAGCCTTTGATTTTAAGGGGTCTCGCAGCCGGACTAAACGAAACAATTCAGGAGCGAAATTGGGAATGCCTGTAAATTTTAAATGTTCCCCTTGAGTAAAGGTATCACCGATGCGAATAGTGCCATGATTGTGTAAACCGATAATATCGCCAGCCATCGCTATTTCCGCATGGGTTCTGTCACCTGCCATAAAGGTAAGCGCATTGGAAATTTGTACTTCTTTGGCAATTCGCAAATGATTTAATTTCATGCCCTTTTTAAAAGTTCCAGAACAGACTCTTAAGAAAGCGATTCGGTCTCGATGCTTGGGATCCATATTGGCCTGTATTTTGAAAACAAAGCCGCTAAAGTTTTCTTCATTGGGCTCAACTTGACGCTCAATAGAAGCTCGGGGCCGTGGGCTTGGGGCATATTGGATGAAATCAGCTAGTAATTCGGTAATACCAAAATTGTTAATTGCTGAACCAAAATAAACAGGAGTCATTTTACCTGCTAAATATTCATCCAAATTAAATTCATGCGAGGCGCCTTTGACTAACTCAATCTCATCACGTAATTCCTTTGCCGTATCACCCAATAACTCTTCTAATTTTGGATTAGCCAGTCCTTCAATAATTAAAGCTTCCTGACGCTGTGCGTTCTTGCCTGATTGATAAAGATAAATTTTGTCTTGATAGAGATGATAAATCCCCTTAAAGCGCTTACCCATTCCCACAGGCCAAGTTATAGGAGCACATTGGATACCAAGTACAGTTTCAACTTCGTCCAATAAACTAATGGGCTCACGACCCTCACGGTCCAGTTTATTGATAAAAGTCATTATCGGTGTGTCGCGTAAACGACAAACTTCCATTAATTTAACAGTCCGATCTTCCACTCCCTTGGCAACATCAATCACCATTAAGGCTGAATCCACAGCCGTGAGAGTGCGATAGGTATCTTCCGAGAAATCCTCGTGTCCAGGTGTGTCGAGAAGATTCATCACGTGATCATGATAGATAAATTGCATTACAGAAGTGGTAATGGAAATACCCCTTTCCTTTTCCATTTCCATCCAATCTGATTTGGCATGCCTATCTGACTTTCGTCCCTTTACCGTGCCCGCCAATTGAATAGCACCACCAAAAAGCAGCAATTTTTCAGTTACAGTAGTTTTACCGGCATCGGGGTGGGAAATGATTGCGAAGGTGCGTCGCTTGGTGAAATCCTGATAACAATCGGACATTAATAAACCTGTAAATAATTGAATAAAGCATTTTAAGTGAAATGCCTGAAGCTGACAATTTATTAATACTAATTGCAGTTTATACCGCTTTAATTAAGAGTTGCCTAAATTCCCCCTAAAACTCAAATAAGGCATTTATTAAATGAATTGAAATGACTATTCTAACGACTTATAAAATGTGTTATTATTATACAATATTTTTTTAAGATTAAACTTATGCTATCTAAAATAGAATTACCTGAAGGATTCTCTGAAGAAACCCCTATTCATGTCGAACATGAGCATAAAGTTTCAAGCCTTGGATCCCCTAGAGCTGTATATAACTTGCATTTTAGCCTGCCTAGTGCTCAGTTAGCCAAGAATTTTTTTATCTTTTTGCAAGTCAAGGGCAATCAGTATTTCCCACTAATTCTTAAAGAAAATCGCGTTATTATTACTGGTACTGCAGAATATAAGGGCGAGGGTATTTTTACCTATAATAATTATCTAAGGCTAAATATTAGCTCCGCCCCCGTTTCAGAAAATCTTCATTCGGTTTTTAACCTGTTAGGATTGCAAACACAACTTGCAGACTACGATAATTCAATTCATTTTCCTAATATACTGCACCCGGATTTTTCAATTGAAAACCGAAAAAGAATATTTCAGGAGTCAATAAAACGTTGCGTTTTTTCTATCATGATTTTAGATTTAGAATTTCCGCAGGATTTGGTTTGTTTTATCATCAAGCTGCTTCTTATTGATGACTATACGTTTCGGCAAGTTATCGAAATAACTAAAATTTTTAAATTACCTCAAGAAAAATTTAAGCCAGCTTATCAGTCTGTCGATTGTCTAATTCAATATCTTCCAGCTAATGAACAGAATCCCGCAGGATTATTTTTGTTAAATTGTTTAGATAAACTAGAATCCAATAAATTAGCAAACAATATGAACAAAGCACTTTCTGAACTTAGGAGGTTTGATATACAGATACAGGAAAATGTGATAAGCATTCGTCCTCGAGATTTATATTTTGATTATGATGAATCAGGAGTTAAGAAAACACTTGCTCTAAAATTTGCTAATTACCGGGAGGCAGCAACCTTTTATTCCTTTGTAAATTTCAAAGGTAATGACGCAATTTTAAAAAATGATTTAATTCTTTTTCCTAAACTGCCAGATAAACCCTACACCTATCAAAATGGTTGTGCTCTAACCCTATTTGCTCCAAATAAAATAAAACAGGACTTTATTAAAATAACTCCTGCAACTGGTTGGAATCTGACCTCTTGCGATATGTTCATTCTCGGCTGTATTCCTGTAGTGGGTTGGGCTATTTTATTAGCTTATTTAATTTATCAAACATGCCTGCCTTTAGCTGATGAACCCTTGTCAGTAATTCAGTTTCTTAACTAAATAGTGGTAATTCTAAAGTATCTAGCCTAGCAAAATAGTCTGCGACTTGAGTTTCAGAAACTTGGTTTAAAGTTTGTGGCTGCCAATTTGGTGAGTTGTCTTTATCCACTAACAAAGCCCTTACGCCTTCATAAAAATCTTGATTTTGCATGAAATGGTTGACCAGAACATAGTCCATTTTTATACAAGCTTCCATCGAAAACGATTTTGCTTTTTTTATTTGCTCAAAGGTTATTTTTAAACTAAGGGGCGATTTCTTTTCTAAAGTTTTAATTGTTGCCAAAGACCATTCGTCCCCTTTCTTAGCCAAGGCTCTCAGGATTTCCTCAACCGTTCCTTTTGCAAAATATGAATCAATAGTTGCCTGCTGAAGAATAGAGAATTTTTGGCTAGTGGATTGCGCAAATTTTTGCAAACAAGCACTTATACGATTATGCGCATCTCTAGACAGATCAGTTTCAACAAGCGTGGCCAAAACCTCGGGTAAATGTTTGGAATTAACAACCGATTTTACCAATCTTAAAGAATAAGCCTCATCGGCATTGAGACGACTACCCGTTAACCCTAAATAAACACCAGCCTCTCCTGGACATCGAGCAAGAAGAAAACTGGCACCAACATCTGGAAAAAAACCAATTCCTGTTTCTGGCATCGCAAATATAAAATTTTCTGTTGCAACTGGATGGGAGCCATGCAAAGAAAGCCCCACTCCTCCTCCCATGGTGATGCCATTCATTAAGGCAATATAAGGTTTTTTATAATGATGAATAAAGTAATTTAATCGATATTCATGCCAAAAAAATTGCTTTTGCTCAGTATTCTTTGCAAGTCCTTGTTCATAAAGCCACCTTACATCACCGCCAGCACAAAACGCTTTGCCAGCCTCAGCTTGAATAACCACCGCATGAATTGACTCATCATCCTGCCAAAGCTGCAATTGTTGTTGCAAGGCTGTAATCATTGGTAGTGTGAGCGCATTTAGCGCTTTCGGTCGGGTTAAGGTTATTAAACCAATATGCTTTTCTCGAGAGAAAGCTAAATCCACAGTCATTTCTTAATTTCCCTTAAATTCAGGTTGGCGTTTAGCTAAGAAAGCTTCGACTCCTTCTTTTTTATCGGCAGTTGAGCAAACTTTAGCGAAATGCACCGCTTCCAAGTGCAGGGCATCGCTCAAAGAGAGATCATAGCCAAAATTGATGGCTTCCATCACTGAGGCAATCGCAAGAGGGGCCATAGTTAAGATACCAGATATAATTTCTTTCGCCTTATCAAGCAAATTTTCAGGGGCGACCACCTCCGAAATTAATCCCCAATTTAAAGCGGTTTCTGCGTTAATAAAGCGACCCGTTAGGCAAAGATCCATAGCTCGACCCTTACCCACCAAGCGTGCCAAACGCTGAGTTCCGCCATAACCAGGAATGACGCCTAATTTTACTTCAGGCTGGCCAAATTGGGCGTTAGTCGCGGCTATTCGCATTGTTGCTGCGATTGCCAATTCACAACCACCACCGAAGGCAAAGCCATTGACGGCAGCAAGCGAAGGCTTACCCATGGTCTCAAGAATTCGGAAAACTCTTTGACCATCGAGAGCAAACTCATAGCCTGTATTGCCATTGCATTCGGCCAGTCGTGAAATATCAGCACCGGCACAAAAGGCTTTGCCACTACCAATTAGAATTAGACCTTTAATTTTCTTGTCCGATTTAGCAGCAATAAAAATTTCTTCTAAGGCGCTTAAAAGCTCTGAGCTAAGGGCATTTAATTTTTCTGGGCGATTTAAAGTAATAGTGAGAATGCCAGATTGATCTAGCTCTTGTTCTAGAAAATGCATTTTTACTCCTTTAATCAATTAAATAAACTTCATCCAAAGTTGCTTTAGCGACAATTTCTCGCATAATCTCATTGGTTCCTTCGAGAATTTGGTGCACTCTTAAATCACGGAATAAACGTTCAATTTGGTAATCACGCAAGTATCCATAACCGCCATGTAATTGCATTGCCTTATCACTTATATTAAAAGCGACATCAGTAGCCATGCGTTTGGCCATAGCACAATACATAGGTGCATTTTTATCGCCTTTATCAAGCGCGTCTGCTGCACGATAGACCATTAACCGCGATGCTTCAAAATCAGTAAGCATGTCGGCAAAATAAAAACGTAGGGCTTGCATTTTTGCTAAAGGTTGATTGAATTGTTTTCGCTCTTGCAAATAAAGTTGTGTCATGCGTAAGCAAGCAATTGCTCCGCCAAGAGAGCAAGAGGCAATATTGACACGCCCGCCATTAAGCGCATTCAAGGCAATTTTAAAGCCCATGCCTTCATCACCCACACGATTTGCAATGGGTACACGGCAATTTTCAAAATAAACCATCGATGTAGGCTGACTGCGCCAGCCCATTTTCTTTTCTTGTTTACCGAAACTTAAGCCTGGGGAGTCTTTCTCAACCAGAATACAAGAAATACCATGATGAGAATCATCACCGGTTCTTACCATGCACAAGTAAATCTCACTTACACCTCCTCCAGAGATGAATGCTTTGGCACCATTAATAAGATAATACTCACCGTCACGAACAGCACGCGTTTTTAAAGAAGCAGCGTCAGATCCGGAGTCAGGCTCGGTTAGACAGTAGCTCGCCAAACTCTCCATTGAGGTTAAACGAGGACCCCAAGTCTTGCGGAGAATATCATCGGCATAGATATCAATTAAAGAACTAACCATGTTATGGATAGATAGATAAGCGCTTGTGGTCACGCAACCGGTTGCTAATTGCTCAAAAATGATTGCAGCATCAAGACGTTTTAAATTGGAGCCACCTATGTCAGCCGCGGTTACTATTCCACCCATGCCTAAGGTGGCGGCTTCACGTAAAACATCAATGGGAAAAAAAGAGTCTTCATCCCATTTCTCTGCATGGGGACTCATTTTGTTGCGTGCGAATTCAGCAGCCATGTCCCGAAAAGCTTGATGCTCTTCGCTTAGTTTGAAATCCATAAATCTATCCTTGTTATAAATTCAAAACAGATAATCAAGCTTACTACCATAACTTAGAGCTAGTCTTGGTATCAATAGTTTAGTTAACCTAAATTTAAGAGCTAGATTTTAAGTGTTAAACACAAGATTATCTTATAATTTAAATTGCTTTAGGGTTCTTACACGGAATTGAAGGTGTTATTATTGCCAGCTTTCGGTGACCGTGAAATAAAAAAAGAATAAATCACATGGAATCCCCTCTAATCTCAAGTAAAGCATCTCGCATTTTAAAGGATTATTTTGGCTTTGATTTGTTTCGTCCGCCGCAGGAAGAAATAATTAATGAGCTGGTTGCGGGTAAAGACTCTCTCGTTCTCATGCCCACTGGTGGCGGCAAATCCCTATGCTATCAAATACCTGCTTTGGTTCGACCAGGTGTTGGCATTGTGGTATCACCTCTAATCGCCTTGATGGAGGATCAAGTTGCAGCGCTTAAATTACAAGGTGTGCGAGCAGCTTATTATAATTCTTCGCTAAGTTCTAATGAGGCGAGATCTGTGCTTGCGCAATTACATAATAGCGAATTGGATTTACTTTATATTGCTCCTGAGCGCTTAGTGAGCCAGTCTTTTCTTGAGCGTTTAGAAGAGTGCCCTATTGCCTTGTTTGCGATTGATGAAGCGCATTGTGTCTCGCAATGGGGACATGATTTTCGCCCGGAATATGCAGCTTTAGGCTTATTGAAAATGCACTTTCCTGCGATTCCAATAATTGCCCTTACCGCCACTGCTGATCAGCAAACCCGCAAAGATATTATTGCCAAACTTAATTTTCAACCCAAACTTTTTATTGCCTCATTTAATCGTCCCAATATTCATTACAGCGTACTCGGCAAACTCAATCCGTCTAAACAATTGCATCTGTTTTTGCAACAGCAGAAAAAACAATCGGGCATTATTTACTGTGGTACACGTAATAGTGTTGAGCGAATAGCGAGCAAACTACAAGAACAGGGTTACAGTGCCCGTGCCTATCATGCGGGCTTGGCTCATAGTGAACGTCGAGAAGTGCAGTCTTTATTCCGCCATGACCGCATTGATATTGTAGTGGCAACGATTGCTTTTGGAATGGGAATTGATAAACCCAATGTGCGTTTTGTAGTGCATTACGACTTACCTAAAACCATCGAAAGTTATTACCAGGAAACGGGCCGCGCCGGACGCGATGGCTTAGCTGCGCAAGCTTTGCTACTTTATGATCCTGCTGATAGTGCGAGGCTGCGTGGCTGGATTGCGGCACTATCCAATGAGCAGCAACAACGAATTGAAACCTCGAAATTAAATCATATGCTAGCGTTTGCGGAAGCAACACACTGTCGGCGTCAAATTTTGCTGCGCTATTTTGATGAAAACTGTGATAAAGCCTGTAACAATTGCGACGTTTGCGATAATCCGCCAGAAACAATTGATGCCACAGAAGATGCACAAAAATTTCTTTCCTGTATTTATCGTCTACGCCAAAATTATGGTATGACGCATATCATCGAGGTATTGCGTGGCTCTAGCTCCGAAAAATTAGTTCAAATAGGTCACCATAATTTAAGTACTTTTGCCATTGGTAAAGACAAATCTGCAAACTATTGGAAGCAATTAGCCTGGCAGCTAATCCATCGTGATTATTGCTATCAGGATCTTGAGCATTTTAATGTAATTCGTTTATCGAAAAAAGCTGTTGCTGTTTTAAAAAGTGATGAAAAGGTATCAATTTCTATACCTAAAGCTGAGCCTAAAGTTAAACTCTCAAAAAATAAAGAGCGCAGTAAAGAGCTTAAGACCGAGGATGAACCACTATTTGAAACCCTTCGTCTTCTAAGAAGAAAATTAGCTGATGAAGAAAATAAACCCTCTTTTCTTATTTTTAGCGATCTAACCTTATATCAAATGGTTAGAGATAAGCCTAAAAATTTGGATGAATTAGCCAATATTTCCGGCGTAGGCCAGCATAAGCTAAGTCACTATGGCCAGCAATTTTTAGAAGCTTTATGTGGTTTTGCTGAGGTGGATTGAAAGTATTGTACTGAGTTGATGTTTGAAGACTATGACGAACTCATATTGGATAACATCCCGTCATCGAGGGCTAAGCCACCGTGCTTTGAAAAGCAAGAGAACCTGCCATTACAAAGGAGATCCCTCGCTTTCACTCGGGATGACGGAAGTGGAATGATTTTCGAGTTGAGTAACCCCTCATCACCTGAGCGAAGCCTCATCACCCCCAGCGAAGCGAACGTCACTCCCGTGAAAACTCCCGTCATCCAGAGCGAAGCGAAGGATCTCCTTGGAGTATCAAGTAATGCTTTGAAAAGCAAGAGAACCTGCCATTACAAAGGAGATCCCTCGCTTCGCTCTGGAT
>JACCWI010000009.1 GCA_013697725.1 Tatlockia sp.
AGGAAGAAGACTTTGGAAAATCTGTTCGCAATACCATCAAAGATCTTTAGCAGAGACAGCTATGTTTAGAGTAAAAAAGATGTTTGGAGAACGGCTTAAAGCTCGGTCTATTGGAGCTCAAGAATCCGAGTCTATCTGTAAGTGTTTAGCTATTAATAAGATGAATAAATTTGGTATGCCCAAAGGGAAATGGGTATTAAAAAAGGTTTAGAAGTTTAGTAGAGTTTGGGTAAGGGTGAATAGAATCTGTGAGGGCTATTACGCAACAAGGCCCAGGGCTATTATGCAACAAGGCCTTGGGCTTCTATAGCTTGGTTTAATTTCATCAGATTTAATTTTATATTTTTCCGGTTTTTCCATTTTGCTATCCACTTTGTTTTGGCTCAAGAAAGGAGATGTTTTTAGGCAACTCGGTTAATTCAAAACCAGGATATTGCCATGTTTGGCCATGTTTTTCCCAAATAATATAAGATTCTCCGTCATAAGCACTTATAATAATATAAACTGTTGCCTTGCAGATTTTTTTTAAATCTTGTTCATTAAGGTTATCTAAGAAGCAATCCCCTAACCCCTCTGTTAATAGGATTAAGGTATGCCAAATTTGTTCAGTTTTACGAAAAGCCAAATGCAAAGAATCTGAAGGAGTTAGTGAATTGGCTAAATAATACACCTGATTCTCTATAGTCACTAGCTTGATATGTTCAACACCGACATTCGAATCTGTCGGTTCACATATTACATTCTCCAAAACCGCCAAGTTTGACATATCTTTCTTTAAATAAGCCTCTACAAATTTTTCTATGTCTTCCTCTGTGCTGGTTAATTCTTGAAATAGACAATTTCGACCCATAATTGTAGTCGGTATTTTAGGATGTTCATTTGGTATGATTCCACCTTGCATAAAATACAGTTTTTCTAACAAAGCATTATTGGGAAGGATAGTGTAAAAATAGCCTTCCGTGAAATCAATATTTTGCAAAACAACTTTTGAAAGGGTATGACCACAAGCAATATGCTCTTGAAGGTAGGGGAAAACTTTATCAAAATTAAGCATATATTTTTTTAGAATATTCATGAGATTAGTCTTTTGCCTCAAGAAAAGAGATGTTTGAAGGTAATTCGGTTAATTCAAATCCAGGATATTGCCATGTTTGGCCATGTTTTTCCCAAATAATATAGGATTCCCCGTCATAAGCACTTATGATGATATATTGTGTTGAATCACAAATTAATGTTATATCCTCTATATTAAGAATATCAGGTAATGATTGACTGTTTAAATCCTTTGTTAATACAATTAATGTGTGCCAAATTTCTATAGTCCTCCAAAGTGTCTCACGCACTGATAGTAAGGGGGTTAGGTAATCTGCTAAGTGATAAGGATGATTATTGATTGTAACCAAACGAACTTGGTTAATTTTTAAATTATGATCAGTTAAAGAACTTATAACATCTTCAAATATCGATAAATGGCTCTGATTAACTTCTAAATAATTCAATATAAATTTATTTAAATCTTGTTTAGTATTCATTACCTCTTGGTAAATGTATCGATTTCCTTGGTCATCCTCCATGGGAATCTCCGGATATTCTTGAGGAATGATATTCCCTGAAGTGAAAACATATAAACGCTCTAAGTTAGCGTTGGAAGGTAAGATTGTAAAAAAGTTCCCTCGACTAAAATCAATATTTTTAATTAATTGTTTAGATAGTGTACGTCCTGCTCCGATATGTGCTAATGCGTAATTAATAGTTTTTTCATAGTCAAGTTTGTATTTTTTTAAATTTTCCATTTTTTACTTCCACTCAATAGTTCCATCAAGATAATGCCTTGATTCCTTTCCAGTTTTTCTGCAGGTATGATCCCAATGCGGTTTATGTTGAGAACTTTTTAAATCCGGATGGAAACTGTCTTTAGTTTTTGGATCTACCCACGCTCCCATACCAGTTATAGGTTCATCTGAACCGTGCCATTCTATACCTTCAATGACTTTTCCTTCTCCACCATCCTTCATTCTTGGCGGCATTTCTGGATTATTTGTAAGGTCAAAAGGCGATTTCTCTTTTTCTTTTGTCCCTACTGCCCCCTCTTCTACAGCCTCCATGTATATGAGCCCAGAGAGACCTACGGCTTTGGATTTTTTTGACTGCTGCTCCATCTTATAGATGAGTAACGAAGTACCTCCTAAGGCAGCATACGTAACTACGGTCGTTAGTGAAGGCAAAGCAAGCGTTA
>JACCWI010000050.1 GCA_013697725.1 Tatlockia sp.
GGACTCATATTCATTGATTAATGCTTGCCAGTCTTCTTTGTATTTCATGATCGCCTCCTGTTTGTGAAAGTGATCAGTTTAATGCGCTCCTATTTTAGCGCTAGGTGTAGTTGGCCGAACGGTTACACTTTTTCTTGTAATAAATCTTCTACAAACTGAGCCCACCGATTCATGCACATGGAATAACTACCGTCTATATTAATTCTTCCAATTATTAGATAATAATTAAATCATTAGATAAGCCAACGTGCTTTTTATACGAGCAAGAAGCCATTAATTATGAAAAAACCTAAAATTGTTTTGCTCGATGCTAAACCTTTAATTAATGATAATTTGAAGTTAGATAAATTATATGAATTAGGTGAAGTCAAACTTTATGATGAAACTTCTGATGAGTTCATTGTTGAGCGTGCCCAGGAAGCAGAGATCATTCTGGTCAATAAAGTAAGATTGACCGAGCGTCATTTTAGCCTATTACCCAAGCTTCGTTATATCGGGGAAACAGCAACAGGTGTTGATAATATCGATCTGTCTGCTGCGGCAAAATACGGGATTACCGTCAGAAATGTACCCAGCTATGGTGCTGATAGCGTTGCACAACATGTGATTGCCTTATTACTTAGCCATACCAATCATGTTGAGATTCACAATCAATCAATCCAACGAGGGGATTGGCAGGCTCAACCTTATTTTTCTTATTGGCTCTATCCTATTACCGAATTGGCCGGACTAACCTTAGGTCTAATTGGCTTTGGCCAAATTGCCCAAAAAGTAGCACAGATTGCTAAAGCGCTCGGTATGAATTCTATTGCCTATAAACCCTCTGAGTTTAATACTGATCTTGCCCGAAAAGTTTCATTGACTGAAATCTTTAAGCAAAGTGATGTAATAAGTTTACACTGCCCTTTAGACAAAAATACGGATAAAATTATCAATTTTGACTCACTTCAACTTATGAAACCAACCACCATCCTAATAAACACCAGTCGAGGCGGGTTGATTGATGAATTAGCCTTGGCCAATGCCTTAAAGCAAAAGAAAATCGCAGCAGCCTATCTGGATGTCCTTAACCAGGAGCCACCTAAATCAGATAATCCTTTGCTCGGTTTGGCAAACTGCATTCTCACGCCACATATGGCCTGGGCATCAGTAGTGTCAAGAAAACGTTTGCTAAATTCAGTCTGTGAAAATATTATTCATTTTCTTAGAGAAATCCATTAGCGTTCAGGAAATAGGGTACGATGGCGACACGGCAATTTTAAAATTAATTTTTGCCATCTCAATGGTAAATTCCTTTTATAAAGCTTGTGAATTATTAACAAGCAAAGTCAATGACTCCTTACGCGCCTTGGCCTCACGCTATCGTTTAAAACGGTTTGTTAAGACCTTTCATGAATGCCTTTGCTTTTTGCAACCTCACAACCTCTCAGGCTACACTTTGGGGGACAATTGATACATTATCTAAATTTGAATTGTCTGAGCTAAAAATTACAGATGCTGACGTTATTGCCGCTAGTGGAGAAGATGTACATCCGATTGTTGTTTATACTGGCGAAGATACAGATAAAGTTAAAGGAATGGTATTTGATGTGAGTAGTGATGAACTCAGACAGGCCGACAGTTATGAGGTTTCTGATTATAAGCGTAGTAAAGTTAAGCTTGATTCTGGAGTTGCAGCTTGAGTCTACGCTCATGTTATTAATACCTGCGATCAATTTGAACAACTAAGAGATTAGCAACGCATTTTTTTGTTATTTATATTGGTGGTTCACAGCCAATCCTTCATTGAACTGCATGATATGCGATTTCGCAATACGGAATAACATAGAAGAAACTTATGATACATTGCGCCAAAATGTGACTAATAAATTATATTTTGAAAACTTGGGTGGTTATGATTAGCATCAATTTACATAATTACATAAAATACTTTTGTTGCTGCTACAGATGAACGTCAAGTAAAACAAAAAGCTGTACTAAGGCAGGACAACATAAAAGAGAAGATATCGGCTCACTTAATCATGATAAACACCGGAAGTTAAGGCTTTCAAACAAGAAATCAGATCAGTAATTAATCGTAGCAAAATGCTTAGCAAAAAGCTTGGTTAATGAGTCTTGGGATAATGAATAATGTCATGAATGGTAGCTTTTTTTGACCTAAGATTACGATAACCGTGGGATTGGTTGGCATCAAACCTAATACCCTCGCCATTTGAAAGAGAATGCCAAGTTCCATCCACTAAAACATCCATATTACCTTCAATAACTACTACATGCTCAATGACCCCATGTTTATGCGGGGGCGATAAATGCTCACAGCCTGGCAATAATTCGATAACAAATAGTTCAAAATCCAACTGCGAATCAAAAGGGAAAAGAGGTAAAACGCGAAATTTTTTATCGTCAGGATTAATAATTTTTACTTGACCTGTACGATGCATCGCTCCACTAGAAACCGTATTAATCTCTTCAATAAAGGAAGAGAAAGAAGTCTCAAAACCTGTTGCTATTTTCCATAAAGTGGCAATTGTTGGGCTAGATTCTTCACGTTCTATTTGCCCAAGCATTGCCTTGCTAACACCGGTCGCAAGGGCTGCTTTATCTAAGCTCCAACCCTTTTGTTGGCGTAATTCTTTAAGTGTTGTTGCAATATGCTTGTATGTATTTTTCACAATACTTCTACCAAAATGCTTGTGCGTTATGACGCACATATGCTAACATGAATTATTATGCGCTATAACGCACATACTGTAAATCGCTGAATAAGGAGCTAAGAGATGTCCACCGAGTTGTTCCAAAATAAATTAGTAGCTGTACTGAATAAAAGTATTGAACCAGGTAAAGTGATGAACGCCTTGGCTCATATGTGTATTGGTCTGGGTTCAGCTATTGGCCAGCCCGATTTGAGACTATCTGATTATCAAGATGCTGATGGGGGCTCCCATCCTTTTATTTCGGAAATACCGTTTATTATCTTGTCCGAAAACTCAAATAAAATAAGAAAATTACGCCAAGCAGCTTTGAGCCAAAATATTTTATTAAATGATTTTACAGACACAATGACTGTTGGCACTTATCTAGAACAGATTGAAAGGACTGGCCAAACGAAAGAAGAAGCGCTTATTTATTATGGCATTGTCTTATTTGGTGATTGGGAAAAAGTCACAGTGTTAACTAAAAAATGTTCTTTATGGCGATAAATTTGAGAAGTTTTCAATGTCTGATGAAAAAATAAAACATTAAGTAAGCGTGCTCAGAGCATACAGCAAGTTCTGGCAGAAAAAAGATCAGCTTTTGAGATAATTGAACTTTCTGCGAGTACCCGAACAGCAATAGAAGCTGCAAATACCATAGGCTGTAATGTTGCACAACTTATGAAATCATTATTGTTTTGCACTGCTATTTGGTTTTAGTATTTTATCACGTGTAAATAATTTAGATTTCGCTATAACTTGACTGCTCAAATCCTGCCTTTCCTTATGTAATCAACCTAGAGCTTAATATTATAATAAGCTCTATCTTACAGTAGAATCAAAGAAAGAATTTTGGGAGGGTTTATGAATGTTAGAAGAAGCTATTTTATGTGGAAAATATAGACATTATAAAACTGAAAAATTATATGAAGTCTTAGGCCTGGCTCGTCATAGTGAAACACATGAGGAGATGATAGTGTACCGCGCGCTATACCATTGTGATAAATTTGGAGATACTCAGCTGTGGGTGCGTCCTAAGCAGATGTTTTTTGAATATATCATTCAAAATGGACAAAAGGTTTCGCGATTTCAAAAAATTTAGAGGATTTTATGTTTCAAGCAGTTATTTTCGATTTTGATGGTGTGATTTTAGATAGTGAACCACTTCATTATGAAGCTTGTTCTCACGTTATTAAAAAACTGGGATTGGCACTAAGTTATCCAGAATATGTAGATAAATATCTGGGTTTATCGGATAAGGAAATGTTTCCCAAACTTTTTTCTGCAAGAAATTTTAGTTTTTCAATGGATGAAATTAATGCTCTTATTGAAGAAAAGACAAAGCAATACCAGGAAATAATTAAACAGTGTGATAGCTTACCTATGATTGATTCTGTTGATCGATACATAGATTATATTTCTCAAAAAATACCTAAACTTGCGATTTGCTCAGGCTCTACGCGAAATGAAATTATGGCAGTGCTTACAAAATTTAAGCATGGCAAGTTACAAACTTATTTCGATACAATCGTAACTTCAGAAGACATACAACAGGGGAAGCCCTCGCCTGAAGGCTATTTGCTCACAGCAAAGCGACTTAATGTTTCTCCTAGTCAATGTGTAGTTATAGAAGATACGCCACACGGGGTGGACGCTGCAAAAGCGGCTGGGATGCATGCTATTGCTCTATTGACCAGTTATAAAAAAGATCAATTCCAGCACGCTGACAAAATAATTTCGCATTTTAACCAACTAATTCTGGAAGAAATTACCATTGAAAATTAGTTATTTTTTAGAGGTACTTAAATTAAAATTGCTTTTAAAAATCAAGCAAAGAAAATGACAAATAGTAGTATGTGCTCTGTTACAGAATATCCATTAAATGATCCTACGCTAGATCTTGCTATTGCCACATTGCGGGTCGTTATCCTGAAAATGGCAGAGTTGTTAATCAAGAATGCAAAGAGCTTGCTTATGTGCAAGATGGTGAAGGTATGATTGTAATTAAGGGAGAATAAATTTCTTTAATTATGGGTGATAGCATTATTATTGATGCCGGAGAGCCCCTATTATTGGGAAGGCAACCTACAGCTATCCTTTCATGTAGACCCGCATGGATTGCAACTCAGCATCAACAAATAAATTAGCGAATTAAGGTTATCGTATGACAAAGATTCAAAATTTGATCGGTAATTATCAGGCATTTTTTTCTGATTTATTGCACCGCATGAAAAAAGCAGGTATTGATATTAGCGGCATGCCAATGAGCCATTTGCTCTATCGCACTGTGACTACTCCAGAATATATTCGATTACGAGATGAGTTAAAAAACCATTGTAGTGAGTTTGTAGAGACGCAATTTAATGATCGTGCAGTTTCCATTCTTATTTTAAAGGAGCCTTTGCTTTTAGAAGATAATTTCACAGTGGCTATGATTGAATTACCAGCTCCTCGATCAGCTCATATGTACCTTAGTGGGTTAGAAAGCATTGGAGTAACTGTTGGAGATAATTTACCTGAATTTATAAAGGCTCATAATACTGTACTGACTGGAGTTAAAGAGCATGGAGAACATTGCCAGCCAGCTTTTATTACTTTTGATAATGATAAAACAGCCAAGTTCTACAATATTTCTTTAAGAGAAATAGTTCTATTACAAGGTTGGGATATTGCCAGAATTGCCTAATAACCTAAGCGATATGTAATTTACGAAATCACACAAGCACTTGAAAATATATATTTTTCAGCTGCCACTTTAGGCGCTTAATTGGACATACATTGGACCAAATAATTGGTACCTTGATGGCGTGTTATAAGGTAGTAATTATAACCCTACGATTCAAACCAGTCGTATCACTTTAAATGCTCCTAACAGCAATAAACTCTTTCATCGAAGCACTAAGTCTTCCCGGCTTAAATGACATAATTTTCTCTTTATCACAAGCCATCATTAACCGATATTGAGCCAACATACCATAAACTGGCCACACTAATTCGGCTAATCTAAAAGCATCTAGCAAATGTTGTTTAGAATGAAAATTCCTGAAATTTTCAAGACAAGTATCCATAATTCGTAGATAGGCATTATCTTCAGCTGTTATCCCATAATGTTTTTTTATTTGCTGTAAACAATTAAGCAATGAAAAAAATGGATGTGAAATGACTATTTCACCTAAATCAATCGTTGTAATGACATGTGATACATCATCTATGAGCGTGTTATTATCATTAAAGTCAGGCTGTACGATAGTTTGCTTGATTGAGTAGTCAGATAATGTTTTACATAAATGGGAAACCTTTGAAAACAACGCTATTAATTCACTAATTTCAATTTCCGACAGTCCATCTTCTATCAAGATATCTTTCTTTAAAAATAACTCTTTATATAAATTAGGCAATTTATCCAAGCGCCAATCAGGAACCCCGATATCAAGAAAAACATCTGTATGATCTGCAGTCGCTAACTGAAGTGCGGTGAATTGCTCAACTGCTTTACAAAGCAACTCTGTGTTGAACTCTTGTTTTAAAATTGTTCTTAAGGACTGGCCTGCATCCTTCATTAAAAAACAATTTAGTTCTGTATTTTGTGCAATTACGATTGGAACAGAAGCATTGAATTGATCGCGCAAAAGTTGAATTATTGCCGCTTCTAATCCCAGGTGTTCTGGCGTATGTTTTAAATAAATGTAACCGACTGTTGTTTCGAAGCGGATTACGTAAGACCAGGGAGTGTTTAACAATTTTTCAGGCAGATGATTATTCATTGTATAACCAAGAGCTCGAAGCTGCTCACAAGCCCAATCTATGATTTTTTTATGCTGGTTGCTATTTTCTGATACGAGTTCAGTTTTCATAATAGGGTCTCATGAGACTATAAAGTTTTTTTCAGGTACTATCTCTTATTCATCATCTACAAACTGCCTTCCTTTTCACTGCTGATAACGATATCCCAACTCATAAAATCTCCCTCGTCTTGTCGGACTGACAAGCTCTCTCTATTGCACCATTTGGTAGAAAAACGGGCTGTAAGTGTTCAAAGCATTGCATCCGATCGGCACCACCTTGATCAGACAGAAAGATGTATTCACAATATTCGCCAATGTCCTGAATAATACGTTCAAAACGATAATAGCAAATGACATCCTGATTTATCTTTGTTTGGCCATAGCCCTGATAAAATAGTGATTCCTCTTCAGCCGCGGTTAGACCGCTGTCCCAAATACCAGCACCGACAAACATCAAATCACGTTCTTTGGGAGCAAAGATGAGGGTATCCCAGTCAACAATATAAAGGGATCCTTCTTTACCAACAATCAAGTTCCAGCCATGAATATCTGCATGGCATAAAATATATTCGAGTGGCTGTTTTGGGATCGCGATTGCAAGCTTTTCAGCGCGCTCAACAAGTTTAAGTATTTCGCTACTTTTGGATTTAAGGAACAATGACATTTTTAAAGCAACAGGCTCTTCAAAAACCTCATTTACAATGCGTATAAGAAAGGCTTTGACGGTTTCTCGCCATTTGGAAGAAAATACTTCCCGGGGTGTGCCACTTGTTAGAGCGTTTGGAATATTGGTGCTGTGGAGCTTTTTAATGGCCGCCCCAAATTGAAACCACTGCTCTTCTGATAGTTTGGCTTCTACGCCATTGCGACCCTCCACATAAGGGTAAAGAATCGCCTTGAAGGGTGCCAAGCTTGTCCATAGTTGCCTTGTCTTGGTTGCAAGAGGTGGGATCACTTGCTTGATACCCAAGTCAGCAAGAAATTTAGGAGCTGCAACTGAAGCTTCAATAAATTCACCACGTCGCAGCTTTAAGAAGTAATTTACTTGGCTGCTTGTCGTAACCTGATAAACTGCGGTATTGAAATCAGCGCCAAGAGGAAGAAACGTTACCTTTTCTACAGACAATCCATACGCATCCCGTAAACACGCAATGATTTTTTCATCTTTAAGGTCAGGTTTAATTAGCATCTTCTTTGTACCCCATTATCAGCACTCATGCGGGCGGCTTAAATCATATTGCAACTGTTTTCTCAGAACTGATTGAAAATCTAGAGCCTGTCAAATTAGTTAATGGCAAAAAACATCATCCTGAACATCAATTGAAGCGTATTAGCTATATCCTGGATTTCATTGAGGTAATGGATCAATTAGGTGTGACGGTCAAAACCTATCCATGAAAAATGCTCTATATCCAAATTACAGGTTTATTCAAACAAGGGCATGATCAAAATTGAACCCAATTTCGTCTTAGTAGGTCTGAAGAAAATACCTTACAATTAATCAATAATTTATTCTTATTCCACCGTTATAAAAATGCGGGAAATTTAGTCGTCAGCTAAAAAAAATTAAAATCGTATCTAAGTTAGGGTTAGTACTGCCACAACCGGCATTACCAGGACCAATGTGGGTGTTGTATCATGGCTAAAGATCCAAACTGGAAGTCTAGCCTGAGCTGTGGTGAAAAAACATAAAAAAATTAATCCCAGGCCCATTTTATTCATTGAGCGCAATAAGCTCATGTTAAATCCCTTAAGCAATATAAGTGAGGTTAAATAAAACCCCATGGGTATAGAGGTGGTTGAGTGAAAGGCCGGAATTAAGGGTCTGACCTGAAGCTCTACCCAGTCTGCTTTTGCCTAAGTCGGCAAATTCATAACCTGCACCTAGCTGCCAATGAACATTCAGGGTTTTCTGCGCACCAACCCCAAGTTTATAAGTCCAGGTAGTGAGAGTGTGAGAACTAAAGTTTGGGTTAGGAAGTGCTTCGAAGATTGTTGGAGTATTTTGAAATCCATGGGCGTCATTAAAACTCACCCCTAAACTGCCGCTAACCCAGGGTATTAGCCAATAATTGATATCGGCGAGCAGTTTGCCTTTTAACACCAAATGAGTATTTTGAACCTTATAATGGTAGGTATAGTTATCAAATTCAGGGGCGGCATCATCCCAAATGACGCCATAGAGTTTGGCATTACTGGTGAATCCAATCGCAAGTCCAAGTTGGCTTTTAAGAGTAGGAGTTAGCTCTTTTTGTAAGCCCAGGAATAGTTCGCCATCAAATAAAACATTCTTCGCTCGATTCGCAACATAGCGCTTTTCAATTTCAGGTGTTAAATAAAAAGTTTGAGTTTTACCGGCGTGTTGCCAAGCGGGTCCCACACTTAAAGAACTTACCCAAACCAGAGGAGACTTGGTATCAACCCCCATAGTACCGGCAAGTGAATTGTTAGTGATTAAACTCGTTGATGCGATGAGTATAGCTAAGGTCTTTTTTGTTATAAATAATGAATGCATATTGAATTCCCTTTAAATAGATTGCCCGTCCTTGTTATATCATTTTTAATATTTGAATTAATTGCTCAGAAGCTGATGTAATGTTTAGTTCGATTTAGTCTAACCTATTGAGTACATCGGAATTGTTATTCACTCTACTTAAAATTGTTCTCAGCTGCAACTAAATCTTAGGCCATAGTACTAGAGAGATATTGGACGGCTAGACTTGAAAAATTCTCTCTAAAACATTCTTCTAAACATTTTTCCAAACTCGTTAGTAGATTTTTTTTCAACAATGATAATTTATAATTTTTGAGACAAAAATCCGTAACTCGTCGATTGACCTTATCTTCCTTGATAGTTCAGTTTTTATACTGGGGGCTCATGAGCCAATAAAGTTTTTTTCAGGTAATATCTTTTATGACCTGGAGGGCATGCATCAAGAACACCAAAAACTTCATAACCTTCCTTTAAATAAAAATCTTTAGCTTGCCAATCGAAGGTATCTAAATGCGAAAGGCTAGCCCCCATTAATTTAGCTTCGTACTCGACTTTATTCAGCAACAGACTTCCAAGTTGTTGACCCCGAAAGTCCTTAGCAACAAACAATACACTAATATAGAGCATGCCCCAGCAATACATCACAGAGTTGACCCCGGCTATTATAAGACCGTTGTCATTCTTGATGTGAAAATTTAAACTCACAAAATCGTTGTCCTGTGTAAACGGAGCGTTGCTTTTGTTGAAGGCAACAATTTCATCACCTATAAACTGTGTTTCTTTTTCACTGCTGATAACGATATCCCAACTCATAAAATCTCCCTCGTCTTATCGGACTGACAAGCTCTCTCTATTGCACCATTCGGTAAAAAAACGGGCTGTAAGTATTCAAAGCATTGCAATCGTCACCACCTTCATCATAAGGGTAGAGAATCACTTTGAAGGGTGTCCAAATCGTTTATCCTCGCAAATGGTATTTGTCGTGCATTGATAGGGTAATTGATCCACACCTTAAATTCATGGTAGATACAGGGTGTTTATTAAAGGCTAAGATCTTGAAATTTCCTTTAATTTTAATACCAAAATTGAAACGACATGACCTTACAATTTAAAGACATAATTCCTTAAAAACAAGGCTTTAAACTCTTCTATAAAATAGAGATAGCATGTCCGTATAATTACATTTTTTGTAACTATACGGACTTGATAATCCAATGCATTTACAATCATATATCAAAGACATTCGAAAAGATGGCAGGCGTTGCTTTACAATCGAAAAGATCGTTGAACAATTTCAAGTTTCACGTAGCCATGCAAGAGTTTCATTACATCGGTTACTTAAAACTGGAGATGTAATCTCGCCTGCTAGAGGTTTATATGTCATTTTCCCGCCAGAACATCAGCCTCATGGCTCTATTCCAGCACAAGATAAAATGCAAAAATTTAGTCGTAAGCTAAAAGAATTTATAATTGTATCTAAGTTACCTGGGAGAGGCATAAACTATTAGGCTCAACTTGTAGAGCCTTTTGTTATAGGGCTCTAAAGGACGCTGCTAAGATTTCCAGATGCTGCAAAAAATGACTTTTATGGTCACAGATTAAGCTATACTTAATTATTTAAGGTTGCTATGGATAAAGACTTATGGACAAGTTTAGAGATCGTTGGGAAGCCGGAATTGTTTTAGCCAAATCTCTCAAGGATTATGCAAATCTAGCAAACGTAATTATCTTGGCACTGCCTCGTGGCGGTCTTCCGGTGGCTTATGAAATTGCTCAAGCTCTTTCTGCTCCTCTTGATATTTTTATCGTTCGAAAATTAGGCGTTCCAGAGCATGCGGAATTGGCCATGGGAGCGATTGCCTCTCATGAGACAGTTATTTTTAATACACAATTATTAAATGAGCTTAAAATTGAACAGGCATCCATTGATGCGGTTTTAGAATTAGAACAAAAGGAACTTTGGCGACGTGAGCGCTTATATCGAGGGGATAGGCCTTTTCCTAAATTAGAAGGTAAAACTATTGTTTTAGTTGATGATGGCATCGCCACAGGAGCTACAATGCAAGCAGCAGTTGTTTCCCTGCGAAAGCATAATCCTGCTTCGATTATTATTGCTGTCCCAGTTGCTGCTCGAGAAACCTGTGGAGAAATGACCAAACTGGTTGATCGCATGATCTGTCCTTTGCAACCCCTCAATTTTTATGCCGTTGGGCTTTGGTATGAGAATTTTACTCAGATATCTGACCTAGAAGTGATTGAAATATTAGAAAAGCAAACTTAATTGCTTTAAGAAAATAGTTATTGAGTGGGGCTAAGATTTTATGGATAAAATCCCTCTTTACAACGAACGATTTGGGAATTTATCGACTTGCTGCTACAAAAACAGAGTAATCCTTTAATAAAAACCTAAATTTAAAAAAAAATTTATTTTGAATTATTTGTACAACAACTTACGATACTATAGATCATAACTCCTCGATTCTTCTCTATAAAATTTCGATAAGGATATCGTAATGTTGCAATTAAAGAATTGGATAGATTGGATCTTCGCGACAAAATCAAAAAAAAATCAAGCGATTATAAATGAATCCTCTGAGGAATCATTTCCAGCAAGCGATCCTCCTTCCTGGGCAGCCGGCACCGATGAAATAAAGCCTCTTGCAATTTCATCAAAGCTTGTTCTTAGCGATGAGTTCTTGAAAAGCATACAAAAAAGTTTCACGGTAAATGATATTGAATATCATTACTATAGTTTACCTGCTGCTGAACAAGGTGGACTTAAAAACTTAACAAGACTTCCCTTCACTTTAAAAATTCTTATGGAAAATTTACTCCGCCATTTAGATGGACATACTGTTACAGTAGATGATCTCAAGGCAATCATAGAATGGTTAAAACAAAAAAAATCCAATTGTGAAATAATTTATCGTCCTGCACGAGTTTTAATGCAGGATTTTACTGGCGTACCTGCGATTGTTGATTTGGCTGCCATGCGTGCAGCCATTAAAAACCTTGGGGGAAATCCGGAAAAAATCAATCCCCTTTCAACTGTAGATCTTATTATCGATCATTCTATACAAGTTGATAAGTTTCACATACTTGATGCGTTTAAGATAAATGCCCAAATGGAAATGGAAAGGAATCATGAGCGCTATGCATTTTTGCGATGGGGACAAAAAGCATTTAGAAATTTTCGTGTTGTACCGCCGAATACTGGAATTTGTCACCAGGTTAACTTGGAGTACCTGGCTAAAACTGTTTGGACCCAAGAAATAAACGGGAAATTATATGCTTACCCAGATACCTTAGTAGGAACAGACAGCCATACAACAATGATTAATGGTCTTGGCGTACTTGGGTGGGGAGTCGGTGGTATTGAAGCGGAAGCAGCCATGTTAGGACAGCCCATTTCACTACTTATTCCTGAGGTGATTGGTGTAAAATTGATAGGACAATTGCAAGAAGGAATTACAGCAACTGATTTAGTACTTTTTATAACGCATCTTTTACGTGAGAAAGGTGTTGTAGGTAAATTTGTGGAATTTTTTGGTGAGGGGCTTCGGCATTTATCCATTGCTGACCGAGCTACGGTTAGCAATATGTCGCCGGAATATGGCGCAACCTGTGGTTTCTTTCCTATTGATGAAATCACGCTTGATTATTTGCGTCTCAGTGGGCGGGATGAACAAGCTATTGATCTTGTTGAAGCTTATGCAAAAGTTCAGGGCTTATGGCATGATTCCCAAGTTGAATCTGATTATACAGATCTGATTACACTGGATTTATCCACTATCAGTGTCTGTATTGCCGGCCCCAAACGTCCACAAGATCATGTTGAACTGTCAAATCTGGCTAATGCTTTTGATAAATTCCTGGCAGAAAACAAACGTAGTGCTGAAAAAACAAAACCCTTCAGTACCGCTGCGGATTATGAATTGCATCATGGTGATGTTGTTATTGCCGCTATCACCAGTTGTACCAATACATCGAATCCCAATGTACTTATTGCAGCTGGCTTATTAGCAAAAAAGGCAGTCGAAAAAGGACTTCGACGGAAACCTTGGGTGAAAACTTCATTTGCACCCGGCTCTCAAGTAGTCTCTCTCTATTTAGAAAAAACGAACTTACAAAAGTATTTGAATGAGCTTGGATTCACACTGGCAGGCTATGGCTGTACAACCTGCATCGGAAATTCTGGTCCCCTACCCGAAGCTGTAGAAAAAACGATAATTGATAATGATTTAATAGTTTCCGCTGTACTTTCAGGAAATCGTAATTTTGAAGGGCGTATCCATGCACTGGTTAAAGCAAATTGGCTTGCCTCACCACCGCTTGTTGTTGCACTTGCTCTTGCTGGCACAACCTTGATTGATTTAACAAAAGATTCTCTAGGAGAAGATAGATCCGGAAATCCTGTTTATCTAAACGATTTATGGCCAACAAATGCTGAGATAGCTGAGGAAGTAGCCACCATTACTAGCAAAATGTTTAATGACAGCTATGCAAATATATTTCATGGAACAGATGAATGGCGCGCTATGAAAATTTCTGAATCAGATACTTATGAATGGCCGTTGGATTCAACCTATATTCAACACCCCCCATTCTTTGATGGCATGGATGCCATCCCGGAAAAAATTAAGGATATAAAAGGAGCAAGAATTTTGGCACTCTTTGGAGATAGCATCACTACCGATCATATTTCTCCCGCTGGTTCCATCAAGCCAGATAGCCCTGCTGGGAGCTTCCTGCAAACCAAAGGTGTCGCAATCAAAGATTTTAATTCCTATGGGTCACGCCGTGGGAACCATGAAGTCATGGTGCGAGGAACCTTTGCAAACATCCGAATCAGAAATGAGATGGTCCCTGGGGTTGAAGGAGGTTTTACAAAATATATTCCCACTAATGAAATAGTATCAATCTATGATGCAGCGACTCGTTATAAAGATGAAGGTACAGCCTTGGTTGTGATTGCTGGTAGGGACTATGGAATGGGCTCTTCTCGGGATTGGGCAGCAAAAGGACCGAAACTTCAAGGAGTGGTAGCAATAATAGCAGAAAGTTTTGAGCGGATTCATCGCTCCAATTTAATCGGTATGGGAATTTTGCCTTTAGAGTTTCCAGAAGGGATTACACGTAAAACGCTACAAATCACAGGCTCGGAGCTCATTGATATAATAGGCCTGACTCAGCAGATGAAACCGCGCATGACAGTAAAAGTTGTTATTAATAGAGCAGATAAACAGCCTAGCGAAGTTAATCTTAGATCGCGAATTGATACAAAAAATGAATTAGATTACTACAAAAATGGCGGGATTTTACAACAGGTATTAAGAGGAATGTTAAAAGCCTAAGCTTAGGGATAATTGCTATGAACAATCGTTATATTTCCACAGCGAATAAATTGCAAGATTTATAATAGTATTTAAACAATAGAGCCCGGATTTAAACTATGCCTAAAATTTACACTAGAAATTATGAGCAAAACCTCCGCTCTTCCTCCTAAATTAACTGACTTCGCGGTAATAAAGCGAAAAACAAGACCCATCCAAATTAAAGGATAAATGACTAAAAAAAACTCAATCACAGTACTCAAATGTTATAATGTTGAGGAGGAATTTTTACTAAGTATTCTTGCAATTGATAATAGTTATTAAAATCAATGGGATCAACGATGAGTTTGCTAGAAATTCTTTGAATTTAAAGTATTCGATCCAGCTTCATCATTTTCAGGGTTAGACTCTCTAATCAGAGCAACTTGTTCTTTTATTTCTTTTGCGCTTAACCAAATCTTTTTATCCGAGCTGAGGCTATTTGGTTGTTTCTTATTGGTCATGCCCTTTTCCATAAAATGCCTTACTTTAAATCCTTAGAATGTAAATTTTGGTCCAGCCTGAGCAATAGCTCTTATTGAATGACTAGCTAGTTTATTAAATTTCTCATTTTCTATATTTTTAGAAAACATAAAAAATCACCCTAATATTCACTTCTTAATTAAATTATAGTAACTAATAAGGCCCTAAGCTGATTTAGTAATCTTTATTATAATAATTTTCGTTTACGTATTTACTGATATAAGTAGCAAGGCCAATACCCGCAATTGCTTTTTTCTTCATTGTTTCCACATGAGCATTCCCTGGAACAAGATAATTATATAAATAGACGCAGTTGTTTTTTTGAAATTTTACTTTTATAAAATCACTTCCCAGCTCATAAGCAACCACACCCGAAATTCCGCTTTTATTGTGATAAGCTTCCATGACTTTTCTCTTTAATATTATCCTGTTGTTTAATCATAGCGCATGAAAGAAATGCTTCCTCTTTATAAAGTTAAGTAAACTAGAATCATTATTGCCGATATCAGTGAAAATTCTTAAGAGATGCAGTTACCCTGTATTGCATACAACAATGACGACCGAAATTTTAACAACGAGTTAATATGAATATATTCTTAGAAACAAAAAATTTAATTATCAGGACTCCTCAGCTAAGCGATTTTGATAACTTACTTGCTTTGCAAACTGATGCTGATGTTATGAAATATATAGGTCAGGGAGTGCGCACTAAACTCGAGGTAATGGGCGGCTTGGAAGCAGCGATTGCTCATCAGGAAACACATGGCTTTAGTCTTGGTTCTGTCTTTGAAAAAGAAAGTGAACTATTTGTTGGACGTGCGGGATTAATTTACCTTGCCTATGACGATACCCAACCGGAAATTGAGGTGGGCTATGCGCTCATCAAAACTGCCTGGGGTGAAGGTTATGGTGTTGAGCTTGCAAAAGCTCTTATAAATTGGGGATTTCAACATTTAACTGTTAGTAAACTCGTAGCAGTTATTAACCCTGAAAATAACTTCTCACGTCGCGTTTTAGAAAAAGTAAATATGAACTATAAAGAGTCAAGGATATATAGAGGTAATGAAGTTGCTTTTTACTTCATTGAAAAATCTTCGTGGATTAATACCAAAAATGAAAATTAGATTTTGTATCTCGAGTATAAGGTTCCACATCAAATTATTAAACAGAGAACTAATACTTGATTCAATTGGCTATAAATTATCGACATTGAAGCAGCCCTGTTGCTGACAATAAAGCTGATCTAAACCGCGTTATGAGAGGGTTCCTATGAAATTAGATACTTATCTGGATTTATGCACGCAAGTTTATGAGCTAAGCAAACCTTTGCCACCAAAAGATGCCTTTGATTTTTATCTTAGTTATGTAAAAGAGGCGGCAGGACCTATTTTAGAACCCATGTGCGGAACAGGGCGATTTCTTCTGCCCCTGCTTGCAGCAGGATTTAATATTGAGGGATTTGACGCAAGTGAAACGATGTTAAATACCTTGGTTAGCAAAGCAAAGGCTCAAAATCTTAAAGCTGGGGTCTGGCGAGGTTTTTTAGAATCTGCTAAATCAGAAAAAAAATATAGTTTAATTTTTATACCAGCGGGATCATTTGGACTAATTACGGACTTAGAAGCTATAACAATTTCTTTGCAAGCTATTTACAATCAGTTAGAAAAAAAAGGCGTATTTATTTTTGAAACAGAGACCTCAAATGCCGCCTCTAAAGACCTAGGGATATGGCGTGGTACGAGATGGCCAAGACCAGATAACAAAATTATCCTGCTCGCCAACTAACTACGATCGAAGCACCAATTTGCTACTCGATAAGCAAATATGAATTAATTGAGTCAAACCGTATTGTTCAAACAGAAGTCGAAGACTATAAAATTCGTTTGTACGATGATACCTCTTTATTACTCAACCTTTTACGTGATCTAGGATTTAAAGAGCTTAAATTGGTTAAAGCATTTAATAGAACTGCCTCTCCTGATAAAGACGATGAAACTATTCTCTATGAGTGCAGAAAATAAGGTTATAATTATGTTCTCTGTCTCTAGATTAAACACCTTAGAGAGTTAATACCCTTAGAACTTAATTTAAATGAGTTCAAGCTCAAACTGGTAATTGTTTAAAAAGCACAATAAATATGAAATAAACATCCACTAAAACCTCTTTATGTGTCATAATTACACAACTTAAAAACTTTTTGACCTAAAAAAATGAAAAAAACACAGCAATCACTATTCCAATTTATCCTTAATATTGTTAAACCCTATAAAGGTTATCTCGTTATTTTTACCTGCATAGCCTTGTTTTGGGCTGTGATAAACACACTTCTTCCCTATGTTCTAAAAATTATCATAGATAATGTAGCTGGCTTTCAAGGAAATAAAGCTCAAGTATTTAGCACTATTCAACCCTATATTTTTTTATATATATTTTTGTGGATTATTTTATGTCTAAGTATGCGTCTCCTAGACTGGGCAAAACTTAAGTTATTCCCCAGCCTCAGGCAAGACACTATGGCAGAAATGTTTGCCTATCTAAATCAGCATTCTCATCGTTATTTCCAAAATAATTTTGCGGGAAGTTTGACTAACAAAATTTCGGACATGCAAGGAGGAATTGTTGATATTCTTACAATCATTGATGATGGCTATGCCCAACTATTGGGATTAGCCATCGCAATCACTACTTTGTTATTAATTCATCCTTTCTTTGCATTTATACTGTTAGGGTGGGTGATTGTGTTTCTTGCTATAACCTTTTTATTTTTGAAATCGATCCAAACTCGTTCTTTTTTATTCGCAGAAGCGCGATCTAATTTAATTGGAAAAATGGTGGATAGCATCGGTAATATTGTCAATATTCGCTTGTTTGCCAACCATCGCTATGAAAACGAATATATAACTAACGCAATTGCTGACACGGTAGAAAAAGACAGGAACATGTTAGCTAAAATCATCCAGATGCGCATAGGATGGGATATCAGTATTGTGGCCTTACTAGGCATTAATCTTTGGATGCTGGGGAAAATGTACAGTGAAGGATTAGTAACTGTTGGTGATTTTAGTTTTATTATTACCCTCTCCATTAGCATTCTGTGGAACCTGTGGTTTATGGCAGGACAGTTTGTTTCATTCACAGAGCAGATAGGTAAATGTAGACAAGCACTTTCTATCATTAATGCAGCCCATGACATTGTTGATATTGAAGGCGCTAAACCGTTGGTGGTTACTCAGGGCGAAATTCAATTTAAAGACGTAAACTTTCATTATGGTGAGGGTGCTCAATTATTCCAAAATAAAAATATTCTCATTCATGCGGGTGAAAAAATTGGGTTGGTTGGACTATCTGGTAGTGGTAAAAGCAGTTTTGTAAATCTTATTTTAAGATTGTTTGAAGTGGAATCTGGTCAAATAACTATAGATAATCAAAACATTAACCAGATAACTCAGAACTCTTTACGAAAAAATATAGCCTTAATTCCACAAGATATTTCTTTGTTTCATAGAACCTTGATGGAAAATATCCGCTATGGCTCTCCGGATGCAACGGATGCCGAGGTCATTGATGCATCCAAAATTGCACATTGTCATGAGTTTATTAGCCAACTTAATGAGAGATATCATTCAATGGTCGGTGAGCGTGGCATAAAATTATCCGGTGGGCAACGTCAGCGAATTGCTATTGCACGAGCTCTGCTAAAAAACGCCCCTATTCTTATTTTGGATGAAGCGACTTCTGCGCTGGACTCGGTAACTGAAAAATATATTCAAGATGCCTTTCATCATTTGATGCATGGCAAAACTACTATCGTAATTGCGCATCGTCTATCAACTCTTTCTGAAATGGATAGAATCCTGGTCTTTGATAAAGGCCAGATTATTGAAGACGGTACGCATAAAGATTTAATCAACCTTAATAAGCATTATGCCAAAATGTGGCGGATGCAAGCAGGTGGCTTTCTTCCTGAATTTTTAGGAAATAAAGAAACTGAATAATGGAAATTTAATTATGTTCGCAGTTATCTATAAATTTAAATTACAAGCCCATCAAGAAGAGCTCTATCAATCTCATTGGCATAAAGTTGCCCGCTTTTTTATTGAAAATCGAGGTGCAATAGGCTCCTGCTTACATAAAGGTGAAAATGGATTGTGGGTTGCTTATTCTCGATGGCCTGATAAAGCCATGCGAGACGCTTCTTGGCCTGGAGAAGCGTCTCCCGCTAAGGACTTTCCAGAAGAGTTATCTAACTCAATTAAAATAATGCAAGCAATTAAACAGGAAAACAAAAATTGGGATAATTACTATGAAGAGCTTTGTCTCGATATAGTGAACGATTTATTATGATTAGATCTCACTTACCCTAAGTAACACAAGGCTTGTCCAGGACTAGCCTACTAATACCAAATTACCTTAATGTTATGCTGACCTAGCTAATTTATAAAAAAACATAAACAGGAATTAACTGCTGTTCAAGATAACGGCGAGCATTGAATAGACCAAATCAGCCTAGACTTCAAAGTCGAGTCAATTCAGGCTAAGATGAGCTATATTACAGCAAATGTGAATGAGATATTAATGCCGAATCTTAGCCTGGTTGAAAAATTGGTTTGCGAAATCGATCTTGCCTTGCGTACTCTAGCTCCGCCAAAACAAAGGTCTACTGCTCGCCAATCCCCCGGTGAAACGCATAAAGAATCAGTGCTTGATGCCAATGAAAAACGTCATATTGCTGGCCTAATGCGCGTTAATCATTCGGGTGAAGTTTGTGCTCAAGCTCTTTATCAAGGCCAAGCGCTAACTGCTGAACTTGCCGAAATCAAAGCTAAAATGGCAGATGCTGCTGCCGAAGAAGTTGACCATTTAGCCTGGTGTGAGCAGCGTTTAACCGAATTAGACAGTCAGCCTAGCATCTTAAATCCTTTTTGGTATTTAGGCTCTTTTCTTTTGGGAGCGTTGGCAGGATGCGCGGGCGATCGCTTAAGTTTGGGGTTTGTTGCCGAAACTGAACATCAGGTTAGCGCTCATTTGCAGAAACATTTAGCCAAATTACCAAATCAAGATCAAAAATCAAAAGCTATCCTGGAACAAATGCAAGAAGACGAAGCCCATCATGCCCATGTTGCTATGGATGCTGGCGCTGTAGAGTTACCGCTTCTTGTAAAAAAATTAATGCGAGGAGTATCAAAATTGATGACTTATTCTAGTTACCACCTTTAGTAATGAGAAACCTTCTCTGGATTTTGGCGGCTTTTGGCCTTGTATTGCTCAATGCTTTTTTTGTTGCTGCTGAATTTGCAATGGTAAAATTACGCTTTACCCGTGTTTCACTTATCAAAGAAGAATATCCTTGGCGAGGCAGAATTTTGGCGCGAGTGCATCAGAATCTCGATGCCTATTTATCAGCCTGTCAATTAGGTATTACGCTCGCGTCATTGGCTTTAGGATGGATTGGGGAGCCTGCTTTTACCGTTATATTAAGCCCTGTTTTAGCTAAAACCGGTCTTGATAATCCGGGCTTGATTAGTTTCATCTCGGTTATTATTGCCTTTTCACTGTTATCTTTTCTACACATTGTTATCGGTGAACTAATGCCTAAGTCGCTGGCCATCCGTCAAAGCGAGCAAGTTTCACTTTGGACGGCAGCTCCTTTGTATTTATTTTATTGGCTAATGTATCCCATCATTTGGGTTCTCAATACCTGTTCAAATTTTTTACTTAAAATTTTTGGTTTGGATGTAATCCATCCGGGTGAACAATACCATTCGAGTGAAGAAATCAAACTTATCTTACGCTCTAGCCAATTGCATGGCGAATTAACACAACAAGAAAGCAGTATACTTGCTCATACCCTGGAGCTCGGGGATCTTGAAATTAGTGATATTATGCGTTCTTACGATGATATGACGATGATATCTAATCCTATTTCAAGCGATGAGTTAATCGAAATTCTAAACCATTATCGTTTTAGCCGATATCCAGTTTATGATCACATTAAAAAGGAAATAATTGGCATATTGCACGTAAAAGATTTACAACCCCTTCTCCATGAGGTCAAAGGTAATAGAGAGCTTTCCCTTGATAATCTGATTCGTCCTGTACCCAAAATTTCTTCTCGACTGCCAGCTTTGTCTCTTTTGCGCCAGTTTCAAGGTGGAATGCCCCATTTTGCTTTGGTTTATGGACGTCAAGGTGCGATTGTGGGCTTTGTTACCTTAGACAATCTTTTGCATTTGGTAATTGGTGTTATTAAAGATGAGTTCCATAAAACTCACGAAGCCTGGCTAGCTCACAATGATGGCAGTATAACCGTACAAGGTGATTGCCCGCTTCATGCGCTTGAACGCGCCCTGGATCGTGAATTAACCTTTGATTTTGATAAAGAGGATAAGGTAACCACCATCGCCGGTCTTATTTTACATACGCAAGGCTCTGTCCCTAAAGTAGGAACAACCCTTTATTTTCCTGATTTCTCTGCGACGATTGAACGCATTAAAGGAGCGCGCATAAAGCAGGTCAGGATTCGTCCTCTGGAAAACCCATGATTTTTCATGGGTAAATTTTGAAGCCTTTATAAGGATAAAAAATGGATTCAGGCACATTCTTTATTATATTTGTTATTTTTGTTGCCTTTGCTTTTGATTTTATTAATGGTTTTCACGACGCCGCCAATTCAATTGCAACCATTGTAACTACAGGTGTTTTAACTCCACGCCAAGCTGTATTATGGGCAGCATTTTTTAATTTAATCGCCTTTATGGTGTTTAATCTAATGGTGGCCAAAACTATTGGCAGCGGATTAATTGACATATCTGTAGTTGATCCCCAGCTTATTTTTTCAGCTTTAATAGGCGCCATTTTTTGGAATTTAGTAACTTGGTATTATGGCCTTCCCTCCAGTTCATCTCATGCCCTTATTGGAGGCCTTGCCGGGGCAGCTCTAGCTAGTTCAGGGATAGATGCTCTTATACCCTCGGGCTTTATCAAAGTTGCCATAGGCATCTTTGTCACGCCCACTGTCGCTATTTTAATTGGCTTTGTTTTAACTTATTTATTTAATCTCTTACACAAAAAGTATTCAGAAAAAACATTGACTAAAGTATTCAACAGTTTCCAATTGCTCTCCTCAGCTTTTTTAAGCCTTACTCATGGCGGTAATGATGCGCAAAAAACGATGGGAATTATTGCGGTCTTGCTCTTTTCCTCCAATCTAATTGGCGATAAATTCCATATCCCTTTCTGGGTAATTATTTCTTGTCAAATTGTAATTAGCCTAGGCACATTGGTAGGTGGCTGGCGCATTGTGCATACGCTTGGCTCTAAAATAACCGAACTTAACTCCATGCGTGGCTCTGCCGCGGAAGCAGGTGCTGCAGTAATGATTTTTTTAGCCACCGAGCAGGGTATTCCCGTTTCAACAACACATACCGTTACAGGCGCAATCGCAGGTGTGGGTTTGTACAACGGTTTAAAAAGCAGGCATTGGCTCGTACTAAGACGCATATTTCTCTCTTGGCTTTTAACTATTCCAGCAGCAGGACTAGTTTCTGCGGCGATGAGGCTAAGTTTGCCTCAATAAGCCATTTAAACACTTTTATTTAATCCACTGTGGTTACGGCTATATAAGAAATAAACCACTATTCCTATTGCCATCCAGATTATAAAGCGAAGAATAGTAACTAAAGGTAAATGACAAATTAAATAAGCACAGATAAGCGCACCAATAGCTGGAATTGCCGGCATCAAAGGGGTTTTAAAAGGGCGGGGTAAATTTGGTTGGGTGTATCGTAGAATAATGACCCCTAAACAAACAATAATAAAAGCAAACAAAGTTCCAATATTTACCAATTCAGCTAGTTCATGCATGGGAATAAAGCCTGATAAAATTGCCATCACCAAGCCGCAACTACTTATGATTCGCACGGGAGTTTTAGTCGACGAATTGATAACAGCAAAATAAGGCGGTAATAAGCCGTCACGTGACATGGCAAGAAAAATGCGGCTTAATCCATAAAAAAGCACCAACATTACCGTAGTTAAACCCGCTATTGCACCAATACCTACCATTGCTGCAGCAAATTTGTAGCCTAAAGTAAGTAATACATGACTGATAGGCGAGGAGACATTAAGGCTGGAGTATGGTGCAATCCCGGTCAGTAAACCTGCTACTAATATGTATAAAAAAGTGCATATCAGTAAAGAACCGATTATTCCTATTGGCAAATCGCGCTGAGGATTCACTGCTTCATCCGCTGCAGTTGAAACGGCATCAAAGCCAATATAGGCAAAAAATATCATTGAAGCCCCTTCGATTGTCCCCTGCCAGCCAAACGGCATAAAAGGAGTCCAGTATTCGGGTTTAACTTCAGTAGAAGCTATACTTATGAAAAGAACAATAACTGAAATTTTTACAAGCACCATTAAATTATTAACGCGTGAACTCGACTTAACGCCATAGATAAGTAAAGCCGCTAAAAAAAGGATAATTAAAAAAGCAGAAAGATTGAAAAAGCCTCCCTCGCCTATACCGTGGTGCAAAAAGAGGGGCATATGAATTTTTAAGGATAATAAAAAATCATTGAAATAACTCGACCAGCCAACCGAAACAGCAGACACCGATATGGAGTATTCCAGTAAAAGATCCCAACCTACAATCCAGGCAATCAGCTCGCCAAAACCCGCATAAGCATAGCCATAAGCAGAGCCACACCCACCTATGGATGCCGCGAGTTCAGCATAAGCTAGAGCAGAAAAGGCACAGGCAAAACCGGCAATTATGTAGGAGATAATAATCGCAGGCCCAGCATCAGTAGCAGCCACAATGCCGGTCAGTACGAAAATTCCCGCCCCCACAATCGCACCGATACCCAGTAGCAGTAAATCAAAGGCTGATAAACATTGCACCAAACCCGAATTAATTCCAGCTCCATCTACCGCTTTTTTGCGCATCAAATCCATCGACATGCTCCTTGCTTTGCATTTAAGAACTGTAGCATTAAAATAAGGCGCGAGGCCAGTCTTGCTATTTAAAGCCAGGTTAGAAGCTAACTAGCTCGCAGATCCGATAACTAATTTTTTTCAAGGACAAAAATGGAAAGATGTAGTTGGTGTCTTAAAGACCCACTTTATGTAGCTTATCACGATGAAGAATGGGGTATTCCTGTTAGAAATCGTGAAAAATTATTTGAAATGTTAATCCTCGAAACCATGCAAGCTGGGTTAAGCTGGTTTACCGTGCTAAAAAAGAGAGAAGCAATGCGAGAGGCGTTTTTTCAATTTTCGCCAGAACGCTTAGCTAATTTGAACGAAAAAGATTTTGAGCTCCTACTTAGCAACGACAAAATCATTCGTAACCGCCTTAAAATTAAAGCCCTTCAAACCAATGCTAAAAGTTTTTTACGTATTGATTCTCAAGAAAATAGTATCGATTATTTTTGGCAATTTACGGGAGGAAAAGTTGTACAGAATCATAGAAAAACGCTAACAGAGATTCCTGCTCTAACCGCTGAATCTACGGCCATGGCTAAGCAGTTAAAAAAGGATGGTTTTGCCTTTCTGGGCCCAACCACATGCTATGCTTTTATGCAGGCCGTAGGTATGGTTAATGACCATGTACAGGGCTGTTTCCGGTTGGAAAATTCAAAATTATCTAGATCATAGCGAAATATTTCTGGTTACTCTGCCAATAAAAATGACTATACTTTAAAAATAATAGAATAATGGAAGCTTCGATTATGCGTGTGAAATTTAGCCGGTTTTTCATTCTTTTTACCTTTATAACTATTAGTTTTTCAAGTTTCGCTGAAAAAATTCTTCTTACTGGCAGGCCTGTTATTCTTATACCAGAACTAAATTATTATCGTTTCCCAAACACTTATTCTCCATTTACTAACTATCATTTTGTAAATATTTCTGGCGATAATCGAGTTTGTTTTATCAAGGATCAACCACAGCTGGACTCCCTTGATTTATTGCGTATTTTTATCATTCGCGACAATAAAAAGTTTCTATGGTATTGCTATCGTTATAATTCTAATTTTTTTACTATAGATTATTAAATTTAGGAAGAAACCATTAATCAACTAGAGATTTTTTTAGGTGCAGGCTGCGGTGGACTATGTCGCTACTGGCTATCGAATGGAATTTATCTGATCCTGGGTCGAGATTTTCCCTATGGGACTTTATTTGTTAATGCCAGTGGTTCATTTTTAATGGGTTTCTTTTTCTCTATTCTTTTAGAGCGCTTTGATGGATCAGGCATGCAACTACGCTCTTTATTATTAATTGGCTTTTTAGGTGGCTATACAACTTTCTCCTCTTTTTCTATTGAAACCTTTAATCTTTTCGAAAATGGTGCCTGGCTTGCTGCATTTTTAAATATTATTTTTAGTGTAGCGCTATGCCTCGGTCTAACTTGGCTAGGTGTACTTGGAGGTAGACAATTATGAATACTGTCGATGTCATGTTTGTTAGAGCTTATCTTACCGAATCCTCACATTTACTTAATAAAATTTTACATTATTTACAGAAGGACGCAGCGATTCGTGGTCTATCTGTTTTTCGTGCGATAAGCGGTTTTGGTGAAAGTGGGGAACATAGTAGCTCTTTAATTGATCTCTCCTTAAATTTACCTTTAACCATTGAATTCTTTGACAGCAAAGCCAAGGTAGAACCTGCTTTAGAATACTTAAGCGGTATCATTAAAGCAGAACATCTGGTGTTCTGGGAAGCTAAGACTATTGTCTAAATTATGATTTTGAAGATTTAAGTGATTATAAATTGCCAGCCCCAGGAAGAGATGTTAGATTTTATTTAGAACCCAATTCAGGACGGAACGACGTGAAATCATTTATAGAACAAGCCCAAGCTTATGCTGACTGTCATCAAACCCCAATTAGCCGCTATACTCATTTCATTGGCGTACCGCTTATCATTTTTTCGCTGATGGTTTTTTTTGGTTTCCTGCATTTGGTTATACCTGGCATAATGAATATAACCCTGGCTGGAATCGCCACTGTCGCTCTGCTTTGCTATTACTACTATCTCAATTGGCGGCTTGCCTTGGCATTAACTGTAATCCTCTTTGTAATGCTAGGCTTAGCCCATCTTGTCAGCCGCTATGGCCCAGATAGTACTTCTTTATGGGTTTTTATAATCACCTTCGTACTAGGCTGGATTTTTCAGTTAGTCGGTCATTTTTTTGAGGGAAAGCGCGCAGCCTTTATGAATAATTTCTGGCAAGTTCTAATTGCTCCAATGTTCCTAACAGCAGAACTCTTTTTTTTAACAGGTCATATGCACGAGTTAAAGCGAGAAATTGAAGGCGAGCCCGATTTTCTGAGAACGCCTATAGAACCTGATAACAAACTTTAGCTAGATTAACTGAGGGGGATTTTCTTCCTCAGTTATAAATTCAACATCCGCATTTGTTTCAGGTAAAGAATGGATTGCTTTATGCAAAAGACAAATTGGTAAAGCAAACAAAGCGACAAGAACTAAACTTACAATTAATTTAGCCAGTATTATTGGGGCAGCAGTTGTACCGGCGATTACTCTTAAGGCGAGATGAAGCTCTTCATTAATCGCTACCCGCCATAAATAAGAGGCGGCAATAGTAATTAGGCTAAGATCTAATAAACCTAACGCGAACCAGCCGTTATATTCCGCATCGAATTGATTACCCCCAATCGCATAATAGGCACTTTCAAAACGTGTGATTAAACTGGTAGGCGGTGAAAATAATAAGTTCAAATGACGATAGCGATTCTCACTAATAAACTGGCTAAGCTTTTTAACTCCATAGCTGCGAATATCTGCACTTGATAGCGGAGTTGTATGAATCGATGCCTCATCTTCATTCATACGAACTATCATCAACGGTGTATGGGGCATCTCTTCATCCAGGGGCTCAAATTTATAGTCCACCGCATGAGCAATGAGTTTACCCATAGTTTGAGATCCCTTTTCATTAGGCTCAATCTGTAAACTATGGTTTCCTCCCAAAGGGTTTAAAGAGGACGTTAAATCAACAAAAACGAGTTCTCTATTCATAGTTACAGCGTAGCTGAGCACTTCACGATATAATTCGTTCATTGTCTCTTCAATCGCCTCAAATGAAGTCTGGCCTTTACCTTGAGCATGAGCCACATGTGAAAAACCCGTGTAAATAAAGTAGGGAGTTAGTTCTGTAATTGAAGGATAATACTGAGATAAAAGTACTATTCGGCTAAGCTTGGGGTTTTCTTGAACCAACTGATTTAGAAGTAGTTTATATTGGTTTAATAGTTTTTGCTTAACCTCTTTAAAAATTTCAGCAATTACAGGCTTAGCCACGTCAGGGGTAAACCGTAAAAATGCTTGTTTTTTTGATAACTGTTCGGATAAAGTAAGAGCCAATGCTTCGCGATAATTATTGCCGCCCACCGATAAAACCACTGTCTCAGGTTGCCACTCTTTTACAGCATTAAGTTGGTTAACCCCTCGACGCGGGTGATCCTCATCGCTAACCACCTTGGCTAAGGAAGTATATTTGAATAGGTCAGCAGTGGTAGCGCCATCAACTGCAAAATTAGCCAGCTGATAGGTGCCGATCTCTTTCTCGGCTAGCGATACGGCAGTTTGATGAGTGACATTATGAGTTTTTTTAGCATGAGGCAGGTCGGTCTGAACCCAAAAGCCATTATCTAGAGTAGAATCACCAATTAAAGCCACTTTTGTATAAATATTTTCCGAATTGACTCCCACTTGTTTTAAGCGGCCTGTATGGGTTGGATAATTGTGCCCTATAGCTTGTGAAGAATTTTTTATAGTTGTCATTATTATACTCAATTTCAAGGGTAAACATTAGATCATAGTTAAATATGATAACTTATTTTAGACAAATTGTACAATTATCAGCTAATTTGAGCTGAGAAAGGAGCTTAGATCTCCAATAAGAACAAGATAACCAAGCAAAACCTTTCCTGGTTGATTTCTAGAAAGCCTTAAATTTTTTCAGACTTCATTATTTTATAGCACTGATGAATCCGTTTGGAACGTTTAAAGTCCAAATCAATAGTTTCAGCACTAATGTCAGAAACTTTGTATTTTTGGCTAATAGCCGCGGATAATTTAAATTGTCTAAAATTAGTCGAAAAATACAAAATTCCTCCGTCATTTAACAACGGTATCGCCGCGTCAATTAGCATTTCTTGATCACGCTGTAGATCTAAAGTTTGCTTCATTCGCTTTGAATTGGAGAAACTGGGCGGATCAAGAAAAATGACGTCAAACCGATCTTGTGTTAGATTAAACCACTCCAGGCAATCAAAAAAGATAAATTGGTGGCGAGATAGATCAAGATGATTAAGCCTGAAATTATCTTCAGCCCAGGCTAAATACGTCTTGGACAAATCTACATTGGTTGTAATTGCACCGGCCAAGGCCGCATGCACACTGGCACTAGCGGTATAGCAAAAACAATTAAGGAAACGAGTTCCTGGCGCAAGTTGTGCAAAACGCATGCGCATCGGTCGATGATCTAAAAATAAACCCGTATCTAGATAGTCATACAAATTTACTTTTAATTTTGCCCGACCTTCAAGAACTGTCATTGTCTGACTGGTTTGATTCATTTTTTGATATTGGTTAGCGCCTTTCTGCTGTTTCCGCTGTTTGATAACCAAGTTATTCGCTGAAATCCCTAAGGCTTCAGGTACAACCTGTATAACATCAAGACTGCGCCGTTCCACCTTATGGGCTGTGATAATAGCAGGAGCCGCATATTCTTGCAGAACTGCATAATCATTATATAAATCGATTGCATAGGCATATTCTGGTAAATCTGCATCGTAAACGCGAAAGCAGGAAACCTGCTCGCGCTTTGCCCATTTTTGCAAATGATTTAAATTTTTCTTTAGGCGATTAGACAGCATCGCAGCACCGGCAGATAAGCTGCTGCTCTCACTGTTTTTTAGATGATTATCTTGAGCTAGGGAAATGCAATACAATTTACACTCTAAAGCACCATTATATAAAGTATATTGTTTGCTTGCTCGTAGGCCAATTGCTTTAGCCAGCATGGGATTGGACGTTAGAATAGCAGCATCCCATCCCTGATAATGAGCGTGTAAGGTCGCACCCAATTGCTGATAAAGCGGGATTAATTGCGAGTAGTCGCCTAAACGTTCACCATAAGGCGGATTGGCAACTAATAAGCCTTTGTCATGATTCGGTTGGCAATCTTTCACCGAGAGCGTTTCGAACTCCACTAAGGACGATACACCGGCATGCTCAGCATTGTCGCGGGCAATCGCTATCAATCTCGGATCATTATCACGTCCACGCAGTTTTAATTGAAGAGGTTTTACCTCTCCTAGTGCCTCTGCTCGAATTTTTTCCCATAGATCAGGTTGATGGTCTACCCAATGAACAAAAGCTTGATCTTGTCGTAGAAGACCCGGAGCCATATGAGCGGCCATCATAGCGGCCTCGATAACTAGAGTTCCAGCTCCACAAAAGGGATCCTCGAAAGCGTAACCTTCAGTAGCTAGTTGCGGCCACTTAGCACGAACTAACATCGCTGCTGCTACATTTTCTTTAATTGGCGCCTCGCCCGCCTTGGAACGATAACCCCTTTGATGCAAACTGAAGCCTGTTAAATCAAGGCTCACTGTGAGTTCCAAATTTTTTAAATAAGCATGCAGACGAATGTCTGGGTTCTCCCGCGCAACGCAGGGCCGTTCGTCATTTAACTGGCGAAAATGATCCACAATACCGTCTTTTATAACTTGAGCACCGTACATGGTATTTCGTATTTGTTCAGAAGAGCCATGGAACTCAATGGCTAAACTTTTATCAGCACTGAATACCGTTGGCCAGGGAAATTGAGTAGCGAGTTGATAAAGCGCTTTTTCATCAAGTGCTTCACCACTAAACAAAATAAGCTGAATACGGTTAGCAATTCTAGTCCATAAGCATAAACGATAAATAAGCGCTAAATCAGCAAGACCATAGACGCCATGGGGACTAACTCGGGTGACTGTGAGTCCTAAGCTTTTCATCTCCTCTTCGAGCAGATATTCAAGTCCTTTGGGACAGCTTAGGAAAAGAGAATAATTCATGATTGGCAGGACCTTAAAAATCGAAAAAGAGCTTTGGCAGCGCCAATTGGCTTACCCTTGATTTTTTCATCAACGGCTTTTTTTATGAATTGTCGCAACAATTGCACATCTTCAGGCTGATAAAGTTGTATAAATTCAGTTAGGGCATCCTTCCCTTCATTGATTAATCGTTCTCGCCAGAGCTCTACATCATGGAAATTGGCCGTTTGAGCGCTGCCCTCTGCTTGAATTATGGCATAAGCATCCATAATGGCGTCATAATCTGCTGAGCGCAAAAGTTTGCCTATCAATTGGCACTGACGCTTTTTTGCCCCATGACTTGTTATATTTTTCGCTTCAATAATTGCCCGCCGTAAATTATCAGTCAAAGGTAAATTTTCAAGTGTCTCCAGGCTTAATCCAGTGAGCTCGATACCTACTTGTTGCATTGCTGCAGCATCGCGCTTTTTTTGAGACTTTGATTTTAAATCATCCATTGTGTAACCTTATTAACAACTTAATAGCCTATTTTAACATTTCATTCCTAAAATAGCAGTTTATGATCGGGAAAACTCTGCCACAGTTGGACTGAAACAAAGCTTACGGCCCCGAAAATAAGCACGGCCAATAGCGAAAAGATTATAAATTAAAATGCACAGCAAAAGAGTTCGGAGCCAGGAAACGGTTAATTGAGTAAACAAAGGCAAAGTAATCAACACTCCAATGCAACCGGCTAAACTTAAGATTAATGTTTTTTTCAAAGGAATTTTATTTTGTTGGACAAATACCATGGTTGTTAGGGGTTGCTGCATTGCGCCTGCGGTAGTCATAATGGGAAAGGCAACCGCCGGTGAGACATTTAACAAAAAGAGAACGCCTTGAACCATTGCAAACAGGCCAATACCAACGGTTGTTAAAGCGCCACAAATCATTAGAGCAAAAAAACCAATCAAAAGTTTCCAAGTGGGTAATTCAACAAGTTCACCACCAATAGGTAAAAGTCGAAGTTGATGACAAACTAATAAAGCAATAATTCCAGTGAAACAAAGCATCATAGCTAAACGAATTGCCTGCTTGGATAAGCGAGTAACAATCGCACCGCCGATTAAACCACCGATACAGGTACCTGCAACCAGAGTAACCATCAGGGTTAAATCGACTTCAACTAATTGCATAAAAAAAAGCGATTCAATAGTACCCGGAATTACTTGGGCACCATTGTTAACTGCAGGTAATTCTTCGTCTGAAAAGGTACCTAATAACTTTGCCAAAGCAATATTGACTGCAAAACTGCCCAGACCAATAGTATCTGCAACAAAGGCAACAATTCCGCTAAAAATGAGTTTTAAATAATCCAGAAGCGATAATTTTACAACAGGCTGTTGTCTAAGACGATAAAACATGGCAATAACACAAATAAAACTGAGTAAAGATATAGCACTAATGATCAGAGTAAGAGCCATCGTATTCCTATTTTGAGTCAAGAATTTATTTAAAAAATTTTGACTAGGTATTATACTCTATTGAGTCTGTTCAGTAAATCACAGTTTGGTTAAATTTTAACCTCTTTTTTATCTAATCCAAGAGTAAACGAAAAGAGGCGGCTGTGTTAACATAAAATATTTCTGCAATGGTCTAATCCTATGAAACGCATAACTCTATTACTTTCTCTGCTATTTTGTTTAACTCTTTCAAGCCAAGCCTTTAGTTCTTCCCTGATTTTAAAAGATCTTCGTGGACAGACGATCAATTTTGAAAGTCTGCAGGGTAAATGGGTTTTTATTAATTATTGGGCGAGTTGGTGTCAACCCTGTATTGATGAAATCATGGAGTTAAACCATTTTTATGCTAAAAACAAAGACCAAGTTGCGCTTTTTGGCGTTAATTACGATCTTTTATCCCTACCAAGTCAAATTGCACTCATCAAAAAATTCAAAATTAACTACCCCAGTTTGCAACAAGATCCCGCACAAATTTTAGGATTAGGAGATATAGTCGGTGTACCTGCAACCTTCGTCTTCAATCCTCAGGGTAAACTAATAACAACCTTATATGGCGGTCAAACAATTGAAAGCTTAACTCAGATTATTTCATAACCCGCTCTCAACTTGCTTAACCACAAGATCCTTTAGTCTGTAGCAAACAAGCGTTCTTTTTGTGCTTGGGATAGTTTAATTTTTAAATGCCAGCCCCCAGCTTCAGTTATGGTTTCGCTAATAACTGCATTTATTTGATAGAGCTTGGCCCGTAACTTTGCATTTTCAGGAGAAATTGTTATTTCTTCTTCTATAACTAAACCGAGTAATTGAGTTGCAATTGCCTCACGAAGTAGCTCAAGGCCCGCACCCGTTTTTGCAGAAACCCAGATTTTGCAACCTGATTCCTGGCTATCTATTTTTGGCTGCCAACCTGCCTGCTGATCAATTTTATTAAAGACGTGAATCATTGGAATTTCAACAACACCAATTTCAGCGAGTACCAATTCGACTGCATGGGTGTTTTCTCGCCATAGGGGATCTGAAATATCAATTACGTGTAAAAGTAAATCGGCTTCTGCAGTTTCTTCGAGCGTAGCACTAAACGCTTCGACTAATTGATGCGGTAAATCACGGATAAATCCTACGGTATCTGTCAAAATAACTGAGCCTGCACCGGCTAAATCCAATTTACGCATAGTTGGGTCAAGAGTTGCAAATAACTGATCGGCCACATAATGCTGTTCACCGGTTAATGCATTAAACAGAGAGGATTTTCCGGCATTGGTATAACCTACTAAAGAGATAGTCGGCATAGCTGCTTTTTTTCGTGCTTGTCTATTTTGCACTCGGCTTTGCTTAACTTTTTCCAAACGCTTATTGATATATTTAATACGCTCACGCAGTAAACGCCTATCAGTTTCCAGTTGCGTTTCGCCTGGGCCGCGAAGGCCGATTCCGCCTTTTTGGCGTTCCAAATGAGTCCAGCCTCGTATCAGACGAGTAGAGAGGTGTTGTAACTGCGCTAATTCAACTTGTAACTTGCCTTCAAAGGTACGTGCACGTTGGGCAAAAATATCAAGAATCAAACCTGAACGACCAACCACACGACACTGAAATAGTCGCTCCAGATTACGTTCTTGTGAAGGAGATAACTCATGATTAACAAGGACAATTTCAGCTTCATAAGCTAAAACTTGCTCTTGGATTTCTTCAGCTTTACCAAGACCGACAAAATATTTTGCCTCGGGCGTAGCACGCGCGCCAAGCACAGTGGTCATTATTTCTGCCTGAGCAGATAAAGCGAGCTCTTTAAATTCTGCTAAGGCTTTTTCAGCATCAATACCGGGAAGCGCTAACTGAACTAAAATAGCACGTTCGCCGCCTTGTGGACGTTCAAACAAACAGTATTCCTTAGGGATAAAAAATACTAGTCTGCCACAGATTCATCATCCTCTCCATCAAAAGCAGGTAAATTAACTGCTCTTGTTGGTACAACTGTTGAAATAGCATGCTTATAAACCATCTGCGTTACTGAATTTTTGAGCATCAGAACATGTTGGTCAAAAGAATCGACGACCCCATGTAATTTTATACCATTAATTAAAAAAACCGAGACAGGAACTTTTTCCTTTTTTAATTCGGCCAGAAATGAATCTTGTAAAAATTGTATTTTAGTCATTGCCCACTCCTTCTTATTATTATTGTTCTAAGCAAGCAGTTTCATAAGAGTAGTCGTCTTTAGCTGATAAAACTTGATAGCCTGACGAAAAGAAAGTTTTTTAAAAAAGCTGAATGGTTTAGTGCTTAAAGCTCTTTTATTAGGTGATTTTTAAGCCAACGTAGCCTGGATGCAGCGTAGCGTAATTAAGGTTAGATCTATATGGTCAATTCTCTTAATCAGCAGGTGATTAAATTCAATTAGACCTGCACTCTAAAGACAATTCCTAATTAGGCCTTAAACTGACTGCCCTTTTTAGAGACAATACCACGATTTATTTGAGATATCTCTTACATGCTGCTCATCCAATCCCCTTATGACAATTATCCCAGAAAGACTATACTCACTTTCATGAGGGATGACACGGAATGTCTGACAGGATGTCAACGTTAGGGACCAGCACAGTGGACGTGCTTCGCCGCAAGGATGCGGCATCTATATAAAGTTTTTAAATACCGACGTATTCTCTCACTGCCCTGTGGCTTGCAGCGCATCCTTTTGAGCGCTCTTCTTAGACATCAATATTTTCTGCTGCTAAAGCATTCGCTTCAATAAATTCTCGTCTCGGCTCCACATTATCACCCATAAGTGTGGTAAATATTTCATCCGCTGCAACTGCATCTTCAATACTAACTTGTAACATGCGTCTGGCTTCGGGATCCATTGTTGTTTCCCAAAGTTGCTCAGGATTCATTTCCCCAAGACCTTTGTAGCGTTGAATGGTTTGGCCGCGTTTAGCTTCTTCCATAAGCCATCCAAGCGCTTGTTCAAAGGAGTTAACTTCTTGAGATTTTTCACCACGCTTAACTCTTGCTCCTTCTTCAACTAAAGAACTAAGCTTTGCTCCCATATTAGTTAACTCTTTATAGTCCTTTGAAAGAAAAAATTCTGCATTAAGATTAACTCGGTGGTCAGATCCATGTTGTTTTAAAATAATTTGTGGCTGATGGTTATTTGTTTCAGGATTGAGAATTACATCAACCAGATATTGTTGATTTTTGCCCGCCAGTTTTTGTAATTCATTACTCAGCATGCTTCCCCAATTAACAATTAACTCACGGTCTTTAAAATTCTCAATTTGTAGAACAGGTAAGTGGCTAATTCGTTTGAGAATATCTGTGTTATAGCGTCTTGAATTTCGCTTAATTATTTTTTCAACACGGCGATATTGATTCACTAAATCTTCCAAAGCACGGGCTGTTATAGCCGGAGCATCTTGAGCTGGAAATAATTCCGCTCCATCCATCGCACTATGGGTCAAATGCTCATATAAAGCCTCATCATCTTTCACGTATTGCTCATGCTTTCCCCGCTTAACCTTATAAAGAGGGGGTTGCGCAATATAAATATAACCGCGCTGGATAAGTTCCGGTGTCTGGCGATAGAAAAAGGTAAGTAATAAAGTACGAATATGCGAGCCGTCCACGTCGGCGTCGGTCATAATTATTATGCGGTGATAGCGAATTTTATCGGGATTATATTCATCGGGGCCAATACCACAGCCCAGAGCAGTAATTAAAGTAGCAACTTCCTGGGAGGAAAGCATTTTGTCGAAACGGGCTTTTTCAACATTGAGAATTTTACCTTTTAAGGGAAGAATTGCCTGGAATTTTCTATCTCGGCCTTGTTTAGCAGAGCCCCCGGCTGAATCTCCCTCGACGATATATAATTCAGAAAGTGCAGGATCTTTTTCCTGACAATCAGCCAATTTTCCGGGTAACCCTGCAATATCTAAAGCCCCTTTACGACGAGTCATATCACGTGCTCGACGTGCTGCTTCTCTAGCCCTGGCTGCATCAATCATTTTACCTACAATTGATTTAGCTATGGAGGGATTTTCGAGTAAAAAATCATTAAGCTTTTCTGCCACTACCGATTCAACAACAGCTTTTACTTCTGAGGAAACAAGTTTATCTTTGGTTTGTGAAGAAAATTTAGGGTCCGGGACTTTAACAGACAAAACGGCAGTTAAGCCTTCCCGTGCATCATCACCTGTTGTGGCTATTTTAGCTTTTTTTGCAAAGCCCTCATTTTCTATATAAGTATTAAGCGTTCGCGTAAGGGCGGCTCTAAAACCTGCAAGATGAGCTCCACCATCACGTTGAGGAATATTGTTAGTAAAACAATAAATAGTTTCTTGGAAGGTATCGTTCCATTGCATTGCAAGCTCAACAACAATATTATCTTTTTCACTATTTATCGTAAAAACTACAGGGATGATTGCTGTTTTATTGCGATTAAGATGCTCAACAAAAGCCTTAATTCCACCTTCATAACAAAAAGTATCTTCTTTTTGAGTTCGCTCATCGTAAAGATGAATAGTTACTCCTGAATTTAAAAAAGATAGCTCTCGTAAACGTTTTGCCAGTATATCATAATGAAATTCAATGCTTGTAAACGTTTTAGTGCTAGGTTTAAACCATATCTGTGTTCCAGTTGTCTCAGCCTCACCCGTGATAGCCAAAGCCGCATCAGGAACTCCTTCACGATAATGCTGCTCATGCAACTTACCTTCGCGGCGAATGGTTAAATGTAACTCTTCAGAAAGTGCATTCACTACTGAAACCCCTACACCATGCAAACCACCGGAGACTTTATAAGAATTATCATCAAATTTTCCGCCAGCATGGAGAATGGTCATGATTACTTCAGCCGCAGAGCGACCTTCTTCCTCATGAATATCAACGGGTATTCCACGACCATCATCCTTTACAGAGATAGATTCATCAGAATGGATAGTTACGAAAACTTCATGACAATGACCTGCTAAAGCTTCATCAATTGAATTGTCAACCACTTCAAAGACCATGTGATGTAAACCAGTACCATCATCAGTATCACCAATGTACATTCCAGGGCGTTTTCTTACAGCGTCCAAGCCTTTTAAAACTTTGATGTTCGTTGAATCATAACTCATCTTATCCCATCGCCTTCTGTCTATGCTAAAGAGCCATTATATCACTTATCCGCCTCCTTTTACATGCTCCCTTTCGGTTTTAAACAAGTTTCACGTGAAACATCTGTTGAATAAATCTAAGCTTTAGGAAAGCAATAAGAGACAAAAAGATTAACGCTACAGGAATCAAAAGATAAAATGCTGGTGTAGATGAAAACCCATAGGAATTTATAAGTTTAGGTCTTTTAGATTTATTATTAAACTTGAAAAACTATTAAAAATTTGGGGCAAAGAATCTTTATTAAGCACTGTGATAAAAAACTGGCCTTGAATGCCAGAAATAAGCTTAAATAATCGTTCAAGATGGGTGTTATCCAATTCTGCAGGTAGGTCATCGCAAAGATAAGTACAATTATTAGTCATTAGAGAAGTTTGCGCAAATTTAAGAGCAATTAAAACTATTTTTTGCTGACCTCGAGATAAATGAAGTTTGGCTTTTATACTATTTGCTTCTATCAAAATATCGGCTTGATGTGCACCATATTGTGTAAATTGCCGTTGTAAATCCATTGAATAGCTCTCATTTAAAATTGAAGCTAAAGATTTACCCATTTCCTTTCGATCCCAACCCTTATAATAAGTTAGGCTGCAGTCAAAATCATTCAAGCTATTAAGAATTTTTTTAAATTCAATATTGAGCCTCGCGAAATAATTAAGGCGGTAATCATTAATTTTTTGTGCAAGCTCATCCAGAACCAGGTTCCAAGGTTCAAAATAGGATTGTTTAGCCTTTTGTCTAAGCAAACTGTTGCGCTGTTTTAAAGCTCTTCGATAGTCTTTTAAAAGTAAATGATAAGGATGTTCCACGTGAAACAATCCCCAATCCAAAAGGCTGCGTCGCACAGAAGGACCTGCATCAATGATTTGAAAAAGATCCTGATAAAAAACTTGGCAAGGTAAAAAATAAGCCAATTCAGAATTCGCTTGACAAGGATAGCCATTCAAACGTACTTGAGTTGGTGCAGAGAGTGATTTTTGGATCGAGATAGTTTGTTCATCATGGGTTCGCGCAAAAACAGTGAGGCAATCAGTTTCTGTAGCTATCAGGGGCTTAATTTCCCGAGTGCGGAATGAGTGACTGGAACCTAGTAGATAAATAGCTTCTAAAAACGAAGTTTTGCCAGCCCCATTTGCACCAACAATAATATTTAAATGAGGATGAAGATTAAAACGTGCGGAGGCTATATTTCTTAAATTTTGAATATGTAAACAAGCCAGGCTCATAATTTCATAGGCATTATAATGTACTGATAAAGCTCATCATGTACCGACTCAACAAGAATACTACTGTCCGTCGTCGACATGGATAAGCGAACCAATCCTTCTCCTACAAAATTTAAAACATCAAGAAGATAGCTGGCATTGATGCCAATTTTGAGCTCATTGCCTTCAATATGTGCTTCTAAAGACTCAACTGCTTCTTCTTGTTCCTGGTTATTAGCAATGAGAGTCAAGGAGTTGGCTTGCAAATGTAGCATCACCGCACGCGACTTTTCATGAGCCAGAATAATGATTCTGGAAAGCGCTCTTTTGAAGAGCTCGCGATCGATTAAAACAAATTTATCCTGCTCACGCGGAATTGCTTTAGTGTAAGGAGGGAAACGCGCCTCAATTAGTCGTGATTGAAAGCTATATTCAGCAGTTTCTAATTTAAAATGGTTTTTCCCGGCAGAAATTGAAATTTCCTCATCATTTACAGTATTAAGCATTCGAAGTATTTCTTGAATACCTTTCTTTGGCAAAAGGAAGCGTTGATGAGAGAACGATTGGGTACTAGGCAATTTGCAAACGGCCATGCGATGTCCATCTGTAGCCACAGCCGTAATTGTTTGTGCATCCAATTCAAGGAGTAATCCATTTAAGAATACTCTGACATCGTGTTGTGACATTGCAAAATGAGTGGCCTGCAAAAGATGAATGAAGGAGAGTCTTGAAACAGAAAATTCAACCTCAGACTTTTCATTCTCAGATGAAGGGAAATCATCGGCAGGCAAGGTTGCTAATTTAAATTGACTTCGCCCGGCCTTAATAATCGCAATGTCTGCTTTCAAGTTTATTGTAGGTGTGGCTTGATCATCGAGGGAACGAATAATATCGATGAATTTCTTAGCCGGTACAGTAATTTTACCATAGGCTTCATTACTAACGCAGTTTATCCGCGCTGTAATTTCCATTTCTAAATCAGTTGCAGTAAGAACTAACTGATTATCTTTTACAGAAAGCAAAATATTAGACAAAATGGCCAAGGATTGTTTTTTGTCCACTGCGCCGGCGACAGTCAATAGAGGGGTAAGTAATTGCTCTTTAGAAAGTGATAATTCAAACATAGTAATCTCTAGGAAGATAAGGTACGCATCAAGTTTTTATAATCTTCGGCCAAATCATTGTCATCCTGAATCAATTCCTTAACCTTTCGACAGGCATGGATTACAGTAGTGTGATCGCGCCCACCAAAATGATCGCCGATTTCCGGCAAACTGTGGTTAGTTAATTCTTTGGCTAAAGCCATCGCCATTTGTCTTGGCCTGGCAATTGAACGACTACGGCGCTTAGATAATAAATCAGCCACTTTGACTTTATAATATTCAGCCACAGTTTTTTGTATATTTTCAATAGTAACTAGCTTATCTTGTAAGGCGAGTAAGTCTCGTAGTGCTTCATGAACAAAATCAATAGTTATCGATTTACCAGTAAAATGTGCATTAGCAATAACTCGTCGCAAAGCGCCCTCAAGTTCACGGACATTGGAACGAATTCGTTTTGCGATAAAAAAGGCAACCTCATAGGGAAGCTCGATATTCGATTGCTCAGCTTTTGAAATCAAAATTGCCACGCGAGTTTCAAGCTCTGGTGGTTCAACTGCAACCGTGAGTCCCCATCCAAAGCGTGATTTTAAGCGTTCTTCCATACCTTCAATTTCTTTGGGATAGCGATCACTGGTAAGAATAATTTGCTGCTGACCTTCTAAAAGGGCATTAAAAGTATGAAAAAATTCTTCTTGAGACCGATCTTTACCCGCAAAAAATTGAATATCATCAATAAGTAACGCATTAAGAGAACGATAAAAACGCTTAAATTCATTAATAGAATTAGTTTGTAACGCTTTAACCATGTCGGCAACAAATCGTTCAGAATGAAGATAAAGAACTTTAGCCTCAGGGTTATTATTAAGGATGGTATTACCTATGGCGTGCATTAAATGCGTTTTTCCTAAACCCACTCCGCCGTAAATAAACAAAGGGTTATAAGCATCACCTGGGCGTTCGGCTACTTGCAAAGAGGCTGCACGAGCCAATTGGTTGGAATTTCCTTCAACAAAACTTTCAAAAATAAATTTTTTATTTAAATAACTGTTTTTGTAATCTGCGGCTTTTTTAGGGGCGCTCACTCGCACCATAGTCTCCGCAATTTTACTATCTTGACTCTCCACAGAAACAAGTTCAACCGCTTTTGAGCCAATACCTATGCTCAATAAAGAGAAGGCATCGCCGCCAATCTGATTTACAATTTCTTTTAGTCTTGTATAAAAATTGCGCTTGACCCAGTCAACCACAAAACGATTTGGAGCAAGTAAAACTAAGCCATTATCATGAAATTCAGCTTGTAAAGGGCGTAACCAAGTATTGTATTGTTGTGGCGGGTATTCTTCTTCCAAAATTTCCCGACACTTTCTCCAAACATCTTCAGACACACAAACTCCTCATACAAACGAATATGATAACTAATCACTGGAGGGCCAAACCAGGTAATTTGACAATACTGAAAGAGGATTGCAAACACTTATATAAAAGCCAACTAGGGCAAATATAACATCAAACTTTCAATAAAAATAAAATAATTGAACATTGATTATACGCGGCCATCAACAAAAAAACAGAGTTATAATTCTGCAATTAAAAAATTTTAGCTTTAAAAACTGTGTATAAGAGGCTTATATCCCTAATAAATAGAGTGGATAAAAAAGTTAAGCTTTTATTTAATCAAATTCACAAAGGGATTATACGGAGGATTAGGAGGGGGTATTAAACAGGATAAAATCGATGTAAGTTATTGAATATAAATAATTTCTAGGGGTTACCAACAGATTTTTGCTGCTATATAATAAAAATAAGCTTTATCTTTTAATACTTTATAATAATTAGTGGAGCGGGTTTCAAATTTAAAAGACGAAATGCTGATGAACCAAAAAAAAGAAACACCGCATTATTTGACAGCAGATGTAAAATTTTCTATCATTGCCAACCTTAAAAATTAATTAATCACAGGTTCAACATGAAACGCACATTCCAACCCTCCAATTTAAAACGCAAACGAGATCATGGCTTTCGTGCTCGTATGGCAACCCGCGGTGGTCGTTTAGTTCTGAAGCGTCGTCGTGCTAAAGGTCGTAAGCGTTTATCAGCCTAAGTGAATTGCTTTAATAAAACCCAACGCTTGCTCAAAAAAAGCGATTATGATTATGTATTCGCCCAAGCAAAAAAATTGGCTACCTCAGAGTTTATTGTTTTACACCGAGAAAATACTTTGGGTAATGCCAGGCTTGGTTTGGCTTTATCGAAAAAAATGATACAAAAGGCTCACGATAGAAATCGAATAAAACGTTTGTTACGTGAAACCTTTCGTACTAAAGAACTACCTGCTTTCGATGTTATTTTTTTAGCAAGGCCTGGTGTGGCAAAGGTAGAGAACAAGACATTAATTGCTAGGTTAAGTACAATATGGAACAAATTAGCTATTATTTACGCCAGATAATTTGTTTTCCAATTGTTTTATACCGAAAACTACTTAGTCCACTCATCAAGCCGTGTTGCCGCTATTATCCCAGCTGTTCACTCTACGCACTTACAGCAATAAAAAGCTTTGGTGTGTTAAAAGGAGGATGGTTGGCAATACGCCGTTTATTACGATGTCACCCTTGGTCGAAAGGTGGCTATGATCCGGTATCACCTAACGAAGAGAATCTTTAATGGATATACGACGTGTAATTTTATATGCAGTGCTTGCGCTAATTGTTTATTCTCTATGGATGGGATGGCAGCATGACTACCCGCCAACTGCTGTTCGTACAACGAATAACCCCCAAATTCAGACTCAGACTTCAACTGTTTCTTCTAATGATGGTAGTTTGCTGCCTACAATGAAGGCAAACGGTACTAGTCAGACGAACCTCAATACAGATTCACCAGCACTTGACTCTAAAACTGCGTCCAGAACAATACAAGTTAAAACGGATGTGCTTAATTTACACATTGATTTGCGTCAAGGCGATATAGTGAACGCTCAATTACTCGATTATCCAGTGAGTGTTGAGGAAAAAGATAGACCAATTACTTTATTACAAAACAATGCAGGTGAGCGTTACGTAGCTAACTCCAGTTTATTTAATACGACTGAAGAAAAAAATGCCAAAAATATTAATTTTAGCTTTAGCACTGATAAAGAGCTTTATCAGCTAAATCCTGGCGAAAATAGCCTTAAAGTAACTTTGTCAGGCAAAACAACCGAAGGTCTAAATGTAACCAAAGAATTTGTATTCAGCCGTGACAGCTATCTAATACATGTTAATTATCTGATTGATAATCAAGGCGATAAGACTTGGCAAGGTTACATGAATACTCAGTTTTTAAGAAGCTCGCCCCAGGAAGATAAGTCTAGTATTTTCCATGTAGGCTCTTTTACAGGTGCTTCTTATTCTAATCCTGGTGTACATCGCTATCAGAAAGTCAATTTTAAAGACATGACTAAAACCAATCTGAATGTTGATAGCAAAGGGGGCTGGATAGCAATGCAGCAGCATTATTTTGTCAGCGCCTGGATTCCGAAAGTCGATTCTAACTCCCTGTTTTATACTCGAGCTGTGGATGGTGATTACACTATAGGTGCTGTAAGTCAGCCTTTAACTGTAGAGCCTTCTGCCAGGAAAGAGATCGGATCCAGTTTGTATCTTGGACCTGAAAATACTGCGGTATTAAAGGAAATTGCTCCTGGTCTTGAACTAACCGTTGATTATGGAATTTTGTGGTTCCTGTCGTCGCTGCTTTTTTCATTAATGAAAGCTATCAATTCGATAGTCGGCAACTGGGGTTGGTCTATTGTACTAGTCACAGTATTAATTAAGCTCGCTTTCTACCGTTTATCGGCTACAAGCTACAAATCAATGGCTGGTATGCGTAAGCTTCAACCTAAGTTGCAAACATTACGTGAACGTTTTGGCGATGATAAAGCTAAAATGAGTCAGGCTACGATGGAGTTGTATCGCCAGGAAAAAGTGAATCCCTTAGGCGGTTGTTTGCCAATAATTATTCAAATTCCTGTCTTTATTGCACTCTACTGGGTTCTGCTTGAGTCGGTGGAATTAAGACAAGCTCCCTTTATCTTTTGGATAAAAGATTTAGCTCTAGCAGATCCCTACCACATCTTGCCGATTATCATGGGGGCTACGATGTTGATTCAACAGCGTCTAAATCCTGCACCACCTGATCCAATGCAAGCAAAAATAATGATGTTTTTACCTATCCTGTTTACCGCTCTTTTCTGGAATTTCCCAGCTGGCCTGGTACTTTATTGGATAGTGAATAATACTTTATCTATTCTGCAACAATGGTATATCACCCGCAAATACAGCGAAACTGATAAATCAAGCCTGGTTTCTGTAAAATAAAATGCAAAATGAGACCATCATAGCGATTGCTACTCCTCCAGGTCGTGGGGGAGTAGGAATTGTTCGTCTCTCAGGTTCTCTTTCCTATTCAATTGCTCTTGCTCTAAACGGTGCTAAGCCTCTAATTCCTCGTATTGCTAATTATGGTGCTTTTTATAATCATCAAAAAGAAATCATTGATAAAGGCTTGAGTATATATTTTAAAGCGCCTCATTCTTTTACGGGTGAAGATGTGGTGGAATTTCATGGCCATGGCTCTCCTTTTGTCCTGGATTTAATAGTGAAAGAAGCCCTGGCATTAGGTGCATCCTTAGCCAAACCCGGGGAATTTTCAGAGCGCGCTTTTCTTAATGATAAAATGGATTTAACCCAAGCAGAAGCAGTTGCCGATTTAATTCAAGCAAGTTCATTAACCGCAGCTCGCATGGCAGTCAAATCATTGCAAGGTGACTTCTCAAAAAAAATCAATGAACTCAATGAAAAATTAATTCATCTTCGGCTCTTTGTTGAAGCTGCAATTGATTTTCCAGAGGAAGAAATTGATTTTTTAAATGACGGTAAAGTGGCTGTAATGTTGGATGAGATCCTGGATCAACTAGAAGTTATTCGCAGGAACGCTTCGCAAGGTGCTTTGATGCGGGAAGGGCTTTCAATTGTTATTGCAGGACGTCCTAATGCTGGAAAATCCACACTAATAAATTGCCTGGCAGGACGAGAGCTAGCCATTGTTACAGAGGTTGCCGGGACTACTCGTGATGTCATGCGCGAACATATTCTCCTCGACGATATTCCTATACATATCGTAGATACCGCGGGTCTAAGGGAGAGCGAGGATTTAGTCGAACAAGAAGGAATCAAACGCGCTTGGCAAGAAGTAGCTCGTGCCGATTGCTTATTGCTTATTAAAGATTTATGCAATCCCTCCTCAGATATCGAATTAAGTGAACAAATACGTAAAGCTTTGCCTGCAAACGTTCCTATCATACAAGTTTTTAATAAAATTGATTCTGTGGCTGAAACCCCTAAAGTTGTAGACAATAAAATCTATCTCTCAGCAAAATTAGGGCTTGGGCTTGATTTACTCAAGGCAAAAATTAAGGTCTGCGTCGGCTATCAACCAACGGAAGGCCTATTTTTAGCCCGTCGTCGTCATTTACAAGCTTTAGATGAGGCAAAAAACTTATTGCTAGCTGGACAAAACCAATTAACTGGTCAAAGAGCTGGCGAACTTCTCGCCGAAGATCTACGTCTTGCTCACCAGGCTTTATGTGAAATTACAGGTGAATTTTCATCAGACGATTTACTTGGTAAAATTTTTTCCAGCTTCTGTATTGGAAAGTAACCTTTTATTATTAAGGAGTTTTTATGTCAGTAGTGTCAGCAGTATGTACTAGCCAATATAAGGTCCGCGTTAAAGACGGCTTAAAATACTATCTTAGATTTAATATTAACGACACAAGCAGTGAAAAGTGTTTACTACTTCTTGAAGTTGATGAAAATTATAATGAGATAAAGGCGGCCAGGATTCTGAGTGACAATAAAAAAGAATTTATACTGACAGAAAAAACTCAATGGATGCAGAGCCTTTTTTATACCTGGCAGATCAATAAGGAAAGTTTTGATATCAAGACCTGTCTAAAAGACACTTACTATTTTCAACTCGATGAAGCAAATATTTATAGTTGTGAATTTAATCTAAAACCTCAGCCGAAACTAATCGAACAAGCCGATATTTCTCTGAATACTTTTAATATTAAACCAACCTTGGCAAGGTTTCTTCGTAAAGATAAGCTAATATCAACCACTAATGGAAAGGAGTTCTACCTTCTGGAGTTCCAGGTAAAGTCTAGCCAGGGACAAGTTAGAACCTTAAGATTGGATATGGATATAAATTTTGAATTTATACAGAGCGCCTCTTTATCAGCGACGGATAAGCTAAACCTGCCCCTTGATCCATCAGCAACATGGCATATCGACCTTTTCACGCTCTGGAAAAATGAAGGGCAATTAGATGCGAGAAAATACCTTTACAGCTTTACTAAACATGATAACAACCATTATTTATGCGATATCTCAAAGCCAGTCGATGAAGCGATTGATTCTTTTTTCATTGAAGGGTCTAGCAAGGATGACAGTTTTTTCACCTCTCTAAGCACTTGTTTTTCATGCTTTTTCCCTCCGGATAAAGTATTCAAACCCTATGTTTTTGATAAACGAAATGATTCAAAATTGGATGATGATCAAATCGATGCTATTGAAGAAGCCATTAATCTTCTTGAGAAAGAAAGAGGCAGCCTCTGGTATCCGAATAAAGAGAGAAAGAAAGTTAAAATTGAAGCACTAAAAAGCTTCCTTGAACAATCTACAACCTGGTCGTCCTATTCTAAGGGTATTATTAAAACAATCAACCAACTCAAAGAAGAAAATCCTGAGCTGATCTTAGGAAGATTAAGTTCAAGAACAGCATCTTTGCTTGAGAATTTAATTTATAGCGCGAAACAAAGATCACATATTATTTGATCAACTTACGAAATTACGTTTTATTTGAATATCAATCCTCCATGATTTATCCGCGGAGGCTAATTTATTAAGGTATTTTAAATCTTCATTCATTTTCCATAATAATGATCAAGGATCGGATGAAAAACTGCCAATTTGAATATTATTATTCAAGATGAAAAAAAGAAATACAAAAAATCTTGAACCTGAATACATAGGGTGATAACTTTATATATTTGTTCATTTTTTGGGTGGATTGTTTATGGGCTATGGGAAACACTTTGAAATATTTGCTGCTGATAAACGCGATTTTTTTGCGAGTGGTATCAAAACAATCAACGAGGTTGAAAAAAAAGCTAGTTTTAACGACTATGGTTATATAGCGACCAATGAAAAGCTTATCCGGGAAGAATTTAATCTTTTATTCAAACGTTTGAGAGAGGATGAAGTTAAGCAGGATATTATTTGGTTCTATTGCTACTACTGCTGCCTTATGTTGCAAAACTATCATCTAGCCTATGATCAAAAAAAGAAGTCAGAAGAGTTTGCAAACTTAGCTAAGCAAATCCAGACTCGCTGTGACAGTGGCTCTTTTCCTCAGGAAAAATCGAAACAAGATTCATTTTTAACTTTCCTTGCACATAAAATTAGCGAGGCTTTAGAAGATTTAGTTTTAACACCAACTCAAATTTCAAAAATAAGAGATAAAGTTGCCTTTGCCAATTTAATTCGACTCTACTGGGTTTTTTGCCGAAATGTAATAACTCAGGCTTTCACGATTGGATCAGACTGGGGATGGATTGATAAAATTAATTCATCACTTGATGTTAATATAGATGTGGATAATATTATTTCTACATTAGAAAAACCCAATTCCACTCTAAGAGTTTTAAGTGTTGCCTTCTTTTCGGTTCGCTTTATCATTAATTCAGCCATGCTCATTAAACATGTCTGGTTTCCAAGTGAAGAGGAAAAAAAATTAAATTGGAAGAAGCGTTTTGCTAATGAAATCTACAAGCGTCATGGTGATTTATTAAACGATTTGGTTTGGGGGCCTGTAAATTTAGTCACCAATTATAATCACCTTTTTGGCATTGCCAACCCAGCTGTGGGATATATACTGGTAGGTTTTTTGTTTTTTGATTTATGTTTAATCATATGGCGCCGCTTTTTAGCTAAGCAAGAATATTTGACCAAGCATTTGCAATTAACTAAAGATCGGCAGTTTTATGAGACTAGCTCACGCGTTATACCTGATTACAACCAAAGCAAAGCCGAGTTAAGTAAACAACTTGAACAAATGAATTTAGATGCAGAGCAATGTCGCATTTTAACCCAACAAATTAACGATTTAGAGCTTAATTGGCAGGCTAAAGATGAAACCTTTTGGTTTAGTGCAACGGCAGCAATTTTATTAATGGTTGGTTTTTCTGGTGCTATGGTGTTCAGCGCGCCGGTTTTAATATTTGCTAGTTATGCAATTTGCACTTTTGCGGTGGCTATGTATTTATCCACAGAGGAATATAACAATTACAAAACAAAACAGTTAATTTCTGATCAATCAATAACTAAAGATCTTAATGTAGTGCAGGCTGCGAACGATTATTCGACTGCTCAAAATGAATTTATCTGGGCACTTTTTAAGAATGCAGTAGTTCCCACTTTGGCAATCACCCTCTATGCGGTTTGCTGGCAGGCAGCTTTAGTGCTTACTGCAGCTTTCTTTTGCTATCAATTGTTTAATTTATACTGTGAATACAGTAGAGCAAGTGAGGAAAGTACGCAGCAGGGAACCCTGGCTTCCAAAGATGAAAATGATGTGGAGCTAGAATTACTGCAGTTTGCTTGCTAGCTTAGATGGAGGATTGCTTCATCTATCCTCCAAATTAAGGAAGTTTTAGGGTGTAAATTAATTATAAAGCCCATTAATTGCAGCCTGATCCTTCCCACTAATTTCCCTTCTTTGCCCAATTTCCACGCCCTCTATCAGGGGGATAATGGTCTTCTTCCCATTTTTCGAAAAGGCATAAGCACTATAATGCATGATTGACTGATAGTCGTACTCACCAAAATCTCGTCCATCCGTTAAGTGCTGATCAAAATTATTTTTATGAGCCTCTGTAATATTTTCCCAAGCGATATGGATATAATTATCTCTATCATTTCGCGATTGCTCATGCCACAAGCCTAAAGCATGACCAATTTCATGAACAGTTATCATCATCGTGCAGCGTTTTGCCAAATTAATAGTTTGGCGTCCTCCTTGTTTACCCACATAGGAGGAGCAGAGTGTGCCCTTAGCAGCAATAAAACTAATAAAGTCCTCATATAAATGACGATTATCAGAAGATAATTCGATGAAACGAACCCTGGTTCGGTGTTCCCAAAGAGCGATAGCTTCTAAGACTGCAATTTTATTAGCATTGGGCAGACTTTTTGATATTTCGAAAGGAATAATTCCTTCTGGCCAAGTCTCGCCGCCTAATTGTTGACGAAAAATAGCCTTAATTTCTGCTTTATTTCTAAGTTTTGCGATGAGAATATCGCCCTCTACAACAGCAAAGCCATTAATTTTTTCGTAGACAATTGAACGAATTCTGAAGACAGGATCAACAATTAAAATTTGGCCTAAGGAGACTGCATTGTCAGTTGAACTATAAGAAATTGAACCAACAAGAGTGAGTATTTTAAGATAAAGAGTTAGGCGCTTAAAAATTTTTCTTTCCTTTGTAAAGAGTTAAGCTTTTAACTGCAAAGCGAGCTTATAAATTTCATTTTTATTGCTATTAGTGAGCAAAGCAGTGATTTTTACTGCTTGCTTAACTGTTACCTCATTAATTAATAAAGTTAAAATTTCAAGCTCTTTTTGATTGGTAGTTTCAGGTGCAGGAAGTGCTGGAAGAATAACCACGAACTCTCCTTTAATTCGGGCACAGTCTTTAAGAAACCAGGCCTTGATTTCATGTGCTTTAGCACTAATAAATTCTTCAAAAGTTTTAGTCAATTCTTTCGCAATTACGAATTCATAATCTTGACCATAAATTTCAATGAGATCATCAATGCAGTCCATCAGTCGATGCGTGGATTCATAAAATACTATCGTGTGTTCACTGGGGCGTAATCCTTCTAGCCTGGCACGTCGCGCACTTTGTTTTGCGGGTAAAAAACCTACAAAGGTGAAGCTGTCGCAAGCAACGCCTGCTGCTGAAAGCGCTGCTATCAAAGCGCAGGCACCAGGAATAGGTACAACTGAGATTTGATTCTCCCGAGCTAGACGTACGAGAGGGAAACCGGGATCATTAATTAAAGGCGTGCCTGCATCACTAATCAGTGCAAAAGATTTACCTTGGGCAAGCGCTGAAATAATTTGTGCGGATTTTTGTGCTTCATTGTGAGCATGCAAAGACAATAAAGGCTTGTGAATGCCAAGTAAAGTCAATAACTGTGCGGAATGACGAGTATCTTCAGCCAAGATAGTATCCACCTCTTTGAGTATGGATAAGGCTCTTAAACTAATATCTTCACGATTACCAATAGGCGTTGCCACAATGTAAAGTGTGCCGCTAGTTCTTGCTGAATTTTTTACCATAGTTTATCCTAGTCTGTTCCTGCATTTTGGGCCAAACCTCATGTTAGCGACATCGCCATTTTTAAAAATTTTTGCCCTTATATTTGCGGTAATGTTGCTCTCTCACTGTGCCAAAGTGATTGGTCCCTCTGTTCAAACGATTAATAAAGACCTTTCAGCAGCTACTCAGATTCCTTACACCCTGCCGGCTAATACCTATCTCTCTTTAGCAAAAAATCAGGCCGAGGTTGAGAAACAGAATTTATTAATTATGGCTGCTGGTCGTTTTATTTACGATGGGCAATGGCGCGATGGTATTCGTATCTTGACAGAAATTAAGGCCTTAACGCCTCAACAAAGCAACATAAAAAATATTTTGTTAGCTAATACCGAATTAATGCGTGAAAAGCCTCGCGCGGCAATTGCCCTTCTTGCGAAAGTGCACGAAATTAGCAGTTTGTCCTCCTATTATCAAGTTCAGTATCATGAAATTTTAGCCTCAGCTTATGAAATGACCGCTAATGCAAATGAATCAGTGGTCGAACGAATCAAACTAGAGCCTTTACTTTCCACCGAGGCGGATAAAACTAATAATCGTCGCATTCTTTGGTTAACTTTGATGAAGCTCTCGGTTGAGGAATTGAATACCTTGGCCGTTGAAGCCGCTGATAATTCAGAAATGCAAGGATGGATGAAATTAGCTTTGTTAGCACGGCAAAAATCTAACGATGCGCAAATTACCTTAGCCAACGTCGAACAATGGCAGAATCAATTTCAGCACCACCCCGCCAATAACTTACTCGCCTCACCCTTGTCTTCAATAAAGCCCTATTTGCATGCCCAGCCGCAACAAGTAGCTTTACTCTTACCGCTTAGCGGTCCTTTGGCTGGACCAGGTAATGCAATTCGTGACGGTTTCATTGCAGCAGCGGCTACTACGTCCATCAAGGTAAACCTTTATGATACTGCTGCAAACCCTGTGACCGAACTTTATCAACAAGCCTTAACTGAAGGCGCTGATTTTGTCGTAGGGCCGCTTAGTAAGTCTGAAGTGGCAACGATCGCAGTCTTGGAGCATCCAGTGCAGACGCTCTTGCTCAACGATGTTGAAACCGCAGCCACGGCCAATGCATATCATTTTGGTTTATCGCCAAGTAATGAAGCGCGCCAGGTTGCCCTTAAAGCAAATAAGAAAGGCTATAAGCGTGCACTGATTATTGCGCCAGATAGTGCTTGGGGTAATGAAATTGTGAGCGCATTTGATTCGCAATGGAAAAGCAATGGCGGTATCATCGTCGATAAATTAGCCTATGGCGCTAATTCTGATCTAAATATTGCCATTCGTGATTTTTTACATATTTCTGAAAGTGAAAAGAGAGAAAAGCAGGTTAAGGAATTATTAGGTCGCGATATTCAAACTATTCCCCGTCGTCGCGAAGATTTTGATCTGATCTTTCTGCTAGCCTACCCAACCAAAGCAAGACAGATAATGCCCTTATTAAAATATTATTTTGCCGGCAACGTTCCTGTCTATGCGACATCTACAGTATATGGCGGGGGTCCTGATATTATGAAAAATAAAGATTTAGACGGTTTAATATTTAGCGATATGCCCTGGGTTTTTTCTCACCAGATGGGCGTAAAGAATTGGCCTGAACAATTAAATAGTTACAATCGACTTTATGCTTTAGGTAGGGATAGTTTTGCCTTAGCCACTCAATTGAATCAGCTGTTGCTCTTCCCTACTTTGGGACTTTATGAGGATAGCGGTGTACTCTATCTTCAACAATCACAGCAAATCACAAGAATCCCTGCATGGGGTCAATTCAAGGGTGGCATTGCAGTGGCAGCTAGCTGATGGCATTTGATTGCATTAGAAAGGAAGGGATTTGATGTCTTTAAAGACAGGTTTTGCTGCAGAAGAGCGAGCTCGCGCCTACCTTCAGCAGCAGGGGTTGCAATGGCTTGAATCAAACTATCGCTGTCGTTTAGGTGAAATTGATTTAATAATGCGAGATGGCAATTACCTTGTGTTTGTTGAGGTGAGGGCACGTGTCTCAAGCGCATATGGGGGTGCTGTCGCGAGTGTTACTCGCAGCAAACAGCAAAAGCTGATTAAAACGGCTTTAAGTTATCTGCTAGTTAAAAATTTACAAGACAGCCAACCTATGCGTTTTGATGTTTTAGGTTTTGATGGCTCTGGCTCTCAGCTGAACTGGGTTAAAAATGCATTTGGTTTGGATTTTTAAAATGAACAATTTTATTGACCTTAAACCTTCATCGAAAATTAGGACCAATAAAAAATGACACAGATGGAAGATCGAGTTAGGCATCTTTTTGCCGCCAGTATTGAAGCCAAAATTGCGGTCGCAGATATTTTATCGGCACCGATAGCCAAAGCAGGTGAGCGCATAGTAAAGTGTTTGCTTAATAACGGTAAAATATTAATTTGTGGCAGTGGAGGGTCGGCGGCTAATTGCTTGCATTTTGCAACAGCAATGATCAATCACTTTGAAGTAGAACGCCCGGCGTTGCCAGTGATCGCTTTGACCACGGATACGGCATCGATCACGTCGATAGCTAGCGATAGTCATTACGAACAAGTTTTTGCAAGGCAAATTCAGGCTTTAGGCCAAGAGGGCGACGTATTATTAGTTCTTTCCACGTCGGGAAACGCTAACGCAATTTTGCAAGCAGTCAATGCAGGAAATGATAGGGGAATGGATACGATTGCTTTAAGTGGTCGCGACGGTGGTGTGTTAGCTAATCACCTCGGCCCAGAAGATATTGAGTTAAGAGTGCAGAGTGATAATGCTTCTCGTATCCGTGAAACTCATTTATTTATTTTGCATTGTTTTTCTGATCTGATAGATCAATCTTTATTTGGTCAAATGTTGGGGTAAAATTATGAAAATTCGTTCAATTATTTTTTTGTTGCTAACGTCTTTGTTAACAGGATGTGTTGCTGTAGTGGTTGCCGGTGCTGCGGTAGGAATGGTGGGCTATGATCGACGTTCAATTGCTACCATTGAATCAGATACTCGTATTTTTCATAAGGTACACACTGCAATTGTTAAGGATCCTCGTTTTCGTGAATCACATGTAATTGTAAGCTCTTTTAATCGCTCAGTCTTATTGGTAGGTCAAACACCGACTGCGTCATTAAGAGTGCTCGCTGAGAAAATTGCACAACAAACAGGCGACGTGAAACGGGTTTATAATGAACTTTCTGTGGACTACCCAATCTCGCTAACCCAACGCTCTAAAGATACCTGGATAACAAGCCAAGTAAGATCCATGATGCTTACTCAAAATGGTTTGGAATCAGGCTCTATTCGAATTGTCACTGAAAATGGCGTAGTTTATCTAATGGGGCAGGCTACGCATGAACAATCAAACCTTGCAGTTTATGTTGCCAGACAGGTAAATGGTGTTAGAAAAGTAGTTAAAGTTTTCCAATATATCGTTTAGGAGTCTTAAACATCCACAATGAAAAAACAGAAATGTTTTACTTTATACGGCGCTTGAAATTTAGCTCAAGCGCAAAAAACTGCTGGTATAGAAAACAGCTTTATCTGCTTGTATTGAGCTGTGGGCTTTTAACTGGCTGTATTTCAAACTTGTTGACTGGTGCGAACTTAATTTATGACCGTCATAATGTTTATAAAAAAATTAGTGATTTTCAATTAGCAGCTAATGCAAGTCGTGCACTTTATCACGATAAGGTTTTTAAAGATCCCAATTGCTCAATTGATTTAGCTGTTTTTAATGGCGATATACTTCTCGCCGGCCATTTGCCGACACATGAGCTTCGTCAAGAAGCCAATAAACGAATTCTTGCTTTGCCAGGATTTAGACGTCTATTTAATCAACTGGAGTTAGCTTCCAAGCCTGCGAATACTGTCGAAGATAGCTGGATTACGGCTAAGATAAGAAGCGGCATCATAGCTGACTCGGATATCGACCCTCATGCCTTTAAAGTAACTACAGTCGATAGGATTGTATATTTAATGGGTGATGTTCGCCCGCAACAGGCTGCTAAAGTGATTGAGCTAGCAAGAAAATCTGAAGGGGTTGAGCGAGTAGTTAAGTTATTCAAATATTATAATTTGAGTAGTAAAGCCTCGGCAGATCAATGAAATTTAAACAGTGGCCTGGTTTAACCAGGCCACTTTATACTTTTGTCCCAACCAGGAAGTGGCTAACCTGGAGGATGCCTTTACTTTATCAATGGAAGCGACCTTTATCCAGTCGTTTACGGATTTTTCTTAATTTAATTGCTCGTATTGAGCCAGTGGATTTGTTTTCATCCTCTGAAGTTAGACCATTTAGCGTTTGAACTGGGTGGGTTTTGTAATGGCCACGGTAAGCTATATGATTTTTATTGTGTTTATGATGGAGTTCGTCTCCATAACGGTTGAGCATTTTTTCGCGCATGCTCATTGCGGTACGTTGTTGTTTTTCAGACATAATGCCTTTCCTTTTTGATGAGCGGTCTACTAGGCTGTTGGCATTTTTATTGAGTTCAAATTAAAAAAGACAACAGAACCTAATTAAAATATAAGCAATTTGTTTGTAATAATCCAGTCTGCGCGCTTTAATTCAAGCTTTATAAAAGAATAAATTGAGACTGACGTTGCTTATCCATATTGTTTACTTTATAATCTGCGCGTTAAAAGATGGGTGAAAAAGTGAAGGCAAAATCAGATGTTGTCGGCGTAAAACGTCTGCTAAAAACTCAGTTGATTACTAGCTTGTTGATTTCTCTTGCTTTCTTTATATTTTCTGGCAAAAGAGAAGGAATTTCAGCCTTGCTAGGCGGATTAGTTGCAGTGCTACCTTCCATGCTCTTCGCGAATAAACTATTTCGCTATCATGGAGCAAGAGCAGCACAACAGATAGTCAAAAGCTTCTATGTTGGCGAGGCTTTAAAGATTTTATCTACCGCTATTTTGTTTTCTTTAGTATTTATATTTTACAAAGTAGCTCCTCTTGCATTTTTTTTCACCTACATTGTGGTGCTTATGAATTTTTGGTTTGCACCATTGATATTTGCTAACAAACAAAATAGGCCTGAAAGTGACTGAAATGATATCAAGCACTCAATACATCAAGCATCATTTAACATATTTAACCTTCAACCTTAAAACGATGAGCTTTGGATCCGGTGGCTTTTGGACTCTGAATCTTGATACTTTGTTTTTTTCACTGGTATCCGGAATCTTTGTTTTGATGCTCTTGTTTATCGGCTCACGTCGTGTGACAACGGGTATTCCTGGAAAACTGCAGAATTTTGCTGAATTAATGCTTACCTTTGCGGATAATCAGGTTAAAGACTGTTTTCATGGAAAAAATAAAGTAATCGGTCCTTTAGCACTCACCATATTTGTTTGGGTTTTCTTCATGAATTTTATGGATATTGTGCCGGTTGATATACTTCCTTTCGCAGCACAGTCTGTTGGTATTCATTATTTAAAAGTCGTTCCTACCAATGATCTGAACATGACTTTTGCTCTTTCTCTATCAGTTTTCCTGCTCATTATATTTTACAGTTTAAAAATTAAGGGTCTAAAAGGGTTTGTAAGAGAATTAACCATGCAGCCTTTTAATCATTGGATGTTTATACCGTTCAATCTTTTATTGGAATTGGTAGGCTTAATTGCTAAGCCTATTTCATTAGCACTTCGGTTATTTGGTAACTTATATGCTGGCGAATTGATCTTTATTCTGATAGCCTTGCTGACTTTAAATGCAGCCTCTAACTCAATAGTTAGTACAACTACTCTGGGTATAGCTCAATTTTTATTAGCTTCGGCTTGGTCAATATTCCATATATTGGTGATAACCTTGCAAGCATTTATTTTTATGGTACTAACTATCGTATATCTTAGTTTGGCTCATGAAGATCATTAACTTTTAATTTAATCATTGTCCATTAAGGGGATTTATATGCAAGCTGCAAATTTGATAGCACAAGTTCAAAGTATGACTGTTATTGCTGTTGCTTTACTCATAGGCTTAGGTGCTTTAGGAACTGCAATTGGTTTTGGTCTATTAGGCGGTAAGTTTCTCGAAGGTTCTGCACGGCAGCCTGAAATGGTTCCTATGTTACAAGTAAAAATGTTTATTGTTGCAGGTCTTCTTGATGCGGTAACAATGATTGGTGTGGGTATTGCGTTATTCTTCACTTTCGCTAACCCCTTCTTAAGCAATTTGGGTTCTTAATATCGCCAAATAGGAGTGATTAACACTCTGCTGCTACAGGAGATAGATCTTGGAAATTAATATGACTCTGGTTGTACAAATGCTTGTTTTTCTTGCATTTGTTTGGTTTACCATGAAGTTTGTTTGGCCTCCCTTATCAAAAGCGATGGAAGAGCGCCAAGATAAGATTGCTGATGGTTTGGCAGCTGCAGAACGCGGCCGAAAAGAATTAGAGTTAGCACAACATCGCGTTACCGATGACTTGAAACATGCCAAATTGCAAGCTTCTACTATCATTGAAAAAGCAAATCGGCGAGCTGCTCAGCTCGTTGAGGAAGCGAAAGAAGAGGCTAAATTAGAGGCACAGAAGCAAACAAAAATCGCGCAAGAGCAGCTCTTGCAGGAAATTAATCATGCGAAAGATAGTTTGCGAAAACAAGTTGCTCAATTAGCGGTCGCTGGTGCTGAAAAAATTCTAAGTCGTGAGATCGATGCAAAAACAAACAGCGTACTGCTAGACAACCTGATTGAAGAGCTCTGATATGTCAAATCTTACAACAATCGCTAGACCCTATGCTAAAGCGCTTTTTGAGCTTGCTTTAGAGACTAAGATGTTAGGTCGATGGTCAGAGGTACTGGGTGAATTAGCTCTTGCCGTATCGGATGAAAAAGCAAAGCAATTTATTGCTAATCCAGCGGTAACTACTAGTCAACAAACCGAATTGTTGATGTCTCTATTTGAGAAAACTGGTACAGCTGAAAAAAAAGCCATTGAAAACCTGGTGGTTATGTTAGCCGATAACAAGCGCTTGATGGTCTTGCCCAATATTAAACTATTGTTTGACTTACTCAGAGCTGAGCAAGAAAAAACACTTCAAGTCAATGTAAGCAGTTTTTCTGAACTGTCCGAGCTACAACAAGCAGGGCTTATTAATTCGCTAAGTAAACGCTTACAACGTCAGGTAACTCTTAACCTTAAAGTAGATACTTCACTTTTAGGTGGAGCAGTTATACATGCTGGCGATTTAATTATTGATGGTTCGGTACGTGGAAAACTAGATAAACTTCGTACCGATTTAGCCGCGTAATAGAGAGGATAGAATTCATGCCAGAACAAGTAGCACTAAATCCAGCTGAGATCTCTGAGTTAATCAGAAAACGAATTGATCATATCAATGTTGAGTCTGAGGCAAGAAACGTTGGAACCATCGTTAGCTTAAAGGACGGAATTGCTCGTCTTCATGGCCTCGACGATGTGATGCAGGGAGAGATGATTGAGTTCCCTGGTGGTGTTTATGGCTTAGCTTTAAACTTGGAACGTGATTCGGTTGCTGCAGTAATTCTTGGTGATTACTCCAGTTTATCAGAAGGTCAAAAAGGCAAGTGTACTGGCCGTATTCTTGAAGTTCCAGTTGGAGAAGGTTTATTAGGCAGGGTAGTTGATGCGTTGGGTAATCCTATCGATGGTAAAGGCCCGATTCAAGCTACTAAATTATCACCCATTGAAAAAGTTGCTCCAGGTGTAATTGCCCGCCAATCGGTCGACCAACCGGTTCAAACAGGTCTTAAAGCTATCGACGCAATGATCCCCGTCGGCAGAGGTCAGCGAGAATTAATTATTGGTGACCGTCAAACAGGAAAAACTGCAATTGCCATTGATGCCATCATTAACCAAAAAGAAACTGGCGTTAAGTGCATCTATGTTGCTATTGGACAAAAAGCCTCTTCAGTTGCTGCCTTGGTAAGAAAATTAGAAGAAACAGGCGCTATGGCTCACACGATTGTGGTGGTTGCTGGTGCTGCTGACTCAGCTGCTTTGCAATTTATTGCTCCCTATGCCGGTTGTAGTATGGGTGAGTATTTTATGGAAAAAGGCGAAGATGCACTGATTGTTTATGATGATTTAACTAAACAAGCCTGGGCCTATCGTCAAATTTCTCTTCTTTTAAGACGTCCTCCAGGCCGTGAAGCTTATCCCGGTGATATTTTCTATCTTCACTCGCGACTATTAGAGCGCGCTGCAAGAATTAATGCGACTGAAGTTGAAAAACTGACAAACGGTGCAGTGAAGGGTAAAACCGGCTCACTTACCGCTTTACCTATCATTGAAACTCAAGCAGGTGACGTATCGGCTTTTGTACCTACTAACGTAATTTCGATTACTGATGGACAAATTTTTCTTGATGTTGACTTATTTAACTCTGGTGTACGTCCTGCAATTAACTCAGGCTTATCCGTGTCTCGAGTTGGTGGTGCTGCACAAACTAAAATCATGAAAAAGTTGGGCGGCGGTACGCGTTTAGCTTTGGCACAGTTCAGAGAGCTCGAAGCTTTTTCCCAATTTGCATCGGATCTTGATGATGTTACGCGTAAGCAATTAGAGCGTGGACAACGGATTACCGAATTAATGAAGCAAAAGCAATATGCTCCATTTTCCGTAGCAGAGATGGCTTTATCCCTATTTGTAGTCGAGAAGGGATATCTGGATGATATTCCTGTAGTAGAAATAAGCGCCTTCGAAGCAGCATTGCATGCTTATGTAAGGGCATCACATACGTCGTTGCTTCATAAAATAAATGAAACTGGGGCTTATGATAGTGAAATTGAATCCCAACTAAAAGCAGCTGTGGAAGAATTTAAACACAGTGGTAGTTGGTAACGAGCCATCAGTAGTTAATCGATAAAATGGCTTAATTGATTACCAGACTGCAACTCTTAGGGTTGCAGTTTGATTAAAGGCGAAGCGAGATATGGCTGGAGCAAAAGAGATCCGTTCAAAAATTGCGAGTATTAAAAACACGCAAAAAATTACACGGGCAATGGAAATGGTTGCTGCTAGTAAGATGCGTAAAACGCAAGAAAGAATGCGTGCATCTAAGCCTTATGCAACTAAAATCTATAATGTCGTAAGACATATTGCACGTGCAAGTTCAGAGTACCGACATTCTTTCATGATAACCCGCAATATTAAACGCGTAGGTTTGATTGTGGTTACTTCCGATCGAGGACTTTGTGGCGGTTTGAACTCCAATTTGCTTAGAGAAAGCATCCGCTCTATTCGCGAATGGCAGCAAGAAGGTAAAGAAATTGATCTTTGTGTTATTGGTCGAAAAGGACAGGCTTTTTTTAAACGTGTGGGTGGACGAGTTTTAGGCTCGGTTGATCAGCTCGGTGATAAACCTTCCGTTAACGATTTAATTGGGGTTGTGAAAGTAATGCTAGATGCCTTTACTAAGGGTGAAATTGATGCCTTACACATTGTATATAACGAATTTGTTAATACAATGACGCAAAAACCAATATTAAAACAATTGCTGCCCTTACCGATGGCTGAAGAAGATTCTAAAAACTTAGGTCATCATTGGGATTATATTTATGAACCTGATGCGAAGGATTTACTGGACGCTTTGTTAGAACGCTACATCGAATTACAAGTCTATCAATCCGTTGTAGAAAACGTCGCTAGCGAGCAAGCTGCTAAAATGATTGCAATGAAAAGTGCAACGGATAATGCAGGTGATTTAATTAAAGAATTTCAATTAGCTTATAACAAAGCCCGACAGTCTGCCATTACTCAAGAGTTGGCAGAAATCGTCGGTGGTGCAGACGCTTTATAGAGGGTATAAGATGAGTTTAGGAACAGTGGTTGAAATTATTGGTGCGGTTGTGGATGTTGAGTTTCCCCGCGATAAGGTTCCCAAAATTAACGATGCATTAAAGCTCGTTGATGGTGAGCTGACTTTTGAAGTTCAGCAACAGCTGGGTGATGGTGTCGTTCGTACCATTGCTATGGGTACAACTGATGGTTTAAAACGAGGCGTAAAGACAAGCAATACCGGTGAGCCTATTCAGGTGCCTGTTGGAATTAAAACGCTGGGTCGTATCATGGATGTTCTCGGGCGTCCTATTGATGATGCCGGACCAATCGATGCTGAAGAGCATTGGGCAATTCATCGCCAACCACCCAGTTATGAAGAACAAGCTGGCGGTCAGGAATTATTAGAAACTGGAATTAAGGTAATCGATTTGCTCTGCCCTTTTGCGAAAGGAGGCAAGGTTGGCTTATTCGGTGGTGCGGGAGTAGGTAAGACTGTAAATATGATGGAGTTAATTCGGAATATTGCCCATGAGCATAGCGGCTATTCTGTATTTGCTGGAGTGGGAGAACGTACTCGTGAAGGTAACGACTTCTATCATGAGATGAAAGATTCCAAAGTCCTCGACAAAGTATCTTTGGTTTATGGTCAGATGAATGAGCCTCCAGGAAACCGCTTACGGGTTGCCTTAACAGGTTTGACCATGGCTGAAAAGTTCCGTGATGAAGGCCGCGATGTTCTTCTTTTTATTGATAATATCTATCGCTATACTTTAGCCGGCGTAGAGGTGTCAGCACTCTTGGGTCGTATGCCTTCCGCGGTAGGTTATCAGCCGACTTTGGCAGAAGAAATGGGTATGTTGCAAGAGCGTATTACTTCAACTAAAACAGGATCAATTACTTCAATTCAGGCAGTTTATGTACCTGCAGATGATTTAACTGACCCCTCTCCCGCAACAACCTTCGCTCATTTGGATGCAACGGTTGTTTTGTCACGCCAAATTGCTGAGCTAGGTATTTATCCAGCGGTAGATCCCTTAGATTCAACTTCACGTCAACTGGATCCTTTAATTGTTGGCCAAGAACATTATGATATTGCGCGTCGCGTTCAACAGACCTTACAGCGATATAAAGAACTAAAAGATATTATAGCAATTCTTGGTATGGACGAATTATCTGAAGAAGATAAGCGCGTGGTGACTAGAGCTCGTAAGATTCAGCGTTTTCTATCTCAACCTTTCTTCGTTGCTGAAGTATTCACAGGCTCCCCCGGCAAATATGTATCATTAAAAGATACTATTAAAGGCTTCCAGGCTATTCTTGCGGGAGAGTACGATGACTTACCTGAGCAAGCATTTTATATGGTTGGTAGCATTGAGGAAGCTGTTGCAAAAGCTAAAACCTTATGAGGCAAGAAGATATGTCAATAACAATGCACTTAGATATTGTCAGTGCTGAACAAGAAATTTTTTCCGGGGTAGTAGAAATGGTTGTCGCTACCGGCGAATTAGGTGAAGTGGGCATAACTCCAGGTCATGCCCCTTTACTTACTATTCTTAAGCCAGGTGAAATTCGAGTTAGTCTTCCTAATGGTCAGCTGGAAATATATTATGTTTCGGGTGGCATGTTAGAAGTCCAACCTTATTATACAACTGTTTTGGCTGATACCGTGGTGCGTGCAGACGAGTTAGACGAAGCTGCTGTTATTACGGCTAAAGCGAGAGCTGAAGAAGCAATAGCCAGCAAGCATAACGATGTTGATTATTCTATTGCGGCGGCAGAATTGGCACGAGCGGTAGCCCAAATTCGTGCAATTCAAAAGGCACGTAAAAGCATGAAGTAGTTTCCAATCTAGCTGTTCTTATTTACAATAGACCAAAAATATAAGCGTTTAGATTTTCCACCTTAGACCTTCCCGCGAAAGTACTATTTCGCGGGTCTATGAATCAGAGACCATTAAAACCCTGGCAATTAATAATAGACTAAATGGAATTTCAATCAGTCCTAATTCAATGGATCTAATGTTTGCTAATTTATGCAATGATAACGCACAGTGTTATCCACAAGAGCGAACTAAATTTGATTAATAAATGTATTATTAATCAATAGGTTATATAAAGCCGCTGTTAGATGTTTAAAAATCATTTAAAGTTATTCACATCAAATACTGTGCTTAATTTGGCTGTATGATTGATTTTTATTAAAATATTTTTGCCTTATTAACCCCATTTGCACTAGGATGATCTCTTTCTGCAAAGAGAATAGAAATTATAATTATGAACGATGCCATAGAGCGTAAGCCACTTACTGAATTTACTGAAAAAGCTTATCTTGATTATTCAATGTATGTAATTCTTGATAGAGCTTTACCCCATATTGCAGATGGTTTAAAACCGGTGCAGCGCCGTATTGTTTATGCAATGTCTGAATTGGGCTTGAAAGCTTCTGCCAAGTACAAAAAATCGGCGCGCACCGTGGGTGATGTCTTGGGTAAATTCCATCCTCATGGTGATTCGGCTTGTTATGAGGCTATGGTTTTAATGGCCCAACCCTTTTCTTATCGCTATCCTTTTGTGGATGGTCAAGGAAACTGGGGTTCTGCCGATGATCCCAAATCCTTCGCCGCGATGCGTTATACAGAAGCTCGTCTTTCAAACTATGCCGACTTGCTTTTAGCCGAATTGCAAAATGGAACTGTCGATTGGGTCGATAATTTCGATGGCACCTTACAAGAACCCTCTTTATTACCCGCAAGACTACCCAATGTTCTATTGAATGGCGCAACGGGCATAGCTGTAGGCATGTCTTCAGATATTTTGCCTCATAATTTAACGGAAGTCGCTGATGCCTGTATTCATTTACTTGATAATCCTAAAGCTGATTTAAAGGCTATAAGCCAATTTATTAAAGGGCCAGATTTCCCTACCGCGGCTGAAATTATTACACCTGCTGCTTCAATCCAAACTATGTATGAAACGGGTAATGGCTCGGTAAGAATGCGAGCTATTTATGTGGAAGAAAATCACAATATTGTGATTACAGCACTACCTTATCAAGTCTCTGGTGAAAAAATTATTGAGCAAATCGCAGCCCAAATGCAGCAAAAGAAGTTACCGATGATTGAGGATCTCCGCGATGAGTCTGATCATGAACACCCCACTAGACTTGTAATTCTGCCCAAATCTAATCGGGTAGATGTTGAGGGGTTAATGTCGCATCTCTTTGCAACGACCGATTTAGAACGAAGCTATCGTGTTAATTTCAATATGATAGGCTTGGATGGCAAGCCGCGTGTAAAGAATTTGGTGACCATTTTACAAGAATGGCTAAGTTATCGGATTAGTACCGTAAAAAGACGTCTACAACATCGTTTAGATAAGGTTCTAGATCGTATTCATGTGTTGGAAGGGTTACTTACGGCCTATTTAAATATCGATGAAGTGATAGCCATTATCCGTGAACATGATAATCCAAAACAGGGACTAATGGAGCGATTCCTGCTAAGCGAGCGCCAGTCTGAAGCTATTCTTGAAATGAAATTACGTCATCTTGCCAAATTGGAAGAAATGAAGTTGCGCGGCGAATTAGATGAATTAAGCCAGGAACGTGATTCTTTAGAAGCTATTCTGGCTAGTGAAAAGCGCTTAAAGACTTTAATCAAAGATGAAATTCGAGCCGATAAAAAACAGTTTGGTGATGCTCGTCGCTCGCCTTTGGTGGCGCGTCAGGACTCTCAAGCGTTGAAAGAAGAAGATATCCTTCCCAATGAACCCCTAACTGTTGTGCTTTCTCAAAAAGGTTGGATTCGCGCGGCGAAGGGCTATGATATGGAAGGCCGCGATCTTAGTTATAAAGCCGGTGACGGTTTTAAAGCTCAGACGAATGCCCGCTCCAATCAGCAAGTGGTCTTTTTTGATAGTGAAGGGAAAGTTTACAATTTAGCCGGTCATGTCTTGCCCTCAGCCCGAGGTCAAGGCGAACCGCTAACAGGAAAATTAAACCCTGCCGACACGGTTTCATTTTCAGCACTTATTGCCGGTGATGCTGAGAGTTGGGTTTTATTAGCTTCCGATGCTGGTTATGGTTTTATCACTCAACTTCAAGATTTGTATGTAAAAAATCGCAATGGTAAAGCTTGCATCAAATTACCGTCTAACAGCTTAGTGTTAACACCGCGTTTAATTAACGACAAAGAAACACAATTAGTTGCCGTAGTTACCAATATTGGCCGGTTGCTAGTCTTTCCCGTCGCTGAGTTACCTGCACTTAGTCGCGGAAAAGGCAATAAATTAATAACTATTGCTTCACTTAAGGTGCAGCAGCGCGAGGAATTTGTGATTGATTTGCAAGTGATGTCGCCGGAAGATTCGCTAACAATCCATGCAGGACGACGACATTTTACTTTAAAACTTGAAGATCTTAAGCCTTATCTTGGTGAACGAGGGCGTCGTGGTCATCGCTTACCACGAGGACTTCAATCGGTTACAGCATTGCAACTGTCTTCTAATAAAGCCTGAATTTGCTCCTGATGCTCCTCGGATAATCTAGTCAAAGGAAGTGTAGCCAACGCCGCTTTTACATAGAGCGCTTTTGTTGTTGGTTTAGCAAGGGCTTGCAAATGTTTGTTTAGAGTAGAGATATCAGCACGTTGTAAAGGGCCGGTGAGTGCCTCGGCAACATGCGCTGATTGTTGAATATTATTGAGGCTGCTAGTCATAAGATTAGTTGTCATTTGTTTCGCAAGGGAGGGTTCGATGCCCGCCTCAGTAAAGAGCTCAACAGCTGTTGCAGCAAGAGTAACCAAATAATTGGATGCTATGACCGCCGCTGTATGGTAGACCGTTTTTCCTTCTGCTTTGATTGGAATTATCTTCGCTCCCAATTTTTTAAAAAGCGGAGATATCGTGGCGAGAGCTTCATCCTCTCCCTCAACCACGCAATCACAGTCTTCAAATGCAGATTGATTTAAATGTAAATCAATCTTTTTAAAAGCTCTTAAAGGATGAAGGCTTGCAATATAACAACCGATATTTTTCAATGGGTTTAAAACCTCTGAGGATAGGACCCCGCTGCAATGAATTACCAGCGATCGGGGTCTAAGAATTTTTTCTTCAGCTAAACGCTTAGCCATTTCTGGTATGTTGTCATCCGGCGTGGTAATGAAGGTTATATCGGCGCTGGGTAAATCAACAGGATTGGCTACTGCAGTGCCTGAACCTAATTGTTCCACTGCAAGTTTTGCGCTGGAAAAATGGCTGTTGCAAACAGCTAGTAGTTCACCTTGTTTGGAATGAAGTAGAGCTTGACCAATCACTTTACCTAAACGTCCCGCGCCAATGATATTAAATTTCATAAAAGCTCTTTTAATTGAAAGATCACAAAAATAACACATTCTTTACTGAAAATTAGCATATTGCCATTAAATATTCAGTTATAATGGGATTAGATCAATTCTTTAAGAGTTATAACATGTGGTATCTGATCGAAGGTAGTTTCAAACAAGTCTGTATTAGTTTAGGTGCTGAGAGAACGCTTGCTCTCAAGTACACGAACTCAGGCGCTGTAGCCAATGATGTTGGCCGCACCTATTTTTTGGGAACACCTAGAGAAGCAGATTTATTTAAAACGGCTTTTTTGAAAGTAGCTGATGAGCACTATACCCAAGGGAATTTTACTGCAGAAAGTATTATACTTGCTTTTGGCAGACCACTACCCGATGAGCTACTTCTCCCTGAAGAGAAAGTTTATTCATTAGATGACAAGACTTTAATAAAGCAATTAGACGTGGGCCAAGTGGCTTTTGCTTATAGAGATGACTCCAATAAACTATGTGCTTTATCAATTTATTATCGTAAATCCCACCCAGACATGTGGATTATCGCACACGCTAAGGATACTAATCTAAACTCAGATCAGCATCAGCTTAAAATATTAGCATCATTTAATCCTGAAACTCACTTTAAGAAAAACAATGCCGCGACACTTAGCTCTAGGTCGACTGTAAAAAAAGACTTTATACAAGCAATTGATTCCAAGAAAGTAAATAGCTTTATTAATTTAGTTATAAACTCCAAGGGTGAAATAGATCCAAAAATCGAGCAAATGAATTTATTTGTCGAGTGCTTAGGGCCTAATTTTTCTGACAAAACTCAACTATTTGAACTTTTTCCAGAACACTTATCCGAGATTCTTGCTAATGATGCCCTTAAAATTATTAATCAAAATAAAATTAGGCCAACTGCAGCGCAAATCATGGGTTGCTTGAGTAAAAATAACCCAATATACCAATTAATAATTGAAAATCAGGATAACAAACAGCTTCTCGATTTTTTATTATTTTTGGATTCGATGGAGCTTAATATAGCTGAGTTTGCTGAATTTAAAGATCCGCAGTTTATCGAAAACCTGATTAAAGTACGCTACTTTGATCAAAACAAATTAATTCAGCTTTTAAAAGCTAAGAAAATCAATGGATTAAGTTTTATTCTAAAAACCGATTTCTCACAACAACTTTTTAATAAATTCCTTACCGTGGAAACATCTGACTGGTTTTGGTTAAACCTAAATCATTTGGCTCAAGAGAATTGGGAATTCCCTGCTGATAATTTTCGTCATGCCTTAGCATGCCAAATGTTATTTAATTTACCACAACGCTCCAGCGCTTCACTTTTAGCTGTCTTAGCGAAGTTGCCCCGTAACTCGGTATTGGAAGAAATCTTTAGCCCTATAGATTTGGCTAATTTTTTGAGCCAAAAATTCGGCTTAGCAGAATCGCACATTGACTGGGCATTGCAATATTTTGCAGAGGTTCTACCTGCTTTTAAGCAAAATATAAAGCTTAATTCCAATTTGAGGGAAAGTCTGGCTGAGCACTATCTGCAAAATCCTGGGGATAAGTTTCTGAAACAACTATATTTCTGTACTGAAAAAAAAGAAATACAGGCCTGCTATATTTTAGATAAGTTAAATTTTGAGATTGAACAAATAAAAGAATTAATGCAAAACCCGAGAATGCCGGAAGTTATTATTGCTCTAGATCGTTTAGACCTGAATTCCAGTATTTCGAGTTTACTCAGCGTCGATAATCTTGAAGTGCTCGAGCAAATTTTCACTCAAAAGAATTTTTATCAACGCGAAGCTTTCCTAATCATCGCTGCACGTTTCGAAACCTGCCTAAATTTTAATAAGTTTGCTGCGGATGTTAAAACCTTTCCCTATCTCGCCAAATTAGTGATTGAATTAAACAATAAAAAATTCAATATTGAAGAAACTGTTGAAATATTAACTGATCCCCTCAAACATCATGCTGCATATTTTTTAAATGAACATAAACTTAACTTTGACTCTAAAGATTTAACTCCCTTTGTCTGCCAGACGCTTAGATTCCTTAACAGCTTTCTTAAAGTAGAAAACGATGTTGATGAGCAATTAATTAGAGGGTATTTAAACAGAGCCTTACCTCTTTTGTTGTTGAACATCCATTCTAATTCTCAACTGCTGTTGAATGAAGAAGAAACACAGTCCTCAAACCTTCTTGAAATAGATGGTTTTCTCAGGGGACAACAGCGTATTTTTGCTGCAATTGTTGAGTTCTATAAACAATTAAATCCCCATGAATTAAAACTAAACTCTAAAATAATAGCCGACGAATTAGCCTGGGCTTTAACTATGCTTGAAAATTCAACAGTGGATAATGAAGTATATTTACCCGTGTTAGAAGGCTTCATTAGCTTGGCAGCTGATCTAAAAATCAATCATGAGATAACAGAAAATGCGGTCAATGCTTATTGCAATTTGAGTCGATCCTGGGAGCGCAAGGATATTGATCTGACCTTTGCTCAATTATTGCAAAACCCAAAATTGGCAAAAGCAATGTTATGCGTTGAAAATCATAGGGGACTTTACAGTCGTTTATTCACTAACGATTTACCTGATGAAGATTTGATTAATAGGCTAGCAAAGCTCTATGACTATGCACCAAAGAATAAAGATGCTTTTAATTTGGCTTACCTTGAACCTTTTGATGAAAACGAGAAGAAAAAGACCCATGATTTTCGTTTACTGCTTGATCAATTACCCAAAAATTCTGGCTCCGGACTAATCCCCCACTTATTGAAAAACCTTCAACATACTTCTTCTGAAAAAGACCTAACTAATTATAGTGCTATTGAATACAAACCAATCCAAAATGGTATCTTAATCAATAGACTTCGAGCACTCAATTTGGATGATGACCTAATTGATTTTATGTTTGCTAAAGGCAAAAAAAATGAAAGTTTTTACCAGGCGATACTTAAAATTGAACTAAAATCCGATCAAATTAAACAACGCTTAAAAACGGAGAATCCTAAAAAATATCAGGCACTGCTTAACGGTGAAAAAGAATACCGCGCGACCTTATATCAGGCTATGTACAATTCTCTAACTTTAATAAAGGTCGAAGGGCAGCAAGAAGAAAAGATTGAAACCTTTATTAAAGCGGTTAAAGAAGCAGAAAAAAAGATGGCAACCGCGCTAAAAATGGACTCAGCTCCTATCCTAAGAGGCTTGGCGGTGATCATTGTCAATATGTTAACCATCGCTTTATCCCTAATGACTTTAGGCGCAGCAAGTTATTTACACTATAATTATTATCAAAAAACGGGCGACCTGTTTTTCTATACCTCTACGCGCTCAGAAATTGATTATAAATCACTAGACCAGGAAATTGTGGAAGAGGTTGCATCGCAGCTCTCTAAACCCAATTAAGATTGACGGACAAATAGCAACCTCAGTCATTTCGAGGTATGATTTGCCCCTTTTTATTATTTGCTAATTTTATGTTAAATGACTATTTAAAAACTGCACCACAATTAATCCTGCCAAAACAGGGATTAACCCATTTTGCGGGCTTTATGGCCAGGATTAAAACCCCAGTAATAAAAAACTGGCTCATTCAAGATTTTATCAAGCGATACAACGTCAATATGAACGAAGCTCGCGAAGAAAATCCTGAAAATTATGCCTGTTTTAATGATTTTTTTATCCGTCATTTAAAATCGGAATGCCGGCCTCTTGCAGAAGCTGACATTTTATCCCCCGTGGATGGCTCTATTAGTGAATTAGGTTTAATAGAAGAGGGGAAAATTCTACAGGCTAAGGGTCGCTATTATACCGTTAATGAATTATTAGCTAGTAATGCAAACCTAAGCACAAAATTCAACCATGGTCGTTTTGCCACAGTTTATCTTGCTCCTAAAGATTATCACCGTGTTCATATGCCAATTGATGGTCAATTGAAGGAGATGATTTATGTTCCTGGACGATTATTCTCGGTTCAACCCACCACTGCCCGCGTTCTACCGCAATTATTTGCACGCAATGAACGATTAGTTTGTTTTTTTGAAACTCAACTCGGACTAATGGCCATGGTTTTAGTTGGAGCCACTATTGTTGGTGCAATTGGAACACGGTGGCAGGGTGATATTAAGCGTTCGCGGCAAAGGCAGCAGCTTAATTTAGCTTCTATTTCTGAAGAACAGGCTTTTGTAAAAAAAGGTGAAGAAATGGGATATTTTAAACTCGGTTCAACCGTAGTTTTATTATTTGCCGACGGTGAAAAATTTCATTGGCAAGAGAACCTGAAAGCCGGAAGCTCCATCCGTTATGGTCAGGCCTTGGGGCAAAGCGAATAATTTATAGTTATTGACAGCTGACCTAGACAGTGTAAAGTTTTTTTGTTTTTCTATTAATTTATTTTTTACCCTAAAAACAGTACACTGTTTTCTCGATACCAGTGCGTGACTAAATAGTTAATTAGCCCAGCCTGCAGCAAAAGCCAGGAAGGATTTTGCATTTTGAAACAAAGACTGTTAATTATGAAACTATTTATTGCTCCTCCCTGGTTAATTCTAATTTTATTTATAGTATTGCCATTTCAATGTTTCCCCGACAAGCAGCCGCTACGAGTTTGGACCAATATCCAATACAGCAGTGAATTTTCAAAAAAAACTCCTTGGGTTTATGGCTTGTCACTAGAGGGACGATTTACAGAGCAGCCGGGACTATTATATCAAACTTTAATGCAAGCCCAGCTAGGTTATCGTAGCTCTAACAGAACAAAAATCTGGCTAGGTTATACCTATATACCCACTAGAATTGTCGAGCCAGATAGGCGTATTAAGAACACAGTTCGGCGAATCTATCAACAACTGGAAGCAGAGTTATTAAAAAATTTAAATCTTGAACTAAGCTCTCGATCAAGGCTGGAAGAGCGACGAAGAACAGGATACAAAGAGCTAAGTCTGGTTTATCGGCAGTTGGTGCTTATAAGCTTTCCTCGTTTTCGTGTACAAAGTCGTTTTACGCCGTTTATTTCAGAAGAAATTTTTCTTAACCTAAATAGACCGATATGGAGCAATCAAAAACAAATTAGCCAAAATCGTTTTATGTTTGGCTTCAGTTTTCCTTGCGCTAAACACCGTTGCCAGCTCGCCTATTTAAATCAGTTTCTCGTTAATAGAGTTGAGCATGAGATAAATAATGTTATCTATTTTAGTTTTATTATATAAACGATGGTTACAAGTTCACAATTCAGAATGGAAACCTTGATGTAGCGTAGCGCAATCAAGGTTTGATTTGGATAGTAAATTGCTCTTACGAGGAGGAAGGCGTCGAATTATCCTACCTGCCCCCTTGTCCCGGACATCCAGTACTAGACGTCATGAACTGAGTCGAGGCAGGTTGGGGAGCAATTGACCAAACTGCTAAGAATTTGGGGGTAATAAAAGTTATAATTGAGAATTACATAAAGCTATAAATTATCAAGAACAGTAATAGTTCTTAATGGTACCGAGAAGAGGACTCGAACCTCCACGGGGTTTCCCCCACTAGCACCTGAAGCTAGCGTGTCTACCAATTCCACCACCTCGGCAATGGTCGCTAAATTACTTAAGATTGAGGTGACTGTCAATCTTTATTGTGAACACGATTTATAGGAAGGGTGGAGCCTCTCCCCTTTCCTATTTTATTTTAAAATTTTCTTGTAGTTGTGCAGAGCTGCTCTCATATAGTTTTGATTGAATCCTATCTAAATCATTATGAGTTTTTTCCAAAGCCTTAGCCACATCTACTTCATAAGCAATAGGCCAAAATTGAACTTTATAGCGAGGTGGCTTTTCTTGGGTGCTTACTATCTGGCTTTTAACCCACTCGATGAACGCATCTATTCCATTAATTAAGTCTCTTAAAATCCATGAAGTTGAGTTAGTTAATAGCGTTAAAGTGGGTTCTTGAAAGGTTTCAGTCATGATTGTTGCTATGTCTTGAATAAATTCAAGGCGAGTTTCATACAGATTTTCTAAATTCAAATATTTATTTTTTCGATTGGTAATAATTTTTTCGAAAGCAAATAAAATTAAATAGATTGGGTCACTTTCAAAGTCTTTTTCGAGTTCCTTGCTTCTTTTTTCTATGCTTAAATTTATGGAGTTAAGCAAGTTATTTATAGTTTTTATATCGTCGGACCTAAGTCTTTCATTTTGTTTTTTTAGATAATTCTCTGCACAAATTTCTAATTGCTTAATTTCGTTATCTAATTTTGCTAGGTCATTGTGATTGCATACGTATAATGTAGTAGGATCCTCAGATTGGGGACCAAACTTATTGAATTTTTTAACTGTTTCCTCAAGCGATAAATCAACCTTAAAGTGAGCTATATGGTAAAGCGCGGTTGTAGCTTTTAATTCTTTTAAAGTTTTGATGCGCTGATGCAAAGCAGAGATTTTGTTAAAAAGACTGTTAGTGATATTTTTAATATCTACTAGCAGTGGTTCAATAAAATCGATGGATAGGCTTTGAATCGCTCTTTGTTTTTCGATAACAATCATCTCTTTTGGCAAAGTGCTAAGCATAATTTCAAGGTCAAGCTTTCTTTTGTTAACCCTCTTAAGCCAGGCCTTCGAATCAATCAAAGAAGTGTAAGCTAAATTGGTGGGAATAGAGCTTAGTTTTTGAGTTATCTCTTTAAATTTGTTGTTAATCTCTTCTTGCGCGTTTAAACCTAAGAGATCCCTATCGGCTATATCTTCTCGTAATTTATCCAACAAGATATTTGAATTGTCGATTTCAAGCTTTGATTGTTCAGCAATTTCATTTAATTGCAAAATAGCAAGCTCACTCTTTAATTTTTCCAAGCTAGACATTTGCTTAACTAATGTAGCCAAAGTTTCTGGATTAGCATAAGCACTTTGGCCTGTTAAAATCATTTTATAATTTTTTAGAGAGGTAATTTTTATTTCAATTATAGCTTGAGCTGTATTGACTGCCTTTTCTCTAGACTTCTGAGCCTGCAATAAACTTGTTACAAGTTGCTCTTTATTAGTGGATAAGGATTTATATATTTTGCCTAATTCTTCTAGAGCGCTCTCCATCTGAAAAAGATCTTTGGATTGAATATATTTTGCCTGAGTCGCCTCGTATTCTAACAAGATATTTTTGCTTTCATTTTTAAGTGCGCTCATGGCCTCTGTAACAATTATAAAATGATTGGCTTTAAAATTAGGATAGCTTGTAGTCGTTGCTTCGATTTTTTTAATAATTAAATCGTAAGCAAGATTGATATCCTCTATGCTGTTAGGCTTGGGGGTTAGAACTTGAGGGCTTGTTTTAGTAATTTGATTAGGAATGTTTATTTCAATACGAGTTTTTCTGCCAAGGTTGGATTTAACTGTTTTAACTTTCTGCAATGCTTCCTGTGTTGGGCCGCTGATTGCTGCCTGCGTCTTGGCAAATTGGCCATAGGCTATGATAATTTTCTTCATTAACCCCGCGGTAATTTCGCCATCGATATCACCGCTCTTAACTTTCCTGGACACTTCATTCAGCTTAGCAATAAGCTCTTTTTTTGACATTTCATTGATGGGTTTAGGCGCCCAAAGTTTGTTAGCAGCATCAGCTATCAGAGTTACCCTATCTGCAAGTTCTATTTTTCCACCCAAATGTCTAATCATTTCAGTCAAAATAAGTAGATAAAGTTCAATTCTTATTTTTTTAATTGAACTAAGGGTGGTGGCGTTCACTTTAGCTTTTGAATCTTCAATGGTTTTGAATTTTTTAAAAATTTGCTGATTATCTCTTAAAGTTGGATGAGAATTAGTAATTTCATAATGGATGTCATCTAAACTATATTTAATTTGTTTGAGTTCAGAGCTTGCTTCATCTACGTTTGTAGACAGGATATGATTTTGCTGAAATTCAAGGTAAGAATAGCCGTCGTCTTGTTTGGAAGTAGACAAATATTGAATTACCTCAGGATGAGGAGATGGTGGAAACTGAGCCAAACGATCTATTAATTTTTTTAATTTAATTTGCACTGTTCTGGTAAGAGGCTCCAAATCCATAGACGCAGTATTGAGAGCATTTAATTGTTCTTCACCTTCAATACTAACTAAATCGGTGATGGATTTTTTTATACTATTTTTTCGCTCTTCCAGACGATCTAAGGACTCAAGCAATTGATTTATTTCTTTATCTTTCAAAGAAGAAATATAAGTTAAATCAAAATTTTCTTTTTTATTTTGAAAAAGGTCATCAACTTTGTCGATAAAGGCCGTGTATGAACCCTTTGCTTGCTTTAAAATTTTAGCAAAACTAACCTGACGATAGGTTACGCTAAGGTCAACCATAACCTTGCTAAAATCCGGTGGCAAATTACTGTTTATCAAATTATTGATAGTGGTTAGGTTATTATTAAGCTCTGTTATAAGATTGCTTTGAACCTTTAAACTGTTAAAGTCAGCAGCTAGACCATCTAAATTGTTAATCATTTCGACTAGTATTTCTTTATAAAGCTGAACCTTTATTAAATTTACCGTATATAAAGTCGCTGAGAGTTTAAAAATATTTTCAGGATTGATGAGCGTTAAAATTTCATTGATGCGAGTTTGTATAATAGCATTGGTTTTAAATTCGCCATAGGCATTCATTTCCTCTCGAACTAAATCAAACTCTGTTTTTTTAGGTACATATTTACTACGCATAATCTCTCCGAGCTGGCCGGGAAGAAGGCCTTATCTCTCAATCTAGTTGTCATTTTATAGCAAAAAGATTAGGGCAATATTAAGAAAAGCCCATGAATATTATTTTTTAATGTTTATTTACTCTTTTCCGTTCGAAAATACTAAATATTAATAATGCCTTATAGACTAAATCATTCCCTAATGTGTATTAATTGTACATTTTATGAGCCTTGGATGTCAACTTTGGAAAATTCTTATAAACTTTAAAAATCTCTTCATCTCTTCGCTTTTTGGTCTATAGGGTTAAGGCACTGGCATTTGCAAAAAAATTCTTGCAAAATTCCTAAAATTTCAAAGAAGACTATATATGCTGCTAAACTTTGCCGAAAAAATACTGGATGGATTTTTTGCTTTCTTTCCACGCAAAATGCCATCCAGACTCCACCTTAGTGAGGTTTGCCTCATAGCCCATCGTGGTGCTCATGATAATAAATTAGAAATCATTGAAAACACGGATGCAGCTTTCGCTCGAGCGCTTGTTCTGGGTTGTTGGGGCATAGAGTTTGATGTTCATGCGACAGCTGACGGTATTTTAGTTATCAATCATGATCCGACCTTAGCTCGGCTTTGGGGAAAAAATCTGCAAATTAGTCAGCTCAATTTTGAAACTTTGCGACAACTCGTGCCTCAAATTCCAACCTTGGCTGAAGTGGTTGAGCGTTATGGTAAGCGCATGCATTTATTCATCGAACTTAAAGCGCCTTTTGTTGCTGAAGAAGCCTTAAAGGAGGAGCTTAAATCATTAAGACCTGGTGAAGATTACCATTTACTTAGTCTGGACGGTTCTCTTTTTTCAACCTTTAAATCCTTCTCACCAGCCGTGCTATTACTAGTGCCCGTGCATAATAACGTAAGCAAATTTTGTAACTTAGCCTTGCAAAATAATTACGGTGGGGTTTTAGGTCATTACTTATTGCTAAATAACACCAAGGTTGCCCAATTAAACCTAGCAAAAAAACGAGTGGGAGTCGGTATGGTTGATTCACGGTTTGGTTTATATAGAGAATTAAACCGCGGATTAACCTGGATATTTTCTAACAATGTTTCGGTGTTAGGTGAGTGTATAGAGAGATTAAAGAAATCTTGAGTAGGCGCTCAGCTGTTGCCTTGAAGTACCCCGGTTTGTCCGGGGTCTATAGAATCTTATTCTTAAAGTGACGGGAGTATTGCTTGCACCTTGCGGAAACCTCTACTTCGCATAGACCATCTCTTCAGGCTTTACATAGTCTTTAAATTGCTCTGCGGTTAAAAACCCAAGTTTAATTGCAGCCTCTTGCAACGATATATTGTCTTGGTGGGCGGTCTTTGCAATTTTAGCTGCTTTATCATAACCAAGATGTTGATTTAAAGCGGTAACTAACATTAAAGAGTTTTGCAAATAGTAATCGATCATCGCCCGGTTAGCTTGTATTCCTTCAACACAAAACTCACGGAAAGAATTGCAAGAATCTGCTAAAAGATTCAGCGAGTTTAAAACATTAAAAATTATCACCGGTTTGAATACATTGAGTTCAAAATTTCCCTGACTTGCTGCAAAACTAACGGCCGTATCATTGCCAAAAACTTGTGCGCAAACCATCGTCAAGGCTTCACATTGTGTGGGATTCACTTTGCCAGGCATAATCGAAGAGCCGGGTTCGTTTTCCGGTAAAATTAATTCACCAATGCCACAACGAGGGCCGGAAGCCAGCCAGCGAATATCATTCGCTATCTTCATTAGAGCACAGGCTAAGGCCTTAAGTGTGCTATGTGCCATTACCAAGGGTTCATGTGAGGCAAGGGCTGCAAATTTATTAGGCGCAGAAATAAAAGGTAATTTTGTGAGTGCGGCAATCTCTGTGGCCGCTTTAGCGGCGAATTGAGGATCGGTATTCAAACCAGTTCCTACAGCAGTACCACCTAAAGCGAGTTCGTAGATTTCTGGCATTGCAGCTTTGAATCGAAAAATACAAGCATCTAATTGCGCGACATAGCCTGAAAATTCCTGACCCAAGGTTAGTGGAACTGCATCTTGTAAATGCGTGCGGCCAATTTTAATAATGTCTTTAAAATCAAGGGCTTTTTTAACCAAGGCTTCACGTAGTTGAGCCACGGCAGGAATTAATTTTTCATGAAAAGCCAGTGCTGTGGCAATGTGCATGGCAGTTGGGAAAGTATCGTTTGAAGACTGCGACATATTTACATCATCATTGGGGTGAACAGGCTTTTTGCTTCCCATTACACCACCGGCCATTTCAATTGCCCGATTGGATATTACTTCATTAGCATTCATATTAGATTGCGTACCACTACCAGTTTGCCAAACATGAAGAGGAAAATGCTCGTCCAATTGACCTGCACTAACTTCGTCAGCTGCCCTTACAATAAGGTCTGTTTTCTCTTTTGAAAGTTTAGCTAAATTATAATTGGTAAGCGCGGCTGCTTTTTTTAAAATCCCAAAAGCATGGATTAGCTCAAGCGGCATAAGGTCATGACCAATATTAAAATGATGGAGTGAACGCTCAGTTTGTGCGCCCCAATAGCGGCTAGCAGGAACCTGAATTTCTCCCATAGAATCGGATTCAATTCTTGTCTTGGTCATAATAGTTAAGTCCTGAAAAATAAAACGCTAACATAGCGCTGCAAAGGGTAAAAATCAAAGTTTTTCGACTCAAGCTAGCGAAAAGTTGCCTGACCCGAGTAGAATAGAAAATAGTTTCAATCAAAAAGTGAGCAGATGTGAGAGAGGTTCGTATTTATCAAGCCGGTCCCCTTAGCCTTGATCAAACCTTCGATTTAACGTCAGAAGCCGGACAGCACATTGGCGTGGTTTTGCGCATGCAAGCAGGGGCTAAGCTTACCTTATTTTGCGGTGACAATCGCGAATTTTCGACGATTATTTTAGCGGTGCACAGGAAAAAAGTGACTGTTAAAATTATTGAAGAGCGTGTCGTTAATCGAGAGTCGTCTTGTAAGATTCACCTGGCACAGTCTATATCTAAAGGTGAGCGCATGGAATTTGTGGTGCAAAAAGCTGTAGAGCTGGGTGTTGCGAGTATTAGTCCGGTTAGCACCTCTCGCTCAGTATTACGACTGGATGCAGAACGTATGGAAAAAAAATTGGCCCAATGGCAGGCGGTTGCGATTGCCGCCTGCGAGCAATCCGGTCGTAATCAAATTCCATTGATCAAGCCGATCATGACACTCAATGACTATCTGCTGGAAAACAATGCCGAGCTTAAGTTGGTTTTAGATCCTCGAGAGATAAAAACTTGGCGCGATTATGACTCTAAGCAAGCTGAAATTACTTTATTAATTGGTCCTGAAGGTGGCTTTAGCGAAGAGGAACTAGAGCAGATTTTCTCTGCAGGCTTTAGCCCGTTGACGCTGGGGCCAAGGATTTTGCGAACAGAGACAGCAGCAATAACCGCTATCAGTGTATTGCAAGCTGTAAGTGGTGATCTATAATAATGTTCTACTTTTTCTTTTTTTAAATAACTGAGGTTTATTCATGAATGATACTATTAAAACGATAACAGATTCTAATTTCGAGCAAGAAGTGATTAATTCTGGCAAGCCAGTGCTTCTTGATTTCTGGGCAGAGTGGTGTGGTCCTTGCAGAGCTTTAACGCCAGTTTTGGAAGAAGTAGCGGCTAGTCTCGGTGACAAAGTAATTTTTGCTAAAATTAACATCGATGAAAACCCACAGACTCCATCAAAATATGGGGTAATGTCTATTCCTACTTTGATTATATTTAAAAATGGCCAGGTAGAAGCAATTAAAATGGGCTCGTTGTCTAAATCGCAACTCAGCGCATTCGTTGAATCCAATACTTAAAAAAAATTTATGCGCCTTATCTAAATGTCATGATGGGGCACATAAAAAATTAGTGGATCTGATTGAAAAGCTATGTTAGGCTCTAGTCTCAATGTGTAGTCATTTTCTCAGGCTTCCACTTCAAAGACCTCAATTTTGTTTTACCCTTGCCTACTGACTGAAAGGAAAGTTGCTAAGCAATCGTAAACGATAATGATAGTAAATTTAGTGAACTAGAGAATTTGTCTTGGATAGTAGACCTCCTTAACTATCCTTCCAATTTAATTACCTCGGAAAACCAATTCATTTAACCCAATACATCAAGTGAGAAGTATGAATCTTAGTGAACTTAAGAAATTACCCATAGCCGATCTCGTCAATATCTCCCAGGAAATGGGCGCTGAAAATACTGCCCGTATGCGCAAGCAAGATATTCTTTTCGCCATTCTAAAAGCCCATTCGCATAAAGGTGAAGATATTCACGGCGGTGGTGTTTTGGAAGTTTTAACTGACGGTTTCGGTTTTTTGCGTTCCGAAGATGGCTCTTATCAGGCTGGACCTGATGATATTTATGTATCGCCAAGCCAAATTAGGCGCTTTGGATTACGTACAGGCGATACCATAACAGGTAAAATTCGACCGCCCAAAGACAATGAGCGCTACTTCGCCTTATTAAAAGTAGATGAAATTAACTTTGATTCCCCTGAAAGTGCCAAGCGTAAAATTTTGTTTGAAAACTTAACTCCCCTTTTTGCCAATCAGCGTCTTGTTATGGAACAAGGCAATGGTAGTACAGAAGATTTAACTGCAAGAGTTGTTGATTTGTGCGCGCCCTTTGGTCGCGGTCAGCGTGGACTGATTGTTTCTCCCCCGAAAGCGGGTAAGACCTTGATGTTGCAGAACCTTGCACACTCAATTGAAAAAAATCATCCCGACTGTTATCTAATCGTCTTGCTTATCGACGAACGTCCTGAGGAAGTAACCGAAATGCAACGCTCCGTAAAAGGAGAGGTTGTTGCGAGTACTTTCGATGAGCCTGCTAATCGTCACGTACAGGTTGCGGAGATGGTGATTGAAAAGGCAAAGCGACTTGTTGAGCATAAACGTGATGTGGTGGTCTTATTGGATTCAATCACCCGTCTGGCTCGTGCCTATAATACAGTCGTGCCTGCTTCAGGAAAAGTTCTAACCGGCGGTGTGGATGCTAATGCCTTGCAAAGACCCAAGCGACTTTATGGTGCTGCACGTAATATTGAAGAAGGCGGTTCTTTGACCATCATCGCTACAGCACTGGTTGATACTGGTTCTAAAATGGATGAAGTAATTTACGAAGAGTTTAAGGGAACCGGTAACATGGAAATCCACTTATCTCGTAGTATTTCTGAACGTCGTGTTTTCCCAGCGATCAATATTAATCGTTCAGGCACACGTCGCGAAGATCTGCTGTTATCACCAGAAGATTTACAACGTACGTGGATTTTGCGAAAAATTCTACAATCCATGGACGAATGTGATGCAATTGAGTTTTTAATTGAACGTATGAAAAACCATAAGACCAATGCAGAATTCTTTGATGCAATGAAGCGCCAGGAATAATAAAGTATTAAACCTTGACTTGTCATCTTTGCCTGGCTTAGATGACAAACTCTTAAAAGCTCATCACTGATGATTAAGCCAAGAACACCGTTTTTAAAACTTATTCACACCAAAAAATAAAGTCAGGTAAAATTATCCTCAAAATTAGAGAAAGACTAAGACTTTATTTCTGTTAACTTGCTGCCTGTGCCATAATTGGCAAATTTTTTTCAAGATATCCTTTCTAATGAAATATGCTGATCTCCGTGACTTTATTGTCCAATTAGAAGCTAGAGGCTTGCTTAAGCGCATAAGCTATCCGGTTTCGCCAAAGCTTGAGATGACTGCTATTAGCGATCGGGTTTTAAGAGCTGGTGGTCCTGCATTACTATTTACCAATCCCAAAGAAAGTACTATGCCCGTCTTGACCAATTTATTTGGTACCGTTGAACGGGTAGCATTAGGGATGGGGGAAGAAACTATCAGTGCCTTGCGTGAAGTGGGTAAGCTTTTGGCCGCTTTAAAAGAGCCTGATCCGCCTAAAGGGTTTAAGGATGCTTTTTCTAAATTACCTCTCTTAAAACAAGCGCTTAACATGGCTCCTAAATACGTCAGTTCTGCGCCCTGCCAGGAATATGTGTTTGAAGGCGATGAAGTGGATTTAAATCGCTTGCCAATCCAAACATGCTGGCCTGGAGATATTTCACCGCTTATTACCTGGGGTTTAGTGACGACAAAAGGACCACATCAATCCCGTGAAAATATGGGGATTTATCGGCAGCAATTAGTCTCTAAAAATAAATTAATTATGCGCTGGTTATCCCATCGCGGGGGCGCTTTGGATTATCAAGCCTGGCAGCAGGTTTATCCAGGTGAGCGGTTTCCGGTCGCAGTGACGCTTGGCGCTGATCCGGCAACTCTATTAGCCGCAGTGACGCCAGTTCCAGATAGCCTATCAGAATATGCTTTCGCGGGCTTACTGCGAGGCCAACGCACTCAACTCACTCGTTGCCTGGGGTCTGATTTATCAGTTCCAGCGAGTGCTGAAATCATCCTGGAAGGCTATATTGCTGCTGGAGAAGAGGCAGCTGAAGGTCCATTTGGTGATCACACGGGATATTATAACGAAGTCCAATCCTTTCCTGTTTTCACGGTTGAGCGTATCACCCACCGCAGTCAACCTATTTATCACAGCACTTATACGGGACGACCCCCTGATGAGCCGGCTATTTTAGGTTTAGCCTTAAATGAAGTCTTTATTCCCCTTCTGCAAAAACAATTCCCTGAGATTGTTGATTTTTATTTGCCACCTGAAGGTTGTTCTTATCGATTGGCGGTTGTCACTATCAAGAAACAATATCCTGGGCATGCTAAACGAGTGATGATGGCTGTTTGGTCGTTCTTGCGTCAATTCATGTACACTAAATTTGTCATTGTTTGTGATGATGATATTGATGCGCGTAACTGGCAAGATGTGATTTGGGCAATTACCACAAGAATGGATCCTCTCCGTGACACTGTTATGGTCGATAATACGCCCATAGATTATCTCGACTTTGCTTCACCTGTTTCAGGTTTGGGTTCAAAAATGGGTATGGATGCCACTGCAAAATGGCCTGGTGAAACTGCGCGCGAATGGGGGAAAGCCATTGTTATGGATAAAGAAATTTTAGAGCGCGTTGATAATTATTGGTCAAAACTTGGATTGGATTTATGAAGCAAACATCAATTTATGCCATTGTGGAAAGGGTAAATCCTTTAACTGATTCTATTATCGAGTTAATTTTGACGCCCGAACATTATATTGAATACCAGGCTGGACAATATCTGGATATTCTTTTAGCTAATGAAAGTTTAAGTTACTCCATAGCCAATGCGCCTCTAGGTTCCCATATCTATGAATTACATCTACGCCATAGTCCCGATAATGTCTCAAACCAACGGTTGCTTGCCGAGATTAAACAACAGGGAAAGCTTAAGATTTGCCTGCCTTTTGGTGATTGTCATTTAACAAATCTGGATAAGCGGAAACCTATTTTATTTATTGCCGGGGGCACAGGCTTTGCCCCCATAAAAGCCATGATGGAACAATTATTCGCAAGTGATGATAAACGATCCTTTGAATTATTTTGGGGTGCACGCTCACAAAGTGATTTATATATGAATGAGAAAGTCATTCATTGGCAAACTCATGCCAGCCATTTCCGTTATTTTAGTTTACTACCCAATTCCCGAGCTAAAGACTCTCTGGCATCAATGGTCATTGAGCAGCACGCACAAGATCTTAATGATTGGCAATATGTAATCAGCGGACCTTTCGATATGGTGTTCGCAACCCGTGATGCATTGCTGGCTGAAGGCGTGGCCTTGAGCCAAATGTTTTCAGATGCCTTTAATTTTGCTAGTTAAAAGTTAACTTTTTTAAAAAGGAGAGATAATGGAAACCTTATATCAAATACTCGGTGTTATTGGTGCAGGACTGATTATCTGGGTTTTATATCGTAGTATTAAAGGTCGCCCTGAGCAATTTAGTCGAGAAAATCTTACAAAAAGTTTTTCAACTATGGGTTTTTTAGGACTTATTTTAATAGCTTTTATAGCCTTTCTGGTTTTTATGTTAAGACATACTTAAAGAAAGGCTTTTTCATTGTAGGGGTTTAGTTCAGGAAGGTACGAAATTTCCCAGAACACCTCTGCAACCCTTTACTAGTCTAGGCTGTAGCCAATACATCGATTTTTTCATTGGCTATCAAATTTTGTATAACCTCTTGTAAATTAAGGCATTCTTTGTCACTATAGAATTCATATTTTCCAATTAAGTTGATATGTTGCCATGCCACAGGAGATAATCGAATAATTTTCAACCATTCGTCCTCCATCTTGTTATTTTTATAATGATCATATAGTCCAGAAAGAAGCGAAGCATTGTAAAAAATAATGCAATTAGCGAATAAACGAGCGCATTCATTATTAATAGTAAGTTCAATTTCTGTTCTGTCAACCAATTTTCTGCTACTTATCTTAGCTATTGTCGATCTTATTTGGTGGTAGGACTCTCCTCGGTTCAATGAACGATGAACTGTTTTACGCATGCCTTCATCGTCAATATAATCAAGCATATACAATGTCATGATGATTTGGTCCAGTTCAATCAGCGCCCGAAGAGTATCATTAGAATGATAAGAGGATAGTTTCTTTACAATAGTACTTTGGCTGCTCTTTTTAAGACCAAGAGTTGCCATTATTCTTAGAATATTATCCTCTAATAATAATTTTTAACCTATTGAATATTAATAAGTTTATTTGATAATAAATGTAAATATTTCAGCATATTAAAATGTTGCCAAGCCATAGGTGATAATCATCTTTTACCTTGCCCTCACGTTGTGACCTGTTCTAAAAAGTACTGATAAGGCTGTGCTGTAATATCTCATGCAATAAGCGACTATTTTATTGTATTGATTATTTTTTTCTGCCGCATAAGGGTTACCAGGTATCCTGATAAACCCTTATGGTGTTAAACCTGTATTTGTACATCAAATTTAACTCATATAGAATAATTTGCATCCAATCATGGTATTATTCTCTTTTAATTAACATACGTATTTAGAAAATGGCATTATCAAAAGAAGATTGCAGAAAATTATTTGAAGATTATCTATTAGATTGTGGAAGCCCACTAAAAATTAATTTACCCAAAGATTTAGTTTTTGATCTTCTTGGTGAATCCTATGAACAGGTTATAGACGAAGGTGTTATTGATGTTACGTGGTATTATAATGAACTCTATAAAGATAATAATTACTGTTTGGTTAATATTGAAGCTAGGCGGAAAAATTATATTGAAGAGTATAATCAATGGCGAAATACAATACACCCTAACCCGAATAATTCAGATGAAGTTAAGGATTTTACAAATTTTAAAGATATTTTGGTTTATGCCACTATAAACAAAAAAACAGTTGTGATTGGCGAAGCTCATAATCATTCAACGCCAAAAGCAATTTTAATGCATAATATTGAATTTTTGAAACAACAGAATGCTCTTATTTTTATTGAAGGTTATCGCAAAGAATTACAAGAAGAATTAAATAAAAGCGTGCAACAAAAAAAACCAACCGCTTTAATGGAAGCTTATTTAAATGCAAAGGTTTTTAATGAGCCATCTACTTATTATACCAGCCAAAATTTGGTAAGAACTTTTATCCAGGAAGGTATTCCTGTGGTGGGCTGTGAAGAGGGAAATTGCGAATCCTATAGTATGGAGGGTTTTAGTCAAATCGAGAATTGTAGACAAGTTACTACAGTTGCGAGAATGCTTCAAAATTACGAGCATTATAAAGCCATAGCCTATGCTAAAGAACGATTTCCTAATAATCCATTACATGTGTGTTTAGTGGGAGATGCACATACGCCAACGTATCAATCCAATCAATCAATAAACGACGGGCATCATCCGGGAATTGTTGATATTACAGAAGGAATATATGTCTACGCCCTCGATGCGGGCAGTCCAAATAGTCGTGATGAGGGATGGGTACTAATTAGCAAAGAAGCATTTTTTGATGAAATCAAAAAATTTGGCACACTAAATAGTGAACTTTATGAGATGTTAAATCAGAAGTTTTTCAAAGAAAGTAATGTCATTCACCTTTGTTTTATAGCCCCTATTTTAAAAGCCCCGACCATTAAGACGGGATTAACACTCAATCACCCCGAGGTGGAGCTTATCCTGAGTGAATTATATGCGAGATATTCTAATTATGTTCAATTTTGCCCAGCTCAAATAGCCACCAGCTCCAGAGTACAAGGGTGCCTAGGGACACTAAAAAGCGGTTATTCAATTTTAGTTAAGGATAAAAGGGAATTTACTGAAAAAGAAGGCCCCTTAACTCAACTTTCAATAAATACTACACTTCAACAAATCATAACCACATTGATAGATAATATCAAAGGTAAAAAAGCAGGACGCGAATTTTGGTTTGTCAATAATATTGATAGCAAGGTCACAAAGTTAAAAACTATTTATAATTGGATTTCAAAGCAGGAAACTCTTGATAAACAAAACCAAGAAATAATATTAGCCCTGGTCAGAGATGTGTGTGCCATCAAACGGAATCCTTGGGGTCTGTTTCAATCGCATAGTTTAAGTGAGTTCACTACCTTGCTGACGAATAAAAAGTTACATATCTCGAATGGCATTTCGTTTCCTTCTTCCCAATTATCACTATTAAAATCTAGCAATATGGAAAACATGATAACTGAAACCTTATCGGAAGCATATGATACCTGTAAATGACCAGTTTGAATTTCAGAGGTGGTTAAGCCATAAAGGGTTCTAGCCCGGAAACGACAAAATTTCCGATGGACAAAACAAACACAATAAAGTCATGACGGAATTCGCCAAGAATTCAGTCGCCCTACCCTCTAAATAGTCATCCAAAAAGTCTCTGGTTTCCTGCGGTAAAGGAATTTTTAGGCTAACTCGTTTCGATTTGTGTCGTAAGACGTCATGAAACCCTTTATTGCGATATTGAGAAACATTTAAGGTAACAATTTCGGATTCTCTAAGGCCTGTTCCAAGCAAGACATAAAATAAGGCCGTTTCCATCAGTGGGTTTTGATTCTTGCGTGTGCACAATTTTATTCGTTGTTAACATGCGGATTTCAAACGCATTAATTGTTTAGAAGTGAGTCTATTCCAATCTGGTGCATCCGTTTGTAAGTCTTTAACTTGTGCTAATGGGTCACCTGCTAATAAAGGGCGTTGTTGATGTAACCATCGTCCAACATGTCGAATCGTTGCCATCGTTCTATTTATAGAAGTCGCTTTATAGGGTTTTCCTGTTTTTTCCGAAACGATTTTGCATAAGTGCTTTTGAAAATGCTTAGTCACCGCTGGTGTCCAACTATCGACCAAATCACTGCCTACGTCATTTTGAAAGAAAATAATGAATTTTGATAAGTCGCTCTTTTTCGCTTGTTCGGTTTTTTCAGGAGAGCCGCTGACATGCACTGTGTAATAATAAGACAGCTATGCCGAAAATGAATTGGTGTCAAAATGTACAGCTAAGGGGTGTAAAATCTTATCTATCACAAACTTTGAGTTTTTCGGATTTTGGCGATCGAGGAAATTCATAGGGTCTCATTTTTGTTTTTCACTCATTATACCCTGTTTGTGATGGCTAAGGTACGTTATCTATTCCAAATACTATTTCACCTTAAAATAAAAATAGTAGATTACTACCTTAAAAATGTATTACTTGCTATACTTGTAATACATTTATTAAACTAGAGAATAATATGCTAGCAGTTCGCCTACCTGAAAAACTGGATGAGCGTTTAACAGAACTCGCTAAACGAACTCATCGCTCAAAAAGCTTTTATGTTAAGCAAGCCATACAAGATTTTTTAGATGACCAAGAAGAGCACCTGATTGCTTTATCAAGGCTTGAAAAGAAAAATCCACGACTAACTCTTGAAGAAATGGAAAAACGACTTGACCTGGAAAATTGAATTTGATGCAGATGTAGAAAAAGACCTAAAAAAACTAGGTCATACTGCACAAAAACAA
>JACCWI010000002.1 GCA_013697725.1 Tatlockia sp.
AAATAGGCAAAAACGCAGAAAAATAAAAAATTGATAGGTCTAGACTATATTGTCAGCCGTGTTAAATTTTTACTTGTCGCAATTTTGTTAATTTTTTCACAAGCTCTCCCGGCCTGGTTTTTATATTAATTTACAAATTAAATGCTTTTGTAATTTTCTGTTTTTATTGAGTTCAATAATCATCCATGATATTATTTTACGTAAAAGTTAACAGTAATAGGAATTATGCCAGGAACTCAAAGAACTAGCTGTTGCACACACCCGATTGCCATGTATGATCCCGTGGCCAACCGCCCTAAAGGACGTTTTGTAGCTTGCAAGTATGTGGTGCATGCATTGCGAATCTTATTGAACCAAGTTGTTCGCCTATGGATAAAATGCTACAGCGCTAAAGATGTAAACAATAAATTACCTCTGATGTCGATTGAAAATTTTAGATATTTGACTTCTGATCAACTTAGCCAGGTAAAGACCCTTAAAGTTGAGAGTAATGAGCAAATGACCTCTACAGGCCGAGCGCTACTGAATATGTATGAGAACTGTAGCAATACAGATTTAAGAGATAAATTCTTAAGGCATTTAAGCACGCCTCAAAAAGAATTTCTATATGACAATTCAAATGGTACGAATCGGGCAAAACTAGCACAGGAAGATTTGTGTTACGGGTTACTAAATGAGGTGTCCCTGTCAAGAGAGATGCCAAATGAGGCATGTCTTGCGAAGGTTTTTGCTGTATGGGGAGAGGGATGTGAAAGCAATCGTGAAGCTCGTGTAAAAGAGGTTGAAGAGTACTTTGCCTCTTGGTCTTTTGAGGATATAGAGGACATCTATCACAAGTGTTATAGGTGGATTAAAAATTCAGAAGCTTCAAGACCTGAGGTTACATTAGGAAGGCAAATTCTTTTTGAAGCATTAGTTTTGGATGCAAAGTCGAAACTATTGAAAGAGCCAACTATTCCAAGTCAAAAGCGCTTCGTACATATGGCTTTTCATGAATTGTTTGGGGAAGTTTTGAAAATTCTTAAACCAGAAGAGTTTAAGAATTTTTACTGGACGAAGAACTCATGTATTAAATTGCCGGCAGCATTGCGCAAGGATGTTTTTACAACAATGTCAGGAAAAAATTTAATCGACATTTGTGAAGATTTATATATGTTTGAAAGTTCTTATGATTTTAGGGAGTTGGATATTGCTTTAGACGCGTTTTCAGAAGTTCTAATTCGAAGGTACAAACCAAATGAATCCTTATATAAAGTTATTCTTATGGTAAGTAAATCTTCGAATCATCCTTGGGGGTTACATACCACACCTGAATTAGCAGCTGTTTTGAAAAAGTTAAGAGGCTGGTGATCCTTGTTTGCTCGGACTTTAGATAGAGGAGTTCCATAGCGGACGGAGCACCTGATAAATGCAGACATTTGTTTTTAGAGCTTGAGTGCGCAGCGAAAGCGATTCTCATTATAGCCCACAGTGACCGAAGGGAACTGTGGGTGACATCGAAGAAGAAAAATAGCTCTTTAGAGCGACTCTACTTAGATATGAGTACTTGTCGTTTTAATTCGTAAAAAATAGTAAGTTTTCATTTGACTAAAGTAATTGTTATTGATATAATCTTGCGTTAATTAACGATTAATCACAAAATAGGATAATTATGCCAAAAACCTCAAAAACTGGCTGCTGCTCACAACCACTCATGATGTATGATCCCGTAGCCAATCAACCTAAAGGGCGTTTTGTCGCTTGCAAATATGTGGTGCATGGATTGCGCATCTTGATGAATCTCGTTGTTGGTCTTGTGTTGAAATGCTTTAGCGCGAAGGATGTAAATAAAAAATTGCCTCTGATGTCGATTGAAACATTGCGCTACCTAAGCAAGGATCAACTCAGCCAAGTGAAAGATCTTGTTTTGCAGAACAATGGTGAATCAACTCTAGCAGGAAGAGCGCTTTTGAATATGTACCAGAGCTGCTTTCTTTTGGGACAAGTACGTAATCCGGTTATGAGAGAGAAATTGCTTGGTTGCCTAAGCCATACTCAAAAAGAATTTTTACACCGTGAGTTAGTACATGGTCTTCAAGGAACAGTAATGCATGATATTCTCAAGCATGCACCAAGCAGTGCCAACGCTTATGACGCAGGTAAATTGGCCTTTATATATAAATTTACTCCTCATTGCGATGTATGTTGTTTTATAGCAGAAAAATGGACTTCACAGCAGCGAGAAGCTTTTTTTAATAAAATGTCTCCGCAACAAAGAGTAAATGTTCTCACTTATATGATCCAAATGGGTAATGATAGACCAGACCCTAATGTCATAAAGGCATGTATTAATAGCTTGGTTGCAAAAATTCTTTCTGAATCGCAAGCTGAGGCAAAAGGAGATGCTGAATCTAAGGAGAGAGCGGCTGGAAAAGTAGATATGAGAGACTTTATTTCGGCTGTTCAAGGAAAATTAGATCTTTTAACCAGATCAGATACCTTTGATCTTGGTGTAGCGCATCTAGATCCTTCATGGTTTGGTAGTATGGTAGCAAAGGGGGTTATAGATCGTTATGGGCTGTTAGAAATATTGCCATTAGGTTTAAATAGCGCTCCAGCAAGATTGAATGCTCAAGCCCCTTTTTATGCGGCAATTTTTGCTATTTGGGAACAAGGTCATGAAAAGGGTGAAAGCAATCTAGAAGAGGCTGTAAAGTTCTTGTCTTCGAAATATTCTTTTGGTCAAATCGTTACTTTATATGAAAAATGTAATTTTTCATTTTCAGAAGAAAGAACATCCTTTAAGACTCAAGTTGTTGAAAAAGGACAAACATTTCTTCTAAAAGCTTTGATCTTGGCAGGGAAAGAGACTTTACTTAAAGATCCAAAGGTAATCACGGGTTGGCTACAACTCTCAACTAGTAAGTTTGTTGGAGAAATAGCCAAACACTTTAACCCAGAAGATTTTGCAAAAATTTCCTGGAATAGCGATTTGATTTATTATGGATTGGAAAAGGGACTATGGAAGAGTGCCTTTGCATCGCTTTCAGATGAAGCTTTAAGCGGGATTTGCTGTTCTATAGGATTCAATTCAAATATTGATTGGATTGCTCCAGACGCATTATCAGAATTTTTAGAACGTTATAAGAAGTCAGGAAGTAATCCTGTTTTCTTGAATCAATTTGTTCGAACAATCCATGATCGTCTTCAAGAAAATAAGGATCGTTGGGGGATCTCTGAACCCCGTGGAACAAAAATTAAAAGAATGGCAGGGCTAGGGAATAGTTCTGAGGAAGTTCCTGGATTACTAGAGCTTCTAGAGCAATGCAAAGCGTTGCAAGAATTGCCAGAACCACAAGCTGCAGAGTCCAGAGAAGCTAAAGGCTAAGAAAATCAATTGGAGTGCGGGACCTTGCCAAAAAGAAGGTAGCCAAGACCGCCCCGGTCTGGTAAAAGTCGCTAACATTCATTTTGTAAATCAATATATAAACCAGGCCGGGAGAGCTTGTGAAAAAATTAACAAAATTGCGACAAGTAAAAATTTAACACGGCTGACAATATAGTCTAGACCTATCAATTTTTTATTTTTCTGCGTTTTTGCCTATTTTTTCACA
>JACCWI010000038.1 GCA_013697725.1 Tatlockia sp.
GGACTCATATTCATTGATTAATGCTTGCCAGTCTTCTTTGTATTTCATGATCGCCTCCTGTTTGTGAAAGTGATCAGTTTAATGCGCTCCTATTTTAGCGCTAGGTGTAGTTGGCCGAACGGTTACCATTCTTCAAGATTTATTGGAGCTTGAAAAAGAACTTAGATCAAACATTGACGCAAAAAATTTGAAATTAATAATTCATCCTATAAAGCCTAAAAGAGACGACCTCATTGAGACTGACCGCTTGAAATTTCATGCTATTTTAGTAGATTTGTTATCGAATGCTATTAATTTTACAGAAGAAGGGCAGATCAGTATCATTACTTTAAAAGAAAAAGGTTGGTTTCATATTCAAGTCAGCGATACAGGCATAGGGATTCCTGCTGACAAGTATGATTACATTTTTGAACAGTATACGAAGCTTTCCCGCTCTAACAAATACGGAGCAAACTTTAAAGGCGTTGGAGCTGGTTTATACCTTGCTAGAGTTCGCGCAAATATATTAGGAGCAACTATTTATATTAAAAGTGAACTGGGTAGAGGCTCAACCTTTCCCCTCTCGATCCCTGCCCATCCTCATGCTATTTGATAATTTCATCTAAATCATCCCTTAATTACAGAAGGATAAAAAATACTCTGCTTTCTTTTTAGTCAGGGGCTTTTCTATTACTGCTTGCATACCGACCTCCATATCGGTTTTTGCTTCTTCTTCACTATTATTACCAGTTACAGCAACAATCGGAACTTGTCGTAAATGATTTTTGACTTCATGTTCTCGAATAGCAAGGCAAGCTTCCGTTCCAGACAGGGTTATCAAGCCAATATCCATACAAATTCCATCATAATGATTTTCTTTAATCATTTGCACTGCTTTATCACCATCGTCAGTCAACTCTACCTGACAACCAAGCATTTCCAAAATCATCGCATTTGCCTTTGCCGCCAATGGATTATCTTCGACAACTAAAATCGTTTTTTTATCATTACCCATGGAAGTGTAATATAGGTAGTGCTTTTATTGATTTAAGTGTATGGTATGAATAATTCAATTTACTACCCGGCACCACCGATGTCAAAACATTATCGCATTGTTTTCGAATGCTATGAATCGTCTCCAGCGGCCCAAAAAATGTTATCAAAAACCACTGTAATGGAAGGCTCGATAGAAAAACCAGAGGATGTTTTTAACTTTGGTTTCGCCCATGAAGATCAAATTAAATTAGTTCATTCTAGCCAACATGCGCTTCTCAAGGAGCAAATTACGCTGATTGAATCTATGGTTGAGTGTTGCCCTAACTGCCCTGACAGAAAGCTAAGGAAACATGGAAAAAGGCTGTCTGATTACCATGATATTTTTACGGATCATAAACTTACGATAGTTCGCAAGCGCTGTCCTGACTGTGGCTATGAGCCAGGATCAACGATAAAGAACCTTCTCGGACATTCCTTGTCCGCTGATTTAGTTAAACTACAAACGGAGCTTGGATCTAATTATACGTACCGAGAAAGTGAGCAACTTTTTTCAGCGTTTTCTAAGTCAACACGGTTTATTAATAACCATGATCGCATTAAGCATACTGCTGAACAGGTTGGCGGTCAGGTGGGCGCCTTACATCAGGTTGAAAGCACTGTAGCCGCCTCTGGTGAGGCCGATGAGCTTGTAATTAATGTCGATGGCGGTCATATTAATACTACTGAAGAAGGTAAGCGTAGCTTTGAAGCAATGACGGCTGTTGTTTATCGCCCCGAAGCATTAGTGAGTAATGGCAAAGGAACCCGTAATAGCCTAAGCAGTAAGCACTGTGCAGCCTCAGCTCTAGATGATGGGCAGAAGCAAATGATAAACAACACGATTATTGCTGCTTTAAAGCAGGGTTTGTCTCCAAAAACAAAGGTGACGGGACTGTGTGATGGGGCAGAGAATTGTTGGCAAATAGTCGATGCACTCACGCCACTATGTGCATCAATAACCAGAATATTAGACTGGTTTCACCTGAGCATGAAGATTCAAAATATTGCCTTACCGGAACAGCTAAAGTCCAAACTAACTCGCATTAAATGGCATCTTTGGCGAGGCAAAACAGACAATGCATTACAAAGGTTGGATGAATTAATTTCTATTACTACAAGCACACACAAGACCCGTATTGAAAAGCTAAGAACGTATGTAAAAAACAATGTCGGCAAAATAGTTGATTACAGAGCACGTCAAAAAAATGGCCTTGTTTTTACCAGTAATCTAGCCGAGTCAACAGTTGAAAGCCTAATCAATCAGCGATGCAAGGGACAACAACATATGCGCTGGTCTAGAGAAGGACTAGATCCATTACTACAATTAAGAGCAGCTATTGGCTCCAATGATTGGGATAAAATTTGGAAAACAGCGGTTATGAATGCCATTATTGCTCAATAGACGCACTTTTAATATTACACTTCCATTACCCATAGTTCATTTTCCTAAAATAGAATTAAGCCCTCACCTATAAGCATAGCTCTTAATTTTAGATTGAATTGGGGACAAATTTCCCTGTATCTTTTAATCAAACAAAACACTCTGAGCTTATACTCCATATAGGGTTAATTTAGACCCAAAAAATTGAATAGGCTTGCTGATAGAAAGCTTGCTTTTCCTTTAAACTGCAAGCCAAATCAGGATAAAAAAAAGCCTAATGCTCACACTTATGCCATACTCTATATTCAAACAGGGTATCAGCAGGTATACCCACTCTTGCGGATGACTACATTGACCAAACTTTGAATTTAAACAAGGACTTAGTGAAGTATCCCCAATTGACTTTACTTGTCCATACCCCTATTTTAAAGAGGCTAAGAAAGGCTTCCAATGCCTTTACACATTAATCCTGAAACTAATGTATTAAGCGCGCGGACTATCTAGGGACTTTTTTTGAATGATTTTACTCTTCTACAGCTTTACAGTAAGTCTCGTGCATAAAAGGTAAAGTGAGCAATGCTAGAACCATACCGATTGGTAAAATAGCTAATCCTATGTGATAAGCTTCAATAGAATAAATACGTACATTACTCACTATCTCACCACCCCACAATCTGTCTAATATATAACCAACAAATGGCTGAGAGAGGGCAATACCTATCATATTGAACATGTTCATGAAACCCAGACCCGTAGCTACGTAATGCTTACTGCACAACTCCTTGGCAATTGAAAATGATGGCAAGAAGCCGGCTGAAAATACCCCAAAGAAAAAAAGCAGGAATTCAATAATCAAAGGAGCTTTAATCGGAGCGTAAATAAACATCATTGAGGTAGTTAATGCTCCAATCGCTCCAATGTACAAAGGAGGCTTCCTTAAACCAATACGATTGGAGTAAATTCCCCATAA
>JACCWI010000003.1 GCA_013697725.1 Tatlockia sp.
TGAATATCTCAAACATCTATTTGAAAATATTCGTGCTTGCAACAATGAAGAGGATTACTTAAATCTTTTACCCGTTAAGGTTAGTAGCAATTAGATTGAGCATCGTGTAGTTCGCCGAACGGTTACGAAAAAGTAATCCCTTTAGAGTTAAGAAAATGCATATAGATTAAATAGAAGTCGGTGACTATTTGTCACCAACTAAAATAATTTTGTTAAGAAATGCGTTATGAGCAAAGAAACCGCTATTGTTATTTTTAGAGAAAAAACTATTCGCCGAGCTTGGCACAATGAGCAGTGGTGGTTTGCTGTTGCTGATGTGGTTGCGGCTTTAACCGACTCCGTGAATCCAGTAAGATTATCTTAAGAAAATGCGCAGTAGGGATAAAGAGTTAGCCCAAGGGTGGTGACAAATTGTCCCCACCCCTTTTAGTTGAAACATCTGGAGGCAAACAAAAGGTTAATTGCGTTGTTTATCAAGCACTACTGAATGAGAATTATTTAGCGATGCGATAGTGACGCAGACATTTGGATATCCCTCATTAAGTGTTCCTAATAATCCCCCGCATTTTTGGCAAAAGCAGCTTGTCTTAGTTTATATTCGCGAAAATGACCACATTCTTTATATCCCAACTGCTGATAGAGTGGATAGCCTTCGCTGGATGCCTGTAAAACAGCAACGTGATAGCCAAGATCTTTTGCTCGCTTTAATCGATACTCTTGCATGGCTCTACCATAACCTTTTCTGCGTTCGGAAGGGGCTGTTGATAACCAATGTAATCCAGCAACTTGTGCAAAATAGCAGGATAAACCCCGTACCACAGGTTTTCCATCTACATAACCAACATAATATTCAATTGGGTCATCATCCGTTAGAATCGAGGCTATCCATGAAAAATAGGCTTTAAAAGCGGCTTCATCATTAGCAAGTACTAATGCAAAATCGTGTAATGTTTTCTCGTCGGTTGCGCGAATAATATTTAGTTTTGGCACAGAAAATACTTCACCATCCCAGGCGTCTAAGTCAAAATACATGGCGCAATTATTTTCTATATTCTCATAACCATTATTTTCTAAATGCACTAGTAAATTATTGGGCTTATCATGAGGACTCACCCACCATGAAAATGGACTATTTTCTTGGTTGAAATAATTCGTTACTTCTAAAATTTTTTCATCAGCATTTGATGAAGAAAAATCAGCGTCTATTGCATAATTAAAGGTGTCGTCTGCTAACCTTGAACTTACCAGGGTAAAGCCAGGCACTCTGACTAACTCAACCTGACTTAAATATTGAGCAAAATGTGTCATATGGACATTTAGGTTAGCTTCCATTGCTTTGACTAGCTTTTCACGAGACCAGTCTTTGGTCATGGAACCGGTGCATGGGAGTGGATAATCTCTTTTTCTTTCTGCCCATAGCTTTGCTTTAGCATCAATTTCTTGAACTAATTTGTCTTTTCCAGAAACATAAGAATAGGCATCATCTGCAAATTGAGCAGCTAATTGAATTTTGAGCTCTGCATAGTCATGTGCTACATCAAGATGTTGAATAACATAATCTCTGAAGTTTACATGGCGTCTGATTTGTGGACTTCCCCTTTCATGTAAATGTAAATGAAAACGGACTGTTGAATCCGGACGCTTTGTAAAAAAGCTCACATGAGGAATAATTTGCCGCCGAATAGAATCATAATCCAATTGAGTTAGTTTTTCCGATATAAAAGTAATATCATCCATGTTCTCAAGCACTAACATCATATCAATGGCAGGTTTTGCTGGCATGCCAGGAATGCTGGTACTGCCGATGTGATAAATTTCTTTAAGGCATTCACCTAAAGCTTTTTGAATTCGATTAGCTTCATCTTTAAATAAATCAACCCAATGTTTGTCATAAGGGACTATTTCTATTTTATACGGGTTGGATGCGGTTATTGGGTTCCCATTCATGACAATTTCCCAATTGGGGTATAGCAACAAGTAAACTCAAATGGGCTTTTATCATTGGTCTCTATTAAGTGTAAAAAACTGTTTTGACGAATTAGCAGGCTACTTAAATCAAGAACAGTATCAACTTCATGTAAATTATCACGATGAGGCGACTCCCACTCACTAATTTGTTGTACAGCTTTTTTTTTTGCTTGATGCTCATCTGTAGCAACGATGAAAATATTTTTGTGTAATTCTGTAAACTGGCGCTTATCATAACCGCCCAAATTCACAAAATATAATTTATTAATCACACTTTGCGGAGGGTGCGCAGAAACAATAATGCTATGGCCATCGACATAATTTAATATTCCCCAAGCATCAAGATGTAGGCTTGTAGGCGTTCCCCACCAACTTTGGCGTAATGCATCATAAGTTTCTTCAATGCTATTAGCGATTACGAATCGCATATCATGCAGTTCAATGAGAGACTGGCTATGTGAGCCACCAATATAAATAACAAATAAAGGCATTTCTATTCTTTTGCCTGTTCGAATTCATTGCATGTATTCATGACATGAACGTAGGCCCAAGCGGAAACTCCAGAATCAAGCTTAACTTGAATGCGCTTATAATCAGAAATTTCATAACGGTCAGCTTGTCTGAGTTCGTCACTACACACATCAAATACCATCCCTTTGACTTTATCTGCATCTTCACCCGTATAAATAATAATCGGATGTACATCTTCTCCACTGGTGGCAATAACGTCAGCGTCTGTAATTTTTAGCTTAGACAATTCGAATTTGGATAATGTATCAATTGTTCCTGCTAATTTTCGACCAAAATTGGATAGCTGTACTGCTTCGTATTGTAGTGTTCCATAAGAAAACAATTTTTCAGTGTTCATTGAATTGCACCGATGGAGTTTTGTATGCTGATGAGGAGAGCATTCTTTCATAAGTAAGTGCACCCAGAGAGAGGTCATGAAGAAATTTTAATTTTACTAGAAGCCAAGTTGAGCTTGGCTCCCCGGGACGGGGTCGAACCGCCGACCTAATGATTAACAGTCGCAGCCTTAGCAACCAACTCCAGTACTCTACAACAAATAACAATAATGAAATCAACGCACTAACCAAAAACCATTGTTGCTGCTCGCTGTCATTTATTGCCGTTATTTGCGGTCTAGTGTCCCATGAGTGTCCCACGAAATCAATTATTTTTTAGACCTCTAAAACTTGTTTTAATTTGTTGAGTTGTTCTTTCTTTTTCTCTTCAGGAATTTTGTTAATATTGCGTAGTTTCCATTGAATACCAGGAAGACTGTCAATGTCATTGATGGGTAACAATGACCAATCCGGGTTACCAGATTTTAATTGAATTAAAAACATTCTTTCATTTTCACTAAAAGAACTCAACAGCAATTTGGGTAAGTGTGCTCGAATGTCTTTTAATTCTTTATGTGTGGTAGGAATGGCAGTCATGCCAGAAAACTCATTTTGGAAAGTATTTTCAAATTCCTGTTGTGATGCTTCGGTGATTCTCGGGTCAAGAAGTTCATGCATAGGCCTTGAGCTACTAGCAAGATAAACAACGAATGCCTGTCGAACTGCTTCGGTTAATCCCTGATTTTCTAGTAAGAGCTTTATATCAAACAAATCACGAGGGTGATATCTATCCAAAGCTGCGCATATTTTACCCCCATATAAATCAGCAACAGATAATGTTTTAACGCGCATAAATTTTAAAAATTGGTCTTGAGCTTTGTCGCATAGTTCTTTTTCTTCACAAGGAAATACAGAGCCTCTTAAGACAAAATTAGGTTCAATCTTAATCATGCCATTATTGGAGTAAATCTGTAGTTTGGATATAGAACCATTTTTCATGGGTACAGTTTTGACCGTCACACCAAATCGCTCGATAGCCTTTTTCATTTTTAACAGTTCAATCTCGATATTTTGAAGAAAAATATCTCTGCTTTCGATGGGTAAATAAGTTAAATCAATATCGACGCTTAGTCTTGGCATATCATGGATGAATAAATTAATCGCTGTTCCACCTTTTAAAGCGAAACATTTAAAATCATTTAATACGGGCAAGACTTCTAGCAATAAAGCTACCTGATTTTTATATACTTCTTGGAAACTCAATGTATTATTCCTTTACTTCAGGTAAAGACAGCTTATATTTAGAAAAATATTTGCCACCTTTAGCTAGTACTCGCTTACCTTTGCCCAAGTCTATTTTTGTTAAATCCAGACTGGAAAACCAAGGATGATCAAATTGATCGCTTAAATGCAAGAAAAGCCTTTTTACTTTGATTGAATGACAATCCTCTAACAATGCCTGGATTACCTTAGGTCTTAATTGCGTTAGATTTTCTATTAAGTAGGTTATCTCATTTAATGATTGATGCTGCGGGTATAAATAAAGTAATTCTAGCGCTGCTCTTTCAGGGCTGGCTATTTTTAAGTTTACGCCATTGATAGAACGGTCTATTAATCCTTGCTCATTTGAAAATAAGGAGGATTTATATACTTCAAACTCTGCATCCCAGGTATTCGTTAACAACCATTTTGGTATCTTGGTAGTTGAGGGTGCAAATAGCATGATATGCTGCATGCCTTGCATAGATACAAAATGTCCTAATCCTAATAAATGCAAAGCGGTTTTTGCTCCTATATGGATTGGAGTGGCTAATTGAGTTTGCAACGCATTGATTGCACCTTCCCAAGTGATATTATCACCTGCTTTTTTGTAGGCATTAGTTCCAAGCTTTTCCAATAGACCAGAGTGCACATACCACCAAGCCAGCTTGGAAGATACCCCATGCTTCTCAAGCCACGCGGCAGTTAATACCACACCGGAGGGTGCTGTAACCATAAAATGGTTTATTTTTGATTCTTTATTTCTAGTCATGCTAGATATAATAGCATATAAATAAACTAAAGTTTAATTTAAGATAAAATATTCGAGGATTACTAGAATTTTTAAATAAAATTTAAACTTTTGATAATTGTATATGATTAATAAGGTATATTTTGTATATGGATGCTATAAAAAAAGAAAACCCATTCGTGCATTTTTAATGGATATTAAAATAGCCTGTTTAAAAGACCATTCTGAAGTAATTCCAAGACTTGAAAGAATAAAGCAGAAAGCAAAGGGTTTGCATTTTAAAAACTTTACCTTTTCGCATTTGAACCTAACATTGTGACATATTATGAAAAACTAGATTTTAAATTCATTGAAATAGATAAATTTAAGGGTCGTACCGTAACAATAATGGAGTCAATACTGTGAGTTCCCTAGCTAACGCTTTTTACCAAGTAGAACAAATTACACCTCAGCTTGCAGAGCAATTATGTAGAGAAATTACTAACGATTTACCAGAGTGGTTTGGCCTACCCGAATGCAATGAACACTACGCTATTGGAGTGCAGGAACGAATCAATTTTGCAGTAAAAGCAAATAAAGAATATATAGGTCTTCTGAGCCTAGATTTCCCCTATCCCCAAAATAGTAATATTTATTGGATGGGTGTCTTTCGCCAATATCATGGGCAAGGTCTTGGGCGCATGTTAATTCAAGAGGCAATTAGATATTCAATGACTCAATCTGCGATAACAATGACGGTTGAAACATTAGCCCCAACAGAATCTGATGCAAATTATTTAAACACCTATCATTTCTATGAGCGTCAAGGATTTACTCCTCTCTTTAACCTGAAGCCGGCAGGATATCAGTGGAATATGGTTTATATGGTATTGGATTTATTTGGATTGAATAAATTGCCTGGTAAAAATTTATATCATCCAAAATTAATACAAGCCTCTATTCATGATTACCCTACTATTCAAAATATGGCACGATTTTATGTTTACGATATGTCGCGTTATTGTGGTTTTCTCTCTGAGGATTGGGCATGTCCAAAGGATGGACTTTATGAAAGTTTTGATTTTAAATGCTATTTTGAAGAGCCTACAAGAGAAGCTTTTTTAGTCTATGCAGAAGAAGAATTGGCGGGTTTTGTTTTACTTAATCAAGCAGGTACATCAAAAACTACTAGATGGAATATAGGCGAGTTTTTCATTTTAGCAAAATTCCAAGGAAAGGGGGTGGCTAGTCAGGTTGCCAAGAAACTTTGGGAAACTCATCCAGGTCAATGGGAAGTGAGTGTTATTCCTCAAAATAGCCATGCTTTAACATTTTGGTCTAAAACTATTGCAGCTTTTACAAATCACGCTTATTTACATGAAATAAAAAATGTCGATTATGATTTAGAGCACCCTTCTCGCCATATCTTCACCTTTAATGCGAATTCAATCACTAAAGGTTAAAACCATCAGGTGCTCATCATAAAAACCATCATTAATTCTTAATGAATGGGGCTCTGTTCCATAAATGATAAATCCATTTTTCTCATATAAATTCAAAGCAGATTTATTGCTAGTTACAACAGTTGCATGTAATTGAAGAACAGTTTTTTTTGCATGTTCAATTACTGCCTTAACCAATGAACTGGCAATACCTTTATTTCTACAGGAAGGCTCAACATACATGGAAAATAAGACGCCTCTATGTTGCATTTTTATGGGTGATTGAATAAAAAAGCCAGCGCAACCAACAAGAGAATCAGCTTTAAACGTACCAAATATAGTGCATTTCTTATAGCCTTCTTTAAAGTCACCTATAGACATAACGGCTTCCTCTTCATACGAAGAACCAAAGGCCTCTGGATTCTTCTGTAGCGCGTCAAGTCTTAGAGCTTGAAAAGCAAGCCACTCTACTTCTGTTTTGATGAGTCGAATATCGAAATATTTAGAAATTATTATCATTTTATTTTTGTTCTATTCGTTGAAATCGCGGCATCATTTGCCCATTATGAATGACCTTTTCAAAAAACATCTGCACAGGACGTACCCAAATCTGATTATCTCCAAATTTATCACAATGATATAGCGCCTTATACACTACCATCTCTTCTTGTGTTTCACTATGACGAGCTTGGGCAATAACTTCATAAAATTGTGCATTTTTATAATGTCTGTATTTTCCATGCAAAAGGGTTTCTTGTAGCATTTGTGGAACCTCCTAACGCATAGTGCTTTTTCTCGGTTCTTGAGGTTGTTTTCATATTTTCCCTGGATATTTCCCACTACTGCTTGCCCATCCTGATGCACCTCTACTCTTTCAACTATTATTTTTTGCCCCCCAACCCCCTGTAGCTTTGCAAGGATATTTGCTTGCTGAACAAAGCAATTACCCAATTTTACTGTTGTATTAGTGCAATACTTCTTAGCTCCAAGTCATCACATGCATTAAAGAGCCATGATTTGGCTGCATGGTACGATGGCGTGCAAAACCTACAGAATGAAACGCTGCGTGATTATCTTCTGTTGTTAATTTTAATCGGATTACGCCGACACTAATTACGCCACAGGCTGTGGCGCAATTGCCTTGGGGACATGTTTCTTTATTAATTCATGCTGTTAAAGACAAATTCACCCGTGAATGGTACGCCCAACAAACGATTAAAAACGGCTGGTCTCGGTCTGTTTTAGAAATGCAAATCGAAAGTGAATTGTATGAGCGACAAGCCGAATCTAGTAAAAAAATAAACAACTTTCATAAACAGCTACCTGCTCTGCAATTGGACTTAGCCAATGAAATGTTGAAAGATCCGTACAACTTTGACTTTTTAACCATTCAAGGTAAAGCGCATGAGCGTGCGATAGAAAACGCATTAGTTACACATATCCGCGATTTTCTCATTGAGCTCGGCCAGGTTTCGCGTTTGTTGGCTCTCAAGTGCCGTTAACGTTTGATGATAAAGAGGTTTTTCGTTGATTTACTCTTTTATCATCTGCACCTACGAGCATTCGTGGTCATTGAGCTTAAGGCTGGCAAGTTCAAACCAGAATACACCGGACAGCTTGGTTTTTACATGGCAGCGGTTGATGATCTAATGCGAAAAAAAGGTGATAACCAGACAATTGGGATCATCCTGTGCAAGTCTAAACATAAAGTGGTTGCTGAATATGCGTTGCGTAATATGAGCGCACCTATTGGTATTTCAGAATATACCTTGTCTAAAGCATTGCCTATAGAACTGAAAACAAATCTACTTACAGTGGAAGAGATTGAACAAGAATTGAACGAGGTAATTAAATCTGGAGATGGCAAATGATCATAGACAACAATACAATCCAGAAAGTTGATGATTATTTGGCACAAGAAATATCTTTGTTATGACTCCCAAGACCCAATGGTATTAGTAATTCAGACGATGGATAAACATCCTTTTATTCAATGGATTGATATAAATAATACCTAGCGCTAGTAATGTTGATATGGCTATACATGCTCCCATGCGAATTTGCTGAACAATTCCTTCGGTGAACCTAAAATCCATACTCTTTAAAAAAGCAATAATTAATTTAAAAGGGCCTCGTGAAATAAAATTAATTAAAGGATAAAGAAGAAAAGCAACAACAATTGAGAGAAGATCATTTCTGTTTTTACCATGCTCTCTTATAAATCAGATAAATTACCCGGGGTTAGAGGATGATGAAAAAGTGATTCAGCGGTATGTAAGGACAAGTAAGCTAGTGTTAAAAGAGCATACAACATCATTAGCGTAACAAAGTAATACATTCCATTAGATAAAAAAATTCTATCATTAATCTGTTCGGATAAAGTTTTTTTAGTTGAGATTGCTAGGTTAACTTCCGATCTAACATGCAATGTTTGATGTAAGTAATCTTTAGAGAGCTCCTTGCAGGCCATATACTATCAACCCATTTAGTGAAAAGCACACTAATATACTTACTAAAATACTTTGGAAAAATGGTGACATGATGACAATATTTCCTTACAGATGCTAAAGCCTCTTACTCCATCTTTCTACATTGCTTCTACATGAGAATTTCAGAACTTCGGTGTGAATCGCCAAAACCCTTGCTGGGTTTGGCTCCCCGGGACGGGCTCGAACCGCCGACCTAATGATTAACAGTCATCCGCTCTACCGACTGAGCTACCGGGGAATGAGGCGGAATCTTAAATTGATTCCGCTATGGGGTCAAGAGGGATTTGAGAAAATTTTCCAATTCCTTCTTTTATCGTTAACGACAAAAACGCTGTAGGCGATCCATTGCGTCTTGTAATATTTCCATACTCGTTGCAAAAGAAAGGCGTATGCAACCTTCATTGCCGAAGGCAGAGCCTGGGACTAATGCCAAGCCTAGATCTTGCAATAGCATTTCGGCAAATTGCACATCATTAGCAAAACCACGGCGTTCGATAATAGCTTGCACATTGGGGAAAATGTAAAAAGTTCCGTCCGCAGGAATGACTTCGACGCCAGGCATTTCCGTTAAACGTTCGGCTACAAAGTCATGGCGTTTGTGAAAGGCTTCGACCATCTGATCAACCGATTCAAGTCCACCATTTAAAGCGGCAACTGCGGCTTTTTGCGCGATTGAACAGGGGTTGGAAGTGGATTGGGATTGAACCGTTTTCATGGCTTCAATCAAAGGAGCGGGTCCGGCAGCGTAGCCTATGCGCCAACCGGTCATCGAGTAGGCTTTAGAGACTCCATTTAAAACAATGGTGCGAGAATACAAACTAGGACATGCATTTAAAATATTAGCAAAGGGCATTGTCCAAATGATATGTTCATACATATCATCGGTTGCTACTAATACATGAGGATGTTGTTCAAGCACTTTACCCAGAGCGGCTAATTCTTCAATACTATAAGCTACTCCTGAGGGATTGGATGGACTATTTAAAACGACTAATTTAGTTTGGGGTGTAATGGCATCAGCCAATTGCGCTGCTGAAATTTTATAGCGATCTGCAGATGTAGAAGGTAGAATTACTGGTGTGCCTCCAGCCAATAAAACCATATCTGGATAAGAAACCCAGTATGGTGCAGGGATTATGACTTCATCTCCTTCACTGATAAACGCTTGGCATAAATTGTAAAAACTTTGCTTACCGCCAACAGAAACCAGGATTTGATTTAATTGATAGCTAAGGCCATTATCACGCTGAAATTTGTCTCGAATGGCCTGCTTAAGCTCAGCTATTCCATCAACCGCTGTATATTTGGTAAAGCCAGATTCAATGGCGGCAATGCCTGCTTGTTTGATGTGTAGGGGCGTATCAAAATCAGGTTCGCCAGTGCCTAAACCAATTATATCTAAACCTTCTGCACGCATTTTTGCTGCTTTTGCAGCTACGGCTAGTGTGGGCGAGGGTTTAACTTTTTCGATGCGCGCTGCCAATGCGATATCCATTTATTAGCTCCTTTGCTATTTTTTTAGTCAAAGGTGGGCTTCTGCTGCTTTTAAACACACCTTTGATCGGTTATAGTTTATATTATGAAAAATATATTCAAAATTTACTCAGATTATCTGCCAGCTGGCGATCAACCGGCTGCAATTAATTCACTAATTGATGGCTTAGAATCGGGTTTAGCTCGCCAAGTTCTTTTAGGTGTTACAGGTTCGGGTAAAACTTATACCATTGCCCACGTCATTCAAGCAATGAAAAGACCCACGCTGATTATGGCACCCAATAAAACCTTGGCAGCTCAACTTTATGGTGAATTCAAAACTTATTTTCCCGATAATGCCGTGGAATATTTTGTGTCTTATTATGATTATTATCAGCCAGAAGCCTATGTTCCTGCTTCGGATACCTTCATAGAAAAAGATGCGTCCATCAATGAGCACATAGAGCAGATGCGCCTATCAGCCACTAAAGCACTGATTGAACGCAAGGATGCTATTATTGTAGCGACCGTTTCGGCTATTTATGGCTTGGGTGATCCTGATTCCTACCTGCGTATGTTATTACATCTCTCCCGAGGAGAACAATCTGATCAACGCAAAATTTTAAAACGTCTTGCTGAAATGCAATATATCCGTAGTCAGCAATCTCTTGAACGCGGCCAATTTCGTGTCAATGGTGATGTTATTGATATTTATCCTGCGGACTCAGATAGGGATGCTATTCGTATTGAACTTTTCGATGAGCTAATCGAGAACATTGCTCGTTTTGATCCTTTGACCGGAGAAGTTTTACAGCGCTTGGCTCGGGTTACCATTTTTCCTAAAACCCATTATGTGACGCCGCGTGAAAAAATATTACAAACAATTGATTTGGCAAAAGACGAATTACAACATCGTCTTGCAGAATTTGCTGAACAAAATAAATTATTAGAAATACAACGTTTAGAGCAACGAACCCGCTTTGACATAGAAATGATGCTTGAATTAGGCTACTGCTCCGGCATCGAGAACTATTCACGCTATCTATCAGGACGAAATGCTGGCGAACCGCCACCGACTTTATTTGATTATCTCCCGGCAGAAGCCCTGTTAATTATTGACGAGTCGCATGTGACTGTACCGCAAATCGGCGGTATGTATCGCGGTGACAGGGCACGAAAAGAAACGCTGGTTAATTATGGTTTCCGTCTTCCTTCAGCCTTGGATAATCGCCCACTTCGTTTTGAGGAATTTAACGAACGCTCGCCGCAAACTATTTATGTCTCGGCAACTCCTGGTCCTTATGAGATTGAGCATGCTGATAATACTGCCGAACAAGTGGTGCGGCCAACCGGTTTAATCGACCCACCAGTGATTATTAGGCCTGTGAAAGATCAGGTGGATGATTTGATGTCAGAGATTCGGCTTGTAGTGGCGCAGGGAGAGCGGGTATTAATTACTACCTTAACAAAACGCATGGCTGAAGATTTAACGGATTACTTACGGGAACACGGCGTAGCAGTGCGCTATTTGCATTCGGATATTGATACAGTTGAGCGCGTTGAGATTATTAGAGATTTGCGTTTAGGTGAGTTTGATGTTTTGGTGGGTATCAATTTACTGCGAGAAGGGTTGGATATGCCGGAAGTTGCGCTGGTTGCAATTCTCGATGCCGATAAAGAGGGTTTTTTACGATCTGAGCGTTCTTTAATTCAAACCATAGGAAGAGCGGCGCGTAATGTAAATGGTCGAGCTATTTTGTACGCTGATCGCGTAACAGGTTCCATGCAACGTGCCCTAGATGAAACCGATAGGCGACGTAATAAGCAAGTTGAATTTAATATCGCGCATGGCATTACGCCTAAAGGGATTAAAAAATCAATTACCGATATTATGGAAGGAGCCTACATCACCAAAGCTAAGTCAAGGGTCGCTGAGAGCCAAGCACAGTATCAATTACTTCCTCCAGCGGAGTTATTTAAAAAAATAAAAGCTCTCGAAAAACAAATGTATGAGCATGCTAAAAATATGGAGTTTGAACAAGCGGCTAAAAGTCGAGATGAATTATTAAAGCTAAAAGAATTATTGAAGGTTTGAAAGAAGAGTACCCGACAGTCTGATGTTGAACCCTGGAGTTCAAGTGGGGAGTGAATGGGCTGGTTCAGGCTTCCCACATTAAGTGGGCATGCACAACGCCAGCTTCAGGATACTCCCCCGGGTGTGAGTATTGGTTCACAATCACTCACTGTCGGGTTAATTGCAGTATAACACTCTCGCTCATTAGATAAATGCCCTAGCAGAGAATTTACGCATTTTTTTCGCAGTTAGACTGCTTAAGTGCAAGTTCTGCACTTAAAGTCGCGCGTGGTCTTTAGGTCTTCAGTGTTGTAGATATGGCCGAGCCTTAGTCGGTTTGTGGATCTTGGCCAATATTACCGTGGACGGCTTGATGAATTTTATTTTCAAGTGAATTAATAAATTTGGTCACTTGCTGTCGCTGCTGCTCTTGCTGTTTTTGACAGCTAATCAATTCATGACTTACATTGATCGCAGCCAAAACCAGCGCTTGAAATTCATCAAGTTGCTTAAATTTTTTCTTATTTTGCAAGAGTTGCTCATTTAATTTTTCTGCAGCCTGCTGCAAGTTAATCATTTCACCGTCAGGACATTTGATTTCATAAGTCTTATTTAGTAATTTAATAGAGCAAGTTTTTGATGTGGTCATTTTATAGGGCCTCCTAAAGAACCTTTCTACGTGCTCCTCCTACTGGGAAAAGCGATATTTTGGCTCATCTGAGAGAAAGCACGCTAAAATTGCCCGAAACGGATGAGTTCTTGCGTGTTGGACGTCCTCGTTCCGAGCTTTACCCAAATGGGCAAGGTATAAATCTTTTACAGTGCTATCCTTAAATAGTAGCAACTTTGGAATGCTCGAGCAAATCAGTTAGAATTAACAATTTGTATTTACGAGTTTATTATGCCTTCAACAAATAATTTAACCCTATTGCCAACTTACCAGTCTTTCATAGATACTATTTCTGCCCTGGATTTACCTATCTCAGGCAGCCAGTTGCACGGCATTATGTGTGGGTATTTATGTGCGGGAACTATTAAGTTGGGGGAAGTTTTTTTGCGCTCGCTATCGCCAACGAGTAAAGATGAAGCAACCCGAGCTGCTTTATTGACTCTTTTTGAAGTGTATACCGTAAGCCATCAACAGCTAATCAATTTTAATTTTGAATTTCAGATGATGCTTCCCGAGGATCATGAGCCGCTTCAGCAGCGAGCGAAGGCCTTTTGTGAATGGTGTGAGGGTTTTATTCAGAGTTTAACCAAGGCCGGCATCAGTTTTAATCAATTGGAAGAAGAGGAATCCAAAGATGCCTTGCAACATATGCTCGAGTTTGCCGAGCTTGATTATGAAACTTTAAATGTGGATGAAGAGGACGAGCGCGCGTTAATGGAAGTTAGTGAATATGCTCGTATGGCGGTTCTTCGTTTATACGAAGATTTACTTTCTGCGGATGAGAATCACGGCTCTCCCGGAATCTCTCACTAAGTTACCCGAGGAAGGTCTATGATTTGCCAGCAAGAATACCAGACAAGACGCCAAAAATTAGCAGCTAGTTTACCGAGCGGGTCGATTGCTATAATTCCCGCGGCAAATGAATGCCTTAGAAATGGCGATGCTCATTATCGTTTTCGTCAGGACAGTGATTTTTATTATCTGACCGGTTTTAATGAACCAGAGGCTATTTTATTACTCGTCAATGGTAGTCCAAGTTCTAGTTATCTCTTCAATCGATCTAATGATCCCGAACAAGAGCAATGGACTGGCAAACGGCTTGGGCAAGAAGGTGCGCGTCAGATTTTGGGTTTTGATGAAGCTTATCCAATAGAGAGTTTTTCATCGAGCCTACCTGATTTAATGATTGATAAATCACATGTTTTCTTCGCTATCGGCCGACATCCAGCTATTGAAAAAGAGATCGCTCAAGCCTTTGAAGCAGTAAAAAAGCAAATCAGGCGTGGTATTAAAATTCCCGAAGCGTTTTGTGATCTGGAGCCTAACCTGAGCGAGATGCGTCTTTTCAAATCAGAGGCAGAGATAGAATTAATGCGTCGTGCTGCCGAGATTTCGGTTAATGCGCACAAAGCGGTAATGCAAGCCTGCAGCAAGGTCGATAATGAATACAAATTGGAGGCAGAGCTCCTTTATCAATTAAATCTGGGAGGCTGCCGTGCTGTTGCCTATGAACCCATTGTGGGCGGGGGTGAAAATAGCTGTATTCTTCATTATACAGATAATAATCAGCCTTTGAAAAAAGGTGAGCTTCTTTTGGTTGACGCAGGTGGAGAGTATGGAAATTATGCAGCAGATATAACTCGAACCTTTCCCATCAATGGCCGCTTTAGTGAGGAGCAGCGAGCTATTTATGAGTTAGTGCTTCAAGCTCAGCAAGCAGGAATCGCCTGTATTAAACCAGGTTTGGCCTGGAATGAGATACAGGAAAAAATAGTTCAAGTACTCACTGCCGGGCTTTGTGATTTAGGTTTACTAAATGGCTCTTTAGATGAATTAATTGCGGCACAAAGTTATAAACCTTTTTATATGCATAGTTCCGGTCATTGGCTAGGCTTGGATGTTCATGATGCAGGACGTTATAAAATCAACGGCCAATGGCGAGCTTTGGAGCCTGGAATGGTACTAACTGTTGAGCCTGGCATTTATATTTCAGCAGGGATGGATGGGGTTGATCCACGTTGGTGGAATATTGGTGTGAGGATTGAGGATGACATTTTAGTCACTCAAGAGGGTCATGAAAATTTAACAGCGTCCTTACCTGTCGAAATTGCAGAAATTGAGGCTTTATTGCGTGGCTGATAAACAAGTAGATATTCTCATTGTAGGCGGCGGTTTAACCGGTGCTCTCTTAATGCTTGCTCTAGCGAATCAGGGATATTCCTGTTTGTTGGTAGACGCTAATCCGCCAGGTGCGCGAGTTGATCCTGATTTTGATGCACGCACTCTGGCATTGTCGCCAGCTTCTGTTCGCATTTTAGAAATGTTAAATTTATGGCCTCTTTTACAAGAGAGTGCCACTGCAATTGAGAAAATTCATGTGTCCGAAAAAGGCCGCTTCGGCACTACAAACATTAGCTCAGAACAAGATGAGCTGGGTTATATTGTTGAAATGCAGCAAATTAATCAGGCTATTGAGCAGTTAATTAATAAAAATCTAATTTTAGCACCGGCACGACTTGTTGCTTTGGAAAAAAAGACAGCTCTGGCGACCATAAGTCAGCCAATTGGCGAAGTAATAATTCAAGCTAAATTGATTGTTGCTGCTGACGGTACGGATTCTGCCTTGCGTCATTTGGCAGGACTTTCAGTAAAAACGAAAGATTTTCGGCAGCATGCACTGGTTGCTAACATTGGCTTAGCTCGAGCGCATCATAATGTTGCCTACGAGCGTTTTACTGCATCCGGGCCTATAGCTCTTTTGCCGATGACGCAAAATCGCGCCTCACTGGTCTGGGCTCTAAACCCTAAAGAGGCTCAACGTCTGATGAGTCTTGATGAAAGCACCTTTTTAGCAGAGTTACAAAAAAACTTTGGCTATCGCTTGGGACGTTTTATCCGCGTAGGCAAACGGGCTATCTATCCTTTGCAGCAGCATAACATGCCAAATAAAATTTCCTGGCCGCTAGTATTTGTCGGTAATGCGGCCCATACCTTACATCCAGTAGCGGGACAAGGGTTTAATCTTGGTCTGCGCGATGTAGCAAGTCTTGCGCAATCAATTATCAAAAATGGATTAAATGAAAATATGTTATTAGGCTATCAACGCATGCGCGAGCATGATGAGTGGGCAATTACCCAATTTACTAATAATTTGCTGGCCATTTTTAACAGTAAATTACCAGGTCTTGCAATGCTAAGGAATTTGGGACTAATTGCAATTGATAACTTTGCCCCGTTAAAACGTTGTTTAACTCATTACACCCGTGGTTTTGCTGGAGTGACTCCAGATTTAGTTTGTGGTATTAAATTAGACAGAAATGATGCAGCTGCTAGCGAAGGAATTTAAATGAGCTATCAAGTCGATGTAGCTGTGATTGGCGCGGGAATTGTAGGCCTGGCTGCTGCTTTAGCCATGACTTTACGTGGTTTTTCAGTAGCCTTGATTGATGCTGATTCGCTTATTATAAATTCTCTAAAACCTGAAGCCAGAGTATATGCTCTAAACCAAGCCTCTCAAGAATTATTGCAGGGTTTGGGCGTATGGGAACATCTTGATTTATCACGTTTGGCATCCTATCAACAGATTTATGTTTGGGATGCAGCCAGTGGCAAACATATTGAATTTGATGCCCGAATTATTGCTAAAGATTCCTTAGGGCTTATCATCGAAGAATCTGCATTAAAACAAGCGTTGGTCAAAGCTATAGATGGTGCAAAAACGCTTAAGACTTTTGCAAATACTAAAATTAACCAAATAAAATCTGCTGCCAATAGCATCTCTATTAGCGGTGAAAACTTTAGCTTAGACGCGCAATTATTGATGATTGCTGATGGGGGAAATTCGCCTTGTCGACAATTACTAACTATTCCTGTTAATTCCTGGTCCTATCATCAAGAGGCTGTTGTTGCTTTAGTAGCTACAGAAAAGCCTCATCAGAAAACCGCCTATCAGGTTTTTAACTCAGACGGCCCCCTTGCTTTTTTACCTATGTCAGATGAAAAACTTTGCTCTATTGTCTGGTCAACCACCCCCGCTAATGCTAAACAATTGATGGCCCTTTCTGATGAAGCCTTTAATCAACGGCTAACTCAAGCTTTTGCTGCCAAACTGGGTGAGGCTAAAGTGCAGGGAAAGCGCATCCGATTTCCACTGACTATGCGCCATGTTCAGCAATACACTGGGGCTCGCTGGCTTTTGCTGGGGGATGCGGCTCATACCATCCATCCTCTCGCGGGTTTGGGCCTTAATGTAGGTTTGGCTGATGTTGCTGTTTGGCTTAAATGTTTTGATAAAGGTAAAAATGAATTAAACGCAAAGAAAATTTTAGGTGCTTATCAACGCGAGCGTAAACATGCAGTTTGGCAAGTTATTGCTATGATGGGTGGATTAAAAACTTTATTTGCCAATCCTCTACCGCCGATCATTGCATTACGAGGTTTTGGCTTAGAACTTTGTAATCGGTTTTCACCCATTAAGCGCTTGTTTATCGAACAGGCCATTGGCAAAAAGCTCAGATAAATCTGGCAAGTGGTTAAAGCCAAACTGAATCGTTATAGAAAACTTTTTTTGGATGAGGTATAAACTTATCCGATTAAGCTATAACAATTTTAAGGGATTTGACAATGGCTATAAATAAATTCGTATTAGTGGCTTTAAGCTGTTGTTTATCAGCAACGGGTTTTACAGGCTCAATGGGATGGGAGTCCAACTTTGGCAATACGGGCTTTGTTGCCACTCTTAGCGCCGGTCCGGCCTGGGCTCGACCTGGTGAGCGGCATACGCTAACACTTCACCCTACCCTACAACAAACGTTTCTACCTGTTCGTCAATCGCGTGCCCTTAGATTGGTGAGTACAGCAGATGGTACTAGGACTTTAGCAACAGGCGAACTTTTTTTGGGCATGCGTAACGCAGTTAATTCTGTGGTCGAAGGTCAACTGGGACTTAGTCTGGGTGCTTCTACGTCGGTTAGGTTAAAAGGTTCGGCACTGCAAGACACTAATCCTTTGCACCATAATTTTAATTATTCTTATAATATTCGAAATAGCCGAGTCGCCGCTAAAGCCAAATTTTTATACGATACTGATTTTTATGACCTCTTTCCTTATTTAAGTGGCAGCGCAGGTCTGAGCTTTAATCGCGCTTCGGGCTTTTCTTTTAGCTCTAAAATTCCAGGTGAAATCCCTCCTCCTGCTTTCCATGATAATAGCCAACATGAATTAAGTTACAGTATTGGAGTTGGATTGGAAACAACCCTGGATGCTGGTTGGCGATTAGGCTTAGGCTATGAATTTTTAGATTGGGGCCGTTCGGCCTTAGCCCGAGCTATAGGACAAACTGTAGGTCAAGGGCCCTATGTATCTCATTTGCGTTCACATGAGTTATTAGTGTCGGTGACTTATCTGGCTTAACCATAATCAGTAAATTTCAGTAAAATTAGAGCGAGCTATCTGCAAGGCAAGGTTATGAATCTTGCCTTTCCTATTAAAAATTGCCTTAATTGTGTTAAAGTATGGCTTAATTTTAAACATTAAACTCAGGTGGATTAATCCTTGTTGTTATTTTTTAAAAATTGGTGGAAATTGCTGCTGTGCCTTTATTTAACTATTGCCTATTCTTCTCCCCTAGAGGCAGCAAATTTAAACCTGTTCAAACCTTTAAACGATTCACAGCTTGAGGCCGAGGAACGCTTGCATAAAGCAATCGATAACCCTGAATACATGCTTAAAAATTGGGTCAATTTGCCTCGCTCGCCAGACGTCAACTCGCATAAAATGCATCACCTTAGCCTGCGTGAGGCTATTATGCTTGCGCTTCGCTATAATCCTAATATTCAAAATGCAGAACTCGACCGCATAGTGCAGCGTTATCAATTACGACTAGCTCATAATGAATTTGAATTACAATACGCACTGGGAGCCTCTGCGGCAATTGACCAGTCTCAATATAGCGGTGTAGGTAAAACCACCAATACCACTTATCTCGTTACCCCGGAATTAAATTGGACTTCAAAAATGGGTACGCAAATTGGTCTTAATATTGATAATAATGTGTCTAATTATAATAGCTTTTCCCCTGTTCTTAATTTCTCTATTAAACAACCTCTTTTACGTGGTTTTGGAAGAGCGGCTAATGAATCCGGATTGTTAAATGCTATTGATGGAGAATGGCTCAACAAATTAAGTTTACAGCAAGCGGTAATTGATCAAGTTACTCAGGTTATAAATGCTTATAGAGCCTTGATTTTAGGTGCTAATAATTTACAAAACCAAAAATTACAGCTGGAAGAAGCACAAAAAACCTATCAAATTAATGAAAAAAAAATAGCTGCAGGCCAATTGGAGCCCACAGGAAATATTCAACAATCCTATCAAGTAGAATCATTAAGCTTAATGCTTGAACAGGTAGAAAATAATTTTAAAGTAGCTGCACAAGATTTACTTCAAATAATTGGCCTAGATCCAAAGATGCGTTTAGCGGTACCCTCTAATGTAGTGGTTGACAAAATAATTCTGCCTAATCTTCAAGCATCCATCGCTTGGGCCTTAGAACACAATCTGCAATATTTAGCTCAAAAAATGGCCTTGCGTGCTGATCAAAGGGCTTATAAACTGGCGCAAAATCAACAGCGTTGGCAGCTTGATCTAGGCGCTAATATCCAGACCGGTCGGATCAGCAATGTGAATTCTAATACTCATCCGTCTATTTATAATGGTCAAAACACTAATAAAACTGCAAGCCTAACTCTAACTATTCCTCTACATGATTTAAGCCGCCGTAGTCAGCTAATTAATGCCAAAGTTAAACTTGAAAAAGACAAATTAAATCTACTCGCAATGAAGCGTGCTCTGGAAACAACAATTACTAATACCATCACAAGTATTGAAAGTTTGGCCAAGCGCTATCGATTGGCGGAAAAGCAAGTAATCTTAGCTGAAAAATCTTATATTCTGGAAAAAAAGAAGCTCCAGGCAGGAATTGCCAGCGCATTGGATGTTAATAATACGCAAAATCAATTAATACAGGCTCAAAGGGGCTTAATTGATGCCAAAATCGCTTATCTTAATCAGTTATCAAACCTGGATAGAATCCTTGGAACAACGCTTGAACATTGGCATATTAAACTTAGGTATGGTGGATGAGAAATTCTATATTAGTAATTATTCTGCTCGGCTTGTTAACAAGCTGCGGTAGTCAGCAGAGTCAGAAAAAAAATAGTGGCCAAAAAACCTATGAGGTTAAAACCCAGCCAGTTCATAATCGCTTATATTTTAGTGGCACTATTCAGCCGCTACAGGAAAGCGCACTTACCACGCCATTGAGTGCAGTGGTGCAAACGATGCATTATCACTATGGTCAACAGGTCAAAAAGGGCGATATAATTTTGACCTTGATTTCAAGTGAGTTAGAAAAACAATACGATGCCACTCTGACTGATTATCTCAAAGCAAAAGATAGCTATGCCATCGCTCAGGCAAAATTCACCGGAACACAAGATCTTTGGAATGCAGGTTTACTCGCTAAAAATACTTTTCTCAGCGAACAGTCAGGATTAGCAAGCTCTCGTGTCGCTTTGATGCAAGCAACAAGAAAGCTTAAAGAAATGATGGAAAATATTGATCACGAGGGTGTAGACAAGCTATCAACGCTCAATATTGCAGAATTTGAAAAAGTTCGCCAAGCCTTAGCCGGCCACCATAATTCAATTAATTTAAAGGCACCAAGTGATGGCGTCTTGCTTTATCCCCCTAAAACAAGTGAAAGTCAGGGGAAACTGACGGTTGGTACTACTTTAAAAGCAGGACAAGTTGTGGCGCTGGTTGGTGATTTAACTGGCATACGTATTGAAATAGATATTCCTGAAGTAGATATTGATAAAATTCACAGCGGTATGCTCGCTAAAGTCACGGGAATTGCTTTAGGTAAGCAAGTTCTAAAGGGTACTCTAGTTGCAGTCAATGCGCAGGCGTCTAGCACTAACGGTAGCGCTTTACCAACTTTTAGTGCGGTAGTGGAAGTAAAATTGTTGAATGAAATTCAACGTTCCTGGATAAAAGTGGGCATGAGTTCATCCATTGAAATTGCGGTGGATAGTGAAGAGCAATTATTGATTCCTATCGCAGCATTGAAATTGGAAAAAGGAAAGTCGATAGTCAATTTGCAAGAAAAAGATGGTTCTCTTAAACAACGAATAGTAACGACGGGTGCCGCTCAAACGGATAAGGTAGTCATCGCTTCAGGGCTAAAGCCTGGAGATGTGGTGGCCTATGACTGAATTACTGGCGCTTACCGAGATTGCTAAAACCTATCAGATAGGTGGGATTAACTCCAAGGTGTTAAAAGAAGTTTCTTTATCCGTTAATGAGGGCGAGTTAGTGGCGATTATGGGTGCCTCGGGCTCAGGAAAATCGACTTTAATGAATATTATTGGCTTACTGGATAAGGCGGATAAAGGAGATTATTTATTAAATGGCCGTAATGTTGCCAATTTAAATCAAGATCAACTCGCCGATTTACGCAATCAAACCATAGGATTTGTCTTTCAGCAATTTAATTTATTGTCACGCTTGAACGCCAAACAAAATATTGCTCTGCCTTTGACCTACCGCAATGTTTCTCCCAATGACATTAGAGAGCGCGTTGAACAAGTGTTAGCTCGTGTAGGTATGCAAGGATTCATGGCACATAAGCCCTTACAATTATCTGGAGGACAGCAGCAGCGTATCGCAATTGCTCGTGCACTTGTTGGTGAGCCTCGCGTAATTTTAGCCGACGAACCGACCGGAGCGCTTGATTCTCAAACAGGCAAAGAAATAATGGCACTCTTTCAAGCCTTACACCAGGAAGGGCGTACAATTATTATGGTAACGCATGATGAACGAGTTGCTGCGCTTTGCCCGCGACGTATTACTTTAGCAGACGGCAAAATTATCGCTGAGACTCGACAATGACCTTGCTAACTCATTTCCAGCAAGCGCTGGTAAACTTGGCCGCCTCGAAATTAAGATCATTCTTGGCCATCTTAGGTATTTTGGTCGGCACCGCGGCTGTGGTGGCTTTAATTAGTTGCGGCCAATTGGCGACAGAAAAAGCGCTGGAGCAATTTAAAACCCTTGGTACGGATTTGTTGGCCATAGCTGCTTATGAGACCAGTCAAGCAAAGGCAAGTTCTGGCTCCAATCAAGTATCACTCGCATTTTGGCGACAATTGCCAGAGCATATTCCCTCTATTTTACGTGTTGCCCCATATAGTACCGGGTATCAAGGATTAAGTTTTGAGGGAAAAATCATACGTGGAGCAATAATCGGTGCTGATGAGTCATTGGCGAAGGTAATAAATATCCATTTAATAAGCGGACATTTCGTATCCTATCTTGATTCTTTTGAACATTTTTGCGTAATCGGTAATAGTCTGGCTAAGCAAATTCAAGAAGTCAGTATGGATGAGCCTTTGGGTAAGCAACTACGTATTGGCAATAATTTCTACACAATCATTGGTATCGCAGCGCCTTGGAAAGAGAGTGGGTTTTTTAATGAAGATATTAATCAAGCCGTAATTATTCCCATTGCAGGAATGGCTATGATATCTAAAGACAGTAAAATTGCTAATGCGATTTTTGAATTAAAGCCTGATAGTAAAATTGACGAGGTTATTGCTCAGATTAAATTACTCCTCAGCACTCAAGCACCAAAACTGAGTATATTTTCACGTTCTGCCAAGCAAATCATTGCATCAATGGAAAATCAGGGGCAGATATTTACTCTTTTATTGGCGGTAATTGGTGGGATTTCTTTACTCGTAGGTGGCATTGGCGTGATGAATGTCATGCTTGTATCGGTGAGTGAGCGAAAAAAAGAAATCGGAGTGAGAAAGGCAGTCGGTGCTAAAAATCGCGAAATCCAAGCTTTATTTTTAGTCGAATCGATTATGCTTTCGTTTTTAGGCGGCGTTTTAGGGGTGAGTTTAGGCTTAATTTTTACGAGGATTGTTGCTTATTTTTTCAGCTGGAACTTTAATATCTTCCTAATGCCGCCTTTAGCCGGTTTTGCTGTTTCAGTGGCAACGGGGGTTTTCTTTGGATTTTATCCGGCAAAACGAGCAGCTAATTTAGAGCCGATGGCATCATTACGCAGCGAATAATCGTTGGGCAATTATACGCCCTAGAAAGACAAGCAAGCGCTTTGTTCGCAATTCTCCAAATCTTCGCTATGCATAAGAAATGAACATTGAGAATTTAAATCAGCTTCTCTTTTTGTTTTAGCAGTTGAGAAAAATACCGCATCGTTAAGGCAATAGCGTCCAGCCATAATCAGTAATCCCACACCTACGAAGGCTGAGAGAACCATAACGATATCAGCAATAAGTCTAGTGGCTTCATCACGGTGTTCAAATTCTTCATGGGCAGCTTTTAGAATTGCATTGGATTGCGCTTTTGCCGAGAGTTCTGGTGATAAGCGTAGCTCAACAGCGCGTTTGTAGAATCGTCGTATAGAATTGTTATGCTCTTCACCATAGCGCCTGTCCCAGTCCTCTGAAATTTGTTCTTTTTTATATTTTTGCAATGCTAATAAGTCGAGAACAAGCGGTTCAGTTAGAGTGAAGTCAGGTTTAAGCTTTGCCAAAGCGATACGAAGTATTTCATCTGCTTTAACGGCAGCTTGGAGTTTTACATTAATTCGTTGATTCAAGCCGGTTTTTTCAAGTGCTTGAGTTGGCGAATCTTCACTGGCAAGCTTGTGCTGCTTTAAGTTTAACAAATTAATCTTATCTTCTTGTTTAATTTTTGGAAGATTTTTAACTGGTGTTTCGAGTTGGTTTAAGGCTAATTGCTCATTCTGATTTTTCGCTTCGTTAAATTCAAGGTTGCTCTTAATTATCGTGCTGAATTCAGATTGGCCCAAAGCTAGAGTTTGTTCAGCCTCGCTTAAAACCAATTTAAGCTCAGGGTCATTTTGTAAAAATCTAGGTAGCTTGTTGAAGGTTTCTTTAAGTTTTTCTAGCGCAGTCTGTTTTTCATTTAGCATAGGTGCTTTGTCAAACCGTTGCTTTGCCTTTTCAAAGTCAACAAAACAAAGCCGCCATTGGGGTTCGCGTTCAGGACTATTAAGGCTTGTTTTTAATTGAATACGTTGCCATAAAGCTTCATTTTTAATAAGAGTGGCCATGAGAGCGCTAGGCTTAGTAGTTCGTGATTCATCAATACAGATATAGTAAAGTTCTGCATCACTCAGTGCATGAAGCTCATCCTCGGTAAAATGATAAAAAATAAGGCTATCTCTTTCTGAGCTCTTCGCTCTGAAGCTTCTCTGCATAAGTTCTTTGTTAACTGCTAATCTTGCCTTTCTAAAGGATTCTAAATATTTTTTTAGCTCAATAAGGTCAACCCTGACTTTAGAAGAATTTTCTTTTAATCGTTTAAGAACTTTTAGTACTTCAAAGCTTGTATCTAGCAGCTTTAGCGATTTAAACCATGCTGGATTTTTAAGTTTACAGTCTTCTTTGTAGGCTTCAATGATTAATTTATAAGGTTTTGCGTAATCTGCTATTATTAAATCTTCTCCCCAACTTAAATGAAAGGAATCAGCGAGCAGAACAGATTCACGGTATTTTCTCATTAGCGGTAAGTTGCCAATTAATTGTTGAAGCGTCTGATTTTTACTGGTCGTAAAAAGATTCAGATTGGCTAGAACCCTGTGTTCCCATAAATTATAGATATCAGTCTGCTTGCTGATGACATGAACATAGTGGTTAAACTCTGTGGCTAGCCTTGAGAGGTCGAGGCCTTTAAAATTTAAGGTTTTATGTTCGCTTAGATTTTTTAATAAAAATTCAAATTGGTCAGGAATAGGTTTGGAGACATCGATAAATACTTCCGTAGATAATATGGCACTGCGATACAAATTTGAAGTATCCACCAGATTAATCTTTTCATTTAGTGAGGAGATTTTTGCTAAACGATGGCTAAGCACGGTACTTAAAACATCGGCTAACTCTAAATAATTGCCTAAGTGACCGAATTCAGTCTGGCTAAAAATAGGGATTGACATATAATTAGCCAAAGTGTTTTTGGTTTCTTCATTAAGTAAATCTTTAGGAATTTTGCCAAGTGCCGAGCTCACTATTTCTTTTAGCGTGGTTTTGTCCAGTTGAGAGATTAAATCGGTTGCTTTTTCAGCAATAGCAGGGAAAAGCCCAGCTATGTTGGTGTAATTATTAATGTATCCTTTGGTAAGCCATTTAAAATTAAGTAAACCTTGGTATTCATAAGGTACCAATATATCTTTATTGTTTTCTTCGTGAGCAAAATAACGAAACGCCGCTCCCCAATCAATTCGTGCAAATTGCTTGGGCTCATCGGGTTTTCCGTTTAAAACCACTACATTGCCACTATGAACACTATAATCCCCCAGTAAAAGAGAAAACATAAGGGAGAGGGATAAACCAAAATATTGCCCTTGCTGTGTCAGTTCTGTGTAATAACTGGGGCCTGCCAGCATCTCGGTTAGAGGATCTCTGTCAGAGCCATCGCTATAGCCTGTTTGGATAATTTTGAATAACTCAGTAAAAGAAACTTTGGGCTGAATTAGGCCATAACTTCCATCATCAAATTGTACGAGATCAGCACAGATTAACGAGGGGAAATATCTAGGATCAATGAGATCACGAGCCATAAACTCTCGCAGGAGCAAGCCCGAAAATAATTCTGTGAATAATTCATTTTTATCGGCAGGTTTTTTTATAAAAAACGCTTCGCCTGTTTCACTCTGGTAAAAGCCATCAACCATGGATTGATTTTTACCAGCAGTTTTAGCTGCGACTTGTCTTAATATTTTACCTTTGTAATCGACCATATAGGGGTTTGCCTGGTTAACGCAAAACTCATAATAAATTAAAAACATTAAGAGAGTATTAAATCTGGTTTTTTCTACCAAGATCGCAGGACGATTTCATCAAAGTTTAAAAATCCATCACTTTTAAATATTGAACAAGACTACGTTTAATGAATTTTCTTCCTCGGCAAATTTTTAAACTTTGATGAAATCTCCCTGCTAAGATCGTAAATAAGGAGCTAGGCTACTCTGTCTATAAAAAAATCACCCTTTGATATAGGTTTATGATTGACAGTGCTTAAAAAAAAATTTAAAAATTCCTGATGGGCGCAAAACTAAGGGCAATTAATTGACTAAGGAAGAGGATTTGCTACGAGCTGAACGTCGGGCAAGACGTGAAGCCCGTCGACAGAAACAGCGCAATGCTAATATTGGTCGGGCAAAAAAAATGCATATTGCGCGCTTGGCGGCAGCTGATAACGTCTGCACAACCCCAGCGCCTCCAGCCGTTAATGTTGGATGTTCGGGTTGGTTTTATTGGCACTGGCGAGGTCAATTCTATCCTCAAGATATGCCTACCAAAGATTGGTTTAACCATTACAGTGACAGTTTTGAAACAGTGGAATTAAATGCACCTTTCTATTCTTGGCCAACTCTTGCTAATGTGGCTCTTTGGCAACGCCAGGCAGATGGTAAAAAATTTATTTATACCGTAAAAGTCTGTGAATTAATCACGCATATAAAACGTTTTGAAGGTACAAACACTTTGGTCAAAGACTTTAATTATATCGCTGATTTACTACAAGCACGTATGGGATGTTTTCTTTATCAATTACCTCCCAGCTTCCACTTCACCCCTGCCCGATTGCGCAATATTGTCCTCCAATTAGATTCAAGACGGCGCAATGTTGTTGAATTCAGGCATATAAGCTGGTGGAATGAAGACGTTTATTCCGCTTTCCGTCAAGCAGGAATAATTTTTTGTTCAACCAGCGGCCCTCGTTTTCCCGATGAATTAATTTCTACAACGGATGAAGTTTATATCCGTTTTCATGGTAAAGAAAAGTGGTATTTGTATAATTATAGTGAGGAGGAACTCAATGCTTGGGCTGAGCGAATTTCTCAAAGTGGTGCTAAACGAATCTGGGCTTATTTTAATAATGACGGCGAAGGGCATGCTATTAATAACGCGAAAGCTTTTATCAAAATTCTTAAAACGTTATCTTATTGATCTGAAGAGTACATCTAATTAATTGATTAAAAAGTCAAGGTCTTAGAGCCGCATTTCCGCCATGAATTTCATAATATTCTTGCCATTCGAAATCAATATAATTTTCCATTAAACGTTTTATCTCATTTTGCACTCCGGCTCGAGTTGTATACTCCGTGTGAAATTTCCTTGGTGCGCAAGAATTTTTATTGTCAGTTAAACTACTAATGTAACCATCTGCGGCGTATAGATTTTTCTTTGTTTTATCTTGATGAATCTTATAGTGAATTTTGAAATTTTTATAACTATATTCTGGCATTTTATCTTCCCGGTCTCTCATTTAGAAGCAAGTTTATTGAACGTTATATTAATAACCATAGCTAATAATAGTTAATCTTGCAAAAAATTTTGGTTTATTTAAGCTAAGTATTATCCTTGTCTTGTGCACTTTGCCCTGTCATAATGCATATTTTGCCATAATCCTATGATTTTCAAATATAAAAAAATTCAATTTCTCGTTTTATGTCATATAGCAATTTTCTGTCTAAGTAATATTCTTGTTCTCTATCCCTTTGTTTTATTTGGGTTAAGAACAACTTGGGGTGCCTTTACCTATCCACTAATTTTTGTTTTAACCGATTTAACGACCCGTATTATTGGCCCGGAAAATGCCCGAAAAATAATTTTTAAGGCGATGTTTCCTGCAGTTATCAGCTCTTTTCTTATTTCTAATTTTATTAATCAGACTGAATTATTTACGATCAATGTCACTGTTTTACGTATAAGCCTGGCCAGTTTTATTGCCTATATCTTGGGGCAAATGTTAGATATCACTATTTTTCAAAAATTTAAACAAAATTCTCGTTGGTGGGTAGCGCCGAGTATTTCAACTATTTTCGGTAATTTTTTTGATACCTATTGTTTCTTTTTTATTGCCTTTTATCAGAGCTCCAATCTATTTTTAAGTGCACATTGGCTTGAGATTGCTACGGTGGATTTAGCATTTAAGCTAGCGATTAGTTTAATTACCTTTATTCCACTATATGGTTTTATTTTACAAATTTTAACTAAGAATCGTCGTACAGCTTTGGCTTAAGTTGATTTGTTGCTTAATTTTAACGACGGCACAGATCCTGCAAGCTCAAAAAACCAATTTAAAAAAGCAGCATTTAAAAAATAATTAACAGGGGAATATTATGAAAATCTGGGGTCTAAATTTGACTGCTATAGCTTTGTTATTATTGTCAACACTGAGCTTTGCGAACCCCAAATGGAATGATTGGGTTGAAGGGGTAAAGCAACAAGCGCTTGCCGAGGGCATTTCTGCAACACTTTTTGACAAAGTGTTTGCTGATATCAATGAGCCAAGTCGAACCGTTAAAGGATTGGCGCGTTCCCAGCCGGAGCATCGATTAACTTTTTCCAATTATTTACATACTCGAGCTGATGGTTATCGGATTGCAATGGGTCGTAAAAATTATGCTAAAAACAAAGAACTTCTTGATAGTGTAGGTGAGAATTTTGGGGTTGATCCCTGTTTTATAGTGGCTTTCTGGGGCATGGAGACCAGTTACGGTACTTACATGGGGAACTTTCCTGTTGTTAAATCACTGGCAACTCTTGCCTATGATTCGAAACGACAGGATTTTTTCCGTAAAGAATTGCTGCTGGCGTTACATATTTTAGATGGCGGTCATGTCGACCTTGCTCATTTTAAAGGCGAGTGGGCAGGAGCTTCAGGCCAGCCACAATTTTTGCCTTCCAGCTGGGTACAATTTGCAGTGGATTATGACCGCGATGGCAAAAAAGATATTTGGGAATCTAAGGCAGATGTATTTGCTTCGATTGCTAATTATATGAAGAAAAATGGCTGGAAAACTGGAGAGCCTTGGGCAGTACAAGTTAAATTACCCTCAAATTTTGATATGAAATTGGAAGGTAAAACTATCATAAAACCCGTGAGTGAGTGGAACGCCATGGGTGTTAGAACTGAAACAGGCGAAGCATTACCCAATCAACATTTGCAGGCCAGTATCGTCCAACCGAATGGAGGTCCGGTATTTTTAGCCTATCCCAATTTTAAAATGATTTTGCGATACAATAATTCCATCTATTATGCCGGTGCAATCGGTTATATGGCGGATAAAATTTGTAATCGCGTTAAATAGAAAGGAATGGGTATAATATGAATAATTATCTGGATAAAACAGCAAGCTTAACGCCTGTTACTGGACGTATTATTTGTGAAAAAGCAACTGAATACCCACATAGCGGTGGGTATAACGAAGTTGCAGAAGATGGTACTTATCTTTGTAGACGCTGTGGTCTTGCCTTATTTAGAGCTAACTCTCAATTCCAATCGGGTTGTGGTTGGCCAAGTTTTGATGAGTCAATTGTTCAGTCTGTTAAAGAAATCGCAGATAGCGATGGTCGACGTACAGAGATAATTTGTGAACGTTGTGAAGCCCATTTAGGCCATGTTTTTAAAGGTGAACAGCTAACTTCAAAAAATCTACGCCACTGTGTTAATTCCGCTTCAATCGATTTTGTCGCCGATAGGCAGGTAGTAGATACAGAAGAAGCCTTGGTTGCGGGGGGATGTTTTTGGGGTATAGACCATTATTTGCGCTCAGTGCCGGGTGTCCTCAAAGTAGAAGTGGGTTATTCTGGTGGAACACTGCTTAATCCAAGCTATGAGCAGGTATGCCAGGGCTTAAGCGGGCATTATGAGGTTGCGCGTGTGGTTTATGATCGCGCAAAAACAACTTATGCTCAGGTTTTAAAACGATTTTTTGAAATTCACGATCCAACGCAAAGCACTGGCCAAGGTCCTGATCTTGGATCTCAATATAAATCAGCTATCTTTTACTACAATAAGGCCCAGCTTGAAGAAGCGCAAAATCTCATTCAACGTTTGAAACAAAGCGGTTATGAGGTTGTTACACAATTACTGGAAGTTCAGCCCTTTTGGCCTGCAGAGAATTATCATCAGCATTATTATCAAAAACACAACAAACTACCTTATTGTCATAGCCCCGTAGCTCGATTTGATAAAAGCTGACTAGCTCTAATTTTTAACTTCATCAAACTGGGTAATCCACAATTTTGCAGCAGAATTAGCCGTTTCAGGAATGGACTCGATGGTTATCTGTTGCACCAAAGGCGGATAAAAAGGGCCTGCTGCTGTTGCCCACTGATAGCTAATTAGAAATTGCCATTTATTTTTGGTTTCGGCAATTTTTTTAATAGTATAAGAGGTAATCCAGGGACTTGAGGTTCCTGAAACCCAGTTAGGCCAACTATCTTTGTATTTGCTTTTTAATTGATCTGAAAACAACAGATATTGCAGGGCGCCATTTCTTTCTTTATTGGCCTTAGCAAACAAGTTGGCCATCGCGCCAGCTGAATTTGGCATTAAGGCTTGCTCTAACATTCGAATGCGAGCCGCATAAGATTCTGGTTGTGAGGTCGGTTCCGCTAGTCCTGATACAGAAAAGGAAATCAGTGCTAAAAAATAAATAATTGCGGTTTTTGAGCTAGACATTTTTTTCCTTTATCAATGAGGATCAATTTTTTTATCACTGCCAAGCATCTCAGCTTGTTCAGCTTTGCGTATATTTTCTTGTAGTTGTTGTTCAGCCAATTGTTTTTGCCAAAATAGGGACACTTGCTTTTTACAATAATCCAAATAGCGCAAAAGTTTACCAAGGTGCTCAGCCAACATCGGTAATTTTTTAGGTCCAAAAACAATTAAGGCGACGCAAAAACTAAGTAAAAGCTCTGCACTATTCATTTTTATCTTGCTCATTAAGAGCGCGACGAAAATTTTTAATTGCAGCTCCTAAATCGCTACCCATGTTTTTTAGTTTTTCCGTGCCAAACAAGGCAACTATAATGAGTAAAATCAGTAAAAGTGAGAGTGGTTTTATACCGGCAAAACCCATATTAACTCCTAGATTTTCTATTAATAAAACTAATAAATAAACCAATAATTGCCACAATTGCTGTAAGCAATGCCAGTTTATCATGATTTAAAATATTAAGACTGTTCAAGATTGCACTAAACACCATAGCAACAAAAATTCCTATACCCAGCCCTTTATACCAGGTTCGTACAGAGTTAATTTTTTTTCTTTTTTGATGAAATTCCCGCTCATTTTCGCGTATTTTTTGTTCTTTAGATAACTCAAGCACTTCATACATTAAACGGGGCATTTGCGGTAATTGTTCCGCAAAAAAAGGTAAATTTTCACGCATTTGCTGAATAAAGGCTTTAGGCCCCATTTGTTCCTTAAGCCACTTTTCCAAAAAAGGTTTGGCGGTGGACCATAGGTCAAGCTCTGGATAAAGCAAGCGACCTAAGCCTTCGATTGCTAACAAAGTCTTCTGTAAAAGAACTAACTGCGGTTGTACTTCCATTTGAAAACGACGTGCTACCTGAAAAAGTCGTATAACTACTTGGGCAAAGGAAATATCTTTCAACGGCTTTTGAAAGATAGGTTCGCAAACTGTTCGAATGGCACTTTCAAATTCTTCAATGCGAGTGTTTCGAGATACCCAACCTGATTCGACGTGGAGCTGGGCAACTCTTCTGTAATCACGATTAAAAAAAGCAAATAAATTTTCAGCCAAATAGCGTTGGTCATTGTCATTTAATGTTCCTATAATGCCAAAATCCACACAAATATATTGCGGTTCATCGGGACTAAGAGGAGAAACAAAAATATTACCCGGATGCATGTCAGCATGGAAAAAACAATCTCTAAATACCTGGGTAAAAAATATTTCGACGCCTCGTTCTGCAAGTTTTTTTATATTGATTTTGTTTTCGTGCAAAGCATTTAAATCAGAAATGGGAATACCATAAATCCTCTCCATGACTAATACATTTTCATGCGTATAATCCCAATAAATTTCTGGGATATAGAGCAAGGCTGAGTTAGCAAAATTACGTCTTAATTGACTGGCATTTGCCGCTTCTCGCTGAAGATCAAGTTCATCAATTAGATTATGCTCAAACTCTCGTACAATTTCTCGAGGCTTTAGGCGCTTGGATTCCGGCCAATAGCGATCAGCAAGGCTTGCAATGGTATACATAATACTCAGGTCATTTTTAATTGTTTTCAAAATGCCAGGTCGCAAAATTTTTACAACAACTTCTTCACCTGTTATTAAGGTTGCTGCATGAACCTGTGCGATCGAAGCGGAGGCAAGCGGAATGGGATCAAACTTAGCAAAAACTTGAAAAGCAGAACGTCCAAAGGCGGCTTCGATTATTGCTAAGGCTTCTTTACTGGCAAAAGGAGGTACTTTATCTTGCAGTTTGCTTAATTCTATTGCTATATCTATTGGCAAAATATCTGGCCTTGTGGATAAGGCTTGGCCCAGCTTAATAAAAATAGGCCCTAACTCTTCCAGCGTTTGACGAAGTGCTACACCAGCACTTAATTTTTCTTTACGTAGCCAATTCCAGGGATTTAAATAAACAATAAACCGAAAAGATGAAAAAAGACTTATAGAAACAAGAAACTGGTCTAAACCATTGCGCGCTAAAATAGTATTAATTTGTAGTAATCGTCTGAGTTGTTTAATCGATTTCATGAGGTGACCATTAATTGATTAATATGAGCCTGCAAGCGTTCAACATCATGAGCTAGCCTATCAATATCATTAAAAAAATCTTCAATTTGTTCGCGTGGAGGAAAAAACTGTAATTCTTCCTGTAAATACTCACTCAAATTTTGACGCATTGACTGACTAAATTGATTCTTAAAGGCTAAACCTTGGCGAAACAATGAGCCTAACTGATAGGCAATAACATCGCCGGTGAAATGCGCTAAATGGCCTTCCCAATCGATGTCGATTTCATCAAATAATTTTTTAACTCGAAGCCCTAATTCTGTATCTCCGGACAGACGTATTTTATCATTGAATAATGATCGTGCTTTAGATGCGGGTAGAAAACTTAGACGAATTAGTCCCAGCGGGCTTGAATGAATTATTGTATCCGGTTTGTCATTGTAGCTATCCACTAATTTAAGTTCGGCCTCCTCAAATAGCAGGAAAAAATTAACTTCCAGTGGCGCTACAATTATTTCAAGCACTTTACCTTCCAGGGTTTTAAGTTTGGCAGGCATTGATTCATCAAGAGACAAGGCATGGTTGATTGCTTTTTGTAGCGCTTTCAATGAGTATTTTTTTATCATAGAATTCTCAATATTTATGAGCGATGTGTAATGCCACAATGCCGCCGCTTAAATTATGATAATGGCAATCTTCAAAGCCAGATTTTTCAATCATCGACTTTAAACCTTCTTGACCAGGATGCATGCGGATGGATTCTGCCAAATATTGATAAGACGCTTGATCCTGAGCGAAGAGCTTGCCAATTTTGGGTAAGATGTTAAAGGAATACCAATCATAAACAGGCTTTAAACCAGGTATAGTGGGGGTTGAAAATTCCAGGACCATTAATTTTCCTCCCGGTTTGATGACGCGATACATAGAACGGAGTGCCTCGTTTTTATCAGTAACATTTCTTAAGCCAAATCCAATAGTAATACAGTGAAAACTATCATTAGCAAAAGGAAGGTTTTGTGCATCGGCCTGAATAAAATCAATGTTGCTAAAAAGGCCTTGATCAAGCAATCGGCTGCGGCCAACGTTCAGCATTGCAGCATTGATGTCTGCTAAAATCACCCTCCCTTTGGTCCCAACTTTTTTAGATAATAAGCGTGTTAAATCCCCTGAGCCGCCGGCTAAATCCAAGACTTGATGACCCTCGCGAACTCTTGCTAATTCAATAGTAAAACGCTTCCATAAATGATGCACACCCATGGACATTAGATTATTCATTAGATCATAATTTTTAGCGACTGACTCAAATACAGCGCTAACTTTTTTCTCTTTTTCGTCCCAGGCTACTGATTCAAAGCCAAAGTCTGTAGTTTTATCTCTAGGGGTCATTGAGTGATTCTTAGACATATGAGGATAGCCTATCTTAACTGATTTAAACCAGATACCCAATTAAATTGAACTAAGAGAAGTGAAGAATTTTTTTGTGATTAAAAGAAGAAATAGAAAGGGTCAATCAGTGTGTCGCCAATTGACCCAGTGGAATGACACATAGCAAGTCCAACCTCGCGGAAAGGACTATCTCATAATAGAAACAGACTGTCAATATTTATACGTTTAAACAGTTCGGTGACCATTTTTAACTTTATTATTTGTATTAGCAGCGTTAGACTGCTGTCCTCTAGCTATTTTATTCGGATTTTCATGTTTTACGGTAATACCATTCAAGATACTCGGCAACTTTTTTTTACGAGTTGGCAGAAATACCGACAAAAACAAGCTCTGCAACCCTTAGAAAAGCAACTCATTGCGGTGATTATCGATCATCCCGAATATCATGCTTTACTTGAAGCGCCCGTTGGTTGCAATGATCAAGCTTATTACCCGGAACTTGGCCAAACTAATCCTTTCTTACACATGGGTTTGCATCTTGCTATTCGTGAGCAAGCCTCAACAGATAGACCCCTTGGTATTGAGGGAATATATAAACAACTTATAGAAAAATATAAAGATCATCTAATAGTTGAGCATTTAATGATGGATCATTTAGCTGAATGCCTATGGCAAGCACAGCGAGCCAATACCCAACCTGATGAAGCTAAGTACCTTCAAGCGCTTAGAGCTTGCCTTGATTAATCATTAGAATCTATACATCTTTAAAAATTATAACTGCCCATAAGGGCATTGTTAATTAACACTATTTCAAGCTATATTGTTGACAACTCTCGTAATCCAAATTATGGCCTTAATTTAGCTAGGTAAAAGCGAGCTGTCTTAAGCTCATAATTTGAATTACGAGGGGATGCATTGATCAATTGAAGGAGTTCTAAATGAAAAAATTAGCAATGTTACTGGCAATGTTAGGTGTTTCTGTCTCGATGTTAGTGCATGCAGATCCGACTCAAAGCAATTCAAGCGGTTCACAGCAAACACAACCGCAAGCTGCAGGCGGTCAAGGTAGTGTTACGGACAGTTCTGGCACCATGGGAACCACTGGCAATACCGGAAGCATGGGTTCTACAGGTTCTACAGACTCTATGGGTACAACAGGTACCACAGGAACTAATAGCAATAGTACTGGTAGTACTGGCAGTACATCTAACCCAACTGGTAGTTCATCTGACGATGACGATACTGCCTCTTAAGTTTCTCAACTTAAATTTAGGAGTCTATTTAATAGGCTCCTTTTTTTTTAGTAAACCCATCACAGAGATACTGAACCAGGCAAGTTCAATGATAAATGACGCCAAGTTCCAGTGGAAGATTAGAGAGTAGGTGATTAACACCGAACCTAACAAATTGCTGATTAAATATTTTGAGGAATTAACAGAGACCTGATTAGTCTGGGAAAAAAAATAGGCAGCTAAAATGAGAATAACGCCTATAATCCCTACAAAATTAGAAATTTCGTAAAAAATGCTAGATTTCAAAATGTTCCTTTTAAAAAATTAACAAGAGCTTAATCACCTATCAGCCGAGATACAAGATGCCGAATTATTCAGTTAAAATCTGAGTAACTTTAAAAAAGGGTCAGAGCTAATTTCAGACTTAAAAATACCATTAGCAAACCACTGAAAAATTCAATACGTCGCCAAACTGTGACACGTGCTAAAGTCTCTGCAAAGTAGTGAGTAGTTAAGGTAAGGGAACTAAACCACAGAAAGCTTGCAGTGATTACGCCAAATAAATAGGCCTGAGGATTGTTTGGAAATTGGCTGCTGCCGCTACCAATAATTATCAAGGAGTCAATAATTGCGTGCGGATTGAGTAAGCTAAAACCTAGTGCCAGAATAACAATCTGCCAGCGGCTTGAATTTTTTTGTTCAGCTGTTTTAGCGTTTGCCTTAGTTATAAAAGCCTGTCGAAAGGCTTTTAGGCCATAAAAAAGAAGGAAAACAACGCCAAAGTAGGTCAGCCAAATTTGTAGTGAAGGATGCATTTTAAGAACATGATGAAGGCCAGCCACAGAAGCGAAGGCTAAAATGGTATCGCAACCAAAACAAATGATGGCGGATAATAGGGCATGCTTGCGTCGGGCGCCTTGTTTAATCAAGAAAATATTTTGCGGGCCTAAAGCAGCAATTAACGATAAACCTAACATTAAGCCATTAAAATAAATAAGCATGATAAAAGCCATTAAAAGTACCAGATTGGTAATTATCCCTTATTAGGGTCTATAATAAAAATTAATAATTATTATGAATGATAAATTCCATTTATGAGAATAGAGCAGCGTGGCCTTGAAGCACTGGATGCGGTTATTCAAACGCAAAGTTTTGCTGTCGCAGCGAAGCAGTTATTTATCACTCAACCTGCCGTAACGACTCGAATAAAACAACTGGAAAATCAATTTGGCCAGCCTTTACTTATCCGTTCAAAACCTTATAAAGCGACTGCTTTCGGTGAGAAATTATTAAGTTTGCTACGTCGAACGCGTTTACTGGAGGATCATTTCTTACAAGAGATAAAACATGAGTTGCCCACAAGGTTATCGATCGCTTTAAATCGAGATAGTTTGGAAACCTGGTTTATCCATCTGCTCAATAAGTTAAAGCTGTTAGAAAATATCCATATCGACATCATTACCGATGATCAAGAGCGAACTATTGATTATTTCCGCCAAGGTTCAGTTTCTACTTGTATTAGTAGTTATGACAAGCCTCTACCCAGTTGTGAATGTGTTTTACTTGGATCTATGGATTATTTATTGGTCGCAAGACCATCATTTGTCGAACGTCATTTTAATAATAAAAAAACGTTGGCAGAAAATTTAACCAAGGCAGCGGTGATCATTTTTGATAATCGTGACCGCTTGCCCGAACAATATTTTAACTATTTCTTCAAAAAACCATTTGTGCTCCGCCATTTTCATAAAGTACCTTCAGTGCAGGGCTATAAGCAATTTGTACTCCAGGGTTTTGGTTATGGTCTAATTCCTCACTTGGATATTATAGAAGAGCTTGCGGCGGGAGAGTTGATAGAAATTTCACCCGAAAAACGCTGGTTAATGCCACTTTACTGGCATTATTGGCAATTGCCGGCCACTGATTATCAATATTTTATTGAGACTGTGAAGCAAGAGGCGAAACGTTATCTCTTGCTTCAACCCTAATAAACAAAGATTTTAATAAATAAAAATATAGGGATTTTGCTTCTGATCAAGCCAATTAACAAGGGCTAGCAAGTGTTTCTTATCTGTTGCGATACAACCATGGGTGGGTGTGGAAGGAGACTTCCATAAATGCATGAAAATAGCGCTACCCGCACCAGCCTTAGTTGGGTTTTTATTGTAGTTAATAACCAGGCCATATTCATAAAATTTATAAAGCATGTTTTCATAAGATCTGGCTTTAGTTTTACCTCTAATCCATTGGTTATAATTGGGTGCATGGACATCATCAATATATTTATCTTCCGCAATGATGTATTTAAAATCCATTTTGACGGCGAGGGGCTTTGAGCCAAAGACTTCACCTATTGGATATAAACCTGCAGGTGTTTTGAGGTCGCCTTCCATTTTTTTGTTTTCCGCAGCAAGGCCATTTTTCCCTATCACCGCTTTAAAAGATGGTTTTAGTTCTTGTACCCACCGCTTTCTCAATCGTTTGCAAAGGCTGATTTCAGCATGAATCTTATCGAGAATTTTTACCATAATTATTTGTGAACTTTGTTGGCTAGTTATTGTGATTGAATTTAATCGCTCACAGCTTGAAACTTTTGCGAGAACTACTGGAGAAAATAAGCTAAAAAACAAAATACTCATTAAATGTGGAGGAAAATCTATTTTAGACATACGCTTAATTCTTGAGTTGAGAAAAAAACATTCTAGCACAGGAAATTCTACAGTTTTTGCCGTCAACGGCAAATTTTAGTTGCCGTTACTTGGGCTAAAAATTATTCAATGAAGCGGTCTAATTAGAACCAAGGTCTAAATATCACAGGCTTAGTATAAAAACGGTTCGAAAAAAACTTGGCATGAATATTGCAATTAAATACGGCTTTATAAATCTGGCCTTGGTGCTTGTTTGAATCTGCCAAGTGGATAAAAAAGTTGGAGCTAAAGGATTAGCTTGGATAATGGATCAGGTGGCCAAAATTGCTTAGCCTAAGCTAGGAAATGATGTCACCATGTTAAGAGGGAATTTAAAATGAGTTGTATTATTGATGTAGCTATCAAGCGTTTAGCAGAAAGTAGTTGCTCTGAGAGTGAACTCCGTTTATTTCTTGAAAAAGAATTTACAAGCCAAGCGGAATTAAAATCTAATATTAATTCTGCAATTAAACGTTTAAAAGACCTGCAATTATTAAATGATCTAAGATTAGCCACCTATCTGGCCCAGCATTATGCCCACAAGGGTGATTGCTATATCGCTCAGATTTTAAGTCAAAAAGGAATTTCAGAAGCAACCATTGCTGAGGTTCTTCTTTCACTGGAAAATGAAAATGTGCGCGCTCTGGATGTAGCCCGTGAAAAATTAGGTAATCACTGGGATAGCTCTGAAAAATCGACTTCATTATTACATCGATTTTTAAGCGGCCGCCGTTTTTCTTATGCTGTAATTAATTCAGTAATAGGACAGCTAGGCGATCAATATCGTTGTTCGGCTAACTGAAACTAATAGGACAGAATTAAATTGCTGTTCAGTCATCTGGATTTAGCTGTCTTTTGACAATATACCAAAAGACAGCCTTTGTATTTTTCTAATTAACTCCGCTGAGCTCCACAAAAATTGTGCCTTCTTCAACTCGTGTTGGATAAATTTTCAAGCGTTTGGGCTTAACCAATTTACCTAATAATTTACCCACTGCAGCAGGCCAAGGAGACCAGGAGTTTACTTCACCTGTAGTTAGATCAAATTCACTTTTATGAAAAGGACAGATAATTGCGCACTTATCTGTAATTTTTCCTTTATTAAGTGGTAATTTGAAATGGGGACATTGTGCTTGAACAGCATAAACTTGGTCTTTAGACCAGATAAATAATATTTTTTCACCATTGATGACTGCTGTTTCACGTTCTTTTTGTTGTAGCTCGGTTAAATCAATTGCAGGTTTCCAGACCATTTTATTTTCTCGCTCATGCGTTTAAAGCAGCATCATAGCAGCGTCAAAATTGGATGTCAGCTTTAAAATAAGTGATATTCCTTAAGGAACTGAATAAACAACATTGCTCTTGCCTGACTTGGAGTATAAAATGCCGGATTAATTTTGCGAAGCCTGGAAAAATAAATCCAATACAGGTTATAGAAGCGGATTTTTTTGAGTGCGTTATGTAAAAAACGTTAGCATCTGGTCTTCATTCTGTGCAATGCCTCTTAAAATTTAGGTAATTCATGGGAGAGGCTTATAGCTTAACTCGGATTATTTTCTCTCAAGACAACGCCAGTATTGCCAATAGTTTATAAGTTTAAGGAGGGAGCGTGGGCTCTTTTTTAAAAAAATACAGCATCTACCTGTCTTTTTTAGCAATAGGCATGGCATGGACTGGCTTTTCGCATGCTGGTGCAAATATTAATTTTAATGAGAATAAAGCTAATGCGAACGGCGAGGTGCAAGCAAAAACTGCTGCACCCGGTGAGCCTTTTATGAACGGTTACTATCCGGCTTATCCTGCGACGGCACCTGCTACAGGAAAAGATCAGGAGTTAATCAAGCGTGGTGAGTATTTAGCACGAATGGGTGACTGCATTGCCTGTCACACTGATGTGCAAGGTGGAACAGCTTCCTACGCGGGTGGCCTCGCTATTGAAACCCCTTTTGGTACTTTCTACAGTCCTAATATCACACCTGATAAAGAAACGGGGATTGGCTCCTGGACCGAAAAAGATTTTAATCGGGCTTTGAAAGAGGGCCGAGATCCTCATGGAAGAAATTATTTTCCTGTTTTTCCTTATATCTATTTTTCAAAAACTACAGACGAGGATACTCAGGCTCTTTATAAATATTTTATGAGTATTCCTCCCGTCAAATTGAAAAATAAAGACCTGCCTTTCCCCTTTAACGTTCCGGGAGCAAGGTTCTCTTTATGGGGATGGAATTTATTATTTTTCTACCCCAATGATACGCCTTTCACTTATGACGTGGCGCAATCAACAGCTTGGAATCGAGGAAAATATATAGTTGATGGTTTGGGGCATTGCTCTATGTGCCATACCCCACTTAATGTATTTGGCGCGCCTAAAGAAAGATTCTATTTAACAGGTGCCTTTATTGACGGGTACTGGGCTCCGAACATTACCAAATATGGCCTGTACTCAGCTACTCATAAGGAAATTGCTGACGTATTTTCCCGGGGTGAAATGCTTAATAGAGCAGGAACCATTGCTGGTCCAATGGCTGAAGTCATACATAATAGTCTGCGACATCTTAGTGATGACGATAAATTGGCGATGGCAACTTATTTGAAAACAGTGGCCTCAGAAGACCCCTTGGGCGTCCCCGGCTCTAAAGCACAACCCACTTTGAAAAGAGGGAAGCAGGTCTACGTTAATTCGTGCATTATTTGCCATCAAAATGGTGAAATGAGTGCCCCACTTATTGGTAAAGCCTCAAGTTGGTATTCACGTCTGAAAGATAGTGGTTTAACCGGTCTTTATCGTCATGCGATTGATGGCTATAACTCTATGCCAATCAAAGGCGCCTGCGTGACTTGTTCAGACAACGATATCATTTCTGCAGTTGATTATATTTTGAATAGTTCCTTATCTCGCTCCCAATGGAATGACCTGGCAACTGGTGGATCGACAAAATACCCCTCAAATGGTCAGAAAATTTATGATGAAAGCTGTGCGATTTGCCATAACGAAGGCAAGCAAGGCGCTCCTGCAATTGGTGATAAAACAATTTGGGCACCTTTAATTGCGAGAAACATGGACGTTCTTATTAAAAACACAATGGATGGCGACGATCATCCAAAAAATGGCGGTTGCAAACATTGTACTGATGGAGAAATTATTGAGGCTATCAAGTACATGGTAAGCCGCTCTAAAACAGAGGGTAATTTTTCGTTATGGTGAGGAATGGGAGCTGATGAGGTTCTGATTAGGTAAACCTTTTATTTTAAGCACTTAAAATTTGAGTGAAAATTAAAGGTTAGATAATTCTGGTTAGACAACTAATTTTGCTGCAAGTAATGGGCTCTAGAATAAGAATATAAAAGCTAAGTTAATCCTTGACGTCAGCAGGTATGATCCCGGCAGGATGATTGAAGATTAAGTTAATTACGAGGTGAGAACGGGGATGCTAAACAGCTCTAAAATAATGAAGGTGCTTACCTTTATTGGATTAATAACAAGTCAGGTTACATTGGCCGAGACTGATAGATGGCAGTTGAACATGTACAAAGGCGTTACGCCTTTAAGCCATGACATGTATGATTTACATATGATTGCGATGGTGATCTGTGCAATTATTGGTATTATTGTCTTCGGTGTAATGATCTACGCTTTAATTCATCACCGCAAATCAAAAGGGCATAAGGCGGCTACTTTCCATGATAATTTCCGTTTGGAAATTCTGTGGTCAATAATACCTTTTCTTATTTTACTTGGGCTGGCAATACCAGCAACTAAGGTCTTAATCCGTCTGGAAGATAGCTCTGACTCCGAAGTTACGATAAAAGTTGTAGGTTATCAGTGGAAATGGCAATACCAATATTTAAATGAGGGTATCAGTTATTTTTCCAATTTATCGACTCCCTACTCGCAAATTGAAAATCAGCAAAAAAAAGGGGAATGGTATTTATTAGAAGTAGATAAGCCTCTGGTTTTACCAACTAATAAAAAGATTCGATTTTTGGTGACATCAAATGATGTAATTCATTCCTGGTGGGTTCCTGAGTTAGGTGTAAAACGTGATGCTATTCCCGGATTTATGCATGAAGCTTGGGCCAAGATAGAAAAACCCGGTACCTATCGCGGACAATGTGCAGAACTTTGTGGTATTAATCATGGCTTTATGCCAATTGTGGTGCAGGCAGTAAATGAAGCTGATTATAAACAATGGGTTAGCCAACAAGTAAAGACCAAAGATCAATATGAAATTCAAGCTCATCAGCCTGAGGCTCAACCAAATCTTCCGCGTGCTGAGCTTATGAATTTAGGTAGAGAAAAATATGATCAGATTTGTGCAGCTTGTCATAGAGCGGATGGAACAGGCTTACCACCTATGTATCCGGGCCTGAAAGGTAGTTCAATTGCAGTCGGAAATCCTATAGCCAGGCATATTTTAATCATTTTGAATGGCGTTCCTGGCTCGGCGATGCAGCCTTATAGAGATCAATTAAATGATAAGGAAATCGCGGCAATAGCTACCTATGAGCGTAATGCATGGGGAAATAATACAAATGATACAGTTCAGCCTGAAGAAGTTGCTAAAGTGCGTCAGGCCGAGATTAAAAAGCCTACAATGGTAGAAAAAGCGAAGGTCGGGGGTATACGATGAGTTATACAGTAGCGCATGAAAGTGAACATGAAGAACATGGTCCTGAGCAAGGCAAAGGGGTCATTGGTTTTGTAAAGCGGTGGTTATTTACCACCAATCATAAAGATATTGGTACCCTTTATTTATGGCTCGCAATGATTAGTTTTTTTGTTGCAGGCTCAATGGCATTAATAATTCGGGCAGAGCTTTTCCAGCCTGGACATCGTTTTGTCGATCCGAATTTTTTTAATCAAATGACCACTTTGCATGGTTTAATTATGCTATTTGGTGTAGTCATGCCGGCGTTTACCGGAATGGCTAACTGGCAGATACCTTTAATGATTGGCGCTCCAGATATGGCCTTGCCCAGATTAAATAACTGGAGTTTTTGGCTCTTGCCTTTTGCTTTCATTTTGCTTGGTTCTACTCTGTTTCATAACGGCGGCGGCCCCAATTTTGGTTGGACCATGTATGCGCCTTTATCAACCAAATTTGCTCCTCCAAGCACGGACTTTATGATTTTTTCAATTCATATGATGGGGCTTTCATCCATTATGGGTTCAATTAACATTATCGCAACGATTTTAAACTTGCGTGCGCCTGGCATGACTATGATGAAGATGCCTATGTTTGTTTGGACTTGGTTGATCACGGCTTTTCTCTTAATAGCAATAATGCCCGTGTTAGCCGGTGCCGTAACAATGATGCTTGCTGATAGGCATTTTGGCACCAGTTTTTTTGAAGCTGCAGGTGGTGGGGATCCTATCTTATTTCAACATGTATTTTGGTTTTTTGGTCATCCTGAAGTTTATGTCCTTGTTTTACCGGCGTTTGGTGTTATCTCAGAAGTGATCCCCACCTTTAGCCGTAAACCATTATTTGGTTACCATTTTATGGTTTACGCAACAGTGAGTATTGCTATTCTTTCCTTCATCGTCTGGGCGCATCATATGTTTACAACTGGCGTGCCACTTGCCGCAGAGTTGTTCTTTATGTATACAACCATGCTGATTGCGGTGCCTACAGGCATTAAGGTATTTAATTGGGTTAGTACGATGTTTAAAGGTGCAATGACCTTTGAAACACCGATGCTTTTCGCAGTAGCCTTTGTCTTTCTCTTTACCATTGGTGGATTTACAGGCTTGATGCTAGCATTAGTTCCTGCTGACTATCAGTATCAAGATACTTATTTTGTGGTGGGTCATTTCCACTACGTTTTAGTACCTGGAGTTATTTTTGCTCTATTTTCGGCAACCTATTACTGG
>JACCWI010000043.1 GCA_013697725.1 Tatlockia sp.
CCCTTTGGCACTGTTGGGGCGATGGCTCTTAAACTTCTTAAAGATGGTCATGTACAAATGCGTGATGTATTTGATTCGGATGCTCCCTATGGTATTTTTTCTGGCCAAAAAATCATGAGTTCCGAAAACCTTGTTAAAACTTTAGGAAAATTTGAAGCGGTGTCAGAATTATTTAGTGACTGTTATAAGCCTAAATCTGCCTTTGTTTTTGAACTTGAACACGATGTGGAAGGAATTATTCCCACCCGAGAATACTTGCATAAATTATGTGTAGAGATTTATGGTGGAGAAGATGAAAGTTCGGGTGAAGATTACACATCTTCTGATGAGGAAGAGGAACCACTGACAACTCGCTTTAGAAGCCTCTCTTGTTAGGTGATTGAAGGGGCGAAGGCGTTGGGTCTTTTTTTATTTCTCTTCAATTTTGCCCGAACGAACACTTTTGGGGGTTCTTCCAACGGACGCCAAATTAATTAAAATTCGGCCAAACATGATTAGCGTTCTTTGAAGTTCTATCCTTTTTTATGAGAGTAGGGCTTGGGGAGCAACGGAACAGCCAGCCCTATTAGGTTCAATTAAAAATGAATAAGGGATAAGGGATAAGGTCTAATTGCTTTGAAGGGCAGCCAGAATCTCCCGCCCTTTTTAAATACCTCTTGAATGCTGCCCTCTCAATTATAATAAGTTAAACTGATAGGCCAGATTGATTGGTTGATTCTATTTCCTCTGAATAGCAAGAACAATAAACAGCGTACGCCAACAGATAGGCCCAGCCTATGACCGGTAAACAAAACCATCCTAGCATTTCGCAGCCTGACATTTCCCAGGAATTGGTGTTTTTTTCTTTGGGGGCCTCGTTCCTGATATCCGTTTCCCGCGGACGCCCACTAGCACCTGAGAAGAGGGAGTTATTTCCTAAATTTTTAACCGATCTTTTTTCCTCGTTCGTTTTTCTTGAAATCAATTCTGGAAAAAAAATTTGATCGCCAAAAGTTTCAACTTTACAAGAGAGGATGTTAACGAAAGAAATGAAAGTTGCCGCTTCCAATGAATCTAAAAAACTCAAACTAATTCCATTTTGTTTGCTGAAAACTACTGTACTCACTCCACTGCTTGCATCGTCTACTCTCCTTAAGAAAATAGGTTGAACCCTTGCTTCATGTCCTTCTACTACCACAGAAAATTCTGTTAATGCTTTATCCATATTTTTCTTTAAAAGTATAGCTTCTTGATCATTTGAACAAATCAAATTAATATTATACAAAGGCCGTGTTTTATATAGAGGTTCGTTACAGATAAAATTATCTTCAAAGAGACTGTATTTGATTGTGCAGTTTATTCTTTGGTAAGGTTGCTCAAAGGGTTCATCTGGTAACTTGAATCGCTTAGTTCTATTAATAGCTTGACGTAAATGATCATTAGGACGTGAAAGAGAGTTAAGTAAATTAATCCCAATAAGAAGAGCTAAATCACTTGGAAAATGACTGCCAACTTCTTTCAAAATTAATATAACAAATACACAGTGAGTCACTGCCTCTTTATAGATTCTTGATCTATGTTCGATTGAACAATCAGGCTCTAGGAGGGATCTAAAATATACAAATTGATTGTCTTCTCCTTCCCTTTTTTCAAAACAGGTAATTGAAGTATTCAATTTCCACGATACTCTTCCTTGGATAAAAAAATAAAATTGTTCTGCAGTATCTGGGTCTTTAAAGTTGATAAAAGGAGCTTGAAAGGTAGAACCTCTCCAATTAGGAGATACTGGTAGTACCCCATAGTCCTTATCAGTTCCAATAATAACCCGATTAGACCTAAGACTTAGGGGTAGATGATTTTCCATTACACTAAAAAATTCTTTTGCATTTTTTTCGCTAATGAAGCTAATGTGAATTCTATAGAATGCAATGTTTTGATTGATCGATTCCGGTGTGTGTTCATATTCAATTAGAAGAGGAGATTTTTCAATAGAGTGAAGATCCTTGTATTTTTCATGAATGATTTCATATTTCTTTAACATTGCTTTTCCAAAATAAATATAATTGTTCAATATTAGAGCACAAAATAAATAAAACAGCAAGGAGGCGTCCTGGTTGAGTAGACCGGCCAGATCACTCTAGCCAGCCCCTCCTCAGATCCGGACTTGCAGATACCGCATCCGGCTCCCGATAAGTCATTCCTCCCCAGGATTTCAGCGTACTAACAAACATTGATTTAGTCTTGCAAAATTGAGAAAGTCCTATTGCTTCTAATATTTTGTTACAGTGTTTCCACGTCATCTTTCTTTGCCCACCTTTCCGGTTGAACCATTTAAATATAATTGCTCTGGAATGGTGCACAAAGCTATGGACTCTTTTATAGTTATCCGAGATGTTGTGGTAATTTACCCAGCCCTTAATCACACAGGCTGCTCTCTTTAAGGTTTCTAACGTGTCGTCCGTATTCAGATTTTCTCTGAGGGGTTCTTTGCAGGAAGGTACGGAATTTCCCACCGCCCTTCCGAAACCATTTGCCAGCCTAGTTTTAGACAATAAATCGAATTTTTAGTGATATATTAATTCACTATAACTTCCTGTAAATTATAATATTTTTATTAATTTAGAATTCATATATTTCAATACAACTAAAGGATTGTAAAGCAAAGCTAAATAAGCGGGTTACCAATTAATCATAGTATCTTAAAAAAACTCATTTATTATTGCAAAACCTTAGATTTTTAGAAATTAGCTCTTTTAAAATAATGGTATTAAAGAAAAAGGTTTTACCTTATAACTTAATCTGGCAAAGGGATGTGAGCACGTTCTGAGAAATTCCGTACCTTCCTGCAAAGAACCCCTACTTGTAATTTCCTAACCTGTGCTAAATGGTCCAATCGTGGATTCTAAATTATGCTGTTCTAATATAGTATTTACCTCATGCCATTTCTTGTCCCGGATTGCCACACTTAATTTAGCAATCTCATCAAATTTTTCTAGTGCGCTCCACTGTTGAATTAGTTTAGCGGCTTTTGGTTTATACTCGTCGGAAAAGTAAAGTAAGTTTAGATCAATAATATTTCTTTCATGGATAAGAGATATATTATGACGATTTAGGTCGTCTTTCGTCACCTGGGTGATGACATTAACTTCATTTATAGCTGCCGAAATTGCATGATAAATATGATATCCCTCACCTTTTATAGGGGAATGTTGATTCACTATAGACCCTTGTTCAAAAATGTAAGCTGCAAGTTCTCTTAATGTGATGGCATGATTTATACATTTAGAATTGAATTTGAGCTGCTGATTATTTAGAATAAAATCATCAAAAGAATAACCTTCGTTAAAAGCTTTAAGGGTATCTAAGTAGAAATTTATAAATGGTTTTAAATCTTCTTTCTCGTCTTTGTTGAGTGATAAAAATTCTCTAAAAATTGCCTTAACCTTATGTATGAACTCTAGATCTCTATATTCTTTTATTAGCTTTTCATCATTTAAACGAAGATTTGCTTCAGGAATTTTTGCTAATACATACCAACCTTTTTTTGATACTGGGTTAAAAAAACCGACGGTGTTGGAGGACTCTGCTAAATCAAATACTTGTCTCGATTTCATTTTTACCTCTACAATTAAAAGTTTACACTCCCTTGTCTATTTTTTAGATAATTTTTTAATGTGGCGCGAGATTAGTTTAATTTATATATATTATCAAGGTTATTGTACCTTCTTTTTGGAAACGGCCATCAGATCAAAAAATAAACACCATTTACAACAGGCCGGTACGTTAATCTACCTCAACCTTACTAAAGTAAATTATTTTTTATTATGGATACATAAAAATTTAAAAAATTAAAAATATCTACATAGATAAATATATCTATTCTCTTTTGGAGAAAATTAAGAGTTCAGGATTGATTGTTCTTTTAAACAAACACAGGTTAGAAGAGTCAGTAGCTGCTTTTTATAAAAAAGCAGCAGCCACTCTTTTTTTTAAAATGCTATTCGACTTTAAATAAAATGTTATAAATTTTTTAAATTTCAAAAGAAACGTCATGTTGAGACTGGCTTTAACTATTAATAAGATTCTTTATAATTTTAAACGATTATAGTTGGCTTAGCGCTCTGGAACTTGCGCTCTAATGCAAAATCCAAAAGATATTTGTAATAACGAAAAGCATATTGATTTTATTTATTTCAAATCTGTTTCAGCTCTTCACTATTTATTTAGGCGAGCATCCTTTTCTTATAGGCTGAAGAAAACAAATATAGCAATCAGATGTTTTCTTAATCCTAATAGCAAATATAATGTACAAAAATTTTTGCGTCAGAGCGCAAGTTCCGGAGCGCTAAGCCTTATAAAACGTCTAACATTTTTCTTTTCTAATTTTATTTTATGATCTTATTTCCGACAGATTTGTTCATAAATAAATTTAATATTGTTTTGTCGCTCTTCATTTTATACATGCTTTTTTCCCTATCTATTTTTGATTGATGAGCTGAATCCAAGTTTTCCATAAAAGCATATAAATCCTTCTGATTGGGGCTTTCTTTTGGTTTTGCTACTATAAAAGGTTTCAACTGCTCAAGAGTAAGATTACCCCCCAAATTTTAGATTCCATTTTCAGTAACATATAAAAGTTCAAAACAGGTGTATTTTTTCGAGCTATGTTCACCATCTATCAATATATTTAAATCTAAAGTGTTAACCGCATCTATAATTACTCCTTTCTTATTATCTGCTGTAATTACTTTCATACCTTTTTCAATTAGAAATTTATGATTTTGTTTAGCTTTTTAAAGCTCATATGCTACCTTAGAAATAAAGATTTGTTGAAATATTGTTGAGGGCCTATTAATCGGAACATAATTATTCCACATTAGTAGCCCATTAAAAAAGTTCAAGCTCCAAAAATATCAGCATGACTACCTGTACGTACAAAATATTGGTCGTCACCATCTAATTTATAAATAAGCAACCAATCTGGCTCCAAGTGGCTATCACGATGATGCCCCCAATTTCCTTTCAATGGATGATCCTTATACTCAGGTGGCACTGGTTCCCCTTCTATTAAAATTGTCATTAATTTACGCAATTTCGCCATATCTTTATTGCGTTTAATGCAGAGCTTAACGTCGCGTTTAAATTGAGTAACCTGTATGGAGCTTCGCACGTTAAATACCTAGATCTTTAAATAAGGCATCACTAGAATCAAATTTTTTTCCTTCACCCCTATCAGCCTCTTTCATTGCTGCAATAGTAACTGCGTTCGGTATTTCATGCTGAGCAATAAATCGACGCATCAACTGCCGCACCACTTGAGCTGCGGGCGTATGAGTTGTTGCCACAACTGCCATAAATTGATCGTGTAATTCAGGTTCCATTTTGATAGACATTTGAACATTTTTAGACATTATAAAACCCCTGTAGAGGATAGTTGTTTGTTATTAGTATAATGGGTATCTATCTGGTTGTCAAAAAGAATCCAACAGCAATCTATAAGGTATGCAATATACAGCAAAAGGGTATCTATTTGATTGTCTTTCATATTTAGCATAATAAATTACAGAGTTTTAAATAAATAGAGTTTCACAGAACGAAGGTTTTTTGGAACAAATAATAATCTTTGTATAAAATTATAAAGCCTTGTTGGGGCTTGGGGAGTAACGGTACGGCCAATGCACTTAAGGAATTTTAGCCACATAAATGACAGGTATTGAATCATTATGGTAATTTATTGCTGCATGAAAATTATTATAAACGATTTTATGGCTGCCTAATGAACATTAAAAATTTTAGCAACCTCACTAACTGATTTATCTTCTTGCAAATAAACGTTTAGCCAATAATTTTTGTTCTTCCTTCATTTTTTCAGGACGACCAATCTTATTCTTCGTTTTTTTGCCGCATTGCGACCAGCACCACGGGCTAGGAGAGCAATGGAACAGCCAACTGACTTAAGCCAATTTTTCATCGTCATAAGGGTTTATAGAAGACACAAGTTACAAGAAAAAGCCAAATTGAGTCAAAAATAGTTATGCGATTAGAAATGAGATGAGCAAAGACTTGCTCGAGAATATTACTAGTACATCGATCCTTACCTGGCAACATGTAAACCTATATTGGATGTATAATTTTAGTAATTTACTGACTGTTAATGATCCAGACTATTCGTTAGATGAGGTGACTAATTTTACAGCAGCATAGTTCTATATTTGAACAAAATCGTGTTTCCAGTTCCTATTTGTACCTAATCTGGAATTTAAGCCATTATTGATAAAAAAACATTAAGACACTTACTCGAGGAAGAAATGCCTATAGTACATGAGTTTACCGGGAGGAAATTCAATTATTGCGAAAGCTCAGCGCTTAAGCCAATCTGTATTTGCACGGTATTTAAATGTTAGCCCTGCAATAATTCGTGGTCTAGAGCAATAAAATACCATGCTTATAGAGCCATTCTTAAGCTGATTAATAAAGTAGAAAGACACTGTATTAATGGCGTTTTTTAAAAAAATCACGCTTAATTCTGACTCATCTTCCTAACCGGGTTTAAATGGAACAGACCGCTAAATATTATGTGGCTTAAGCAAATTTATTAATGTAGGTAGTCATTAACTCTAAGGATCGCATGATTAGGAACTAAATGATCGAAAAATACTCCCGATAAAGGGGTTTTTGACATAATAATACGCAGTATAGGCAGTTCTACAACATTGCTATATATATGTAGCGTATCACCACTTATAAGCAATTCAGGGTCATCACTTAAAGTGATCCACACAGTCCTAGGGCTGGTATTTTTTATAAAAATTTCTGTTTTAGGTGCAACCGTGTTGTGTATTGAGGCGGGTAGTATCTCAATGTTTATAATGCTGGTAGGCAATAAACTTGCATTTGCTGTTGTGACAACTAGTAAGGCTATAGAAATTTTGGTCAATAATTGTTTAATTTTCATGGTTATAACTTCTAAACGATCTAGGTTTAAGGAAGATTGAGTAAGGTAGCACATAAATTAGAAGAAAAGCAGGCCAAAATTAGCAAATTTCTCATCAATTGATCTTTTGCTGATTATTTCGTGTAATAATGACTCATATATTATTTCATAAGTATAAAATCAACGTGAAATCACGCCAATTTGATAAAACTCAGATGAAAAATAAAGAAAAACATAAATATCTGAAAGACACGATAGT
>JACCWI010000056.1 GCA_013697725.1 Tatlockia sp.
TAAAAACTTTGTTTGATGGGAAATTGCCTGCTGTATTTTTTACTGAAAAGTAATAACAATCTAATACTGGAGCGGCTGCATCACCACAGTCGGCCACAAAGTGGCTGATCGTGGTGAATGGTTACATAAATTTTACTTAGAATTAAAACATCGTCAGTATCTGAAGTTAAACTGCTGGCATTAATAAAGGTAATTTGCTCTTTTTTTGCTGCGGCCTTTGCGCCAATACAAGGAAATACGGGATTATTAATAAAATCTAAAAACTTACGGTCCTTTTTTCGCATGTTCTTATCATCCATTCTTAAATGTAAATAATAATTATAGGCAAAAGCATATGATTTCAAATTATATAATACATTGGAGGACTGGTTTTAAAGTAGTTATATTGCAAATGACGAGTTATTTCTAAACTTTTCCAAACGTTAAACTAAGCCACCAGCCTCTCAAAACAGAAGAAGTTAAGGCCCATTGAGTCAAATTTCATTATTTGATGGTCATTAATTGCAATCAAGTGTATAAATGTGATACAATATGATTTTGATTGCACCTAATTTGAGGTAAATAATGCAGACTCCAATTGAAATTGATAATCAAGCAAAACAATTAGGCTCAAAAGAATTGATCATTAGAAACCAACTAATTCCCCCAGAAATAGTTTTAGTTATTGTCTCTTTTATAATGAAAACCAGTAAAGCATCTGAATTTTATTCAACCGTTTTTTCTTTAAGCACCGCAAATTATGCTTTAAATCAAATAATAAGCACCATAAGCTATCTTCAACCCGAAAGGCTTAAGATAAAGCAGCGGCAACTAAGGGACCTTCAAATACCCGCTATAACGAAAGAGTATGAATCAGTTTTTTCATCCTCAGCTCATGAATGTAAAAATCCATATGGACTTGCAATCTATATGTTGGGTACTTATAGCTCTTTATTTTCAAACCTTACAGATGCTAATGGATTTGCTCATCGAACTGAAGAGAAAGCCAAAACAGTAAGATTCTTTAAAGGTCAAAGCCGTGTACATGCCCAAACCGTTAATAAGATTTTATTATCTCATTATAACCAAGAAGCTAATGGGTCGAGGGCTTTTCTATTTGGGGAAGTTTGCGACCTAAAAAAACTTTTAAACGAGCTCAAAATAGAATTAATTAAAGATAAAATCCCTTTGAAAATAAACGGGGCCTTAGCCAAGATTATTAACGACGTCCAAATACTTTGTAAAATCAATTACATTGATGTTATAGCACTGTCTGAGGAAATTTCTCCTAAACAAAATTCGATCAATGGTCTGTAGCAACCGCTAGCTAGAGAGTAGCAAACAGATCGCAACTACAACACCTGCCCTAAACGAGGTGTTAATAGAAGAATCTAGGGGCTAAATCCAAATTTATGAAATTTGGCTTAAAAAATTCAAAGAGAAAAACCCTAATCCAGATCCATCTAGAGACGGCGCAAGTGAACATCCTTGCGCAATTTCATCCTATGGATTTATTAATTCCAAGAATGTATTAATAAATCATCCTCCTTTACAATCAACTTTAATTTCCATTTCTTCTTTTCCCTTCATAACGCCCTTCCCGTTGCTGTTATCCTAGCGCATAAAAATCTTTAATAGGTGTCCAGTGGTAGAGCCCGCAAAAGTAACACATCCCTTCCGTAAACTTTTCCATTTGACTAAGAACTCAAATGCTTATCCATAAATTGCCTTAATAGCATCAATATCACCCTGGCTTATGTGATCCCTTTGACCAATATAAACACCGTCCCGAAATGGCAGAATGGTTTTTTGAGCACTTCCTTCATTTTCAGCAGTCGCACAGGTTACATTTTTTGAAAATGCACAAGCTGAGTAATGCATAAGGGAGTCATAATTATAAGGGCCATAATCTAAACCATCGGTCAAATGCTGATTAAAATTGCTTTGATGGCCAGCCTTGATATTATCCCAAACAATTTGAACATATTGGTCTCTGTCTTGTCTTGATTGCTCATGCCATAAGCCTAAGGTATGACCCAACTCGTGAGCAATGCTCATAGTATTGCAGCGTGAGGATAAATTGATTAACTGCTTCCCACCCTTTTTTCCAACTTCAGAAGAACAAGTTGTACCTGCTACTGGTTGAATATAGATATAGTCGACATATTGACTATCAGAGAGATTATTTATTTCAATAAATTGAATAGTGGCTTGATGTTGCCATAGCATCATAGCGTCTTTTATAACCTGCTTTTGTTCTATAGGTAGGGATGCATCAAAAACAAACGGTATTACACCATTGGGCCAACTGGATCCCGCGATATTATTGATAATTGAAGTAAAGAGCTTGGTTTTTTTAAGATGACTAGTTAAAATTATATCCCCTTCAGCGACAGGATAGCCCTCTTGATTTTCGTAATAAATATCTCTAATTGCACCGGCTGGGTCTTTCATTACCATATGTTGCGATTCAATAGGCGCTGCAAAACAATTAACCCCAGATACCCCCAGCAATAGACCAAAACAAATATTTTTCACCATGATTCCTCGGAAGTATATAATTGATCATAATTGTATCATTGTGTAAATTATTATGAAAGATTTAGGTGATGGCTATAGGGGGAAAGGTGTTCAATAATGAAGTCAGCGTTTATGCAGAAGCAGTTAGATAACAATTACTGCCACCCTATAGCTGACTAAAAATTTTTCTGAAGATAGGCTGAAAGTGAATTTTACGATGAAGTAAGAGTTTGCTATTTTGCATGATACTTTACTTAATGGATAATTAAATATACAATATACCCTTTTTATAACCATATACATTTGCAGGGAGCACCAATGTCTATTTGAGGTAAAATCATGCGAACACCTTCTCACGAAATGTTTTTTTTCAACAAAATAACAGATGATTCTAATCCCAGGGAAGATCAATGGGTTACTGTAGATCCTCGAATTAAAGAATGCCTTAACATTACAACACCCAGCAATGATGAAATAGAGGAATTATTGCGTGAAAATAATTATATCTTAATTTCAAATGATTCAATCAAGACTTGTGATTTGGGTCCTGCCGGTCGAGGAATAGTTGCAACGAAACGGATCCCTATCGGCTCTGCTTTACCTTATGGGGGCAACATTCAGTTCCAGGTCTCGGGTAACAAACATTCTATTGAATGTGATAATCAAAATTCCGAAAATTATGAAGCAAACAAAATTGAAATACGACTGCTTGATTTTGACTTGTCAGCAGAAAAACTTTTAAAAGCATTTCTAGATACCATTAATGTTGATATTTTTTGGGAATATCAACAAAATAAACTAATTAATTGCCGGGTCGCATTAATCTGGAATGAAAAAAATAAAGTTTGGTATTTGGCACTAGCCAAACAATTAAGTAATGCTAATATTATTCCTGTCGCAAAACTTCCTGAACTATTAAAAAGGTTAAATCAACTACAAAATAACAGTTTTGATCTTTTGAAATATAATTCAGAAAATATTCCGAAAAACCTGATTAATACTGCGTTAAATACGATTGTTACGTTTGTTAAAGATTATGCTAAAAAGCCTGAACATTTTTGTAATGGAGCATATTCACGTTTTGTTCTCTGTATGAATGGTGAAAATGCGAGTGCAAGTAATACGGCTTCTCTAATACAGCACACCCCGATAGTAGCTATGGCAACAGCAGCTAATGGTATTAATATGCTTCCAATGCGGTTAACAAGGAAAGGGAAGGTAACCCCGCAATCCATTACTATATTGATTACTACCCAAGATGTTACTGCAGGGAGTCAATTGACATTCAATTACAGATCTACGGTAGAGAAATTTATAAATAAAAACGAGATGATTATTTTTGATAAAACCAGCCAACCCATTAATCCGCTTCTAGCTTTAAGAGCCTATTCTTTAACAGGTATACACGCAACAACAAAGCCTGATTTAATATTAGAACATCTTTTAACTTCAAGCCAGGATGAAATATGGATGCTCATCAAAAAAAATCCCGGGTTGTTTGAGCATGCATTAAGTATTGCAATTGAAAATAAGGATTTTATTAAAAAAATGATAAAAGAAGGTAAAACCACTGCCATATCAATTGCGAATAAATTATTTAAGGGCTATATGGGTAAAAATCAACAGCTTGATTTTTTTTCGCTATTGCCTGCAGAACTTGATGAAAAACAAAGTTTGGCTTTCCTTGACAGTCCTCATTCTGCATTTAATTTATTATGTAATCCGAAAGCTGTTGCTCATATTCGTATGGAATCCCAAAATCCTGCTTTTAATTGGCACCCTTATTCTACAAGTGCCGATTACCCGGAAAGTGAAACATCAGCAAAATATTATTCAGAAAAGCGAGAAAAGATTTATAAGAATGGTTTAGCTTGCTATAAATCAGAAGATTTTGTAAATGCAATAAATGCTTGGCAGCAAGCATTGGAATATAGTATTTCTGAATCCAGGTTTACAAAACCTCAGCCACCTGAGTTATACCAATTCGGCAATTATATCTATGTGAGTAAAACAACATTAACTATTGTCTGGGGATTAGCGAATGCTTATAAAAAATCAGATTTATATGAAGATGCGTTATATTTCTTTAACATGGCAGAATATATGATTCGAGCATCCTCAAAAATGGCAGATGCTACATGTAGTTTAGAAAGTCTCATGTTACGAAGTAATGAATGTCGAGAAAAACTTAGAGTTTTAGAAAATGAGACTTTATTAGTAGAAGAGCAACCTGAGTCTTCTTTTCGGCCCTTCTAGTGGGCGTGATATAGTCATAAAAGATGGTTAGGAAATGGCGCTTTTGCCAAGGTTCATAATTTCCAGTTGTGAAAACCATTGATGCCATGTTACAAAGATGAGGTTTGCGGATTTGAACCTTTTATTTTATATTGATAATGAAATTTATTAACTAAACCAAAAATTGGATATTTTGATGAAAGGAGTAGCATATTTTTCTGAAATACTGTTATTAGTCATCGTACCTGCAATCTTGTCTTTTATTGAATTGTTCCACCCGACAGGCTTTAAAGATCATGTCTTTCACTCCTTACATAACCTGCAATATCAGTGGCTCTATATTCATTATTCACAGTCATTTCTATTTGGATTAATGGCAATTGCCGTTTATTATTTGTCTCGGAAAGAGAATGACAGTGTTCTTGTTTGGTTGATACGTCTTAACTTATTTTTATTTTTAATCACTTACACAGTATTGGATGCAGTAGGTGGTATTGCAGTCGGCAGGCTGTTGACTTATACACAGACATACGGAATCAATGAAGACATTATCAATGACATAGTACAACGATTATATAATGATCCTGTCATAGGTGGCGTTAATTCAATTTATAGTCTTGTGGGTTCTTATACATGGCTAGCTGCTCTGGCTTTAACAGTCATTTTCATGGGGATGAAAATGCGTTCTCATATTCTACAAGTAGCTCCAGTATTATTTCTGCTACTAGTCTCTGGCATTTCTCTTTGTATCTCGCATGCATTTCCCTATGGCCCTATCGCATTTGGTGCTTTCGCTCTTGCTGGGATAGGGTTATTGTTTCTGAAAAAAAGAGCAATTAGCTCACACCAATCATTTATTTTCTGAAGGACATTAATATTGACAAAAGTTGGTATTTCCATATTAATCAATTAGAGTAATTTTTTATTAAAATGTCATATTTTAATGCCGCTATTTTGTACCCTATTTGGGGGTCTAGGCCGGAACCGTCGAAATTTCCGGAGTGTTTTTAAACAGAATAAATTAGTCTATTCCTCGCATCAAAGCACCCACTGAAATATCCTCATCGATCTTAGACCAATGTACTCCAATGCCATTACCAATGAAGCGCCACTCTTGTCGCTCAACATCAGTTGCATCTCGTAGTTTTGGAAACCATTCTAAAGGGGCTGAAATTTCTCGACCATCAGCTAAAACAAAATGCAGGGAAGTTTTACTAAAGCTAACATCAACCGCATGATCATCAAATTTAATTGCCAAAGTACTCATGCCATTTCTCCAAAAATAATTCTCTATGTTCGATTATAAGCAATCTAATCTTAGCTAATTCATGACTTCTAAAACCATATGAACTCCGGGTTTTACACGCTAACCGTCGAAATTTCCGGACTGTTATTGATCACATTTTTTCTTATATTTCATGCAAAAAAATTTTGTTATAATTAAGAGCAATGATGCTATCAGTAGACTAGATTAAGTACCTAGGTCACCTGATTCTTGAGTCAAATCTACAATTAAATAATCAATAGATAAGTAAGTACTATCCCTTAAGGCCTCACTAATAATAAAATCTGTTCTATAGCCTCTGATTCTTCTAACGCCTTGGTAACACCGCCTTCATTTCTCTCCAAAAGAGAGAAAATTCCCTTATGATTGTCAGAAGAAATTTCTAATACGCCTCGAGGAACGCCGTTTTGAAACAGACCAAGCGCCAAGGGAGCTTTTGCATTTAAGGGATATGACTCAGGGATCTCCACATAAAGATCGCCATTTTTTTCTATAGGTTTAATGGTTAGAGCATCATTTAATAGTCCATAACTACTAAGAGTAGTTTCCTCTAAAAGATCAAAGCTATCTATATCGCCAATATCTTCAAACTCACCATTTATAGGTTTAATTTTTAAGGCATCGATATCTTGAGTAGTTCTGTTAAAGATCGCATGGGCGAACGCTACAAATAGGGAAATTGGTATAGTAATCAACAAAGAGGCAAGTGTTCGTACCGCCAATAAAGAGATAGCCGGAATAAAAATGGCAAACTTTATTATTAAGTTTATATCAGATATTAACGCTGCAGTGAGTATTCGTGGCCAAGGAAATAGGTAATCTGTAATACCTAACTGATTTTCTGCATAAAGACTACCATTCAATATAAAAAATATATCTTTAATTCGGTTCCACAAAGAAGAGCGAATAATTCTAGCGGTGGGAAATTTTTTACTTTCTAAAAGGCGAGCGAAAGGGTTCCATCTAATGGAATGCAGAAAAGGTTCTGAATCTATATTCCACCATTCGAATGTCACAACAGGTTGAATAACTTTAGATTTAATTAAAAGTTCATTTGCTTTTTTATAGGAATAATCTGCATTAAAATTAACTTCTTGATAGGGAATGTTTTCAGTTGCGAGAAGAACTCCTAGTTCACTTTGGTCAACTTGCTCCCTACTAACACTGTATGATGATAGAGAGGTGGAGCTAGAAAGATATGTCTTACAAGTTTCAAGTTCAATACGAGAAACTTCATAGCCACGAGAACGGTAAAAAGAGTGACCAATTTGAAATAAAAAAGCCTCACCATCTTCATCAAGCCCTTCTATTAAAACTACACCCCAAAACCCTTTACGCGGATTGTTCCTCAAACATTTCATAATGCTGATGCAATATTCATTTTTGGTCAATAATCGGACATCATCTACCTTAGAGCTTACCATGATTGTTCTTCATTTATCGAAAAAATAGTCATCATAATATCATAGATCTCTGATCTAATCTAACTCCAACTGTTTTAAATTATTTCACAAAAGGATATTAGCCCGAAATAGTAGAAATTGCTGTACAGTTTTGTACTCTTCTAATTAGTCCCACGCATTAAGGCATTCACTGAAATGTCTTCATCGATTTTAGACCAATGTACTCCAAGCCCATTTCCAATAAAGCGCCATTCTTTTCGCTCATCGTCAGTCGCATCGCGTAGCCTTGGAAATCATTCTAATGGGGCTGAGATTTCTCGGCCATCAGCCAAAACAAAATGCAATGAAGTTTTGGTAAAACTAACATCAACTGCATGATCATCAAATTTAATTGCCAAAATATTCATGCCATTTCTCCAAAAATAAGT
>JACCWI010000001.1 GCA_013697725.1 Tatlockia sp.
TTACTCAATGATCTTTGCGACGACACCGGCACCAACAGTGCGGCCACCTTCTCGAATTGCAAATCGCAATCCTTCATCCATAGCAATTGGCGAATGCAAGCAAACCGTCATTTGAACGTTATCACCTGGCATTACCATTTCTACTCCTTCCGGCAGGTCACAAGTACCTGTCACGTCTGTCGTTCTAAAGTAAAACTGCGGACGATAGCCGTTGAAAAATGGGGTATGGCGACCGCCCTCATCTTTCGATAAAACATACACTTCTGCTTCAAACTTCGTGTGCGGCTTTATTGAACCCGGCTTCGCTAATACTTGGCCACGCTCTACTTCGTCTCGCTTTGTTCCTCGCAATAAAACGCCGACATTATCTCCTGCTCGTCCTTCGTCTAACAGCTTGCGGAACATCTCTACTCCAGTACAAATTGTCTTCACCGTATCATGGATTCCTACAATCTCTACTTCTTCACCAACTTTTACTATTCCACTTTCAATTCGGCCTGTGACTACTGTGCCGCGTCCTGAAATAGAAAATACATCTTCAATCGGTAATAAGAAACTTTTATCAATGTTTCGTACCGGTTCCGGTATATAGGAATCCATTGTCTCTAATAATTTTTCTATCGCTTGCATGCCAATTTCACTTTCATCACCAGCTAACGCTTTTAGGGCTGAGCCAGTAATAATTGGAATGTCGTCACCAGGAAATTCGTAGCTGCTCAGTAAGTCTCTTACTTCCATTTCTACTAATTCTAATAACTCAGCATCATCAACCATGTCCGCTTTATTTAAAAATACAACAATGTACGGAACACCTACTTGTCTTGATAACAATATGTGCTCACGTGTTTGGGGCATCGGGCCATCCGCAGCCGATACTACTAATATCGCTCCGTCCATCTGCGCTGCACCAGTAATCATGTTCTTTACATAATCCGCATGGCCAGGACAGTCAACGTGCGCGTAGTGTCGGTTTGCTGATTCATATTCTACGTGGGCTGTCGAGATCGTAATGCCTCGCTCTCTTTCTTCCGGAGCCGCGTCAATTTGATCATAGGCCTTCGCCGTCCCACCATATTTCTTCGCCATTATCGTCGTAATCGCCGCCGTTAATGTCGTCTTTCCATGATCTACGTGTCCTATCGTGCCAACATTTACGTGTGGCTTCTTTCGTTCAAATTTTTCCTTCGCCATTTCTCTAACCTCATTAACTTTTAATGTTTCTTGATAATTGCTTCAGCTATGTTTGTAGGTGCTTCTGAGTATTTAGCAAACTCCATAGTGTAGGTTGCTCGACCCTGTGTTGCAGACCGTAAATCAGTTGCATAACCAAACATTTCAGCAAGAGGAACTTCTGCACGAATAATTTTCCCTGCGGGAGAATCTTCCATACCTTGAACCATACCTCGTCTGCGGTTAAGATCGCCCATCACATCACCCATATAATCTTCAGGGGTAACAACCTCCACACCCATTATTGGTTCAAGCAATACTGGTTTAGCTTTGAGGGCACCTTGTTTGAAGCATTGAGAACCAGCAATTTTAAATGCCATTTCGCTAGAATCGACTTCATGGAAAGATCCATCAATTAGGGTAACTTTCACATCAACTACTGGATATCCGGCGATAACACCATTTTGCAGTTGTTCTTGTACACCTTTATCAACCGCTGGAATGTATTCTTTGGGAATAACACCACCAACGATAGCATTTACGAACTCATAACCAGCTCCTGGTTCTTGAGGTTCGATTCTCAACCAAACATGACCATACTGACCACGTCCACCTGATTGACGAACAAATTTACCTTCTTGTTCAACTTTGTTTTTTAATGTTTCGCGGTAGGCCACCTGTGGTTTACCTACATTTGCTTCAACACTAAACTCTCTTTTCATTCGATCAACAATAATTTCCAGGTGCAGTTCGCCCATACCTTCAATAATTGTTTGACCTGACTCTTCATCTGTATGGACTCGAAAAGATGGATCTTCTTGCGCTAATTTCCCTAAAGCAACTGACATTTTTTCTTGGTCAGCTTTAGTTCTAGGCTCAACAGCTACTGCTATTACAGGATCTGGGAAATCCATACGCTCTAAAGTCACAATTTTGTTTAAATCACAAAGCGTATCCCCAGTTGTGACTGTTTTTAATCCTACAGCAGCTGCAATATCACCGGCTCTAACTTCTTTTATCTCTTCACGAGAATTAGCATGCATTTGTAATAGACGACCAATGCGTTCTTTCTTACCTTTTACTGGATTATAAATTGTATCACCAGACTTAAGGACACCTGAATAAGCTCTAAAATAGGTTAATGTTCCAACAAAAGGATCCGTTGCTATTTTAAAAGCTAATGCTGAAAAAGGCTCATCATAAGACGTTTGACGATAAGTTTCTTCGCCATCATCATCGATACCACGAATTGCTGGAATGTCGATAGGAGATGGTAAATATTCAACAACGCCATCTAGCACTGCCTGAACACCTTTATTTTTAAAGGCTGACCCACAAAATACCGGTACAATTTCATTATTGATTGTACGCTTTCGTATGGCCTGATTAATTTCCTCTTCAGTGAACTCATCACCTTCAAGATATTTTTCCATTAATGTTTCGGACACTTCAGCTGCAGCTTCGATAATTTTGGCTCTATACTCTTCACAAAGCTCTTTCATTTCTGCAGGGATTTCAGCATAACTAAAGGACATTCCTTTAGATTCTTCATCCCATGATATTGCTTTCATCTTTATAAGGTCTATGACACCTATAAAATGCTCTTCTGCACCAATTGGTAACTGGACAACAACGGGATGAGCTCCAAGGCGTTTTTTGATTTGATCAACTACACGCAGGAAATTAGCACCCATTCTATCCATTTTATTAACAAATACGATACGAGGTACACCATATTTATTTGCTTGTCTCCAAACCGTTTCTGATTGTGGTTCAACTCCAGATACAGAATCAAATACCACAATTGCACCATCAAGAACACGTAATGAACGCTCAACTTCAATCATAAAGTCGACGTGTCCAGGAGTATCAATTATATTGATTCGGTGCAATGGAAAATTTTTGTCCATTCCAGGCCAGAAACATGTCGTAGCAGCTGAGGTGATAGTTATTCCACGCTCTTGCTCTTGAACCATCCAGTCCATTATTGCAGCGCCGTCATGTACTTCACCAATTTTATGGGAAACGCCAGTATAAAACAAAACCCGTTCTGTGGTTGTTGTTTTTCCAGCATCTACATGAGCGACAATGCCAATGTTTCTGTAAAGTTCAAGTGGAGTTGACACAACTTACCTCTTTATTAATTCCATCTAAAATGTGCAAAAGCCTGGTTTGCTTTTGCCATTTTATGCGTATCTTCACGTTTTTTAACTGCTGAACCTTTACTCTCAAATGCATCCATAAGCTCTCCAGCAAGGCGTAACATCATGCCTTTTTCGCCACGTGAGCGTGCTGCTTGAACAATCCATCGCATACCTAAAGCAACGGAGCGGTCAGTTCGAACTTCAACTGGAACTTGATAGGTGGCGCCACCTACTCTTCTAGAACGTACTTCTACGTTCGGACGCACATTATCAAGAGCTTGTTCAAAATAACGTAGTACAGTTGAAACTCCAGAACTTCCTTGCTCGCCACTTTCATCGTCTGATTTTTTAGACTTTTTAATGCGTTCGATAAGGACATCTAAAGCGCCATAAATAATTGTTTCAGCGGTAGATTTTTTACCACTAATCATTAGCACGTTGATAAATTTTGCAAGCAATTCACTATGATGTTTGGGATCTGGTAAAATCTCGCGTTTGGGGACTTCTCTTCTTCTTGGCATGTCTGTTTCCTACAATCAGATTATTTCTTATCTTTAGGTTTCTTAGTACCGTATTTAGAACGGCCTTGCTTACGATCACTAACGCCAGAAGTATCTAAACTTCCACGTACTGTGTGATATCTCACGCCTGGTAAGTCTTTAACACGACCACCACGGATTAGTACAACGGAGTGTTCTTGCAGATTATGACCTTCACCGCCGATATATGATGAAACCTCAAAACCATTGGTCAATCGCACACGAGCAACCTTACGCATAGCTGAGTTAGGCTTTTTAGGTGTTGTTGTGTATACACGAGTACAAACACCGCGCCTTTGTGGGCAGGATTCCAATGCGGGGACGTTAGATTTTTTCTTTGCGTCTACGCGAGGCTTCCTTACTAATTGATTAATAGTAGCCATTTATTTTAAACTCCGAACTTTCACTTGTAATTATTTTGAATGCATAAGGAGGGCGGATTCTATATAGGTCTGGCAGGTTTGTCAAGTTCAAACCTGCCCTGATTAGATCCGAATTAATCCTCTTCATTATTAGCATTAAGTGCTTCACTTAAAGCTTGCTCTACATCGCTAGCTGTGACGGCATGAGAATTTTGCTCATTACCTGCAACTTTAGCTCGTTTCGCTTTTCTAGCAAGATGATATGCGTAGCCTGTCCCAGCAGGAATTAAGCGCCCTACCATGACATTTTCTTTAAGACCACGAAGATCATCTATTTTCCCACTTACCGCTGCTTCTGTCAGAACACGAGTAGTTTCCTGGAATGACGCGGCAGAGATAAATGATTCCGTTGCTAAAGAGGCCTTCGTAATACCAAGTAATATTGGTGTTCCATGTGCGACCTGCTTATCATCGGATCTTAATTTATCATTTTCAGCAAGCATCATACTTTCTTCAATTTGCTCACCCGCTAAAAATTTAGAATCACCCGCAAAACTGATTACACGTTTGCGTAACATCTGGCGAACAATTGTTTCGATATGCTTATCGTTAATTTTCACACCTTGTAACCGATAGACATCTTGTACTTCATTAACGATATAATTAGCTAAAGCACCAACACCCAGTAAGCGAAGTATATCGTGTGGATTAAGTGGGCCATCAGCAATGGTTTCACCACGCTCGACATGTTCACCTTCAAACACCGAGATATGACGCCATTTCGGAATCAATTCTTCATGTACTTGATTATCTGCTCCGGTAATAATTAAACGTCGTTTACCTTTAGTTTCTTTTCCAAAGTTAACTAAACCTGATATTTCAGCCATTACTGCGGCATCTTTTGGTTTTCTTGCTTCAAATAAGTCAGCTACTCTTGGCAAACCACCGGTAATATCACGTGTTTTAGAACGTTCTTGAGGTATACGAGCAATTACGTCGCCGATACCTACTAACCCACCATCTTCGAAATTGATGATTGCATCAATGGGAAGATAGTATTGAGCAGGAACATTAGTGCCTGCTAGGAATATTTCTTCACCATCGTCTGAAACCAACTTAACCATTGGTCGCATATCTCTCCCAATAGAACTTCGTTGTTTAGCATCAATGACTACGATATTACTTAACCCGGTAATTTCATCTGTTTGTCGGTTCATTGTTAAACCTTCAACAAGATCAACAAACTTCAACTTACCACTTACTTCAGAAATTACTGGATGTGTATGCGGGTCCCAAGTTGCAATAACCTGACCTGCCTCAGCAGTTTGATTATCATGTACAGTTAATACTGCACCATAAGGTAATTTGTACCTTTCACGTTCACGACCGAAGTCATCTACAATCGAAACTTCACCCGATCTTGAAATAGCAACCAAGTTATTATTCTCATGCGTTACTGTTTTAATATTATGTAGACGAATAAGACCTTTATTTTTAATTTGGATATTATTCGCTGCAGTTGCTCTTGAGGCAGCTCCACCGATGTGGAAAGTACGCATAGTAAGCTGAGTACCAGGTTCCCCAATGGATTGAGCAGCAATAATACCTACGGCTTCCCCGGTGTTAACTATGTGTCCTCGCGCTAAATCTCGTCCGTAGCAGCTTGCGCAGAGTCCAAATCGTGTATTACAAGTAATTGGAGAGCGCACTGCCACTTGGTCAACACTAAACCGTTCTAATTTTTCTACCCATGCTTCATCAAGTAAAGTTCCTGCAGTAACGACTGGCTCTTCTTGATTCGGAATATAAACATCTGCCACAACAACTCGGCCAAGCACACGTTCATGTAAGGGTTCAACAATATCACCACCTTCAATCAGTGGTTGCATCAAGATGCCATTTTCTGTACCGCAATCTCTTTCAGTAATAACAACGTCTTGGGCAACATCTACCAGACGACGAGTTAAATAACCTGAGTTAGCTGTTTTTAATGCTGTATCAGCAAGTCCTTTACGCGCTCCGTGAGTAGAAATAAAGTATTGGAATACATTCAATCCTTCACGGAAATTCGCTGTGATTGGCGTTTCAATAATGGAGCCATCTGGAGCTGCCATTAAGCCCCGCATACCAGCTAATTGACGAATCTGTGCAGCCGATCCTCTTGCGCCTGAATCTGCCATCATGAAGATCGGGTTAAATGACTCTTGTCGCACTTTGTTACCATGACGATCGGTGACTTCTTCAGTAGCGATTTTGGTCATCATTGATTTGGCAACCATTTCATTCGTTCTTGACCAAATATCAATTACCTTATTATAACGCTCACCGTTGGTGACTAAGCCTGAACGGAATTGTGATTCAATTTCACGTACTTCGTTATCAGCCTGCTCAATTATTACAGCCTTGTCTTCAGGTATTTCCATATCATCAATACCAATTGATGCACCTGCTCGTGTAGCATACTTGAAGCCCATGTACATGAGCTGGTCAGCAAAAATTACGGTTTCTTTTAAACCCAATTGTCTGTAACAAGCATCAACCACCTTGGATATCACTTTTTTGTTCATCGTTCGGTTAATTTGTGAAAAGGCCATTCCCTTAGGTAAAATATCAGACATAATTGCGCGGCCGACAGTTGTCTCAACCATCTGATATCCCTTCTCATTATCTGCAGGCATTCTAATTTTAATTTTGGCGTGGATATCAACATAGCCAGCTTCATAAAAATTCTGAGCTTCTTGCGCACTTACAAATATTTTTCCTTCGCCAATCGCATTTACACGTTCTCTGGTCAGGTAATACAGACCTAAGACAACGTCCTGACTCGGAACAATAATTGGCTCTCCGCTCGCTGGCGATAGAATATTGTTGGTCGACATCATTAGTGAGCGTGCTTCAAGCTGCGCTTCAATGGTTAATGGCACATGAACTGCCATCTGGTCACCATCGAAGTCTGCATTATAAGCTGTACAAACCAAAGGATGCAGTTGGATAGCTTTTCCTTCAATTAAGACGGGTTCAAAAGCTTGTATACCTAATCTATGTAAAGTTGGAGCCCGGTTAAGTAAAATAGGATGCTCACGAATTACGTCATCAAGAATATCCCAAACAACAGGCTCTTCTCTCTCAACCATCTTCTTGGCTGCTTTAATAGTAGTAGCCAATCCTCTAAATTCTAATTTGCTGAATATAAAAGGTTTGAATAATTCCAAGGCCATTTTTTTAGGTAAACCGCACTGGTGTAGACGTAAAGTAGGCCCTACAACGATAACCGAACGGCCAGAGTAATCAACACGTTTACCAAGTAGATTTTGTCTGAAACGGCCTTGTTTACCTTTAATCATGTCAGCTAGTGATTTTAAAGGACGTTTATTCGTACCGGTTATAGCACGGCCACGTCGTCCATTATCAAGCAAAGCATCTACAGATTCTTGCAGCATTCTTTTTTCATTGCGAACAATAATGTCAGGTGCATTAAGATCCAATAATCTTTTTAATCGGTTGTTACGATTAATAACTCGTCGATAGAGATCATTTAAATCAGACGTTGCAAATCGGCCCCCATCTAGCGGAACTAAAGGACGTAGATCAGGTGGTAATACAGGTAGCACATCCATGATCATCCACTCAGGCTTATTACCTGACTCATAGAATGCTTCGATTAATTTTAATCGTTTAGTAATTTTCTTGATTTTCGTTTCAGAATTTGTAGTAGGTAACTCTTCGCGCAAGGTTTTTATTTCTTCTTCGAGATCAATTTGTCGAAGAAGATCACGAATTGCTTCGGCTCCCATTCGAGCATCGAATTCGTCACCATATTGCTCCATTGCGTCAAGATATGCTTCATCATTAAGCAATTGCCCGCGTTCAAGTTCGGTCATACCCGGATCTACTACGACAAAGGCTTCAAAATATAGAACGCGTTCAATGTCACGTAGGGTCATATCAAGAAGTAAGCCAATTCGTGAAGGCAAGGATTTAAGGAACCAAATATGCGCAACAGGGCTTGCTAGTTCAATGTGACCCATTCGTTCACGTCTGACTTTTGCTAATGCAAGTTCAACACCGCATTTTTCGCAGATTACTCCACGATGCTTAAGTCTTTTATATTTTCCACACAAGCATTCGTAATCTTTAACCGGACCGAACGTTTTAGCACAAAATAATCCATCGCGTTCTGGTTTGAATGTTCGGTAGTTAATGGTTTCTGGTTTTTTAACTTCGCCATAAGACCATGAGCGTATTAGATCGGGTGAAGCAAGCGCAATTTTAATTGCGTCAAATTCTTCATTTTGACCTTGTTGTTTAAGAATACCTAATAGATCACTCATCATAGGTTTTTTCTTCATGTGGTCGCTGCTGCTTAGATTAGCCAAGTCTATGCCTCCAAAATAAATTAGTCAGAATTCATCGCTGAACGTTTAGTCGTGGTCCAGTTCAATATCAATACCCAAGGCCCTAATTTCTTTTAATAAAACATTAAAAGATTCAGGCATGCCAGGATCCATTCGATGGTCACCATCAACTATGTTCTTGTATATCTTAGTACGCCCTCCGACATCGTCCGATTTTACTGTTAACATTTCTTGTAACGTATAAGCAGCACCATAAGCTTCTAAGGCCCACACTTCCATTTCTCCAAAACGCTGGCCCCCGAACTGAGCTTTACCACCAAGTGGCTGCTGGGTAACCAAACTATATGAACCTGTAGATCGTGCGTGCATCTTATCATCTACCAAGTGATTCAATTTAAGCATATACATATAACCAACAGTCACAGGATTATCAAATTGTCTACCCGTACGACCATCATATAATATTGTTTTCCCGTCTAGGGGCATGCCTGCCAATTCCAGCATTGATTTGATTTCTGCTTCGCTAGCACCATCAAATACTGGAGTTGCCATTGGGACACCTGCACGCAGATTATCTGCCAAGATAAGAAGCTCATTATCATCTAAACTGTTAAGACGTACTCGCTCCATGCCATCGTGGTTATAAATTTTCTTGAGATAATCTCTTACCTCTGTAGTTGGGCTATTCTTATCTAATAGATCTGCAATGCGTTGTCCAAGCCCTTTTGCGGCTAGACCTAAGTGGGTTTCAAGAACTTGTCCAATGTTCATCCGTGAAGGCACACCTAAGGGATTAAGTACAATATCAACAGCCGTACCATCAGCCATGTGAGGCATATCTTCTATAGGAACAACTATTGAAATAACACCTTTATTACCATGCCTACCAGCCATCTTGTCACCAGGCTGAATTCGACGCTTAACTGCAAGATAAACCTTAACAATTTTTAATACACCCGGGGCAAGATCATCACCTTGGATAATTTTTTTACGGCTATCATTAAACCGCTTTTCCATTTCTTTGCCTAGAAGCTCTAGCTGCTTAGACAATTGCTCTAATTGCTGGCATATAACTTCATCATCCACCCGAATATCAAACCATTTTTCTCTTTCAGTTTTTTCTAAGTAAGCAGAAGTGATTTGTGTATTAGGCTTAATATTTCCAGGACCAGTTTTTGCTGATTTGTTCAACAATAAACTTTGTACCCGGTGATAAATATCTTCCTCACGAATTCTGCGCTCATCAATTAAGTCTTTACGAACGCGAGCTAAATGCTCTTCTTCAATACTTTTCGCCCGCTCATCTTTTTCTAAACCATCTCGTGTAAATACTTGTACATCGATAACAGTACCATTCATTCCTGATGGCACACGCAATGAAGTATCTTTAACATCTGATGCTTTTTCACCAAAGATGGCTCTAAGCAATTTTTCTTCAGGAGTTAGCTGTGTTTCACCTTTTGGTGTAACTTTACCAACCATGATGTCGCCGGCATTAACTTCAGCGCCAATATAAACTACGCCTGATTGATCGAGATTTGCTAAGGCATATTCACCAACATTTGGAATATCCGCCGTTATTTCCTCTGTACCTAATTTTGTATCTCGAGCGATACATGTTAATTCTTCAATATGAATTGTTGTGAATCTATCTTCTTGCACAATGCGTTCAGAGATAAGAATAGAATCCTCGAAGTTATAACCATTCCAAGGCATGAACGCTACAAGGAGATTTTGTCCCAATGCGAGTTCACCCATATCAGTACAAGGGCCATCCGCTAAAATATCACCACGCTGAATTCTATCACCTGTAGAGACTATAGGACGTTGATTAATACATGTGTCTTGGTTCGAACGGAAGTATTTAGTCAAGTTGTAGATATCAACCCCAGTCTCACCTGCAATTGTCTCATCATCATTAACTCTAACAACAATTCTGGACGCATCAACCAGATCAATAATTCCACTACGTTTTGCTACCACTGAAACACCAGAGTCAGAAGCTACGGTACGCTCCATCCCAGTACCCACGAGTGGCTTTTCAGATCGTAGTGTTGGGACTGCTTGTCGCTGCATGTTGGAACCCATTAGTGCTCGGTTCGCATCATCATGCTCTAGAAATGGAATAAGTGAAGCCGCTACTGAAACAATTTGTTTAGGCGACACATCCATGTAGTTAATTTTATCAGGAGTCGTTAATGAAAATTCATTTTGATGCCTACATGGAACCAAATCAGCTAAAATTTTGCCTTGCTCATCAACTGCAACACTTGATTGCGCAATGTATTGATCAACTTCTTCAATTGCAGACAGGTATTCAATGTCATCTGTTACTCGGCCATCAATAACTTTACGACAGGGCGTCTCAATAAAACCATAATCATTGGTTCTTGCATAAACAGACAAGGAGTTAATCAGACCAATGTTTGGTCCTTCAGGTGTTTCAATTGGGCAAACACGTCCATAGTGAGTGGTATGAACGTCACGGACTTCAAACCCTGCTCTTTCACGCGTTAACCCGCCTGGGCCTAGTGCGGATACGCGTCGTTTATGGGTAACACCAGAAAGAGGATTTACTTGATCCATAAACTGAGATAATTGACTTGAGCCAAAAAATTCTTTAATGGCAGCTGAAACCGGTTTAGCATTAATTAAATCCTGCGGCATAAGGTTCTCAGATTCCACAAGACTTAAACGCTCTTTAACGGCTCTTTCAACTCGTACCAGTCCTACTCGGAACTGATTTTCTGCCATCTCACCAACTGATCTGACACGTCGGTTTCCTAAGTGGTCTATATCATCCACCATACCCATGCCATTCCGTATATCGATAAGTGTTTTGATAACAGCAAGAATATCTTCTTTAGTCAGTGTACCTGGACCAATATCTTCTTTACGTCCAACACGTCGATTAAACTTCATACGTCCTACTGCAGATAGATCATATCTTTCTTCAGCAAAAAATAGGTTTCTAAATAATGTTTCAGCAGCTTCTTTTGTTGGAGGCTCACCAGGGCGCATCATTCTATAAATTTCAACCAAGGCTTCAAGTTGACTTGAAGTAGGATCTATTTTTAAGGTATCTGAAATATAAGAACCATGATCTAAATCATTAGTATAGATAGTTTCAAAGCTAAGAATACCATTTTGCGCGAGCTGGTCGAGCAATTCAGCAGATACTTCTTCGTTTGCTTGGGCTAGTAGTTCCCCCGTCTCAGTATTGACAATGTGCTTAGCTAGAGTCTTGCCAATCAAGTAATCTCTTGGTACAACAAGATCTTGCATATTAGCTTTTTCCATTTGCTTAATATGTCGGGCAGTAATTCTTCGGCCCTGTTCAACAATTAATTCGCCAGTTTCAGGAACAGCGATATCAAAAGACGCCATCTCGCCACGTAATCTTAATGGAATAAGATTAATATGAAACTCACCATTTCTAAGTTGGCAAGTGGTCGATTCGAAAAACTCTTCAAGAATAGTTTCAGTTTCATAACCTAAGGAGCGAAGCAAAATACTCACTGGTAATTTACGTCGTCTATCAATTCTTACAAATACACAATCTTTTGGGTCAAATTCAAAATCTAACCATGAACCACGATAAGGAATAATACGGGCTGAATAGAGCAATTTGCCTGATGAATGTGTTTTACCTTTATCATGCTCGAATATAACACCAGGTGAACGGTGTAATTGAGATACAACAACTCGCTCGGTACCATTAACGACAAAGGTACCTACATCTGTCATGAGAGGAATTTCTCCCATAAATACATCTTGTTCACGAATATCTTTGATTGGTTTCGGCTCACCGGCAGCTTCTTTATCAAGAACAATTAAACGAATTTTTACACGTAAAGGTGCAGAATAAGTAAGACCTCTCAATTTACATTCACGTACGTCAAAGGCAGGCTCACCTAATTTGTAGCTGACGTACTCAAGTCTTGCATTGCCTGAAAAACTTTCAATTGGGAATACGGACGAAAATGCGGAGTGTAAACCAGTTTTTTCTTGGTCATTAAGTTTGGAATCAGTTTGTAAAAAATCTCTATATGATTTTAGCTGGATTTCAAGCAAATTAGGAATTTCCATCTTATCTGCTTGTTTACCAAAGCTTTTGCGAAATCGTTTTTTCTCAGCATGCGAGTATTGTTGAGGTTTAGCTTCTGCAATTGCCATGGTGGTTCCTCTGTAAATTATTGATGTCATCAAACACACAAACCCAGCCATGTAACCAGGGCTGGGTTTTTATACACAACTTAACGGTATTACTTAACTTCGACAGATGCGCCTGCTTCTTCAAGCTTCTTTTTCAGCTCAGCAGCTTCATCTTTAGATATGGCTTCTTTAACAGTTGCGGGAGCGCCTTCAACCAAATCTTTAGCTTCTTTTAAGCCTAAACCTGTAACTTCACGAACAGCTTTAATAACGCCTACTTTGTTAGCACCAAAGCTAGTCATTATTACGTCGAATTCAGTTTTCTCTTCAACGGCAGCGGCAGCACCAGCGGGCGCAGCGACAGCTACAGCAGCTGCAGCGGCTGATACATTAAATTTTTCTTCCATTGCTTCGATAAGTTCAACAACTTCCATTACAGTCATCTGAGAAATTGTCTCAAGAATATCTTTTTGTGCTACGGCCATTTCTAGCTCCTAAATTAAAAATTATAAAGATTATGTGGTTAACTCTGCTTTTGGTCTTTTATTGCAGCTATCGTTCGAACTAATTTGGCATGAGGCTCAGCAAGAGTTCTGACAAATTTTTCGATAGGTGCTTTCATAACATACATCAGTTTAGCTAAGGCTTCGTCACGCGTTGGCAGACTAGCAATTGCTTCAAGTTGGTCAGCCCCATAGGCTTTCCCACTTACTGATAATGCTTTGACTTCAAGCTTATCAAATGTTTTTACAAAATCCTTTAGCATTCTTGCAGCATCACTTGGAGCTTCCAAGGATAAAGCAATAAATAAAGGACCAACCAATTTTTCATTCAAGCAAGCAAACTCAGTCCCTTCGAAGGCTCTACGTGTAAGTGTATTTGGCACTACTCGCAGATAAACACCTGATTTGCGGGCTGCAGATCTTAGTTGGGTCATTTGATTAACAGTTAAACCACGATAATCAGCAACGACTGCGGAAATAGCCTTTGAAGCAACGGCTGTTACTTCTTCCACAACGGCTTTCTTTGCAGATAATGTTAATGTCACGTTACTGACCTCCTAAATTGTGCAAATCAAAGAGATTTGACAGTTATGGTGAGGCCGTCTCAGAAGAGGCGGTTCACCGTCTGCGCAGGGTATTAAGCTAAGAGCACCTGCGGTCTTCGACGACATTGAAACAGTATCTCTGCCGTGAAAGCGTTTTAAAGGGCGGTACATATTACACGGGTATTGTTGCAATATCAATAGCTATTCCAGGACCCATTGTAGTTGATAAAGAAATTTTCTTGAAATATACCCCTTTAGAGGAAGTTGGTTTTGCTTTTTTAAGATCAACAAGCAATGCAGAAATATTCTCCAAAATGTCCACAGCTTTAAAATCAATTTTGCCCACGCTACAATGAATAATACCATTTTTATCAGTCCGATATCGAACCTGACCTGATTTTGCATCAGTTACTGCTGCCTCAACGTTCGGAGTAACAGTGCCTACTTTAGGATTTGGCATTAAACCACGCGGACCTAGAATCTGACCTAATTGTCCAACAATACGCATTGCATCGGGGGTAGCAATTACCACATCAAAATTCATTTCACCCGCTTTAATTTTATCAGCAAGATCTTCAAAACCTACAATGTCCGCACCGGCATTTTTGGCTTTTATAGCATTTTCACCCTGTGCAAATACAGCTACCCTTACAGTCTTTCCAGTTCCTTTGGGTAAATTAGTTGAGGAACGAACGACTTGATCAGATTTACGAGGATCTACTCCAAGATTAACACTGATATCAATACTTTCTTTAAAATTTGAACTAGCAAATTCTTTTAAAAGTGTAATAGCTTCTTCTGCGTTATACATGTGACCAGGTTTAACCTTTTCACGAATTTTCTGATGTTTCTTACTTAAAGACATGGTAACCCCTTATTCCAAACCTTCTACTTCAATACCCATACTACGTGCAGTTCCTGCAATGCTTCGGACCGCCGCCGCCAAACTACCTGCTGTTAAATCAGGTTCTTTTGTTTTAGCAATCTCTTCAAGTTGAGCCAATGTTAGCTTAGCAACTTTTTTAGTATTGGGAGTTCCACTACCGCTTTGAATTCCAGCTGCTTTCTTAAGCAAGACAGAGGCGGGCGGGGTTTTTGTAATAAAGGTAAAGCTGCGATCCGAATAAACTGTTATAACTACTGGAGTAGCTAAACCTGCTTCTAAGTTTTGAGTTGCAGCATTAAATGCTTTGCAAAACTCCATGATGTTAACACCGCGTTGCCCTAATGCGGGACCTACTGGTGGGCTTGGATTTGCCTTTCCAGCTGGAATTTGCAGCTTTATATATGCTTCTACTTTTTTAGCCATAATCACTCCTTATTGGGTATAACGCTATTTCATTTTCAGATCAGAATTGATCTTTGAAAATTACTTAAACTCCCCGGTTACAGATAAACAATATTAAGTTTTTTCAACTTGACTAAACTCAAGTTCTACAGGTGTTGAGCGTCCAAATATAAGGACAGCTACTCTTAGCCTGCTTTTTTCGTAATTAACTTCTTCAACGACCCCGTTAAAGTCAATGAATGGACCATCTTTCACTCTTACAACTTCGCCAGGTTCAAACAAAATTTTGGGTTTCGGTTTTGTAACACCATCTTCTACACGTTGAAGTATTGCGCGTGCTTCTTTATCGCTAATTGGGGTTGGGGTTTGTCCCGTTCCGCCAATAAATCCAAGTACTCGAGGAATAGCTCGAATCATGTGCCAGGTTTGATCATCCATAATCATATTGACAAGGACATAACCTGGAAAGAATTTTCGCGTGCTTTTTCTTTTTTGTCCGGCACGCATTTCGACTACTTCTTCAGATGGAACAACTACCTCACCAATTTTCTCTTCTAAATGATGATGCTCTGCGCGTGATCTAATTTCTCGCATAACAAAATTTTCATAACTTGAGTATGCATGAACCACATACCATTGTTTAGTTTTTTGCTCTTCCACCGTATTTTCAACCTAAACGTGTTAATTTAGCGATTATCCACATCATTCCCGAATCAATTCCCCAAAGGACAAAACCGGTTACTGCGACCATTATCATAACAATCGATGTGGTTTGAACGGTTTCCTGACGAGTTGGCCAGACAACCTTTTGTAATTCAATTTTGGCTTCTTTAGCAAATTCAAAAACTTTTTTTCCTGAGGCAGTAAAGAAGGTAAGTAATAAGGTTAACACCAACCAACCTATCCAGATAAGTGCCTCAACAGGGCCTGTGAATTTATAATAATACGTTCCAGAAAAGGCTAAAATTGCGACCAGCGCAATACCAAACCATAAGATTATTTCTTTAAAGTTCATTTTGGAAATATTTGAATTCTTCATAGTTATCTAGTAGTTGGCAGGCCAGGAGGGAATCGAACCCCCAACCTGCGGTTTTGGAGACC
>JACCWI010000014.1 GCA_013697725.1 Tatlockia sp.
GCTCGAGATTTACTCAAAATTGTCAATTTCTGACGCTCAAATAGAATATGAAGAGATTATTGGTAAGTTTCCAGTCTGAAATTTGTCAAAGTGGCCCCAGGAAGCACGAACCGTAACGGCGGGCCAATCCATGGCATTTTGCTAACGTAAACTTTAGTTTCTACTTAATTATTTTATAACCATTTCACATTTATTCTATTGGTCATAGTATTAATCAAACTAACGATGATTTCATTCATGTTAAGGTTGTACTGAATTTTATCACAAAAAGGTAAATCGACAAAAAATAGAGAGTTTATGTTTTTAAAAAAACGATCGTAGGAGCGGTGGCGGTTAACTGCAAGCGCTCCCCTTTTACCGACTGCTCTTGGTCGTTTAATTATTTTTTAATTTTTGAGGTCACATAAAAATCGTTTTGTTTTATCTCATTAATAATGTCTGAGTTAATTTGATATTTAACCCATCCTCCACGACCTATTTTTTGATCCGATCTACTTATAACCCCCGCACTAGTTAGCCTAAATAATGTATTTTTAAGAGATTTTTGGTTAACTCCAGTTAAATTTGAAATGGTTTCGAGAGTTAACTCTTCTGTGGCCTCTGCTTTGTTAAGTCGCATATTTTTGTACAGGGCTATAACTATTTCTCGCTGATTTCCAATGAGCCTTGAAAAGCTGGTTGTAAGTTTTCGTTCGTTCGCGGTTAGATAGAAATTATGTTCTAATGTACTTGTGTCATCTATTTCAATTAATCTTTGGTTGCTTTTGAACCGTTTGTGAACCATTTGTGAACCGTTTATATTGTTAGATTCAATCGTTATTGGATTGGAGTTATCTATCTCAATTTTATTGGTTGTTTTGCTCTTTTCTGTAGATGTTTGAATATCATTATCTTCTGTATCTTTAATATTTACATTTATTTCAGGAGGGCTTGATATCTCACCACCGTTTGTGAACCGTTTGTGAACCAATTGTGAACCGTTTACATTGTTAGATTCAGGTGTTATTGGATTAGAATTATCAATTTCAATTTCAATTTCAATTTTGTTGGTTGTTTTGTTCTTTTCTGTAAGTGTTTGAGTGGCGTTATCTTTTGTATCTTTAACATTTAAATTTATTTCCGAGGTGTTTAATATCCCCTCACTACTTGTGAACCGTTTGTGAACCGTTTGTGAACCGTTATCTTCTTTATAAACATCATCAAAAAAATGGGTTTTTTTAAATGGATTTGTAAGCTTTTTATCTGGAAGTTTTCTTTCCTGAATATATTGCTCAAAAGCTCCTTTTTTGATTGCCATTAGACAGCCTCTAGCTCATTAGTAAGTATTAAATCAACAAAATTTTGTCTGTTTCCATTAATTCGTGCCCATTCCTCAGATATAAGATGGTAGTATTCTTCAGCCTGAGATGAACCTAGTGCATATTCAAGTATGGTTTGTTTTGACATTAACGCTTCCTCCCATTTTACAGACTTTCTTATAGGACTTGTGATCATGTAATCAACATAACGTGTTAAATAGGTTGCATTTATTTGTTGGCTCAAAGAACTTCTTTCAAGTGCGGTACTAAACATTATAAGTTTCTGATTTATTAATTTCATAACATTTTGGAAGTCCCAAATATTTTGCATATTTGTTGCAGATGCATTGTAGGCAAGCAAGCTGCATCCTAAAGGCATTATTACGGCAGATGAAACTAATATCGAATTTTCCACTAGGTGATTCCAAGTAGGGCTATTATCAAAAATTACTACTTCATAATTAGATAACTGGGGGATTAGTTTGTCCTGAAAAATATATTCACGTCGTTTTTCATGAGACATCCATTTGTTTAGTTTAACCAGATCATGAGTTTCTGGTATGAAATCTAGGGTTGGTAGAGAGGTAGGGCGAATTATTTCTTTTAAGGGTGTGTTTTCAACAAAATAATGATATAGCCCTTTCCCTTGTTCAAAATCATCCAGTCTATTTAGTTCTTGTTGGGGAATGATTATATCTGTAACAGAGCATTCTGGATCTAGGCCTATTAATATTACCTTTATACCATTTAATGCTAGTGTGCGGGCGCGATTATAGCTGGTGGTGGTTTTGTACACCCCGCCCTTTTGCATGTAAGTACATAGAATTTTTTGACCTTCTGGCGTTTTTAAAAACCCAAAACGTTTCCCTATTTCAGGAAGCTGTTCTAATTTCCAAACTCTCGTAGAAACTTTCCCTCTGGCCTCTCTTTCAGCAACTGGAATTTCCCCTCTCTCCTCAGCATTATATAAAGTTTGAACAGATTTAAATCGATTATCCATTTTAAATAATTTGCGGATATCCGAATTAGTCCAGCTTAATTGTTCCATTTCTATTACCTTGTATGTTTTTTTCATTTTTATATTACCGATACATACAATTGCACATAGAATCATCTTAGTCAACGCCATGTCATCAAATATATATAAATTTTTTTTTTGTATGTATTTCGCAACTTACGTGAACCGTTTGTGAACCGTTTTTAAAAACTCTCTGTGAACCGTTTGTGAACCGTTTTTAAATGTTCTTATTAATCTTCTATAGAGCTTTATAACACCTCTTGATTTTATATAAATTTTTATCCATAAGAATATTTGTGAACCGATTGTGAACCATTACTACTTAAACCAGTGAACCGATTGTGAACCTTTATATATCATATTCCCACTTGCAAAAAATACATTCCATGAACCGATCGTGAACCATTCACCTCTTAATTTGTGAACCGATTGTGAACCATTCACCCCTTAATTTGTGAACCGATCGTGAACCATTCTTTCGTACTACCCAAAATTAAAACTTAAAGTCATTTCCAAATTATTGTGAACCATTTGTGAACTATTTGTGAACCATTTTTGATGTTTTATTGTGAACCGTTTGTGAACCATTGGGTCAGAAAAAATATTTTTTTTCAATTAGTTAGATAAAAAATGTGTTGACGCACGAAAGAAGAAGAGATAATTTTTAGTGAATGATTTTTTACAGACATAAAAAAGCCCGCGTCAACGGGCATCTTTATGATTTTGTTTAGTTAAGCACTAAGAACAAACTTCTCAATTTAATCTTAGTGCTTCTAAATAATATTGTCAATTATTAGCGAAGCGCTAAGGATAAATTACGCATGCAAGAAAGGGCAGCGTCAGCGACTACTTGTCTACAAGTAAACAGACAGGTAAGTATTGCAGATTATATTAATCAACGAGCAGGTTTAGATCGCACTGGAAACTGGTGTGGCCATAATACGGATGCGCCCCGATTTTTTGAAAAGCCAGAGCAACACAAGCCGCGCCCCAATATTTTAACCTGGGCAATGGCTGCCTGGTGCCGTTTTTACACCTTACCCTCTTCTTATTTCTCAGAGCTTCGTTTATATCGTAAGTCCGAGCGTCAACAACGCAGTGAATCACGCGAAGCGGTAGCATCTATCGCCCAGGTTTTGTTGCATTATACTGAGTTGGCAACCCTGCGCGTTGGGGTTCCTCAAATTGCAGAAGGGTTTCGCTCGCTTAAAATAGAGTTTCTTGCTGAAAAGGCAGGGCTTGGTCTTAAGCGCGCACAACGTGCTGTTGCTCTTTTAAAGCGCGCCGGTTATTTAAGGGTCATTGAGCGCTTTGACACCAAGGAAGAGAAGGGCGATACACGCTTTATTGGCTTAGCGGCAGTAAAATGCCTCACGCCCACTTTTTTTAAAGCCTGTGGCATTAATTTACAAGCGTTGTCGGCTCAACGTAAACTTGCCCGTAAGCGCCTTAAAAGAAAGCATAATGAGATGGTGGCTCGAAGTAATGAGCAGACCACTATGGCTGCTAAAATTATTGATTATAGCGGCATAAAGAAGGGTTCCAAAGCACATGTAGCCGCAATGAAGTCTTTATTAAAGACTGATGAGGCCAAGCAAATCCAAGAGCGTGATAACAAGCTTGCAAGACGAAATTCCTTAAGACGAACACGCGAATAATAGCCCCACCGTCATTTTCCCTGATTTCCTCCTCCGCCCCAGTTGACAAGGCGCTCCTATCCGCCCATTAATGGCAAACTTTCCCTGCCGAACCAATTACCAACATAATGGCAACCTATTGAACACCCGGAAGTTACCCCGCCTGCTTTATAATTAAGACTCTGTGGATAAGACGTGGTTAAGCCATCAAATGGGGTGTACAAATTGTGTCACATTCCTATTTAAGTGTCTTAGAGTATTTAGGTTAAGTGTCTGTTCATACTACTAGTCCTATTTTAATCCTCTAGAAGATTATCCACAGATAAACCCTGTGGGTAATCTAAGACTAATAATGAATTCGCTCTGCTCATCACGTTCTATTTTAACCCCCTATTAAAGGAATTGGCTAAAGCCAATAACTAATTTGATAAACGCCACGCTAATAAAGCTCACTACTCTGTCATCCACCACTCAGTCGCAAAAAAAGCTAACTACGTGCTGACAATTGGCAAGGACTACTCACTCGCTATGCTCGCTCCGTTCCTCCTTGCCAATCGCCATCACTCCGTTGTGTTGAAATTGCGACTGAGCGATGAATGACGAGGCAGAGAACTTAACCCTCTTAGTGCTTAAGCTAGACAATGAATTCGCTGCGCTCATAATTTTTTTGAAAGCGACAAGCTCCAAAATCAAAGGCAGGTGGTCTAAAATTGAGCATATGGGTTATTCACATTTTCCGGGTATAACCTTGTGCATTATTCGGTAATAAATAAAATAATTCAATGGATACAGGGTGTTAAAAGGCTTTTTAGCTTATTACAAAAACGGCTCGTTCTGAATGGTATTAGACCGATTATTAAAATCACGAGCAACTTAATATTGAAACAAAGGCGGCAAATAGTTAAACTATCACGCATTGATAGTTTAACTAGGCATATTTTTTAATGGTTAATCAAAAACGCAAAGTATCACAACATGATTTTCTTGATTGTTACGCCTATTTTCAGCGAGCCATTCAAAACGACCGCTTCATGAAGGATAGTCTACATGATGAGATTGGCGGACTGCGAGAAAATGCCATCAGGCTCTTTGCTGACATTTCCCTTGAGGAAGAGGGCGCTATAGGTGAGCTGCAACGTTGGATTGATGCTTTTATCGATTCAGAGAGCTGGAGCCGTTGTTATCGCGCCCTTAATCAAAAAAAATACCTTGCTAAAGAGTCCCATCAGACAATTAATTTGACCAAAGAGGCTTATCGTTCACTGAAAGCCTTTGCAACCAGCAAAAAGTTGAATTTTTCAGAAGCGATTATTGCTTTATTGGCTATCAAGGAGTTATCCGCCAATGACCCGGCTCAACGGTTGCAAAAGCCTGGAAAACCCGCGAGTCTTAATGACCCAGTCAGCAGCAGGGCGCCTAGCTCTAATGTCATTGCCTTATTTAAGGCGGACTTGCCCGTTTCCCAGCCCTCAGAAGTCCTGCTTTCTGAATCAGAACCCGATGGTTTTTATTTTGATGAAGAAGTCCATTGGCCTCGAAAACCTGAGAACTACGACTTTAGACAAAATGAATCTTATAAAAAATACAAACAACGGATTAAGGCACTCACCATTAAAAAACCGGATGAGGACTTGCTTGCTTATTTTAACAACACCCTCAATTACTACCTCAAAGAAGATAATTGCCAGGCAGTAGGTGAGCAATTACTCCTGATTCGCCAGC
>JACCWI010000005.1 GCA_013697725.1 Tatlockia sp.
TACACAATAGTTAGGCTTAAATAAGGACAGACATTAACCACAATATCAATAACGGAACTGAATTATTGTTTTTGTCGATAATATTTAGTTTTTGCGTCACAGCGCAAGTTCCGGAGTACTATGCCTATTCGGGGTTCTTCCTCAGAACCCGTAGATGAGAGCTGCTGTTAGTACAATTTGAAATACAAGTTTTTGTCAGTTCTTCCACAGGACCCCTAAGAGACCTTAAGTTGGCTGACCGTTTCATTACTCCTTAAGGTTCAATTCTTGAAAAATTATTTAATAAATCTCGTTGCCAGTTTGGGCTACCTATGCGGAAAAACCCTAAACTTGAAGGATAGAAAGTTTAATACTTCTTGATAGGTAACAAATTTTTCTCTTAGCGTACGTTTCCATACCATTGGACTCCGAACCCCTTATTAAAAGCATATTCAAAACCACGATTACTAGCGCGCTCTGTTTAAAACGTTAGCGTTTGCATTTGCCTAGTACCCACAGGTTCTTTAGAAAATTCAGGAAGGCACTCGTCTTGATAGGTCACATAAATTCGTTCTCCATGATTCAATTGATTGATATGGCTTTGAATTAATACATCTCGAAACCATATTTTTATCATTTTATGAGGCTCAGCTAATTTTTGTTGAGCAAAAAACCCAACATCCTGAGGGGAATATTTCATCCCATTACTAAAGCAAACGGGTTTACTTAAACGAATCTCAGGCGTTCGCTCATGGAGAATATAATGCTCATAAAACTCTTTAATTCCAATCATCAAATCATGCAAGGTATAGGAACGATTAAATAAGCCTTCGACATAACTATTAAATCCTGAGTAAAAGATAGGATTAGGAAGGGAGTTATCTATCCAAGTAGTTTGAGGGACAGCGCCTTTATACCCCCCTTTTTTAGCATTTATTTCAACCTTATTTTCTTTGTTATACTTTAATCCCTGATAGACTGCGCCAATATGGCCATTACAGTTTTGCGGAAAAATAACATGTTTGGTTTCAGTGCGTACTAAAAATTGGATATCCAACCAATTGAATTCACGAAAATCGAAATAGCTCAAGGTCTGAGTGGTCGGAAAATTTACCATCCCAAACACACAAGGAATATGGGTCTGAAAGGGGCTTTGATTCTCTGGGTAACCCGCCGTTCGTATTAATGCTTCGAGAGTTTGAGAGCGTTCTAACCATTCATGTAAGCCCGTCGCCCATAAATCGTCAGTGTGTATAAACGCATCCGCTCGGAGTTTTTCTTTCATGTAATCCATATTGTCTTTAGTTGACAGAAATACAATCAAGTGATGAAAAGAGTCTTTAAAGTGACTCTCACGATGTAAAATAGCGCATCGCCGTAAAAATAGGTAAGTACAAAATAATTTAGAACGGTCTTTTAAAAAAGCCTCGCAACTTCGCCTCGCGTTGGCCTCCCGCTGCTCTAGCGGCACAGTTAGGCAGAAAAATTCTGGGTAATTTAACTCAATAAAGTCTGCTTTTAATTGCGGATTATAAGCGGTGAACGGCGACACCACCTCAAATGAGGTAAAAATATCATCGTGTAAATCATCATCAAAAAAATAGCCATTGATATAAGACAACTCAATATCATTAATAAGGGCTGTTATCGCTTGTTGGGTAAACGCAAAACAATGGAATGCACCATTAATCACTTGAATCAGATTATGCTTGACTAAAAGTTTCACGAATTGATAATTTGTTTCTCGTAAAATGGCTTTATTTTTGTATTCAAAACAGAAGGAATTGGGAAGGTAATTGAGTTGTAAATGAGGACAATATCTTAAATGTTGATTTAAATCAGTATCGGTTTCAATAATTCGTTCATAAAATTCGTGTTTTCGCATGGCAATTTCCTGGGCGATCGCTAAGGCTTTCTAGTATGATTCTCAATTTTCAGGGGGAATTGTATCTTAAAATCGAATTTAGGGAAATAAGGGGCTGACATTCGGATTGCTAGTCAATTGGTTGTTGGATTTAACCACAGCGCTTGAGCGTCCTTATTTAATACTACGGGCATGCGGTGATGGATAGGGTCAAGCAGTTCGTTGGCTTTGGTTGTTATTAAACAACAAGATTGTATAACTTCGTCCCCATTAGCGGATTGCCAAGATTCCCAGAGGCCAGCAATAGCCATTAGTTTATTATTTTTATGCTTATTGTAATAAGGTTGTTTTACTGCGCCCTGCTCTTGCCACTCAAAAAAACCAGACATCACCATTAAACAACGTCGTGATTGAAACGCCTTTCGAAACGCAGGTTTTTCCATCACCGTTTCAGCTCTTGCATTGGTTAGACTATTGCCTATTTTTTTATCCTTTGCCCAATAGGGTATCAGTCCCCAACGGAATAAAACCGCATGATTGTGATGCTCCACTTTAACGATAGCTAAAACCGTTAAGCTTGGAGCAATATTATACTGCGGCTCTAGAGGAGGTACTTCAGAGACTGCAAATTGGGTTTTGATAATTTCGTCATCAGGAATTAAGGCAAAGCGTCCGCACATGATTTGAATCCAGACAATTAGAAGGATTTTTAAGTCTAGTTCTAAATGAATTCAATTAACAAGGGAGTAGCCCAGAACGGCACACGAGAATAATTTACGCATTAGAATTTATTCATGAATTCGAATACACTCTTAAGCTTGACCGCTGAGCTCAATATTATGAACTTCTATAGGGGTCCTGTGGTAGAACCCCCAAAAGTGGGCGTTCTGAGTTAAGCCGCCTTCCAGAAGTACCATTTTAAATGTTTTTCAAGCTCATTGACCATTGCATCTACATCAATATCACCATTGCTCTTTTTAAAGTTGTACTTACCAGTGATTGCAATGTGCGACCAAGCAAAAGGTAAAATCCTGGCAAATTCATCGATAATTGCCTGGCTAACCCCATCGGCTAGCATTCTTTCATAACAGTGTTCAAAATAAAAGCGTTATAGAGGTACGGCTCCGATCCTGGTAAAAAGTTATCAAATGTCTTAAATCAGTAAAATAGTTGAACATTAACCTTCAGCAAGTTCAGCTACTTTAATTCTAGGTATACGGCTTGGGATATTCACAGTAATGGAAGGACCAATTTGACCGCTAATTTCTGCCAACCCATTTAATTTTGGATCATTTTTTCTCCACCCAAAAATTACAGCTCTATCTCTCGCTTTTACTTTTGTGGGGGCACCTAAATTTATCATCAAGGCATTCATGTTAATTTTACCAACAACAGGGTATAACTGATTGTTGATATTCACCATCATCCCAGTCTCATTTTCCCCTAATGTTTGTGCAGTACGTGGGATCCCGTCTGCCCATCCACCTGACAATGTTGCTATCCATACACCACCGGCTGGCGCGCGCCAAAAACCACCATATGAAACAGGTTCACCTTCTTCAATAAAAAATACATTTCGGACTTGTAAATTTAATTCTGCACCAGGCCTCAATTCCGGACAGTTTGTCGTGAGATCTTTTTTCAATTCCATACCATACAGCCCATGGCCAACACGTGTATATAATTCTATATTTTTTGATTTTGTCAGCGCTTCAAATTGGATTGGCCATTGCTCTCCCAGAAGTGCCAAACCTCCGCCAATATGAATTAAAGGTATATGAATATTATGCTTTAGAAGTGAATAAACGACTTGATGGAAGCGTTGCAGTTGTAGTGTTCTATATTCAACAATCTCCTCTCCTTGATAATCAGTGCAGCGATAACACGATAAATGTGTAGCTAATCCTGCAAATTCCACTTGATTTTTGTTAAGGCATTGCAGTGCATTTAAAGTGTTTAAAATTGATTCTGGCATGCTATCGCTGAGGCCACTGTCTCGCCTCATACCCGTATCAACCATAATATGAGCTTTTAATGGTGACTCAGATAAAAAGGGGTGATTGTTTAAACTTTTCTCTAAAATTTTTATCGAATAGCCTTTGTCGTCTGAAGGTAAAATCATTTCAATACGATTCAGGATATAAGTGGTTATATCTTGTTGTAAAGGAGCTTCAAATACCATAATACGTATACGTTCTGTTCCTGGGATACCCGAATTTCTTATTGAAACGGCTTCCTCTAATTTTGCAACAGCAATAAAATCTATGCCTGTTTTTATAGCTGTTTCAGTAACCAACTCAATACCTAATCCATATCCATCACTTTTTACTACTGCAATAATTTTAGATTCTGCTGAATATTTGGCAAATTGAATGATATTTTTAATGTTTTCTTCCAATGCGGATGTATTAACAAATAATACGGCACTTGCTTCACTAGTACGGTAAAAATCAGGCAATAAAGCCTGATATTCATTCATATAATCCAGATACTGATTATTCTTTGTGTAATGTATCTTTGTTCCATCTGGATACATTACCTTACGTCCTTTTATTAAATAGTGATATTGAATCCAGGGTTCAGACGATAATTTCGGACTCTTATTAAATTCACGCGATACTACGTTTTTCCAATAGGCTTGAAAGTGTGGGGTAATTTTTGCGAAATCATCAGTATATTTACTAATAAGTTGACTTAAAGCCTGAACAGACAACAAACCTCTACCCATACTCAAACCTGATTTATAGTCCGTACTACCTGCACTATCTCCCAAAAAAAACAATGGCCTGGAATTTTCCTCCCAGGCTATATTGGTTGCTGCGACATCCCAATAGTATTCAGTGCGAGGCGCGTATAAAACCCGAATTTGACTTAAATCATCGGGAATTGTAATGTTAAATCTTTTTGCTATTTTAACTATTTCCGCTTTATAGCGTTCAAACCATTTTTTTGCAGTATTTGTTAACTTATCGCCTCTCATATCTAATGCAGATAAATTTGGTTTATATACAGCATGCAGAATAAATTCATCAGGTATTTCTTGAAAAATGGCAGCTAAATCCCCTTCAGGGTAAGTATATAATTGGACATCAAGATTGTCATTATTTGCAGCTGCATATGAAATTCCATTTCGGCCTAATTCGACATAAGATAAGGGATTTTCATCCCTTTTATAATGTTCAATTTTTTTATTTTGATAAATCAGATAAATACCATGTCCTTTTATTTCAGTGGGTTTTCCGCCTGCTACATTTAATTCTTGGCGAAGCGTTTTCGCAAAAGCGCCACAGGTGCAATAAATTGCATTAGTGGACAAAGATATCAAAGCATTAAAACCAGGATATGCTTTTTCTATAGCTGCTTGCCAATTGTTTTTGCTGATATCCCCATCGTCCGGAATAAAATAAAATCTATCTTTATATAAGGGAGCAGATTTAAGAAAATTAATGAGGGAGGTTTGAAACGCGTTAATACTAATCCAGGGCCAAAAAGAATAATTTGGTTTTGGCCAAAAGTTTTTGTCGGTTGAGAATCCTGGGTCAAAAATACGTGAGCGCGTTTCAAGATCAGACCACATTTTATTTTTTACATCCACAGGAAAATCTTCTGCAACGATAAATGGAATTCGTATAACCTGAGGGCGCTCAAATAGTCTGCTTTCAAATAAAACAACTTGTTTATTAGGGCTAGTCATTAATAACTTATAAGCTAAATAACACCCGACTGGACCACCACCCACAATAATCTCATAATCATTATACAATCTAGTTTTCCACTTTTTAAGGTAACAAAACGGAGGTTTGGCTGAACTGATTTTTCAGTCAATAGAAATCGCATTGTACCTTTATTTTTAGTAGGATAAAGCGGTTCAGTAAATCTTGGTTCAAAATATCGTTTTTTTCATTGGAGTTTATATGCTTAAACTAAACAATAAAATAATATTAGTAATTGGTGCTGCTTACTTATGACAATTCAAACCGCTTATAAATCTGATAAAGCCATGGAAAAGGCGCTTGCATCCTATGAAGAGATTCTTACCCATTGGCCGGTTCCATATGAAAATCATGTAGTTGAAACTACCTTCGGGAAAACATACATGATTGTATCAGGGGCTCAGGAGGCTAAGCCACTCAGGAGGTGGCGGAAATTCTACAATGTTTATTAGTAATGTTGCCTCTCTCTCTAAGCACTTTAGAATCTATGCAATAGATATTATTGGTGAGGCAGGTAAAAGTGCTGGCACCAGACCAAAGATTACGGAATATTCTATTTGGTTAAAAGAAGTTTTTGATGCTCTAGGTATTAGCAAAGCCGCACTATGTGGTGCATCTATTGGGGGTACGATTGCTCATCAATTTGCATTAACATTTCCTCAGTACATTGATTCGCTTATAATGATTGCGCCACCCTCGCTTTTAAAGATGCGAATCTCCTTTATATTGCGCTTCCTTCTTGCCAATGCGTTACCCACAACATTGTTTGTTGGTGCAGACCTTTACTGAAATCACCCATATAATAAGTTATCTTGTGTTAAATTGACTTCCGCTCGCGCGCGGTGATATGGCATTTACAGCAATGTTTCAAGGGGCTATTAGGCTATCTGATATATTCCCGATCGTGTGGACTTCAACCCCCTATTTCAACAATTCAACCTAAATGAACGTAATCTATCAAATCCTACAAACAAGGGCGAGCAAATTGCTTTTTATCCTAATAATTTAGAATATTCCGAGGCTTTTTTGAGACAATAATTCTTCTTCCATGCACCATATCACATAAACCTGCCTTGAAACCCAAAGTAATTTTGCAATTTAACTTAGCTTAATTTTTCTCCTTGGAGATTAGCTAAAATAAAGGAGCCTAAAGTTAATTTTCACTTATAAGATTTTCAAGAAAATCTAACGTCTTTTGGGTATGTTAGTCAACATGTTTATTTGCCTCAATTATTTCCACAACTTCCATTTGTTCAGCAGGATCATCTTTAGTAGGAATATCCTGATGTCCCTTTATTTTTAGCATTATAAAGTGCTAAATCTGCTTTTTGAAATAAGCCTTTAATGGTCTGTGCATGCTCAGGATATAAAGCAATTCCGAAACTTAAACCAATTAAGATTTCATCATCATTGATTTTCAGTAATTTTTTCAAATTTAATAAAATTTTTTCAATATATCTTATGGCACTGGATATATCGGTGTGGATAAGCAATACAGCAAATTCATCTCCACCAATTCTGGCGGCTAGGTCGTATTGCCTGCAGTTCTTTACAAACAAATCTGCAATGTGCTTTAAAACCTCATCTCCTGCTTGATGACCATATTGATCATTGATACTTTTGAATTTATTAAGATCCGCTAATATTAGAACTAAATTTTCTTTTTTTCGCTGCGCTAAACTATAGCTATTTTCAAAATGCTCAACAAATTTATGTCGATTTGCAAGTTCGGTCAATTGATCTGTTGAAGCCATTCTTTTTATTAGGCTTTGTTTTTTTAATCGGTCTGAAATATCTCTGGAAGAGGCATAAATGTAATTTTTTCCTTTGAGAATAATGCCTTTTGCATTAATTTCAACATCAATTATCGCGTTATCCTTACGTTTATGCTTCGTTTCGAACGTATCCGATGTGTGCAATAATTTTTTTATAGTGGATGAAATATCATCAGATGGTATAAGGGCATCCCAATCTCTTACGTTAAGTTTTAAAACTTCTGCTTTGGTATAACCGAGAGAATCTGCAAAAGATTGACTGCATTCAATTATATCACCCTCCTCATCTAGAATGTGTATCCCATCCCCTGCCAACTCTAAAATTGTCCTAACCTGTTGAGCTTTTTCCATTAGTGCAATTTCTGTAAGTTTTTGTAATGTTATATCCGTACTAATTGAATAGTATTCGATAGGTTTTCCATTGCCATTAAGTCTTGGAACAATACTGGTATCAATCCAATAGAATTCCCCATTCTTTCTTTTATTACATAACTCGCCATGCCAAATATGACCCGCCTTGATTGTTTGATACAGCTTTTTATAAAACGTTGTGTCGTGTTGATCTGATTTAAGAATTAAGTGGCTCTGCCCTATGAGTTCATCTCTTGTAAATCCACTTAGTTTACAATAGAGATTATTAACATAAGTTATCTTTTCGTTCGCATCTATAATGCACAGGCTGTTATGGATATCGACCAATTCTTTATGAAGACGTAACATTTCAAAGGATTTATTTAATTCTTCATTTTTTGATTCAATAATTTGTTCGAGCTGAATTTTATGGGCGAGTAATTCCGCTTCTACTTTTCTTTGATGGGTAATATCGTTGACAAATGCAAGTATATAATTTTCTTTGTTTTTGACAAATAAATGAGCGCGCACTTCTACTGGAAAAATTTCTCCAGATTTCTTGATATGTTGGGTTTCGAAATGTAATTGTTTTTTTTCAAGAAATTGCCTCCAAAATTCAGGCCAGTTTTCTTTCGGAAAAAAAGGATCCCATTCCCATACAAACTTTCCTATCAATTCATCATTTGGATAGCCTAATGATTCACAAGCCGAGTTATTTGCATAAACGATTTTAGATTCATTATTCATCAAAAAAACTTCGTCAGAGGAAACTTCTGTTGAATAATGAAAAAACTTATTATTTATTGGTAATTTATTCTCTAATTTTTCTTTATATGTTGAATTCAAATCATGCTTTATAGAGTTTTTTTCTCCTGAAAGATCCACTAATTTTTTAATAAATTTTTCAATCCCTAATAAACTTAGTCTATATAAATCATTAAATACTGTTTGTTCAATTTTTTTAAAACGGTTTAGGGTATTTTGAAAATTTCTTTTTTTTATTGGTTTTTCAGATAGGATTAAGTGCTCACTCCATTTGAGATATTTTGAATTAGTGTTGAAAACATAAAGAACATCTTTTCTTTCCCCTTCAAGAATCTGAAGAAAAGAATGTTCAGAGTATAATAAAAAAGTACTGAGACTATTTTCTAGGGAATGTGTGCTTATTTGCTGAAAAATTTTATTGGATTGATGGTTATTTAAATCAATATCTAAAGAGCTTATATAGATTAATTGGCATTCATCCATTTTAAATTTCGTCTTAGCTATCAAATATTAGAATATACTAGCATGCTACAAGTTATAGATGCACTTAAGTTGTAATAAGATAAATATTTTAAATTCCTGAGCAGGTTCTTTTTAGATTAGAGGATTAATTATTGATCAGGAATTAGCCACAGAGCCATTTGGTACTGACTTTATCTCTTTCACCTCTTTAATTTCTTCGTAAAATTTTTGCGATAGTAACCGGCCCCTCGTTGTAAAAGTAATAATAGTACTTGCAGCACCATGAGGGCTAAACAAGCAAATCCAATAATGGTTTGTAAAATTTTTTTCTCCATTTTAAGGCTTAGCTGTTTTAGCATTTTAATCCTTAGTAAATTATTTAAATAAATAGAGATAAGCGCTATGCCTTTCTTTAATTTAAGGTATTCCAATAGGCATCATCAAAGTTTTTTCAGTAGCCCCCTTGTTGGGTTAGCTGATGTTGCAAAGGAGTTAGACTGTTCAGCTTCTTTGATTTATCAAGGGAGGAAGCCACTTCCTTTTTTTTTCTAATATTTTTTATGGAACTAACTTATAACAGGACTTTACGAAATTAATACAGCGGTATTCGTTATAACTTTACTTCTCTCGAGTAGTCCGGCTTAATCAAAGTTTGTTGAACCTATATCATTGATTAAAACCTTACTGACTATATGGATAAAAGCATGAGAATATCTGAACCGAATATTGACAACATAGCGTGGTATCTTAAGCCTTTTTTTTGGAATCAAAAAAGAAAATACGGGAAAGCTCTTAAACCTTCTCTGGTATGGGCAACTATACCTCAAGTATTTATTTCGCTAGCTTGTCTTTATGGAGCGCTTGATAGAAAAAAATCACCTCTATCGCCTGAACTCCGCTCACTGATTACCGTTAGAGTATCGCAAATCAATGGGTGTGACTTTTGTATTGATTTAAATTCTGCGACGTTAATTAAACGAGCGGGTACAGAAGAAAAGTGTCTGCAACTTGAGCAATGGCAGCAATCAACTCTATTTTCACCTGCAGAGAGAGCTGCTTTGGAATACGCAGAGCAAGTAACCTATTCAGATAAGCACCCCAATCAGGATTGTTTTAATCAGTTAAAATTATATTTTAAAGAGCAGGAGCTAATTGAGTTAACGGCTTTAATCGCTTTTCAAAATATGTCGAGTAAATTCAATGCAGCTTTAGAAATAGAGCCTCAAGGTTTTTGTAGGCTTGATAAAAAGTAAATTTTAACCCTTTCTCTGTATGGGCTATAATATAAAATAAGGCTTTTTTCTTAGACCCCATAAATATAATTACTCTCTTTAAATAAGTTAGATGGGCTAATTTATGCCGAACCACCTTTTTAACCACAGCTATACACTTGGATTTAAAACATGCGCTATTTAATTCTCATTTTTATCCTAATCTGTCAGCCACTTTACGCTGAAACGGATGAGGCAATATTCGCTGGGGGATGCTTTTGGTGTGTTGAGGCTGATTTTGATAAAGTTCCAGGCGTTTTACAAACTACTTCAGGCTACGATGGGGGTACAGAACCTAATCCCAGTTATGAACTTGTATCTTCTGGCACCACTAATTATGTTGAATCAGTAAAGGTGCTTTATAATCCTGCAGTAGTTAGTTATCAACAGCTATTAAATTATTATTGGCATCATATTGATCTCACGGCAAAAGAGGCGCAATTTTGTGATCAGGGTCGACAATATCGCAGTGTTATTTTTTATTTAAATGAGGAACAAAAAAAAGAGGCCTTATCGTCTAAGCTTTCTTTGCAAACGCAATTTCCATTAATTTTTACTGATATTATTCCCTCTACTCATTTTTACGAGGCTGAAACCTATCATCAGAATTATTATCAAAAAAATCCGCTACGCTATAAATATTACCGATATCGATGTGGTCGTGATAAACGTATTGAGGAGATTTGGCATGATAAGATTAACTAGCATTCTATTTTACCTGCTTTTATTTACTAATGTAATGGCCTATACCCCTCAATTTAATAAATCGGAGCAATTAAAAACGCTCAGTCCTTTGCAACAGCAGGTAACGCAAAACGGTTCAACTGAAAAAGCCTTTGATAATGCCTATTGGAATAATGAAGCAGAGGGCATTTATGTGGATCTAATCTCAGGGGAGCCTTTATTTAGTTCTAGCGATAAATATGACTCCAAAACAGGGTGGCCAAGTTTCACAAAACCAATTGAAACCTCAAATTTAGTTTTACATAGCGACAGAAGTTTTTTTTTCATTAAACGCACAGAAGTTCGCTCTAAATACGCAAACTCTCATTTAGGCCATGTCTTTAAGGACGGGCCGCAACCAACAGGCTTACGCTACTGCATGAATTCAGCTGCCCTAAAGTTTATACCCAAAAATCAGATGCAGCAGGCAGGTTATGGTGAGTATCTTTATCTTTTCGAAAAATAAAGTTATTAACAGTTAAAAATAAGAATAATAGGTCAACTTTCCATTGGTTCATTAGTTAATCGAAAAAGTTGCTGTAGCGAATAAAATTGCATGAGGCGCGTTATGGCTGTAAGCATTACTAAAATTGTAAACATAAGAGAAAGAACAACAAAGGCTTTAGGCCATAGCATCATGGCAATAAAAAAAAGAAAAGCTTCCGCCCGCTCCATAAGTCCTGGACTATAGTGAAAACTTTTTTGTGAATTATTAACTGTGAAAATCCCCACTACTAAAAAACTGCTAATGCATAAAAGCATAGAGCCTAACATCAATAAAGCCCACAGCCCCCTTTGCTGAGGAGCTATGAGATACAACGCAAAAACCACTACAAACTCAACCAGCCGGTCGACCATAATGTCTAAAACCGAACCCCAATCCGAGCTGTTTTGATTAAGACGTGCCAGCGATCCATCTAAAGTGTCACAGAGTCCAGAAAGTAAAAGCAATGTAATAGCTATCCATACCTGGTCTAGTATCAATACTGGTAACACTAAAAGCCCTAAAACCCCGGAAAGAACCGTCATTTGATTAGGCGAAATAGCGTTTTTTACTAAGTTTGCTAAAGGATTGCCAAGAAACCGTTGAAATCTTGGTCTTATAAAGTGTTCTATCATAGGGCTACCCTAATTTGTTTAAAAATCGTACAAGATTACGCGTTTGTTTAGAAAAAAGCTTGGGTTTATAAAATTCACCTGCAACACGTTTAGAAATTTCACTTAAGGTGGGGTAAGGAAAAATAGTATCAGTAAATTCGCGTAAAGTTCTATTTTCACGAACTGCGATAATCCAAGGTAAAATTAATTCTCCTGCGTGAGACCCCACAATGGTTACCCCCAAAATTCTAGCTTTTTTATCGGTGATAACTTTTATTTTCCCTTCAAGGGAATACTCCGTTTGAGCACGATCATTTTCTCTAAAAGGCCATTCAGTAATTTTCAGGTCTCTACGTATTAAAGCTTGCTCAGCTAAGATACCGACATGCGCAATTTCTGGCTCTGTAAATGTCACCCAGGGAACCGCTTTAAGGTTGACCCTGGCAGGAATTTTAAATACCAGATTTCGTAATATAATACCTGCGTGATAACTTGCAACATGAGTAAACTGATAGGCTCCAACTACATCACCCATCGCATACATTTTTTTATTAGTAGTTTGTAAATAAGAGTTAACTTCTATTCCTTTATTAGAGTAACGTACACCCGCTTTTTCTAATTGAAGGCCGTCGACATTAACGCTGCGGCCTGTGGCAATCAATAAGTGACTTCCTGAAATTTCAAACATTTCTCCTTGCCTTTCAATCGATACCTGAATGCCCTGATGAGGTGTCTGCGATACTTTTTGTACCTTGCTTTTTTCATAAATCCCAATACCCATAGCATTAAAGCTCTCTCGTAAAAAAGCTACACAATCTACCTCTTCTTTAGAAAGAAGAGTTAAACCTTCTAAAATCGTAACTTTTGAACCAAGCATCGCAAAAGCTTGTGCTAATTCGCAACCAATAGGACCGCCACCTATTACGATTAGGTGCTTGGGTTGTTCTTTTAAATCAAATATAGTTTCATTACTTAAATAAGGGGTGTCTTCAAGTCCTGGAATCGGGGGTATCAATGGAGAGGAACCCGTGGCAATTACAAACCGTTTAGCTTGTATTTCAACATTTCCCGCCGCTAAAGTCTTAGCATCTAAAAAGTGTGCCGATGCCTGAATCACATGCACCCCTAGGGCTTGGAAACGTTTGATGGAGTCATTTTTTGCAAGGTTGTCAATAACTTGATGAACCTGTTGCATGATTTTTTGAAAATCGATGTCTATTTCTTTAAAGCTTATCCCAAATTGCTCAGCATGCCGCAAATGGTGAACTCTTTTAGCAGCAGCAAGAAGAGATTTAGAGGGAATACAGCCATAATTTAAACAATCGCCACCCATTTTGCCTGATTCGATTAAAACCACTTTTAGCCCTAGCTGTGCAGCAGCCGATGCAAGAGTTAATCCGCCTGCACCAGCACCAATAATTGCCAAGTCATAGCGTAAAAAATGGGTGATATTTGTTTTCTCGTTGCGATAAAACCATTTATAGGCAACAGGGAGCAATGAAAGTGCAGCTAATGCCAGCAAGGGCATAAGGATTTCAAAAGAAAAAATGAGGCTAAGATTAGGGGTTTGATTCGATGCAAATACTCTGTTTAAACTATTTCCTACAAACACATACACAATTGAACCTGGAATAATGCCAAAAAAAGTTGCCAGGCCAAATGTTTTTAACCTAACGCCAAGTAATGCCGGGACGATATTAACAACCCAAAATGGAAATAAAGGGATTAACCTTAGTGTTAATAAATAGGAAAATGCATTTTGCTGGAAACCTTGACGCATGCGATCGAGCCAGGTTGAAGCCGATTTAGCTAACCAGTTTCCAAGCGAGGTACGCACTGCAAAAAAGAGAAGAATAGCTCCAAGTGTGGCGCTAAATACAACTAAAATCGTACCCCAAACCACACCAAATAAATAACCACCGGCCAAAGTTAGGAATACCGCTCCAGGAACTGAGACTGCAACAGCAAGCGTGTAGCAACTGATAAAAATAAGAATAGAGGTGAAATAATGAGTCTTAGTCCATTCAATCAAAGTGGCTTGATGCGCATGTAACGATCTAAAAGTTAGATAGTTATCTAGGCGAAAGCTAAAAAAAAGAATTAATAGCCCAACTAGCACTATCAAAGGAAGCCATGCGCTTAATTTTTTTTTGTTCACTACCTAATTTTCCTTATAAGAATTTTTCTAATTCCATGATTCAGTATAATGTCGACGAAAGCCCAATTCAAATAAAAGTAACAGAACTTACCCAAGGCACATTATCAGTAGCGCTATTTACAAATGGCTAGTCAAAGTTGAAAGAATAGATGTATCAATGATGTCACGTTAAAGAGGGCTTAGGGCTCAGGGCTGAAAGCTGAAAACATCCGTTTTGAAAAATATGCATACAGTAATGCGACTAAATGTAGAAATCCTAAAAAAGTCATAAAAAAAATAATAACATCGTCGCCCCATCGTAAACTGGATGTAATTTAACCTTGATTAGATTTAAGTTATCAAGATATAAACGATGTAGCTAATTTTCTGGATAATGGAATATAGTACCTCTCCCCTGTCTTCTGATTTTTTTTTTGTGAGCCATTTTGCAAAAGTGTTAGCGTACATGCTAAGAAAATACCCGCACCTATAGCTCAACATTATTGCGATATGGACACCCTTTTTTCTCCCAGGCCGACGTTCAAGAGTGCAACCTTTGAGCGCAGTTTGGAAATTCATAATTGGATTAATGGTAAGAAGCAGCTCGGGTGGTGATCAGATCTAATGTTATTAATATCAATAAGTTAATTTTTATTATAGGAATAATCAGATCTAAAAGGTATGTTTATACGGATTAATACTTATTTTAAGATTTTAGCTGAGTTACTTCTTCATTCTGAGGATTGCCAAATCCCTCCTTCATTAGTATTCGTCAAGTATCATAGGTCCTTAGCTTTCTTTAATCATTAATTACTTTAATGTCTAATTTGCAATGAGTATAATGACTATTAAATATTTTGGTATCAAAAATAAGACTAATTCAACTATCTTTTTTGAGGTAAATATTATGCAAATTTTTTTTATCACTGGTGCCTCAGGCGTTGGAAAAACAACGCTTATAGAACTAGTCAAAGAAAAATATGATAGAAATAATTGTGTATTCCTCCATTTTGATTCGATTGGTATTCCTTCAGTTGAAAAAATGATAGAACAATATGGATCGCCATCTGCTTTCCAGCAAGAAATGACAAATCAATGGATAGATAAGCTTATAAATGATTATAAAAACATGGACCTGATTTTTTTTGAAGGCCAGGTCAATCTACAATTTATCAAGGATGGGTTTGAAAAACACCATTTTACTAATTTTACAATACTATTAATTGATTGCAGTAATGAGGCTATGAACTATAGATTAACTAAAAAAAGATTACAGCCAGAATTACTTACTCCTGAAATGGCGAATTGGCTAGCTTTTTTAAGAAAGCAAGCTAGTGACATGGGGATAAGGAGTATTGATACATCCTTGCTTACTAAAGAACAAATGCTTCAGCAATTTGAGGAAGTTGGAGAACTTCATTGTTATTTTTCAAAAAATAAAAATTCTAACCCAGATGTATGCGCCTAAATATTTTTGAAAAATTGTTAACTATAAAAAAGCGTCTATTCTTTTGTCTGAGTGCCACCATAACCCAACTCCCATAGTAACAGTTAGTAGTGCTGGAACTGCTACAGTGCAATATACGATAATCAATAATTCCTATAAGCCCCATCAATTAGTTTTAAGCCCTACCACTCCCACTGGGATTAGCCAAGTAGGCCCTTGTATTTTAGGCCCGAAAGGATCTGGATATTCTACCTGCGTTTTGAACTTAGTGATTAATGGGAGTGCCCTGCCATCCGACCTGATTTCAGGTGGGCCCTTTATGTGCCAAGTCACTTTTCCCCAAGGCACAAATCAATGTTACCAGCCCAGCCCCGGAGAGACCTTGGTTATTACGAGGACGTCCACTCCAGGGATGGCAATATTGTCCGCCTTCGCTCAAAACCTGGTTTTATCAATTCGTGACCCAGGTGCTGACCCAGCCCTTTTAGGCAATGCTCGTAGCATCCGGATAAGAAATAACGGGACCTTACCGGCGAACAACCTAAGCGTTAACGCATCCGGTCTTCCCGCAGGCACCATGATTACCAGCAACACCTGCATTGGGACTCTAAATGCTGGGGAAGCCTGCGACATTACCATTACTCCGGGGAGTATTGCGAGTTCTGATGCGGGATCTAATCCCTGTACTACAGCGCCTGGCACTGTACCCGTTCCTGCCAATATTACAGTCAGTGCTGATAATGCAGCCTCTACGAACATTAATGTCTTGATATTAGGATACGGGTGCATCTATCAAAACGGTTTTTTGTTTTCAGTGGATGATTCAACACCTAATATCAATAGCATAGGTGGTAAAATTGCGGCATTAGCAGATGAACCAGGCACATACCTATGGTCCACAATAACTAATAATACCGCCGCAGACAGCATTAGTGATGAGTTTTCCAATACCAATGCCCTTGCAACACCTATAGGCCAATATCCTGCAGCACAAGTGTGCTTAAATCAGAATTGGTACCTGCCAGCCATTTGCGAGCTTGGGAGATATGTGGGTTCAGGTATAAATCCAGGTTGTGAGACTACTAATCCTAATTTGTATATTACTTTGTATCAGAATAATTTAGGTGGATTTACTAATTTTATCTACTGGAGCTCAACCGAAGGAAATATTCTCCCTGTAGTTACTGCTTGGTCTCAGCGCTTTGGGACGGGGAGTATATTTAATAGTTCCACTAAGATTAGCAATGCTCTTCAGGTACGTTGTATCCGAGCTTTAACGATTTAAAACGGGTCTAGAGATTTTGCAGAGTATTGGCTGTCAGAGCCGAAGGGTTACAGTGGTCTTTACTGGCGCTAAAATGTCCCATTCAGCCCTATCTAACTGATTCTTTGACGTTGACATTAAAGCAAAACTGCACACGTTGTGTACCCTTGATAATTGATTATTAGCTATCCTAATTGTACACAATTGTCACTCGACTTGGCCGCCTAACTCAAAGTTCGTGATTTGCAAAACCTATTATATGAGTTAAGAGATAAACAAATACACCTTAAAGCAATAGAACAACCCGTAGATACTTCAAATGCTGCAGGAAAATTTTTTTTGGATATGCTATGAGTATTTGCAGCGATTGAGACTAACCTTTGACGAGAACGTCAATTAGAAGGCGTTCAAAAATGCGACACAAAAAGGAAAATATAAAGGGCGTAAACCTACTGCACGAGCTTTATCAGAGGAAGTACTCAAGTTAGCAAATAGTGGAAAAACCGAAAAACTTATAGCAAATAAATTAAATATTGGTATAGCGAGTGTATTTACAATATTAAGTTTCTATAAATTATCCAAACAATATATCATTTATAAAGATACAGTTTAGTCATAATTGTCACGATTTAAAATAAGATAAAAAAATGAAAACAATTACGCAGTTTAAATCCATTGAATCATTCTCTACAGTACGATTATCTGCTTATAAAATTAATGAGAAAAATATCGATAATTTTATCACTTTGCATTCCAATGAAGAAGTCATGTCAACCTTAGGGGGTTTACGCACTACTCAACAATCGCATGAAAATTTAGACTGGAATTTGAAACAATGGGACGAAAATGGATTTGGCTTATGGATGTTCTATTTAAAAGATTCACAAATTTGGGTTGGACGCGGAGGTTTACGACGAGTTGATGTAGGTGGCCATGAAGAAATAGAGTTAGGCTATGCTTTGATGCCGCAGTTTTGGAATCAAGGATTGGCTACTGAAATATCAAAGGCTTGTTTGGAAATTGCTTTTGAGATAATTGGTCTCGAAAACATTGTGAGTTTCACCCTTGTTACAAACAAAGCATCACAGCGTGTAATGGATAAATTAGGATTTCAATATGAAAGGGATATTATCCACACTGGTTTACCCCATGTTCTGTACCGGATGAAAATTCCCCGTAAAGTAGAACTTCTTCCCTATGATAGAAAGTGGCCGGAATTATACAAGCAAGAATCACAAATAATTCAGCATGTATTAGGGAACCATTTGAGAGAGATATATCATATTGGCAGTACTTCTATACCCAATATGCTATCAAAACCTGTCATTGATATCATGTTAGCGTGCGAAAATTTAGACTCTATTGACACTATTACTGAACAATTAAGGGGGATAAATTATCATAATATCCGTCGACAAATTATTCCTCATCGAAGTTTCATTGCTATTAAGCAAGATGAACAAATTAGATATCACCTTCATATCCACGAAAGAGGTAGTTCTCAAATTAAACGTCATGTTGATTTTAGACTATGTTATTAATCACAACGGCCCAGCACAGGCATATGCAGCGTTAAAAATCAAATTAGCAGAAGAATTCAGAGAAAATATAAGTGCTTACATTTCTGGTAAAGATAAGTTAGTACAAGAAATCGATTCAAAAGCGAAACTTTGGATCGGAAGAAAAAAAGATTATCTTTCTCCAAATACAGGAAGTCTCGCAAAAAAATGGTCGCAAGAAAAGTTAATTAAAGCAATGGTAGCTAATTTGAATGTCCACATGACACATTTTGCTCAGTATCTTAACCAGGTTGAATTAATTAGAATACCAGGGTATTCAATAGTCAATTCAGGACTATCCGACGATACATTCAATTATGTATTAGATGCAGATTTTTCGAAAGCAGACGCGGATAAGAAAATTCTTGAAGTGACCAATTATTTCCTTAAAAAAAATCTTCCCTTTTCATGGTGGATTTGTCCTTACGATAAGCCAGTGAACTTACCAAGCTATTTAGAAAAGCATCACTATGTCAATAGTGAGAATAATACTGCGATGTACTTTGAATTAGATGCCTGGGAGGGAAGTAACTTCTCTATTCCTGAACTGCGAATAGTTCAGGCAAAAGACGAGAAAACATTGATCGATTTTGCATTAGTTTTAGCTAATGATAAAACTTCATTTAAAACATATTTTGAAAGAATTGCGTCAATTTTGACGGATGATGATCCCATCGAATACTTTGTGGGTTATGTAAATGATATTCCCGTTGTCAGAGGACTATCTTGCTACTCTGCGCAAGTGGTAGGACTACATTGGCTATCGACCTTGCCTTCTCAGCGTAAAAAAGGGTATGGGAAAGCGATGCAAATTTACCGGCTAAATCGCGCCAAAGATTTAGGTTATCATGTCGCCGTTTTACAAGCTTCTCATGTTGGTTATTCGCTATATAAAAAAATGGGATATAAAGAATGCGGCGTATTTAATGAGTTTAAACTACAACTACAAAAAGTATAGATTAGATTAAGTGAATGGGGTAAATCCACTGTTATTTGCTCTTCAAATGTTTAATTGGACTTCAAGCCACTTTAGTGAATAGGGAATTTTATTTAACTATTTTATAGGCTCTATGTCATTTTTTTACTAAATTATTCCTCTAAACTCTTCGCCTACAGGAAGATAGATCAGTCACTGAAATTGCTAAGGGCTGTAAGGTTCATAAAGCAATAATTTACCGTTTGCAGGATTGCCAAAAAGGATAAATTATTATGTTAGCTAAATGCTCCGTTTTTATTGCCACAAGTCTTGATGGCTTTATTGCCAGAGAGGATGGTGCCATTGACTGGTTGATGAAAGCAAATGCTCTTGCGCCACCCGATGAGGATGGTGGCTATCAAGTATTTATATCTACAGTAGATGCACTCATTATGGGAAGGCATTCATTTGAGAAAGTACTATCGTTTGAACCTTGGCCATATGGTGAACTTCCAGTTGTAGTAATGAGTAGCCAACCACTTAAAATACCTAATCACCTAAAAAACAGTGTCTCAACATCTTCAGAAACACCTACTGAGCTAGTCAAGCGTTTAACAAGTGGAGGGTTTAAACATCTTTATATTGATGGTGGCATTACTATTCAGAACTTTATTGATGATAATCTAATTAATGAATTAACAATAACAATAATTCCGGTTTTGTTAGGATCTGGTCGATCATTATTTGGGACATTTGCACATGATATTGAATTAAAGCAACTTGCAACGCAAACATTTAGTGGTGGTTTTGTTCAAGTTAAATACAAAATTGATGCAACTGACTTATCAGAGACAAAAAATGACTAATTTTGATGGTGGGTGTTTGTGTAACGTTACTACCTTTATTGCTAAGGCGGAATACTGCTGTTATTAAAAGCCCCAATATAACTATTCCTGCTCTCTAAGCTGAGTAAGAAGATAGTTGGATAAAATGATGTGAATCAAACCAAAAATACTGCAGAACTAATGTCGTAAATGTTACGGGAAAAGTGAATAGAAGTGTCCATCACACCCTGCCATTATTGAACTGGCCTTAAACATCATGATACAATCATAGACATGCTGAGCACGGTATAATACAGATACCCACGTGAGAAACAAAACTAATGAATAAAATGACAGCACAGGCTATTAGACAGTTACTACTTGACAGTACCCCTCTTGCAAACCAGCTAATTGATCCTCCATACGACTATGCCAGCCTGAGAGAATCTATTCTTCAAATCGAATTAAAGCAAGAAATCCAAGCGTTAAAAAACATGCTTGAAGATAATTCAATTTTTGAAGAAAAATTTAAGAGACACTGCGCAGCGCGTGCAAAAGACAACTGGGGGACCATTCCCTTTCAATTATGCCTAAAAGTGCGGCGAATGAGCTTTTATGGAAAATAGCCGATCTGACGTTTCTACCTGAAACCATGAAGGACATGCTTGAGATTATTTTGCCGAGCGCCCAACAGAAATTAAAGGTTGATTTAGATTATGCTTCAGGTATCAACAACCCTACACCAACCTTGCAGCTGTTAAGCAATCTCGACGAATTTAACGAGCAAAAACCCTCGCTAGATGCCTTCATTCATTATGTCCTGGCAGACGACATCCTTTTTGACATTAGGGGTATAGAGTGTTTTCCGTTAAGACAACAAGCCGCGCTTCAAGATCTCTTAAGCGAGAAGCATCCCACCTTATGCACGCAGCTATATGAACATAGCATCAGCCTACAAGGGCTTGCTTTGGATATCCTCACTTTAAATCAAAAAGGGGTAACTCCAAAAAATGCCATTGAGCGACTCATACTGGGTTTAATCCTGGGCGGCGAAAAGATGACTGGGCAACGCTTTGCTGGCAAGTCCGCAAAAGATGCCGTTGACCGATTTTTCGCCTGGTTTAATGCGCTTCCAAATCCTGTACAAGAGCAATTAAGAGCAATTGAAGGGAACAATACAACGCTTGGCCGTATTATTGACAATGAGCTAGGAAAGGGAACATGCGTAGAAACAGCGGCAACTTCTTTAAAAAGTATTCTCCGAAAAAACAAACAAGAAACCATACTTACCTCGCCTCCCGAGATGAGACCTATGGATTTGAAGGCATTGAGAGATAAATACGGCCCCAAAAAACCCTTGGATACGAGAAAAGATGGTCTTCTCAAATTTATCTTTCCCTCTCAGCTTACCGAAGAGGCGCTTAAACGCACCAATCCTGAAACAAATGAACAGTTCATTAGCCTGATTCTTGATTTTCCGCCTACTCTTTATAAGGTACTTTGGAAGAATCTTAGGCTTCTTAACCCCACTAAACAGTTTAAAAACCTTGCTAAGTTTATAAATACCGGTTTTTTTAACGCAGAGCAAAAAAAAGCATTGGCCCAAGCTGTTAGGTATCAGTGCTTAAATGGGGAATTTCATTTAGATTGGGCCATTACGATCAAAGACAAGGTATTTTTAAAAGAAGCGTTGAAATTATATTCCTATAAGAAAATTAACATTCATGAAGCCAGTAAGGTATTGCACTCAGTACGAGCTAATCCCAAAACCCTTAAAATAGTTTTAAATTGGTTTGAACAACATGACAGGCTCTGTGCAGTTAGGTTTACTGATAGCAATAGGAATATGCTACTTTATATTACCGCCCTGCATTTTCCCCAATCTTTTAAGGTAATATTGGAGCACTTAACCCTAGGTCAAAAGCGAGATGCGCTTCTAACAGCTGGTACAGGAAATATGGGTTTGTTAACCGTGCTGGACTTCGCCCAACTTAATCTTGCGTGCTTCAAAGTAATACTTGAAACGTTTCCCCTCTTACAGCCTTTAGCAATTGATGGTGAGATACCAATTAACGGTAATTTACTAAAGTCATTTCTCTGTGATAACAGACTTTGGGCCGCTATCCAACGCTCTGGTCAAAACCAATTCTCAATAGAGCTAGCTCAGGATTTGGTAGAATTACATCGATTTCATGGGGTTTACTCAAGCAATATTTATGGTAAAGACTATGCTGACTCTATTAATCGGTTCTACGAAAGAGCACTCGATATTCGCTTATCCGGCACACCGATAAAAGTACAGGCACAGAACATTGTTGCAGCAGCTCACGAAGAATTTAAACATCGAGATAAAGGATTGCGACTCTTGGCGGATGCCCTATTGCTAATTAGCATCTTATTTGGTGGCTTAGGGTTGGTTATTATGGCTGGACGTTATTGCACATCGAACAGTGTATTTTTTAGTCAGAGCAAAACTAGAAGAGAAGAGAGATTGAATGGCATCTGGATGAAAAATCAGAATGAAATAGATGATTTAGCAGGTGATAGAGACCCTGAGAGTTTTTGCCTATTTAATTAGAAGATTTATTTAGGCGGGGAATGTGCTAAATTATTGCTTTGTTTCCATCCATTAGGATTACAAATCAATAAATCTTATCTATTTTAAACTTTGAATTTTTAAGATTTTAGGTGCGAATATTTAAAAAAACCAAATATGGGATGGATCAGAGAAGTTATCCATCTCAAACTAAAATAGCAAAAAAAAAATCGTACTCAATCAATTTTTTATCTTTCTGCTTAAATCGAATGTCATATTATTTAAATTTTCTGTTTGAATTTTATTTATCATGTAAGTATAATTTTCACGCATTGAATTAAATAAGAATTATGTATCAATTACTATTTTGAATTCAACAAAGGTGTAAATTTTGATCATCTTTTACTAAATTAGGCTCCATGATTACAAGGTCGGCTTGAGCAGCCGTTAAATACCTATTTTAGAAGACTCTAAATGTCGTTAAACGTTAAATAAAAGGAAAATCATGGAAACTAAAATAGATACCACAAGCGTTGAGAGAGTGATTCCCTATCTGACAGAACACTGCCAATATTCACTTTCAGCAACATGTCATGATTTTTTTAATCTAAATAAAAAAATTTGGTTAACTCGCCATGTCCTTAAGCAGATATTGCAAGTAGCGCAAGGTGAGCAGAGTTATGTACAAAGGATCTTACAACTAAGACCTGAATATTTGTTGCATTTAGGAAATGTTACCGATCATTCAGGGCGGTGTTTTTCAAATATTACTTCTTTTATGTATGCTATATGGGCATTGGATGTCAGATATATGTGTAATATGATAATACATTGCTTGCCAAGAAATGAAAAAGGAGAGGAAATAAAAACGAAACTACTGGAGCAATATGAAGAGGTTGAAAAAAATGGTTTAAAATATACATTAAATGGAAAAACGTATATTGAAAAACACTATGATTTTTCAATCATTTCCAGTCTTGAACGTTATGTTAATAACGGCGGAGGGGATGAAAAACTCTGGTACGCGGTAGGTAAAGATCAGTATAATGTACCTGCTCATGTGGCTCAACATTATTGTGAACCGGCCATTTCCTTTAAATACAGTGATTTTAAAAAAGAAGTTTTTATAAGAAGTTTAGG
>JACCWI010000042.1 GCA_013697725.1 Tatlockia sp.
TTAAAACCTCATTGATTTAATAATTAGGATAATATAGTATCCATATGATTGATTATTTAAGCACCCCTATGAAAACCATCCGCTACCATGTCCAATTAGCCAATCACCGAACGACAATTTCTTTGGAGAAAACGATATCTGACCTAATGTCGATCAAATTAGGTTTCAGGCCAGGAACAAAAGAATCGCATCAAGCGGTTAGAAAACAATTGAACTCATTTATTGAACACGATAGAGGAAGGGGAGGGCGTGGGTTGGGTTTGTATATTTCAGAGCAAGCTGTTCTCTTTATTTCGGATAAAACTTTATCCGAAAAATATTGGAACTTTTGGAATGAGCGCTATGAACAAGAACAAAAGAACTTCTCTAGAATACATCCTCTTTAACGAACTTATTTAATAGAAAATTAAAAAGCTGGGATAAATGCCATTGAATGCTATGTGAAAGTTCCCGAAAGCAAGGAAATAGAGTTTGTTGCTGTACAAAATAGATCTAATCTCAGTAAAATCAATACGCAAAAAGGACAAGACGATCTGCCAAAAGACTTGTAAAAATAAAATTGCGACATAAACCCCTGGATAAAGATACTTTAATGCTGATCACAAGATAATTTTTGAACCAAACTTTGAGGGGTTTTTAGCGAGTAAGCTTTTCTTGGTAACAACGAGGTCAGCTTACTCGGTAAAAACCCAATTGAGAGTCGTATTTGGGGAGTGTTTAAATAACTGTGTCAGCTTTCTGAAATTGTTATAATCGCAAACAATGAGGAGAGCATAGATGAGTAACAATAATAATATTAATTTATCGCAATTTGATTTTGACGCATTCCAAGAGGATGCGATATTACAACTTAAGTCTGGCCAGTCCTTGACGGGGAAAGATGGTGTTTTAACTCCTTTAATCAAAAAAATTCTTGAAGCAGCTCTGGAAGGAGAGATGGAATCGCATCTGTCAGATTGCCGTGAGCAAGGCCAACCTAACAGGCGCAACGGCAAGCAGAAAAAGATTGTTAAAAGTGGTGTTGGCAGTTTTGAGCTTGAAACGCCTAGAGACCGTGAAAGTAGTTATGAACCCGAAATTATCAAAAAGCGCCAGACTGTATTAAATGAATCCTTAGATAACAAAATATTATCTCTTTATGCGCTTGGAATGAGCTATGATGCCATTAGTGAGCATTTGAATGATCTCTGGTTTAATTCATTAGCTATGAAAGTCCACCGACCTCTTCATAAGATTTCCTCTATCGACTTTACCGTTTGGCGTAACGGGGAGAGTCTCTATAGGAATAAAGATAGCAGGAATTAAATACTTAGGTAAAATATCAGACAAAAAATGACGCAATTCTGATAACGTATTTATTGGATCACGCTCAATCACTACATAAGCAACTAAACGTGGATGAGAAGATTCTTGCTCATTAAGTATAACAATACTCTCCTTAATGGTAGGGTATTCATTAATGGCACATTCAATCTCACTCAATTCAATACGTATTCCACGTAATTTAATTTGATTATCCTCTCGCCCTAAAAACTGAATATTCCCATCCGATAATAAACGCCCTTGATCGCCTGTTTTATAAAGTTTAACAGGCGAATCTCCATTAAAACAATACTCTATAAAACGCTCATTATTTAATTCGGGCTTATTAAAATATCCTCGTGCAACACCCGCACCACCAATATAAATTTCACCAATACCGCTATTGGCAACCGGATTCATTTCTGCGTCAAGTACATAAAGTGTTGTATGGGGAAACGGTTTTCCAATTGGAACATATTGATTAGAAGGAAGGGTAAACGAATCCCCAAAATCGTCTTCAAACCAAGTACTATCAATCGTTGCTTCTGTTAGCCCATAGGAATTGATAACCCTGGTTTTTGAACCACAAAACGTTTTTAGTGCTCGATACTCCCCTAATGACCAACTGTCTGACCCACAAAGGAGAAGCCTCATAAAATTAAGCGATTTATTTTGTTTTTGAAGGTAATCTTTTAATCGGCGCAGGATAGTGGGCACAAATTCCGCACAATTCACGTCATGAGCTATCATGAGATAATAAAGTTTATCTGGTCGTAATAAATTGCTCTTGGGGCAAAGTACTAATTTAGCTCCAGAACATAAAGCACGCAGCAAGTCCCCTGCAAACACATCAAATGAAAAATTCGCCATTTGTAAATGGCAATCGTTAGAAGTGAGTTGGTATATGGATTGCCAACTTAAATAAGTCGCAATTAAATTCCCATGTTCAACCATCACCCCTTTTGGGTTTCCAGTTGAGCCAGAAGTGTACAATAAATAGGCAAGATTGTCCGAATTAATTAGACAGGGAGGATTATGCTCTGGATAGGCGATAAGTGAGAATTGATCACTATCTGGGGGGTTAGCCGCAAACCTCAGAAATTTCCGGACAGTTTTTAGTCACTTCGCTTCTTCTTAACTTCCGTAAAAGAACTCTACCTATTATCTCATCAATATTGATGATTTTGTCATCTGTAAAGATGAAATGCCCTTGAAAATGAATGTGCCGCCAAGCCACAGGGGATATTTTCTTTAACATAGTCAACGCTTTTTCATCACCTTCAGCTTCATATTTTTGCTTGAGCTTGGATAATATTGCAGAGTTATAGTGAATAATAGCATTGGCAATGAGTCTGCCACACTGGTTGCTGATCTCAATTTCACGATCACCTTTGCCAGATAATTGTTTTTTCCCATACGCTGTTGCAATGGCTGCGCGTAATTGATGATACGATTCCACACGATTCTGTGAACGATGGATTTCGCGTTGTAGTTTCCTGTCTTGTAAATATTTGAGGGTATAAATGCTACGAATGAGTTTGTCATATTCCAGGATTGCCTTGCGAGTCCTGTTGTCAGTGGTGTAGGTGCATAATTTTTTAACCAGGATGCTTTGCGTAATTTCCTTTAGGCCCAGAGCCTTGATGATAGGTACAATATTTGGCCACTCATCTTCAATGAGTTGGCGATCTATTTTACCAACAGGCTTGATTAAGCAATCATTATATTGAGCTGGATCATCGCCACAGAAAAGATGCTTTAGTTGGGATTGTAAATTGGTGAATCGTGGGCATAACTGCCCGCCAAACCAATCCATTATTGCGAAGTTGGTCTTGTTAATAATGTGCATATCGCCAGTAATGGCATTGGGCATGATGCTGCTTGTGTTGTTGTACCAAATATCAAAAGCGAAGTAACTTTCATGCTCGTGAGCACCAATTAACTCTGTTTGCAGGGGGATATGGTTAACCAATAGCGTATACGCCACAACTCCCTTACCCTTTTTAAAGTATTTTTTGGAACGTCTGGCCTTAAGGGTCGGTTTTTCAACTTCATATTTTTGTCCATCAACGCCACCATAAAGAATAGCCATGTCTAATGAGTAATAAGGGAAAATGGGCATTTCGGCAATATCATTGCCGATGATGTCATTGGCATTTTTCAATGTTTGCAATCGCATGCGGGACTGATATATATCCAGCAGTTTGTCATAGGGGATATCAGAAATTTCCGCCATATTAAAGTTGCCGTTATTGAACGCTTGCGCGATAATAACCGCGTTGAGGCTGTTTTCATCAACACATACTTTGCCGTAACGAGGCTGTATGTGCGTAAAAATTGATGAATACCGGCACCGTGCATTAACAAATCGAAGTACATCCGTAATGTCGCAGAGTGGCAACTGGTCATAAAAACGATCTTGAAGCTCTTCATTTCCCTCTGCCCTGGATTTTTTTAGATGGATCGTGCTTGTTTTTTCATCATAATGAAGGTGCTTGAGTTTTCCTTGAATCAAATCACTATTGAACCTCATCCATTCTGTACGTAATTCAGCAATGCGATCGTCCAGTATTTTTTTGATAGGGCTTTTCAACGCAGGGATATCCAATGATTCAACCAGTGCCCCTTTTTCATTGGCAGAACTAATCTCCTGTTGAAGTGAGCGGTGGTGAACGCTGTCCGCCAAATAGAGCTCTCCCGCCTTAAGCCGTTTTTTCATTTGTCGGTAAATCCAAAATTCATAGCGATCACCATGGAATTTTTGCTCACCCTTGGCATTGGTATCGAACAAGAATTTTTGTAGCCGTTTAGGCCTGGTTTTCTCGGGACATGCCGTGATGGGGTATTTCTTTATCGGTTTTTCAAGATCAAATATTTCTTTAAGCCACGTTACGGCAGTAAGCCATGGACTGTCAGTTATCGTACTTGAAAAATCAATCGCCATCATCAATGGACGCAATTGAAGTTTGAAGCGATGAAAGTGCTTATCAACCATTTTCCATTGAAAATCGATTAATTTAAGCTCTGCTGCATTATTGTTTGATATTTTATCTCGCAGCTCATCCTCGGATATAATGGTCGTGAATGCTTCTTGGCGTACTTTGCCAAAACTGACTTCATCAGACAGTTCTTTCTTGATAAATAACTCGGCTAATTTCTGCATAACAGACAGTTCTGATTGCCTGTTGACCGCATACTGAGAAAATGCGTCTTGCGCTTTTTCTTTGATCTCCAGTTCACACTGTTTGAGCTGAAAACAAAAGGCATCCATCAAATTATCATCGAGTTTAAGATATCGCTGATGGATATAACATACAAGGTAAAGATAAGTTTGATCCGATTTTAATTTCTTGCGCAAATCATACACGGTATAATAGTCAACAAGGCTTGCATAATATTGAAGATTTTGTTGGGACAATTTGAGCTTGGGTAATAGCGATTTGGCTAACAAATACAACGGTTTGATTGAAGTCAGTTTGTCGCGTTCAGCGCTGATCATGCGTGGTTTGAAATCCTTTGCATCTTGTTTTAGATCAGCCAATCCAGACAGGGTCTCAGTTTCCTTCTCGAACAACAGTTTTTGTAAGCCGGACTTATCGGCTTCCGTCAGTGACTCATGAATAATCGTCCCCAAACGTTTGCGTTCGGCGTTCAATGCATTGCTAACAATCGCTTGCAGGGTTGTATATCCTGGCCGCATGATTTTTTTCTCTCGCATAAACCCTAACAATTCGATGACAATGAATTGCGGGCTGATATCCCGGTAGATGATTTTTTCGGTTTTTTCACGCAATAATGGCTCGAATTCTTTTGACCATAGTTGGTAACCAAAATGCGCAGCAATTGCATGGCATTGCGCATAATATTGATGCTTGGTGATGGTCGTTGAATGAAAAAACATATGCTCGGGAAAATATTCCTGCATGATAAAGTCAGTATCTTCTTGAACCTCATCCCAATGAATCGGGAAGAACATGTGCTTGGCTTTAAAATAGCCGATTTGCAGTGCGCAATGGACTTGGGCTGAAAGATTGGCACGATTACGAACCAATGCTTGCTCATCAGGCGTTAGATTGAGGAAATTCAAGCGTTGTTCATCATCAAAATCAGGTGACTCATATAAAGCGGCCTGTTCTGCTTCTGATAAAATGGTCAATTGCTTATTGCTGGCTCGCATAAGAACATAAGGTGACTTAAAACGGTGGTTATATTACTTCAAAACTTTCCCTAAAGCATGTCTTTATGGGAAAATTTACTCAATGAGCATCAAGCTGATGGCCGTGTTTCACCTATTCTTGGAGTGGGTGCCAACCATCATTTTCAGGAAAGTTGGTTATAATTAAGGTATGAAACCTCCAAAAAAGATTAAAAATAGTGCTCGACGAGTACGTGAACACCTAACGCCAGCGGAAATTGATGCATTAATCCATGCAGCAAAAAGTACTGGGCGACATCGCCTGCGTGATGCCACCATGATTTTGATGGCATTTCGGCATGGGCTGCGAGTTTCTGAATTAGTTTCGTTACGATGGTCACACGTAGATTTAAAACAGGGTCTACTTTATGTTGTTCGGTTAAAAAATGGCATAGCATCACAGCACCCATTGTTTGGCCCAGAATTGCGGGCGCTCCGCCAATTACAACGTGATTACCCAGATACAGATTATATTTTTATGAGTGAACGCCTATCTCCGATGACAACGGATACATTTCGTAAAATTGTTGCAAGGGCTGGTGAGCTGACCAAGATTGGCATGCCGATTCACCCGCATATGCTTAGGCACTCAACTGGGTTTAAACTGGCTAATGATGGGCGGGATACTCGAAGCATTCAGCATTACTTGGGACATAAAAACATTCAGCACACAGTGCGGTATACAGAAATAGCAGCAATACGATTTAAAGAGTTCTGGAGTGATTAAAAACTGTCCGGAAATTTCTGAGGTTTGCGGCTACCCCTCCT
>JACCWI010000049.1 GCA_013697725.1 Tatlockia sp.
ATAGAACAATGGCTAGGATCTCCTAAATATTTTTTGGATCATGGTCTAGACATTGGGGTCACTTCACTCCTTGTGCGGGAACATACTGCTTATCCGTAGCCACACCCTCTACATCAAACCAGACACTTGTAGGTAATTGTTTACTCTTGGAACAAGCCATGCGTGCATTGATCATTTTGTTATCATAAGCAATTTCATTCGCTACAGAAAACATAGGCTCCAAACAGCGTCTGTGGACCAGTAATGGTATGCCTATCCATTCTTGTTGCTGATTTTGTTGCGTCATCGAACCTAAGGGACTTGCTTGGTCAGCCAATCTTTGAATCGAGGTAATATGGGGTAACCATAAAGGATTTATTGAAGAAAAATGATGCTTAGCAACCCCTTCTATTAAATGTTGTGGAATGCTCATTATAGGTTCAATTTGCCGAGGATCACCTACTACCATTGCTTTTTTGCAACGCCATAGTGCTCCCACCGCGGCTTGAGGTATTGCCTGACCCGCCTCATCGATTAGTAACCAACCTAAAGTATTGGCAGCAAGATTTTTAAATTGCCTACCTATGGATGCGAAGGTGGACGAAACAACAGGTATCACCATGAACAAGGATTGCCAAATAGCAAGTTCATCTGAAGAAGCAAGGGGATGCGTGCCTTCCAATAAAGCATGTACAGCAAACAAATTGCCGCCGAAATATTTTTTCTGCAAAGCCTCAGCAAGCCAGGCTTGGTGTAATTGTAAAGATTGGATAAACAATTCACTGCGTAATTGATTAAATTCTTCTGACTGCCAATAGCTGTTAATTTGATCTTGTTCACTAATTTCACTCCCCGGCACATTCACTGTTGGGTAATTTAATTTTAATTGCCGATATTTTTCTTTCCTATCATTCTGCTGCTGGTTATAGCAATTTATTTGCTCTGTAGCCTGTTTATGGGCTCTTTGCTTGAGATCCAGTTGTTTATTTAATTGGGCTATTTGCTCCTGAAATTGCAATAACTCCGCTGTTAATTGCAAGCAACGGCCCTGCAAATTACACATAAGCTTTTTGAAAATTCTAGCCTCTCTGGCACCGAAAATGCGTTTCCATAATGGGGGCTTGAATCGCTTCTGTTGATCAACTTCCCTGTATACTAAGTTTTGATTTTGTTCATGTTGCCAGAGTGCTTGTTCCACGCTCTTTTTATCATCTTTTAAAGAGATAATCGCCTGTTCAAGGCTGCTTGCTAATAATTGTTGTTCAGCTATTTTCTGTGTCCAATCATTGCCAAATATCTGTTCATGAAGTACGGCAAATTTCTGCAATTTTTCTCGGTAATTTTCTGCCAATATCCAGGCTTTCTTAAAATTGATTTTTGCCTGCTCAAAACTTAAACCCCTATATTGATCCCTCCATTCCCAAATTGTTAAGTATTCGCCGCCTTTTAATCTTTCTGATGATTTATTTTTGCCATCTGGACTAAAAAAGAAGCGTTCAATAAACTCTTGTCGATTAGCAGATTTTCCTAAAGCAATGGCAATTAAACCCCAAGGCTGCAAGGAAGGTTGCAGAGGATGAACTTTTTGTTGATAGTGATTGGCTGCCAGTTTGGCTGCAACTGGCCGTAGATACTGGCAAACCTCTTTATAATCATCAGCTAAATTACTTTTTAAAGGCAATTCACGACTGATATTTTCTACAGCAGTATTATTGGATGACACCACCAACATTTCAAAGCCCACCAAATCCGGCTTTAACAGGTGGACAGTCACCTCCCTACTTCCCATAACTATTTTTCTTTTTTCTGAAAAACAAGATTGAACTGTAGAATAACCCGCTAAAATAAGCGCTCTTTGAACTATATTTTCTGCGACAATATCTTTTAACAAGGTTGTCTTACCCGTCCCTGGTGGACCATTCGTTGCTAAAACTGGTTGTGTAGATAAAGAACTAAAGCATTGGTTTATACATAATTGCTGCATTAGACTCATCAGATTACTTGCAGGGGCAGGCCAGCGCCCAAGATTAGTCTGCGCAGGCTCTAATTGTTTCAATAATAAAGGCTGATATTCTGCAATCTGAACATCTTTTTTTTCCGGAGAACCATTAATGTAAGATTCTAATACTGGATGGTCACTATTCTTTAAATGGTTTAATGTTTTTTCGAGATCACGAATGAAAAAACTATTCAAGATATCAAGAGGCTCATCATCAGTCACGCCAGGCTCTTCTTGCGAGGAGGAATCAACCTCCAATTTATCCAGCAAACTGTTTGGAGGAGGCTTCGGTGAAGGTAAATTAATTTCATTTTTGACTGGTATAAGTTTAATTTTCAACACAAAAGGATAATCAGGAGAATAACGCGCCCATTGGCATAAAATCTTCAGTAAATTTATAAGCATTATCGCATCAAACTGCCCCTCTGGTTGGCTATCTGATTTTGAGTTCTCATATTGGCTTTCTAATATCTTAAGCGCGCTCTTTAGCAGTATCATGTCTCTTTCAAAAAAAACCTCAGATAATTGGCCATATTCCCCCGATTGCAACATACCCATAGCCCAAGGCAAGGTTGATATTGATAATTCTCCCAATTGTGGACAGCCTTTTTTATCAATAAACAAACGTGCAAAACAGGTTAAACCTTCATCATCTAGTTTTTCCTCTAATTCAATCTCATTTTGAAGTTCAAATTCCAAAGGAAAATGGCGAGTGCTTAAAGCGGTTAATTCTTTTTTATCAAAGGGTAACAAATACAGTTGATAATGAAATAAATCTTGGGTTTTACTTAACCAAGGAAGCATTTTATTCGCTTTTTCCCCCTGCAAATTTTGCAGACCGATATCTAGAGGGCTATCACCGCGTGATAAAACATCGTCGAGATTAAAAGGAATAAAAAATTCAAGTTGGTGCCAATAACGTAAGACCTGCAAACAAATTTCTCTACTAGTTGACAGGTTATCGGAATTAATCATTCAAATTGTAAATCAGTTTTTTCAGGTTCTTGGATATCATAAATACGACGCTATATTGTTATAAAATGAGGGCATTATACCTAAAACCAAGACAGTTTAAATCAATGCCCTTTTTTAAAGCATTGCCTTCGGTTTTTATCTATTTTGTGACAAAAATGGGTAAATGGGTTGCTCTTTTATGAACAAATCAAAGGTTCACACTCTGAGCTATCGTCACTTATTATCATGCGCATTAAGAGCCGCAAGGATATGCTCAATCAGGCGCTTTGGTTTTATTGCTTAGCTCCTGAAATATGAAAAATATCTCACACAAAACGGATTTAAAATTTTATTATGTGAAAATGACCAGCCACAACATCTGGTCTGGATGGCAGAATATACTGGCGTCATAGTCTAATCATTAATGCCTAAACAGTTGTAAACAAATCAGACCAGGTATCTCGAAATTTTTGTACTCGATCCTGATATAAGGGCTGAGATATTGTAGACTTCAGATCATCATAAAATATTTGATAAATTCTGGATATCGAATCGAAAACAATGTCCACATCTTCAAGAATATGGGTTTCAAGTAAAAACAAAATCCAATAATAGAGTGATTCTAAAAACATAACGATATATGGAACATCGAATTGTAAGAGTATATTTAAATAATGGTGCTGAATAAATTGTTCAACAATCTTTTTTCTAGGATAAAGAATATTCCAATTTTTTTGCTTTTTTTCGGACTTACTAGTTTGATTATCAAAAAGAAAATTCAAATATAATACCATTGCATTCCAATAAGCATAAGTTTTACAAATATTATTCGGATTTTTTTTCATTAAAAATCGGATAAAAGCATTCATAACTGAGTGATATACAGCTGGCTCTTTTAATAATTCACCATTTTTCTTTAAACCTGCGGCATCAAAATTACTTGATTCAAGTAGTTTTTTTCTCATATCTGTGTAAATAGAGCGATCTTCTTCTTGTTGCTTATCAATCAAGAGGAATTTTTCTGCGTCAAAAATAGTCGCGCCACTTAGATTGCCAACCAATTCTTGTATTGTGAGAAGTCGATAATAATCCGTTTTAAAGCTATCCTTAGCCCAAGGAAATATATTATCTGAACGATTGATAGCAGGCCATGCAAGACGATATAAAGTTAAGGCAGCTTCATCTAAGCCATAAAAAACCAATAGTGTGGTAGTTCTGGAAATGATATCAATATCATCTTCAGCACATTTTATATACGTACTGAGTAATCCATTAATCGTCATATATTGACCCAGGATAAGTAAGGACTGAATGCTTTCTAGCAAGAAGTACTTTTGATTTTCTCGATAAGCAATAGGATGCTTGTCTTTGAGCACTTCAATCATCGATAAATAGTGCTCAAAGTGTGGCTTATTTTCTCCTAAACTAAATAAATCACCAAATGCATCAAGAAGATCCTCAGCGTCTGGTTTATCAGACTCCAAAAGTATTTCTAAGGCTTTGATGGCCTCATCAAAATTTTGAGGTTCTTGATATGAATCAAAACCTAATAGCTTGTCACTCAAACTATATTGATTTGATTTTTCCTCAGAATTATATTCTCTCTGCTTATTGCTCAATAATGCTTCTTCAATATGAATTTGAGAGCAACATTTTTTATATTTTTTACCACTATCACAAGGACATGGATCATTTCTACCAGTTTTAGACATTTATTAATTCGATAAAAAGGCTTTAAAAAAGTCGATTATTTAATTTTAATTAGTTTTTGTCAATTATTATGTATTTAGCTTCGTAACCGATGAAATTGCATATAATTAAGACATATAATTTAAGAATTTATTGCAATAATTGCCCATTCATTATACAATTACCAACAAAATATTGCTAAATTAGGGTAGTTCAGTGTTAAATGAATGTTTAGATAATCTTCGGATAAAATCAAATGAATTAGTCGGTAATTATGAGGAAAGGTTAAATCTTGTTAAAGCTCAATACAAAAAGTTAGCGAAGCAACATCATCCCGATAAAGGCGGCCAGGCATCAGATTTTCAAAAGATTAATGATGCATACTCTTTTTTGATGGATGAAAAAAATAAAAAACTCATAATGAATGAACAGTCTAGTAAAGAAGCAGTTATAAAATATTCAGAAATACATATGTATCAATTTAAAGAGGTTTTTGAAGATATTCCCTCAAGATTTTGCTTTATTTGTGATGACCTTATTAAAACAATTTCAAAGGAAAAATCATCATATTTTGCCAAGCTTAATTTTCAGACTTGGGAGCTTTATCAGCTAAATAAAGAAATTTATAAAGAAAAATGGATTAAAAACCATACATCTAAGTTAAATCTTGTAAAGTCGGATGTTATCTTCTTACGTGAACTTATTGACACGAATAGATTATATTACATAACCTCCTGGTTCTTTTGTTGGACGTTTATAGTTATACCCTTAATTGTCTATTTTTATAACTCCATAAAGACTCAAGAAGCAGAGCTGAAGCAAAAAGAAATTTTATTTGATCAATTAAGAGAAGAACAAAATATTTTTAATGCTAGTGAAGAAGATGCCCAAAAAATTAAATATATGAAAAATTTTGATTTATTTATAAAGGGATCAGACGAACTGGCCGAAGGAAAGTATTTAATCAGTAAGAAAAATGCCACTTCAACTTTAATTCACAATTTTGAAATTCGCATCCGTTCATTGAAAGACTCAGTAAAATGCTTAAACATGCCAGCTATAAATGAGAAGAACAATATCTCTGGATTTCATTTAGTTGAGGCACATTTTAAGAATCTTATGCAAGAACTACCAGTAGCCTTAAGTAGCAGTTTAAAAAATCAAGTAATTTTTGCAAACTATAAAGAGTATTTATTGCAAAATAATTTAAATGAGAAGCAACAAAATATCTTTGAACAGCAGAATAGTGAATTTGTTGATAATGAAGGCTCTATATCTGAAGAAAATAATGGGTTTAATATTGCCTTGGTCTAAGTTAAAAAAACTTTATCAAATAGATTGGTGATGAAAATAGTCCTATTTAAACTATGAAGCCATTATTGAGTATTTAAATAAAGAAAAAAATGAGAGTATTCATTTAACTGTGTCAGCGGCTGATTTACCTCAACTCTAAATCCAATCTTCCATCAAAGAATATTTGGAGTTGCGAAGCGATAAGTGCCCAATTATGCATAGGTTGATTCCATT
>JACCWI010000027.1 GCA_013697725.1 Tatlockia sp.
CCTGTGGGGATAGCAAAACAGGGTCTAGCTAAGTGGTTGATATCCTCTTGCCATTGCTTAATCTCCTTAATATTTCCTCGAAGCACAATCAATAACGGTGGGTTAAGATAGGCTTTTAACGCCAATAATAGATTGCAATGCTCAGCGGGATATTGCGTCAGTATTGGCCATACAGACTGCAATGTTTTTTCCACAGCATTCAGGTAACGAAGCTCACCTAATAAATGACCCAGTAGTGAAAAAGCGCGCAATAAAATACCATTGCCAGACGGTGTTGCCTCATCCATCATCGATTTGGGACGATAAAGTAATTGTTCATGGTCTTTTTCAGTGAAAAAGAATCCGCCGGATTCGTCAGCAAAATTATCTAAAACTCGATCAGCGAGTTCAATTGCAAAAGCTAAATACTGCGAATTCCATTCTACTTCTAAGGAAGTTAGCAAACTATCTAATAAAAAAGCATAGTCATCGAGGTAAGCGCCTAAATAAGCCTTACCGTCTTTGAAACTCGCCAATAAGCAGTGGCCTTTCCATAGGTTTTGTTGGATGAAATCAAGCGTTTTTTGCCCTGCCGCAATGAAGCGCGGCTCTTTTAAAGAGGCACCGGTGATAAGTAACCCTTTAGCCATTAAACTATTCCAAGAAGTCAGGATTTTCTCATCGCGAAAAGGTGGAATTCGCAGATTCCTTGCAGCTAGTAATTTGGCTTTGGCGGAAGACAATAAAACCTGTGCTTTTTTTTGATTGATAGCTAATAACTCACAAACCGATTCCAGCGGCTGGGCAATATGAAAATGCCAGTATCCTTCAAAATTAGGCGCTTTATTTAAGCCGTAATAGAGATTAAGCAGGGCAAATTCATCCTCGCTCAAAAGCTTTTTCAGCTCTTGAGGTTGCCAACGATAAAACTTTCCTTCCTCACCCTCGGAATCTGCATCATAACTGGAATAAAAGCCGCCGGCTGGCGCTTGTAAATCCCTTAGAACCCATTCCGCTGTTTCCCGTGCAATGTCATTGAAATAAGGCTCGGAATAGAGTTTGCCCGCGAGTGCATAAAGCATCAGTAATTGACCATTATCGTAGAGCATTTTTTCAAAATGAGGAATTGCCCATTGCTGATCGACTGAATACCTATAAAAACCGCCAGAAAGCTGATCATAAATTCCACCTTTTGCCATCTGCATTAGCATCTTAAAAGCAAGGGGGGAATCATTTAATAATAAAAACTCGATTCGGCTTGCTTGTGGGAATTTCGGAGCCCCACCGAAACCTCCAAACTCAGGATCAAAACTTTTTTCCAAGGCCTTTAGACCAAGTTCCAAGGGTTCAAGGCTTAGGGTTTGGTCAATTTCAGCAGCTTGTTGGTGTTGTAAAATTTGTTCTAATTGCAAGGCTTGAGCTTTGACTTTATCAGGTTGCTGGTGAAAATAATCCGCAATTAAGCGCAGAATTCGTTGAAAGGCAGGTAATTGTTGATGTTCCTCTTTGGGGAAATAAGTTCCGCTAAAAAAAGGAACCCGGGCAGGCGTTAAAAAAATCGTCAAAGGCCAACCGCCACTTCGTTGGCTTAGCACATAATGTGCGGTTTGATAAATTTTATCGAGATCAGGGCGCTCTTCTTTATCTACTTTGATATTTACAAACAATTCATTCATTAATTTGGCAGTGCTGTCGTCTTCAAAAGACTCATGCGCCATGACGTGACACCAATGGCAGGCCGCATAGCCTATTGAAAGTAAAATCGGTTTATTTTCTTTTTCGGCAAGTTCAAAAGCTGCTTTTCCCCAAGGAAACCACTCTACCGGATTATAAGCATGTTGCTGTAAATAAGGGCTCGGCTCTTGCAGAAGTCGATTTGCTTTTTGTTTAGCAGTCATAAGTCAATCTCCTCTAGCTAAAGTTGTCTAAGCCTCGATAGGTTCGTAAGATTTTTTAATCTGACCGTCTTGCGACAATAAGATTGCAATAGGTCGGGTAGATTCAAAATGAGCAAAAATAATCATCATCATCACGGTAATAGGAACCGATAAAAACATGCCTAAAATTCCCCATACTGCGCCCCATAACGCTAAAGCGAAAAGGATAACCAAACCACTCAGATTTAATGATTTACCTAAGAAACGTGGTTCAATAAAATTACCGACGATAAACTGAATTGCCACAATTCCCCCCGAAACAATAATAAAAGGTATCCAGGAATCAAATTGCACCAGCGCAATTAAAGCGGGGAAAGCTGTAGCTATCATCGCACCGATATTGGGAATAAAATCGAGAAAGAATATCAAAAGCGCCCAAAAAGCAGCAAAATCCAAGCCCACCCAGATCATAATAATCCAGCTGGCGGTTGCGGCAATTAAACTAAGCAAGGTTTTTAAACCTAAATAAGTTTGCGTATCTCGAACAATGTGGGTGCGAATATTATTAACTAACTGACGCGAAGCTTGTTGAGGAAAGAGCGCATCCAGTTTTTGATTAAGATAATGCTGTTCAACAAATAAAAAACAAAGGTAGAGTGCTATTAGTACTGTAGAACCTGTAATCGTAGTAAAGACGCTGTAAATATTCATTAATAGATTCTGAACACTTAGATTTTTTACAAAATTATCCACAGAAATCATTGATTTGATATGAAAGCGTTGATCAATTGAATTGAAAATTTTAGTTAAATTCTCCTGATAACGAGGTGCTGCTGAAATCACTTCATTTACATTGTTGCCAATGATATCAATTAAGATTTTAATAAAAGTAGCAACGACTACTAATGCAAGGGTCATTGCCAACCAATCGGGCAATCTTCCGCCAATATAAGGAAGCTGCTTCATTCCGTCTTTAATCGTGTTTAATAAATTCCAGAGAAAAATTGCTATCACTAAGGGTATTAATAGACTGCGACCCATCACCAGCAAATAACCAATAATCCATACTAAAATTAAACCAGCAGCAAAGGTAATAGTACGATTCATGTGCAAACTCCTGAATTTTTTAAAACAAAAAAACAGTTTAGAGGGAATAGATTTTTTTCAATTTTGATAATAGGCTCACAGAAATGCTACAACCTCTAAACTCTAACGTATTTTCTTGTTATTATCCTTCTTTTCCGAGCAAAAACTACTGTGCTTCATCAATCCTGTGAAATCCTGAACGGTGTTGGACCTGCGCTTGCCGCAAAACTAAGTAAATGCGGGCTTCACAGCCTTGCGCATTTGCTTTTTCATCTCCCTTTTCGCTATCAAGACCGGACCAGGATTACTGCTATCTGTGATCTGCGAGCTAATGAATGGTCAGTTATTGCCGGACGAGTTTGCAAAACTGAAATCAAATATGGCAAGCGCATGATGCTTTATTGCTATGTAGAAGATAAAACATCCATTATTAAACTCCGCTTTTTTCATTTCAATAAACAGCAAGTTAAAGCTCTTAATGAAAGCAAAATGATCCGCGCCTTTGGTGAGGTGAAAGGATTTTCCAACAATTTGGAGATGATTCATCCGGAGTATCAATTATTAGATAGCGAAGAAAATTGCCCGGTTGATGAAACTTTGACCCCCATTTATCCTTCGACTCAAGGATTAACGCAATCACGTTTGCGGCAAATGGTGAAGTTAGCACTGGAGCAGTGCGGCGATACCTTAAATGAATTGGAATGGATGACCGCTGAGAGCTTAGCTAAACACAATTTTTATCCTTTAGCAGCCGCGCTTCATTTACTACATAATCCACCGCCTGATATTTCTCTCACAACCCTGGAAGAAGGTTCGCACCCGGCTTTACAACGCCTGGTTTTTGACGAATTATTAGGCCAGCAGCTCAGTATGCAATTTGCCAGAAAACATCGTAGCCAATTAGCCGCACCCACGATTTCTCTTGCTCCTGATTTACGTGCACGTTTTTTAGGGCAGTTAAAATTTGAGCTCACGGAGGCTCAGCTACGAGTGAGTGAAACAATTGCCTTGGATTTAACGGATTCCAAACCAATGCTGCGCTTGGTTCAAGGGGATGTTGGCTCAGGCAAAACGGTAGTCGCTGTTTTAGCGGCCTTGCAAGCAATTGCTGCAGGCTATCAGGTGGCTTTTATGGCGCCTACTGAATTGCTTAGCGTCCAGCACGCAGCAACTTTGGTAGACTGGCTGAGTCCTTTGGGAATTAAAGTACTTAGGCTTAACTCTAAAATGAAAGCTGCTGAGCGTCGTGAAGCCTTAACTTCGTTAGCCAATCATCATTGCCAGTTGATTGTAGGTACACACGCTTTGTTTCAAGAGGCAGTCATTTTTGCCAAACTAGGCTTAGTGATTATCGATGAGCAACACCGCTTTGGCGTCGATCAGCGCTTGGACTTACAACAAAAGGGGCAACAAGCTGGACTAATTCCTCATCAGTTATTGATGACCGCAACGCCAATACCACGCACCCTGGCAATGACCCAGTATGCTCATTTGGATTTATCTATTATTGATGAATTACCTCCCGGTCGAACTCCCGTTACAACCGCTGTATTAGCGCAGGAAAAAAGAGAGTTTATTGTAGAGCGCTTAAAAGCCGCTATTGCCAAGGGTTGTCAAGCCTATTGGGTTTGTACCCTTATTGAAGAATCAGAAAAATTACAATGCATGGCTGCCACAGCGACTGCTGCAAATTTACAAGAAATGCTAGTGGAGGTACGTGTGGGGCTAATTCATGGACGCATGAAGGCTGTAGAAAAAGAAGCCACGATGGCCGCTTTTAAGCAAGGTGATATCGATTTACTCGTTGCCACCACTGTGATTGAAGTAGGGGTTGATGTTCCTAACGCCAGCTTGATGATAATTGAGAATTCCGAGCGCTTAGGCTTATCGCAGCTGCATCAATTACGCGGACGAGTGGGACGAGGTTCCACACAATCACATTGCTTACTTCTTTATCAATCGCCCTTATCTCAACTTGGTTCTGAACGTTTGCGCATCATGCGCGCAACAACCGATGGCTTTCTCATTGCTGAAAAAGATCTGCAACTTCGCGGTTCTGGAGAAATCCTTGGTACCCGACAAACCGGTTATCAGCAATTTAAAATTGCCAATCTTCAGCGTGATCAGGCCTTGTTACCCAAGGTTGCTGCAGTGGCTAAAGAGCTAGTCATCGATAATCCTGAAATTGCCCGCCGTATCGCTAAACGTTGGCTAGGGGATTTTGAGCCTTATATTTTTACCTAGATCGGATGAGAAATAGAATGAATATTAAAAATAGGCTACTATACTGGCCAATTTATTAGCAGGTCGTTTTATGACTTTTAAACCTAAAGCAGTCGCACTTATTTCCGGTGGCTTAGACTCAATGCTGGCTGTTAAAGTGATTCAAGCTCAAGGCATTTATGTCGAAGGAATCAATTTCTACACCGGCTTTTGTCACTCAGGGCACACGTCAGCTATTCGCAATCGGAAAACTGACAAGCCTTTGCGTAATGACGCTCTGTGGGTAGCAGAACAATTAGGAATAAAGCTTCATATCATAGATATTGTCGAACCCTATAAAGAAGTTTTACTTAAACCTAAACATGGCTTTGGTAAAAATATAAATCCCTGCCTTGATTGCAAAATTTTCATGGTACAACAAGCCCACCTTTGGATGCTTGAAAATGACTTTGATTTTATTATTACCGGTGAAGTAATCGGTCAGCGTCCAAAATCTCAACGCAGTGCAACTATGCCTGTTATTGCTGAAGAATCTGGTGCAGAAGATCGTCTTGTACGTCCCCTTTGTGCTAAATACTTGGCGGAAACATTGCCAGAACGCGAAGGTTGGATTAAGCGTGAAGCAATGTATGGCTTTACCGGCCGCTCGCGCAAACCGCAGATAGGACTTGCTGCTGCTATGGACATTGAAGAATTTGCACAACCTGCAGGAGGCTGCTGCGTTTTAACGGATGAAAATTATACTCGAAGACTGCAAGACATGTGGAAGCATCGCAATAGCCGCGATTATGAAATGGAGGACATTATTCTGTTGAAAGCAGGTAGGCATCTGCGAATTAAACCACATTATAAAATGATAATTGCCCGTGATGAAGCTGAATCTAATTTTCTAACCGGTTATCGCAAGCAGTTCATACACATGCAGGCTTTAAAGCATCGCGGCCCCATAATATTAATCGAGGGTGAGCCAAGTTCCGACGATCTAAGGTTTTGCGCACGCATTGCTGGACGTTTTTGCTCAGGTAGCAAGGAAACTGAAGTCTCGGTCAATTTGAATCATCTCAATGGTCAATCAGAAATTTTAACGGTTCAGCCTATGCCCCTTGATGAAGTTCAAGCCAATTGGTATCTGTAAGATGGCAGATTTTGAACTGGATGCGCGGCGGCTTCTTTGTCCTATGCCCGTTATTAAAGCCCAAAATAGGGTTAGAAACTTGCAAGATGGCGATAAGCTTACAGTCATTGCGACTGACCCCGGCGCAAAACATGATTTACCATGTTGGTGCCGGATTAATGGCCATCAATTACTTGAGGTTAAAGATGTCGATGGGGAATTTCATATTAAGTTGCAGATAGTTAAGGAATAACAAAATGAGTCAAACTCGTTATTTGCAGGCAAAAAAAGTTACTCTTATTGGCGCTTTCATCAATGCTCTCTTAGGCGGGATCAAGATTTTTGGCGGACTATTTTTTCATTCGCATGCCTTAATTGCTGATGGAATCCATTCTTTTTCTGATTTAATTACCGATGTTATGGTTGTTTTTGCTTCAAAATATGGCAGCCAGGATGCAGACATATCTCACCCTTATGGTCACCAACGAATTGAAACTGCCGCCACCTTATTACTCGCCTTATTACTTATACTTGCAGGCACGGGCATTGCCTGGGATTCACTTGATGAGTTGTTTAATGGGCAAGTTGCCAAGCCTGCAAATTTGGCGTTAATAATTGCATTACTATCCGTCGTTGCTAATGAAGCCTTATTTCATTATACCTTTCATATAGGCCAAAAAATTGAGTCCACACTGGTGATTGCGAATGCCTGGCATCATCGTTCCGATGCTGCGTCTTCAATTGTAGTTAGCTTGGGCTTACTGGGTTCACTTATTGGTTTAACCTATTTAGATGCAATTGCTGCAATTATTGTAGGCTGCATGATTATCAAAATGGGCATCGATTACGGCTGGAACAGTGTAAAAGAATTAGTCGATACTGCGGTCGAACCTGCTAAACTTAAGCAGATAGAGGATCTAATTAAAGCAGTGAATGGCGTGGACAAAATCCATCAATTGCGCAGCCGCTCTATGGGTAGTGATATTTTCATTGATGTTCATATTATTGTATCCCCTTTTATTTCAGTTTCCGAAGGACATTATATTGCCCAACACGTTCATCGAACTCTTACATCCAAACTGTCTGCCGTTAAGGATGTTACCGTCCATGTTGATCCTGAGGATGACGAAATCTGCTGCCCTTCGCTGAATCTTCCCAATCGTCAAACGCTGCAAAATACTTTATTGTTGCCCTGGCAAAGCGACTTCACGGAACTATGCGATTGGAAACTTCATTATCTTGATGGCAAATTACTAATTGATTTGTATCTGGCTCCTGATTTTAAGGAGTGGAAAGCTTTTAAAGCGCGAATTCATAGGGATTTAAAAACTCAAGAATTTAGCTGCGAACCTCGTTTCTTTAAGCTAGAGGAAATATTACAATGAAGGGATCTAAGTCAGTTATGTAATTTAGGTGATGTATTAGCCTCGGAGGCTTAAATGATGAATTAGCCTTAGCTCCGGCTTAAAAGGAAAGCAATGTGCCGCAGCCTATTTAGATACGCTTACGAGGAACAGCCTCAGGCCAACTATCCTTTAATTAGCTTGACTAATTGCATTCTAACGCCGCATATGGCCTGGACATCTGCAGACACAAGAAAACGCTTGCTAAATATGGTCTGTGAAAATATTATTCACTATCTTAGTCATTCAATCTCATTAGCCCATTAGGAGCATTATGGAGGCCGGCAGTTTAAAAATAATTTTTGCCTTTGTAACCTTTGCAGTGATATTGCTTGGCGGCTGGTATCCTTTCTTCAAGAAACGTAACAAAACCGAAGATAGTCATCATGATTTCCCTATCGGTGAAACTTTGGCCACAGGGGTCTTTTTAGGCGCAGCATTGCTGCATATGCTTCCGGAATCCAATACCTTATTCCTGGAAAGCAATTACCATTATCCCTGGGCATTCATCATTACTGGCGCTGTTTTTTTGTTTTTTTTATGGTTTGAACACCTGGGCAAAGAGCTCTATCAACACCACAGTGCCACACACCCAGCCTTTGCTCTTCTTGCTTGGGGAATGTTATCAATTCATTCAATTATGTTAGGCACGGCTTTAGGATTAAATCATAATAATTCTTTAATTATTATGTTATTTTTGGCTATCGTCACTCATAAATGGGCTGAAAGTTTTGCGATAGCAATTCAACTCACTAAAAGCTCGCTCACACAATTTCAGAGCCTTTGTTTTTTCTTTAGCTTTAGCCTGATGACTCCTCTTGGTATTTTTATTGGCTGGTATTTTGGTTATGGCCTAGAGACTAACTCACTTTTTGACCCCATTCTAATCGCCGCCTCGGCGGGTACCTTCCTCTATCTAGGTACTTTACATGGCTTGGAACGCTGTGTGATGGTCGAGCGCTGCTGTAATTTACGTGATTTTAGTTTTGTCATTATTGGTTTTATGTTAATGGCTGCAGTTGCTGCTTATATTTAAGCTAAATTATTCAAGTTTAGATTAAAAATTATATCCCCCTATTAAGATGATAAGTACTAATTCTCCTAAAAACAAAATCAAGGTATATACTTATAAAATCTATAGATAGGGAAAGTTAAATATTATGGCGATCAAGAGAGACGTTAAATCCCGCTATCAAAAAGATGCACTTTGCAAAATTAATAAACCGGCAAAGCTTACCCAAAGCAAACAACACTATGAACGGATTGCCTGTGTCTTTCAGGGCGGTGGCGCACTGGGGGCTTATCAAGTTGGCGCTTTTCGTGCCATTCAAGAACGAGGTTATCAACCCAATTTTATTGCTGGCGTGTCGATCGGCGCTATCAATGGGGCAATTATTGCTGGTAATGCCCCAGAGGATCAGCTGGATAGATTAACCGAATTTTGGGATACCATCGCTCCAAAAGTATGGATGAACTCTAAACTCTGGGATGAACCAATTGATTATAAACTCTTTGATAACCTACGCCATCTGCAAAACCAGGTAGGTGCCATGCAGTCCTTGTTTTTTGGACTAGAAGGATTTTTTAAACCTAGGCCGATTCCACCTTCAATCTTCACTCACGGCAAGCCCGATGAATTAAGCTATTACGATACTTCCGAGCTTCGTGGCACCCTTGAGCGCCTAATTGATTTTGATCGAATCAACTCCAAAAAAACAACCCTTTGCTTAGGTGCGGTGAATATAGTTTCGGGTGAAATGATTTTTTTTAATAATCAATCTGAATTAATTACGCCTGATCATATTCTTGCCAGCACCGCCTTACCCCCAGCCTTTGCTGCAGTAAAAATTGGTGAGGACTATTATTGGGACGGTGGCATCTATGCCAATACTCCCTTAGTTACAGTGCTTGATGCTTTACCAGAGCAAGACACACTTTGTTTTGTAGTGGATTGTTTTAGCTTAAAGGGGAAAATGCCTGAAACGATGGACGAGGTTGAAGAACGCCAAAAAGATATCCGCTACGGCAGCCATTCGCGACGATTAACCAACGTTTATACGAGTCGCCAAAATTTACAGATTGCCATTAATTTACTAGGTCATCATTTAACGCCAGAAGCAAAAAATAATACAGAAATACAGCAATTGTTAACTTTAGGTCACGCAAAACGCTTTAGTGTGGTGCATATTATATTTAACGGCACTCCCTTTTCCCATGCCTTTAAAGACTACAATTTTGTCCGTTCCTCAATTAACAATCGTCTAAAAAGAGGCTTTATGGATGCAACAGCGGTACTTGATAAACCGGATTGGGAGAAAAAATCAAAAAAATTGCTTGCTTGCTCTATTTACGGGGTACCCATGCAATATTTTGATCAAAAATAGCCACCCCTCTTAAACAGTTAGGGCAAATAGAAAATAGTCTAGCTATCAGCTCAGAAGAGTTTATTTAGCCTAAACTTTCTCTAACACCTCTTGCAAATGCTTCACTGCGGTAATTTCAATCTCGCAATCGAGTGCTTGTTTGGGTGCGTTGGCAAAGGGAATTATGGCCCGTTTAAAACCATGCTTTGCCGCTTCACGAATGCGCTCTTGTCCACTTTGTACAGGTCTTATTTCACCCGCTAGACCAACCTCACCAAAAATAATCGTTTCCCGATCAAAAACACGATTACGCAGACTTGAGACAACCGCTGCAAGCAGAGCTAAATCACTGCCAGTCTCAGTGACTTTTACGCCGCCCACCACATTGATAAATACATCCTGATCAAAGGTTGCTATACCTCCATGACGATGAAGTACCGCTAGTAAGATTGCTAAGCGATTATGTTCTAATCCTGCTGTCACGCGTTTTGCTTGCTGGCCATGCGCTTCATCCACCAGGGCTTGAACTTCAACCAACATCGGTCTTGAACCTTCCCAGGTCACCATCACCGCCGAGCCAGGCGTGCTTTCAGGCTGACGCGAGAGAAAAATAGCTGAGGGATTGGCAACTTCTTTTAAGCCACGATCAGTCATTGCAAAAACACCCAATTCATTCACAGCCCCAAAGCGGTTTTTTATGGCGCGAATCACACGAAAACGATTATCACTTTGTCCTTCAAAATATAAAACACTATCAACCATATGTTCTAAAACGCGTGGTCCGGCTAAGGCACCTTCTTTAGTCACGTGACCTACCAGGAATACAGCAGTTTGCGTCATTTTAGCGAAGCGCACTAATTGGGCTGCCGATTCACGCACCTGCGAAACGCCACCGGGTGCTGAGCTAATTGTTTCGGTGAAAATGGTTTGCACGGAATCAATTACGATAATTCGCGGCGTTTCTTTTTGTGCTTGAGCGATGATGGCTTCAACCTGTGTTTCAGCTAAAAGTCGAAGATTAGCGATGGGTAATTGCAAACGCTTTGCCCGCATCGCAACTTGTTGTAGCGATTCTTCACCAGTGACATAGAGCACTTTTTGCGTTAGAGATAAGTTTGCCAGCGTTTGTAAAAGTAAGGTTGATTTACCAATGCCCGGATCGCCACCAATTAAAACCACCGAACCATCAACCAGACCTCCTCCTAAAACTCGATTTAACTCCGACAAACCGCAATCCATGCGGTTTTCTTTATCAATCACCACATCAGTAAGCGCAGTTATGGTAGAGCGTTGGTTAGCATAATGCCCCATTCGTGCATTACGGCTAGCAGGAAGTGCATTTTCTTCGCTAATTGAATTCCAACCACCACATTGCGTACACTGCCCCGCCCACTGGGAAAAAACTGCAGCGCAGTGGTTGCAGACAAATCGTAATTTCGTTTTCATTTGGCAAGACCGTTTACAAAAAACTGAGCTTAGGTGGATGCCTTAACCTTGTCAACTAAGCGGCTTTCACTTGTTAAAATACTACACTGCCCTTAAACTCGAAAACTTGTATTTGAACCCAAGCTAAAATGACAAAAATTTATCAATGGACTGTTGTAGGTGCAGGCCCTGCCGGAATTGCTGCAATCGGGAAACTTTTAGATCTTGGAATTTCCGGGACAGACCTTCTCTGGGTGGACCCACAGTTCAAAGTAGGCGATCTGGGCTCACTTTGGAAAAATGTCTCTTCAAATACTAAGGTTAGACGCTTTGTTGATTTTTTAAATGCTGCAGAGTCATTTAACTTCCAAAATGCAGATAGAGACTTCCGCTTAAACCATCTAGATCCAGAAGAAACCTGCTGTTTGTCTGATGTAGACGATGCTTTAAACTGGGTTAGCAAGCAATTAATGCAAAAAGTTAACAGCGAAAAAGCCCTTATTCAGCAAATATCGCTCAGTCAACGTCGCTGGTGTTTGCAGACAGATTCACAATGCTATTATTCTTATAATGTCATTCTGGCAACCGGGGCTGTTCCACGGTTTTTGGATTACTCAAGTGCAGAGCTAATCCCCTTTGAAATTGCTATCGACAAAGAACGTCTTAGTTCTGAAATAGATAACTCGCAAACCTATGCACTATTTGGATCCTCGCATTCGGCAATTATTATTCTGCGCCATCTCATCGATTTAGATGTTAAAAAAGTCATCAACTTTTATCGTTCGCCCTGCCGCTACGCGATTGAGCTGAATCAATGGATTCTTTTCGATAATACTGGTCTAAAAGGACAAACGGCTGAATGGGCTCGAGAAAATATTGATGGTCAGCTGCCCGATAATCTTGTTCGCTACAAGAGCAGCCAGGCGAATATTACTCAGTATTTACCCGAATGCAATAAAATTATTTACGCAGTAGGCTTTGAGAAACGCAATAATATTGCTATTGATGGCTATGAAAATTCACACTATAACCCTCACGTTGGCATTATCGCTCCGGGCTTATTTGGCTTAGGCATTGCTTATCCGCAACTTAAATCAGATCCCTTTGGTAACTTTGAATTGCAGGTAGGGTTATGGAAATTTATGACCTACTTAAACGAAGTTATGCCAACTTGGCTAAAATATCACAGCTAGTGAAGCAAGACATGGTTTTGAATTAACAGTATACTTTGCCCAATTTAGATTCCAGGATACCTCAGATGACGAAAGCAATTCATTTTGAAAAATCAATGACTGACCTTGAAGAAATAGTTATGCAATTGGAGAGAGGTGAATTATCCCTTGAAGATTCCTTAAAACAATTTGAAAAAGGAATTAACCTTGCTCGGCGCTGTCAGGAAGTTTTAAATCATGCTGAGCAAAAAATTGAAGGGCTCGCTGCCTCCAATTCACTAGTCGATGAAAAGCCTGATGTCTAGCCAATCCATCGCAATTTATTTAAGCCGCCATGAACTTAGGCTCAACCAACTAGTCAGAGAGTCAATAATACCATCTGAACAAATAAAAAATGCGATACTCTATTCTCTGTTTCCCGGTGGAAAACGACTGCGTCCGACTTTAGTTTATCTATCGGGTGAAATCTTGGGTATTGATATCGCGGTACTTGATCTTATTGCAGCAGCAATTGAATTAACTCATTGCTACTCCCTCATTCATGACGACCTACCAGCAATGGATAATGATGATTTTCGCCGTGGAAAACCCTCCTGTCATAAAGCCTTCGATGAAGCAACGGCTATTTTAGCTGGAGATGGCATGCAAGCTCTAGCCATTGAAATTTTACTAACTCATTTAAATGCAAATTTAACACCAGAGCAGCTTATTAAAGTAATTACTGAGCTCGTTCATGCGAGTGGTACAGCAGGCATGGTGAGCGGCCAAAGCCTCGATCTTTCAGAATTATCGAAAGCGAGTATCGATGAATCCCAACTGCGGACTATTCACAGCCTTAAGACAGGAAAATTAATCACTGCTTGCGTTAGTATGACTATTGCCGCTGCACAGACCAGCGATTTAACAATAGAAAAAGCCTTGCATAATTATGCCGAATACTTGGGATTAGTTTTTCAAATGCAAGACGATTATTTAGATCACTATGCTCAAACCGATCTCTTGGGCAAAGGGCGCGCTTCCGACCAAGCCAATCAAAAAATAACTTTTTCCAGCTTATACACAAAAGAGGAATTAGGAACGCTAATTAATCAATATTTTGCAAAGGCAAAGAAAGCTCTAAATCCCTTAGGTGAAAAAGCAAGAGACTTGCAGGCATTAACTGATTCTCTTCGCCAACGAAGCGCTTAAGACCAGAGGAACCTCAGATATTATACTCAAGGGGATATAAATGGATCCAATTACCCATGGTGCTTTAGGAGCAGCAACTGCCCAGTTAGTTTTATTTAAAAAAAATAAACAGAATGCATGGATAGTTGGTGCTTTAGCTGCTATGGCACCTGACCTGGATATTTTTATTCGATCTGATACTAATCCGATGTTGCAGCTTCTTTATCATCGAAATTTTACACATGCTATTAGCTTTATTCCTCTAGGTGCTATTTTAGTCACTCTTGGACTTATGATTTTTAAGCGCTTTCGTAAAGATTGGCCTGGCACTTTCCTGGCTGCTTTCATTGGTTTTTCAACCCATGGTTTACTTGATGCTTGCACAAGTTACGGTACCATGCTTTTTTGGCCTTTTTCTGATGCTAGAATTAGCTGGGATTTGATAGCGATTATTGATCCCTTTTTTACATTCCCTATAATTCTGGGTTTGACTTGGACAATCGTTAATAATAATCGCTTAGGCACAATTATTGGTCTTTTATTAGCAGGCTCGTTTCTTTTATTTAACAGTTATCAACACAGCCGGGCAATCTCAGCCTCTCTTAGCTATGGAAAACAACAAAACCTGCAAATTACGAGACTACGCAGCTTTCCATTTTTATTAAGCTCAACCTATTGGCGAACAGCAATTGATAGCAATCAACAATTTTACCTTGCAGATGTTCATACCCCTCTTTCGAGCAATACTAAAGTGAAAGCACTTGGCAATTATCCTAAATTTTTATCCACTGAATTACCTAATTATGTAAAAGAATCACCTAGCTTGCTGCAGGATTTTAAAATTTTTAATTGGTTTACTGAGGATTCTCTGATTTTAGCGGGAGAAAGTCCTTTAACGCTAGTCGATGGACGTTATCTGATTGGTGAACATCCTCTTATTGCGCTCTGGGGCATTCAATTTTTACCGGGAAAAACCCATGTTGATTCGTTAGGGTTTATTAAACTCGAAGCGAAAAATGGTACGTAATAATATTTTTTTTTGACCTAACTTCCCATATGCAGAGACCTGTCGAAAGTCTTTCACTATTGCAAGTCTAAGACTGGGACTTTTCTTCTTTCATTTCATCAATCAATTGCATCAAAGAGTAGCAAAGCTGCTGAGTTCCTTCTCCACTAATTGCTGAAATTGCAAAAACTTTCCCCTTCCACTGCAAACCATCAACTATTGCTTTTGTCGCTTCTTGACGTGCTTCTTCGTCAGGTAAAATATCCATTTTATTCAATACTAACCAGCGTGGCTTATTAAGCAATTCTGGATCATAAACCGCAAGTTCATTGATAATTGCTTTGGCTGAATCCACTGGATTTGAATCGTCTAAAGGAGCTATGTCAACGACGTGTAAAAGTACGCAAGTACGTGATAAATGCTTTAAAAATCGATGGCCTAATCCAGCACCTTCAGCAGCGCCTTCAATTAAGCCGGGAATATCAGCCATAACGAAACTTTTATGCGCTGCAACAGAGACAACGCCTAACCCAGGATGTAAGGTGGTGAAAGGATAATCAGCGACTTTAGGCTTAGCACTGGACACGGCGCGAATTAAAGTTGATTTACCTGCATTGGGCAAGCCCAATAAGCCAACATCAGCAAGCACACGTAGCTCAAGGCGCAGTTGCCTAAACTCGCCTTCTGAGCCAGGACTTGTTTGCCGTGGTGAACGATTAATTGAACTTTTATAACGTGTATTCCCTAGACCATGCCAACCACCTTGGGCAATTAACAAGCGTTCACCCCCATGGTTAATATCACCCAATAATTCATTGGATTCGACATCAAAGACCATTGTTCCTATAGGAACTTGAATAATTAAATCTTCACCTTTTTTTCCTGTGCAATTTCCACCCATGCCTTGATGGCCATTTTCAGCTTTAAAATTACGTTTAAAGCGAAAATCAATTAAGGTATTTAAATCCGTATTAGCCTCAAGATAAACGCTACCACCATCACCGCCATCGCCACCATCGGGACCACCAAAGGGAATAAATTTTTCGCGCCTAAAACTTAAGCAACCTTTGCCACCATTGCCAGCTTCTACTTTAATGATTGCTTCATCAACGAATTTCATGATTTCTAACTCAAAGATCAAAAAAAAAACCCCAGATACAGGGGCTTATCCCAAGCTCTAAAGCCTAGGGCGTGGTGCAGATTCAATTGGAATTGTAACTCTCTGTCTTAATAAAGATCTTCACCATTATTTCAGGCGTATTTCAGCTCTTGCTGTCTACATCCATTAAGTTCAAAATCAACTCTAGTTCAACGATTCTGATGAGCTGCAAAATTATTTAAAATTGCTAGCGCTCATTTTCCAAAATAAGAATTTTAAGCGCGCAATCAGATATAAAATTAACAGATTTTATTGACAGAGATTAATTCTCTTCTGCTTTTTCCACTACATTTTCAACAGCATTAATCGTGATAAATTTACGATTTTTTTCGCCCTTCACTGTGAATTTTACAATTCCAGTTATCAAAGCAAATAAAGTATGATCACGACCGCAACCTACATTTTCACCTGGATGAAAACGTGTGCCACGTTGTCGAACAAGGATTTCACCTGCATTAACCAATTGACCGCCAAAACGCTTGACACCAAGGAACTTAGGATTCGAGTCACGGCCGTTACGAGTACTACCGCCTGCTTTCTTATGAGCCACTTCTTTCCCCTCTTACTTAACCAATCGCAGTAATTTTTACTTGCGTATAATATTGTCGATGACCCATTTGTTTCATATGGTGTTTACGACGACGGAATTTAATAATTTTAATTTTCTTATGGCGACCATGCTCGAGCACTTCTGCTTTAACAAAAGCATTTGCAATAAGAGGTGTACCTAAAGTGATTTTATCACCATCAGCAAGCATGACAACTTCTGCGAAGTTAACTTCTTGACCCACTTCTTCAGTAAGAAGTTCTAATTTGATAATATCGCCTTCCTTTACACGGTATTGCTTACCGCCCGTTTTAATTACAGCGTACATAACTCATCTCCAACTCGCCGCTATGGCCTCACAAAATCAATAAAGTGGCGTATTCTATTAAATTACGCCAACGACTTCAAGTTGAATTTAAAATATTGTATACTACGACCCCTTTCTTATTTTCAATTCTTTGTCCTGGTCGCGGGCAAAGCGCTTAGAAATCATAAGTTTGAAGGGTTTTTATTAATTATGGAGACAAAAGATGTCAACAATCATTTTAGAAGCTGAAACAAGAAAAGACATGGGGAAAGGTGCGAGCCGCCGCCTGCGTCGTCTTGAAAATAAAATACCTGCTATTGTTTATGGCGGCGACAAAAAACCTCAAACCGTTCACTTATCGCAAAACAAGGTAGTGAAAGCTCTGGAAAATGAAGCCATTTACTCAAGCGTATTTAGTTTAACTATCGATGGTAAAGACCAGCAAGTTATTCTTAAAGACATGCAACGCCACCCTTTTAAACCTATTATTCTCCATATGGATTTACAACGTGTCTCCGCCAAAGACATATTGGTAAAATACATACCCCTGCATTTTATTAACGAAGAAACTTCGAAGGGTGTCAAAACAGGCGGAATCATTTCTCATACTATGAACCAAGTGGAAGTTCGTTGCAAAGCGAAAGACTTACCTGAATTCATTGAAGTGGACATGGCTGATGTTGCTATGAATGATGTAGTGCATCTTTCAGCTTTGAAATTACCTAAAGGTGTTGAACTCACAATTGACGTGAAAGACGGTAGCCATGATTTACCTGTGGTTAGTATTCACGCACCAAGAGTTAGCACTGTGGAAGATGAAGAGCCAACAGAAACGACTGAAGAAGTTGAACAAGTTGAAGCCTCTGATACTGCGTCTGATAAGACAGAAGAAGAAAAAAGTGCAGACTAGGCACTCGCTTCTTACTTAAGTAAATTATTGTCTAAGGCAAGGGAGCTCTCTTGCCTTAGCTTTTTAATCTAATAGATAGATCTCATGGCAATAAAACTTATTATCGGTTTACGCAACCCCGGTTCTGCCTATGAGTATACGCGGCATAATGCCGGTGGCTGGCTTGTAGAAGCTTTAGCACAACGCTGCAAGGTCTCGTTTAAAAATGAAAAAAAACTTCACAGTGAATTAGCGGCTATTGAAATAGATAATCACAGCTGCAAAGTACTTCTGCCTTTGACTTTTATGAATCATAGTGGTTTAGCAGTCAGAGAAGTCTGCCAATTTTATCGTATTGCTCCTGATGAATGCCTCGTAGCTCATGACGAATTGGACTTGCCCCCGGGTCGTATTAAAATTAAAACAGGCGGTGGTCATGGCGGCCATAACGGTCTACGAGATATTATTGCCCAATTAGGTAGTTCTAATTTTCACCGGTTACGAATAGGGATTGGTCATCCTGGCCATAAAGACCTGGTACTAAATTATGTTTTAGGGAAGCCCTCCCAACAAGATAGACAATTAATTTTTGATGCTATTGATCGCGGCAATTCCAGTATTGCGATAGCCATTAGCGGCGATATCGCTAAAGCGATGAATTTAATTAATAGCTAGTTCGTCGACTCAAGCTTTGCAAGATTAAAATATCTAGCAGCAACCAACTTTTTTTGAAATTTTTTAGAGGTGCCTGATGGGATTTAAATGTGGAATTGTAGGCTTGCCCAATGTTGGTAAATCAACTTTGTTCAATGCTTTAACAAAGGCTAAAATTCAAGCAGAAAATTATCCCTTTTGTACCATTGAACCCAATGTGGGTTTTGTCGCCGTCCCTGATTTACGTCTCGCTGCCCTTAGCGACATCGTCAACCCTCAGCAAGTCGTCCCCACTACTATGCAATTTGTGGACATTGCAGGTTTGGTTAAAGGGGCTTCGAGCGGCGAGGGTTTAGGCAATCAATTTCTGGCAAACATCCGTGAGACAGACGCCATTGCTCATGTTGTCCGTTGTTTTGAAAACGACGATATCATTCATGTTGAAGGCAAAGTTGATCCTATTAACGACATTGAGGTGATCAATACGGAGTTAGCTTTAGCCGACATGGATAGCCTTGAAAAAGCTCTCTTAAAATCGGGTAAACTTAGCCGAGGCGGCAATAAAGAAGCACTGTTAGAAAAACAAGCTTTTGAAAAATTAAAAGCCCATTTGGATCTGGGCTTACCAGCACGCACCTTAGCTTTAACGCCCGAAGAAGAACTTGCTTCACGTCGCCTTTGTCTTTTAACTGCTAAACCTGTGCTATATATCGCCAACGTTGACGACAATGGTTATAATAACAACCCTCTTTTAGATAAGGTTGTCGCTTTAGCTAAAGAAGAAGGTGCGTCAGTTGTCGCCCTTTCTGCAGCAACTGAGGCCGAGTTAGTTAGCTTAGATGAAGCAGATCTTAAAGAGTTTATGGATGATTTAGGCTTAGAAGAACCGGGTCTACACCGAGTTATACGGGCCGGCCATGAGTTATTAGGTTTACAAACTTATTTTACTGCTGGTGTTAAAGAAGTACGTGCATGGACAATACCTAAAGGCGCAACCGCACCGCAAGCCGCTGGCGTAATCCATACAGATTTTGAAAAAGGCTTCATCCGAGCGGAAGTCATAGCCTATGACGCTTTTATAACCCATCGAGGGGAACAAGGCGCTAAGGAAGCAGGAAAATTACGGCTTGAAGGCAAAGATTATGTGGTCTGTGATGGCGATGTGATGCATTTCCGTTTTAATGTTTAAGAAATATTCTTTGTAAAATTAACCAGAATTCTGCCACTGCAGGGAGATCCTTCGCTTCGCTCTGGATGACGAGATAGGAAAACAGGGAGAGATCCTGCGCCTTGCTTTGGGCGACGGGCGTAGAGAGCAGGAGATCTTCGCTTCGCTTCGTTCTGGATGATGGGATTGGAAAGCAGGGAGAAATCCTGCGCTTTACTTTGGGCGATGGGCGTAGGGAGCAGGAGATCCTTCGCTTTGCTCTAGATGACGGGGTAGGAAGCAGAGCTAGATCCTTCCGCTTTGCTAGTAGAAACATTTAGGTACTCAATCATCATCTAAAGCTAAAACTCCGTCATCCAACTTATAGCTAAGTCTCGCATCCAGAACGAAGCGAAGGATGTCCCTGCAATAGCACAATCTTAAAATTGCAGGGATGTTGACTTTAATCAAGCTCGGCCTTAGCATTCATATACCTTTTGTAGGACAGAGCTTTAAATTTCTACTAGGCATGAATTTGATTTCTGAGGATTTGTAATGACGGTTAACCGTTTAAGAGAACTGGTCAGTGAGGATTTTTCTGCGGTTAACAAGCTGATTATTGACAATATTCAATCACAAATTGGCTTAATTGATGATTTGGCACATCATATTGTTCAAAGCGGGGGTAAGCGACTACGTCCTTTATTAGTTTTATTAGCAAGCAATGCTTGCGGTTACCAAGGTAACGATCATATCAAGCTTGCTGCCATGATTGAATTTTTCCACACAGCAACTTTGCTGCATGACGATGTGGTTGATGAATCGACTTTAAGGCGCGGACGAGAAACGGCTAATGAAATATGGGGTTCTAAAGCAAGTATCCTGGTAGGTGATTATCTTTTTACCCAATCCGTGCAACTTATGGTTCAGGTTGATAATCCGCCTATTTTAAAATTAATTGCCAACACTTCGCATCAAATTAGTTGTGGTGAAATAAAACAACTCACTAATCGCCATAACTTTGCCCTTTCAGTAGAAGATTATTTTGATGTAATCCGATCTAAAACTGCCCTGCTCTTTGCCGCCTCTGCTGCGATTGGACCTATGCTTTGTCAGGCAGAGAAGAATGTTGAAGAAAGTTTATATGCTTATGGGCTCCATTTGGGGAATGCATTTCAGCTGATTGACGACGCCCTTGATTATTGCTCTGATGCCAAAACCATGGGTAAAAATATTGGTGATGATTTGGCTGATGGTAAAGTTACCTTACCGCTGATTCACGCCATGGAAAATTGTTCAGAAACTCAGCAAAAATTGATTATAGCTAGTTTAAAAGAAGGAAGTTTAAACAAGCTTCCCGAAATACTTGAAATCATTGACTCAACTAAATCCATTGAATTTACGCGAAATTATGCTGCTCAAGAAAGTGACCGCGCTCTTTCTTCACTCAAGATACTTCCAGATACGGTGTATAAAGAAGCACTTATTGAGCTTACCGAATTTGCACTTGGTCGCAATCATTAATCGGAGTGTAGCTCAGCCTGGTAGAGCACTGCCTTCGGGAGGCAGGGGTCGCAAGTTCGATTCTTGTCACTCCGACCAATAAAATCAATAAATTATGTATGACCGTCACCCTCATTTATTTCGAGCTCACGAGTGCATGCAGATTATATCGCTAATAGGTGCCCATATAATCGCGTTTTCCTATATCAACCCCTTGATTTCTTAAGATGTCATAGGCTGTTGTTACATGAAAGAAAAACTGGGGTAAGCCGTAGTGTAAAAGATAAGAGTGCCCTGTCAATTTTTTTTCTTTAGGTGTACCTGGCCGCAAAATTATTTCTTTTTCCTCACTACCAGTCATTGCTTCTGGATCAGCATCAGAAATAAATTGCAGTGTTTTATTAATACGTGTTTTTAAAGCATCAAAACTCGTTTCATTGTCATCATAAGCAGGAGCTTCTACGCCTGACAAACGAGCGGTTACCCCTTTGGCAAAATCCGCTGCAATCTGTACTTGACGAGTAAAATTAAACATTTCTGGAAACAGGCTTGCCTGAAGAAGGCTCTCAGGTCGAAGGTCATTGCTCGCAATATGCGCTTGCGCTTTATCTAAAATAGCATTTAAGGCAGTTAGTAATTGCTTAAAAACAGGAACTGATGCGTTATACATTGAAATGGCTTCTGTCATTTTTTTCCTTTGAGATCTAATGTGGAAGCATATTAGCATGAGAAGATCTTTATACAAGTGGCATCCAACTATAGTATTTAATTTAATAATTTTGCCATCTTCGGCAGCTGTTTCCAAGATGGAATAGCTGCTTCATAATTCAACTCCAGGCTTCAAATATAATCCATGAAATAGAGACTTATTATTCATAAGAATATTCTCTAATAAATATAAAAAATAAGTATTAAATTGCTGTTAGTCTTTCCTCTTGCCAACTATTTTTATCCGTAAGATAGCAACGAATTCGTTCACTTTTTGTATAATTTTCAGAATGAAGTACAAGATACTCCCAATGGTGGATACAAATTTCAATTACCCCAAATAACTCATTTAGTTCATGACTTGCAGAATAGATCATTTGAATATTTGCAGGCATTAAATTCCAATAATGCTCTGTTTCTTCTCGATTAGTCAAAACTGTTTTTATACTAGCCTTTCCTTCTCCAATGATTTGACTAACATTAGGCTCATAAATTAACAGCGAAATTGCTTGATTTATCCGAATGTCAAAAATTTTTTGGGTATCAGTACGGCTAAGGAAAATTAATTTTTCATTTTGGTTAAATCCATAGAGCATCATTGTTCTAATATGCGTTTGATTTTGGCTAATGGTAGCTACTTGAGCGAATAATGGTTTTTTAAGATTATAAAATTCCATGTTCAATAACTCTTTAATCCTAATCGGTATGCTTATAGGTCTTTCCATAAATGTATTCACTATAGGTAGCAATTAAAAAAGACTTAATCCTCTCATCTCCAACACTTCATGGCTATAGCTTTCGCTTTCATAATCATTTAATTCTTTTGGTAAAGGGCTTAAATAACGAATTGCATCTCGTATCCATAAGGCAACGGGTTTGTCATCATCCTTAAATCGTTTTGTTTTAGTTGGCTTCTCGTTAACCGCTACTAATAGTTCATCAATAAAGGTATTGCAATCGGTGACACCTGGTTTATTTCTATACTGAAAAGTCAGTAGATTTTTGATATTTTCAAATTTCGCAAAATCGTTGGGTTTGAGCTTCAAAACATAGATAGGTGATAAAACTCGATGTAAACTTAGCATTTCAAGAAGTTTTACTCCTTTTGCGCTTCGTTGCTGTGCTTCTCTTTGTGTAATTCGCTCTGGATTAGTCTCATTATCAACTAATAATTCCTCACCCGATTCAATTCTAATTGACTTTAATTCACCGGGAAGATTGAAGGTAACCCAAATGTGATGACCCAAATAACCCTGTACTTTTTCGCTTAATACCATACCGGCATCGGCAGCCAGAATTGAGTAAGGAATATCAGACTCCAAAAATTCTTTAAAGGCTTTTTCATCTCCATTAAAATTCTTATAGAGTAATTCCAGCTTTAACTGAGCCAGATTGTCGTTATAAACAGATGCAGTCAATGATTCAAATGTTCTATGCAATTCTCGTATTGCGTATTGCAGCGCATGTAGTTCTGAATCTTTAATCAATCTATCAGGTAATCGATATCCTAAAGAAGCACCTACATGAGCCCCGGCAATAGCACCGAAAAAAATTCCAGTAGGTACACGGCGTGCTTTAACATCATTGAAGAAACCAATACTGCCACCTGCAAGTCCACCCACAATAGCACCTATCGTTCCTAATATGCAGCCACCCAAGCATAAAATAGTTTGTCGCAAGTTATATAAAATTCCTTGAGCGCCTGTTTCTTGCGCTAAAGCATTGTAATGATTATTAAGTACTTTAATATGTTTTCCAATCTTTTTGTGCTCAGAGGGTTTGCAGTTATTGATGACATTAATTCCTTGAATTAAATTCATGAGATGTTGGCTAATTTGGGCTAGTTTTTGATTAGGCTGAGTGCTTTGCCGGAGAGTGTGATAAATATGCCATAAATAGTACTTTCCTTGAAAAATACTGCATTCTTGAATTGATTTTCTAAGTACCGCTTCTTGTCGCGCGCTTAACCCCATAGAATTCCTTTGAATAGATTAAATTACATGACTCTTTAAATAAGTTTGGCTAAGTAATAAAAACAGATTTACCTAGCCTCGCTACAAAGATTATCAAATAAAAGCATGAGAAAGTTCTTCATCTTCTTCTATATGCGCTTGAACACCAGCAATATTTAATTCTTTAAGGTTTTTAAATAACGTTAAATCGTTTTGTCCAGTTAAACAAAGTGAAAATTTGCTTAGCAATTTTCCGTTGACTCTATCTTTTAAGGATAATCTAATTAAATTTTTATCTTGCTTATCAATCTCAAGCTCTGAATAGCCAACATCTTCTAAATCGATATTTTTTGCTTTCAGAATTTTACCTAAGGAATTATAAGTGTTGAGGGGATAAATAGTCTCGCCAAGGTATTTTCCAAGCTCAGCTCGGGTTAAAAGGTAAAAAGGCGCTTGGCCAAAGCTAATTGCATGATTACCATTTACTTTATATTCTTTACGAAAGCTTTCAATATTTTTCAAAGCCATTTGTCTGGAATTTCCAATAATATCAATATAATAAAGTACATTTTTGTCTGCAATGAAAATAAAACTTTCTTTATATCTTTCAAGTTCTGAGGGAAGAAATGAGGGTGCAAAATGCAACGGATATTCGTTAGAGCGCACTTCATAAGAAAGTATAGAATTTTTAGCCTTATCATTAACGAATGCATGTGCAACTAAAACAAAGGGCGAGCAGATAAACGTTAGAGCATTTGCGAAGATTAATCTGGGAAGAGAAAATATAAAGGCTAGTGCCATCATTGGAGCAGCCAAATAGATGCTTTCTTTAGCCGCTTTTCTAACCATAAAAAGTAATAATTGCGTTATAAGATAGTGGATGCCTAGTGTTAGGTAATCAAAAATACCAAAGTGCATTTTTTTGTAAGGCGAAGGATTTTCATTAGTGAAATCAGGTGCGATAGTGCCTGAAAATACTTTAAAAGTATCCCAGATTTTTTCCCAAAAGGTAGTTCTATGCATTCTTGCGTTTGGAAACTCTTTTGTTTCTATAAGGCCATTAAACGGGTTAAAAAAACTCAATTTATTCTCCTGGTGGTTTTTACTTCAACAGTTATACTGAATTATAGACATTTAGTCGATTTTATCGGTTAATCCTAAGCTTGTATATCCGTAATAAATACGGAACTCCCAAGGTTAACCTCAGAGAATTTTTAGACCTACAAACACTACAGCATATCTTATTGCAGCTGTGATACTCGTTGCGTAATTTGTTGTTCATAATTAGAAATCAGTTTTTCATCTACTATTTTTTTCTCTTGATAATGATTGGAAAAGAACCCATTGTGACGCAGAATTAATTTTATTGAACATTTTGAGATTGAAGTTGCCAAACGCTCTCGCTGGCTTAGGAGAATTTGATAAAGTCTGGGCTTTGTCTCTTTGTAAATCTCAATATTTTTAAGACTAATAAGATTAAATAACTCATTTTTATGCAGATGCTTATGCCTGTCGCATTGCCTTTCCAAAGGTTTTTCTTTTTGCTTAAGGTATTGCCCTAAAGTATGCACGATATTGATTAGTAGAATGGTTTGCCTGTTATCAAAAATAGCTGACATAGAGGACGATGATTTTTTAAACGACGAATCGAGTGTTTGGTTTAGATCTTCGCGTGATCTAAAGTTATCTAAAACACTTAGTAATTCAAATCCATTAAATGCTTGGTTGACAAGGGCATTCCACGCAAAAGAATTACCTAAAGGGCTATCAGTCTGTAGCGCTATAAAGGCTTCGCGTTGCAGCTGTTTTAATGAATGACTCACTGCTTTCTGGTAAATATTTAACTGATTACTAACGTTGCAAAATTTTACACTGGCTTTATTAGCGTTTTCAGAAGGTATACCATTAAGCTCCAATATATAGCTTAATTTTCCTCTCTTATTCAATAAATTAGAGTTGGCAGGATCATTCCCATCAATTATTTTATTTACCTTAGCTAAACTAGCCAACATTTTCATTAAATTTGGACGACGATTATCAATAAACCAGTCAGTAAGCACTTTGATGACTCGTGTTTGAAGTTTGCTGAGACTCAAGAAAATTTTTAATTTATCAATGTTTTCCTTATAGGGTTTATAGCAATAATAGGCTTGCACTGACGTGCTTTGTACAAAATTTTCTAACTGCTTTAATCCCTTAACATATTGCTGCATAGACAGGTCATCATCATTTTCATGTTCAGTAGACTGAGATTTTTTTATCCACTTCAACAGGGTTGCATAGGATGAATTCTTTGCTGGAAGAGAGTAGTCGAGGTTCAAGCGATCAAAAATGTTAACGATTAGTTCCGGCGACAAACCTTGCATTGTTAACCAGGGTAATAATTCCAAAATGCTTTGACACTGTCTAAGTTCTTGAGCGATAAGATTTAAGGCATAAATATTTTTATTTCTTGCTAAAAGTTTAGCTGTTAAATCATCTTCTTCTGTCGCGAAATTTTCTGAGCTATTAATCGCAAATAAATGCGTATTATAAATGGGAAATTGGGTAAATCGGTAAGATGGACTAGACTCATTACGAAAGCTAAACAGAGGTTTGCCAAAACCATTGATCATAATATTTGATAAAATTGAATTTTCTTGACAGATTTCCTTGATGCACCCATCAAAAAAGTTTTTAAAATTCAAATCATCCACATCTAATAACGCAAATTTTATTCCATGGTGCTCAGGTATAATTATAAGCGTTTTAATTTGAACGGTCGTTTTAGCTAAATAATTTTTTAAAAAAATAAATTCGTCGTTTTTCATACTGAGCTTAACCTGGATATGGAACTTAAGATCAGGATGTGATTCGCTCATAAGATTAAAAAATTGAATGATGTTAGTTTGATTATCCTTATTAAGGTCTATAGCAAGTTCTAAATTTCTAATCGATGTAATTTGTCTTAACGCTTCTGCTAACTTCAATAAATCCATATTAAAAACATCTTTAAAGAACAATCGATGCACATTTTGATTAGCGATTAATCCATTTATTAATGAAGCCATAAATTCTGAACTTGTTAAGTTTTGATAAAGCATCTTAAAGATGGGAGCAATTGAGCTAGAGGGAGTATTTCCGCCAAAGAGTCCAAGACCGGATAAATGTTGAAAATGAGGCATCCCTTTTTCTGGAAAAACCAGACCATTTTCCATTAATTTTTGGCCATATAATGGAGGAATTCCATGCATGAGTTTATATATTTGATCAAATTTCCTGATTTTTCCATAAGGTTTAAACAAGACAGAATCTTGTCGAAGCCTATCTAAAATATTTTTATAATCCAATAAAACACAGGCATCATCAGGAGCAGTGGTAATCAAGTTTGATATCTCTTCTGCATTTAATGAAAAAGGTAGATATTTTTCACCTTGAGCGTTTATACGAGCAAGCTGAGTAACTATGGCTACTGTTCTTTTAGGATCAATTTTCATCGCTAAGTTAAGTAAATCAGCTTTGTGATTATAAACATTCTCTTTGTCATAAGTTATTAAACTTAGCCATTGCCCTTCGTATTTAAAGAATAAATCAACATAGTGGGCTACTATATTTTTATCTCTCGGGATGTCTCTAATCATTTTGCCGCTGCTAATCAAATCATTTAAAATAGCAGGAAACGCGCTAGGAAAAAGTTTATAAAACTCCTCAATCGAGTGAGCATACTCTGGATAATCTAACTTAATTTTGCCCTCATTTATAAATTTTATAAAATTCTCAATAGGTAACGCGCTAGCCCATTGTGATTTAATATAACCTTCCATGTTTTTTAATTGTTTCGGACTTGCCTGCTCAAAGTAAAATCCACTCATTTTATCTAATCCCTGAGCCGAGGTTTCTGCGAAAAAGTGTAAATCAAAAAAATCAGCGTTAAGCAGGGAATTTTTTATTGACTCTTTATCTAATAGCTTTTCTAGCTGAATCCAATTCACTTTTTTGGCTAAGAATACTATTAATCTAAAGTCATTTTTAAGTTCAAAAATTCCTTCTTCCAATAATAACTCAGCCATTAGCTCAGGCTTATTTTCAATATTATGGAAATAAGTCTGGTGAATATTATCTATCTGCATATAGAGAGGTAGACTTTGTGGAATATCATGGCAATACTTTTCTATTAGGGGGAAGAAGTTATTGCATTGCTCTTTAAAAATTTGTTTTAATAAAGCCTTCTGTTGCAAGGTTTGCTGATAATCTTCACACGATTGCAAGGATACAAGCAGCGCTTTTTTAATAAAAGGATTTAAAGTTTCAGGGGTGAGGTCAGTTAACAATAACTTCATTTTATGAGTGATTAAATATTTATATTCATCCTCTTCACCCTTTTTATTAATGACCTCACCCTCTGCTAGATGAGGAAGGAATCGTAGTAATTTCCAGGTCTTGGCCTTAGAATCAAATAAAAATTGATAAGTGACCTCTGTTCTTTCACTTGGAATTGGTGAGTCAAATAGTACCTCAAAGCTTGCATTACTCTCATTAGTTATAGGTTGAGATAATAGTTTGTACAACTCAATATTGTTTTGCTCAAGCGAGTGCATTAGGTGAAGGGCAATAAATTTTTGCAAATCTACCGGAATTTCAATCTTTGCTCCGCTAGATTTATCCGAATTTTTTTTCAATGCATAATCAACAAATTGCATAACTACACAATTAGAGATCTCACTTAAGTAGTCAGAAATACTCGCCATTTGTTTCAATAAAGAATAATGCTCAGGTTTTGTAAGCTCTTGTTTAATCAGAGTAGGATCATTGGATTGATTAAAAACATCCATAATCTTAACTGTTTTATCGAGAAATGCAGTCAACTTTTCATTATCTAAAATTAAATTTGTTAATTCTTGTTTCAATTTCATTACTGCTCTCCTAGGTGAGCTCACATAAATATTTGTGATTAAATAACTCACATGACAACGCGCGTTCATTAGCTTTTGGGTCAATCAATGAAATTATTCTTTCTAACCCTACTTTAATAGAGTTCCCAAAGTGAAAGCTTCATCTGTTTCTTTTGCTTCAATTTTGTTAACCACTCCACCAATATTCAATTGAAATAAAGCATAAATATTTTTTACCTGAGACTCTTCTAAGGATATTTTTTCAGGGATAACGTCCACAGTGAAAGGAGCATGGTTTTCTGCGCATTCGCCATTCATACAACCATTGCATTGTAAGGATGCACTGGAAGAACCAGACTCCTTTTTCCAAAACATTAATTGATAGGTTTTTGGTGGCTTAGGTATAAAAGAATTCTTTAGTTTACCTTCGTTACTAGCTTCTTTAATTGTGATTTTTAAGTCTTCAATATCCATTTCCTCATTTTGAAGAAATTGAGTTAAAGAAATTTTTTCTCCTTTAACTTTTCCATCCGAACTATGCTGTATACCTTGGATAGCAAGAGCCTCTTCAAACACTTCGGTATCCACAGAGTAAGAAAGTATATGAGCTGCGATAATAAACGGAAGACTCACCAGTGTTCCTAACGCTGCAAAGGTGTAGCGCAATAAAATAAGCGGTATATTGATTAATATCAAGGGTATATAAATAACTCCAGCGAATAGGTTTTGTTTAGGCTGATGTCCACACCAATTAACCAAAATCACTAAAATAGCGGGGATGAATAAGGTTGCATAATCAAACAATCCCAAATGTGGTTTATCGGAAAAAAATGGCTCACGTCCGGCGATAACATTGAATGTATCTACTATTTTTCGACCTAGAGAAGTCCTCTTGGTGCGCGCATGTGGGTAGACTTTCGTTTCGAAAAGCTCAGCGAAGGGATTGTAAGGATTGTAATTCATAAACACCTCTTTTGAATTAAAATTGTTCATAGGGTAAGTTATTAAAACTCTAAACTCTTAGACGAATGTTAGAATATTATGATATTGATTTTATTCACATGACAACGCATCGCTCAGTAGATTGTTCTTCGGGTATATTTTCCTGAGAGTGTTCTATATTTTTGCTCTCTGAAAATAAGACTCTCGGATAGATTTCTCGTGTTGACTTAGACCACCATCGTTCAATTAGTTTTTCTGATTTTGGGTTTTCGATGTTAATCAGTTGTTGTCTAATTTTAAAATTTCCTAAAATATGTGCTGCACAAAGTTCAATATCAGCTTGACTCATCTTTAAGGTATTTTCGCCGGTCAAACACATTAAGGTTAGGATTAGTTCTAAGGGAAGTATTGAAAAATTATTTGCCTGTTTAGGATAATAAAAACGTGCTAATTCGATGCAACTATTAATAAAATCCGCTTGTGATTTTTTAATTGCTTTTAGGTAATTAACTTGAATGGCGTTTTGCAAAAGCTTATCAGTTCCACCAGGGGGATGGAGATTACATAAGTTAGGATTGGACCTGACTGCTAGCAATAGATCTTGTTTAGATTGCCAGCTTAAGTTTAAATTATCAGAAAAATGAAGAGCTTGAAGAAAACATTCTTCGGGATTAGCTAATAGAGCTTTTATGGAATTAACGAAGCTATCATCGAGCTTTAAAAAGGACAGGTGCAGAGTTTTTAATTGCTTATTTCTAGTAATAAGGCTTTTAATTAATGGTAGCGCCTTTGCACTTAAGTTATTAGAAGATAAGGACAAGCATTGGATTGAAACTTCCGGATGTCGCACTGCCTTAATTAAACACTCAAGGGATTCTTGATCTAAATTAACATTAGCCAGTTCTAAGGTCTTTAACCGTTTCAACAAGGGTAACTGCTGAGCAAGGGTTTGAATACCTGCAAGATTGAGATTGTTGTAGCTTAAATTTAATACCGTTAAATAATTGCAATGAGTGGCAAGCACAGGCATTAAATTAGAAACATTTTCGCCGTTCAAACCTGAAGAGCTCAAATTTAAAATTCTCAATAAAGATTGATTCACTAACTCTTTTGCTAACAAGCCTACGCCTGAAATTCCGAAGGGGAAATTAGATAATTTTAATGATCGGAGTGTCTTAGACCGCATAAGTCCTGTGACAAAGGTTTCTATTGTTTCAACATTATAATCTACCTGTGGTTTTGGTGCGCATCTTAGATAAATCGACTCTAGGGAAGTATTTTTTGCTAGTGTTAAACCAAGTGCGTTTATAAACTCTGGGTTTTTTGCGTAGAATGACAATTGAAGCTGTTTAATTGGTGCCTCGCCCGTTAAACTTTTTAAAATGCCAATTATTTCATCACCCGTTATCTGATAAGTTGATAAATCAATATCTATTTTTTCAAGACATGGATGCTCACTCAAAGCAAGACCCAAGGCTTCTGCGCCTACTTGGGTCCATTTTGCTTCATTTAGACTATCCATTCCTCTAATCGCAAAGGTTTTTAAAGTGCTATTATTTTTAATGGAGTTAGCCAACTCAATCAAAACCTCATCATTGTAATGATAGATAAAAGAATTGAGTTGGTAATGATCAGGTCTTGGATTGCTTTTTAAATCCCTTAGAGAAAATTCAAGCAAAGTTGGGTCGTTAGATTTTATTCTTTCAATAATAATTTTAGCTTGTGATTCGCTTTTGACTTGCATAATTAATTTCCCATAATAGACTGGTTATTAAAATTATATTGCTATAAATATAGATGGCCAGTAATTCTTTAAATCAACTAGTACTATATTTATTCATTTAAATCTTGTCTATCCGTATAAATTACGGTATTCACTCTAAATGAAGTTTATTTGATTGATTTATATTTGCATTTATGAACATTTTGTGTAATATATAAACATATAACTTTTTTGAGCGCTTAATGTTTAACGAATTAGATAGTGCTGATCAGCCTTTGATTATTCAACAATTCAATCAAGGAGTAAGGTTAATCAGCCCTCAACAAGTAAATCCATTGAAAAAGCATATCGCGCTATCCGACATGTTAAAAATGCCTTTCCATGTTTATTTTGTGAATAAAGAAAGTGCCACCCAACTGCTTAACCCCGCCTCTTTGCAAAGTTTCAATATTATGTCCCTCAAAGACACCCAAGGCTTAACGGCTTGGGATGTTGCTAAAAAAGAGTCAGCCGCCAAAGCAATCTATCATGATGGCCTGGTGTTGCAATCTCAAAAAACACTCATTAAAGATGAACTCTATTCCTCTTTAAACGGACTCGAAATGCCCTTAATCTCCTTCAAATACCCATGGTTTAATAGCAACAGAGAATTAATTGGTATCTTTGGTTTTTCAATTGCCTTGGATAATCAAGGTGGCATGTCTTTAGCTAAATCGATGAAATTACTTAGTCAAACCGGATTATTACAGGCTGAGTCACAACAACATGCCCTGCCAGGTCTTAGCTGCGGCGAGGTTTATTTCACTGAACGCGAAAAAACTATTTTATTGCAATTAATTCGTGGCAAAACTGCACGAGCCATTGCGTTGGAACTTAATCGATCGCAGCGCACTATTGAAAGCCACATTGATAATATGAAAAACAAAACCAATTCGAGTTGTAAATCGGAGTTAATTGAAAAATTGATCGACGAATTGATACATTAAACAATTCTTAATTCAAGACTTATGCCCTGCCATTCTTCCCCATTTTAGTTTTATAAAAAATTTTTAAAACCCGTATTTTCTACGGATAGACAGATTTTTAATGAAGAAATATAGTAATGACTGCTTTAAATAACTACTGATAACATAAATTTAAAACACAATTTATAAAAAAATGGGGCTAATAACCACTTCAAAAGGGAATCGAGCATAGAGAGAGCTCTCGGTAATTAGCTCCTACCCTGCCGAAAGAGTAGTTCTAAGCTATGCAGAGTAGCTAAGAGAGCAATGATAAGAGATGTTTATTATTAAGATTATCTTAAGATTTAGATAGTATACTCGGCGCTATAATTGAACAATTTGGAGAAAAAATGAAAATTATTTTATTGGATTTTGATGATACGTTTGAAACTGAGATTAACGGTAAAATAGTTTATAACGAAATCCTTATCGAAAAATTAATTCAGGCCCAAAAAAATGGCGCCCTGGTTATTGGATTTACCAACTGGTATTCATTTAACTATAAATTGGGCTCGGTGGGACGGCTGCTGCTTATTAAAGGTTTAGAAGAACGAGGCCTTAACTTAGATGGCATGAACACGACCTGGAATTTTTTAAACATCTACAAACTTATCAATGATAGAAAATCAGAGGATCAAACGCTTCAAAGCTATCTTAATACTCTAAATTTGAATGAGCGCTTAGAATTATTAAACAGTCATTATCAGCAAGATATCAAGCGTATTGAAGAAGAGAATAATTTTACTCAAGGTAAAAGTGAATCAGCTAATCAAGCCGCTAAGGCTTTGGAAGCATTAGAGAAAGAGTTAAAAACCTTAGAGGAAGCAGCAAAAACAGAGTTAAAGCTGGGAATTTACTTAGAGGATGGTAAAGAGGGCAAAGAGCAAATGTTTAGAGCTGTCTTTACTCTATTGGGTTCAGAACAGGAATATATCGTTCTTGATGATAAAAGTGCAGTCATTAAGGTCGCTAAGGCCTTAGCTGAAAATGAGAATATTAATCTCCATGGGTTTATGGTAGAACGCATGATAGAAATGAAGGCTACTCAAAACGCAGAGGTTCAAGAGCAATTCAGCTATGAAGAAGCACTCACAAATCCTAAGCAATTAACTCAAACAATTGCTTCAAAAAAAGGGAAAGTAACTTCAAAAATCAATACCCAACTGTCCAATTCTAAAATTTCTCCACAAACATTAGGCCAATACATGACAACCAACTACTCCAAAATATTAAATAAAAGTCAGGAAGAATTATTCGCGCAGGAATATAATTTGACCGATTTAATTGAAATAGATTTCTCAGGTGTTGGAAATGCACTTAGCTTTACATTTGGAACTATTGAGGCCGCTGAGCAATTTTCATTTACTATGAAGATGCTCTATGGCGAAAATGGGAGAAGATATTTGAAAAATAATTTTCCTACTAATGAAATGACCAATGAAGTTGAGATCTATGGAGAGATGTCAAACATTGTAATGGACGGTTTATATTTTCAAATTTTTAAACGAAAATATTTTGAACATTATAATAGCTCCTATTTTTCTAACCCCTATAGCAACATGAAAGAAATGCTTGAAAAAAATACAGTTAGAAATTTAGAAACCGTGATTGAATATGCTAAAAACAATCCTAATACAAGGACGGCTGAAGTTTGGAATGCGATGCAAAATGAAGAGAATGAATTACCAAACCGCTCGCCGACTTTCAAAACTCATATAAGCGTTATTTCGCATTCTGATCACGATTCTTTTATTAAGGGATTTGGTGCAATTAATTTCCCTTCTTCTTCTCAATGGGACTATGCTAATAATAATGTTCATATGCTTCGATATAATACAAGAAATGAAGGTCTAAAATTTCAATACAATTTTTATAAAGGTAGAAACATTTATCAAAATGCAGAAGCCGTCATACTGCTTTATCAAACACGAGAGGATTTAGGTATTTTGCAAGCTGCTTATAATGCTGCTTTATCTCAAAATATTCCTTTAATCCTCGTATTTAAATATAGAGAAGAACAGGCAAAGGATTTTGAGAATATTAAAAAATTATTTCCTAAAGCACATCCAACTCTGTTCACGGATAAAATAAGCAATCAACAGAAAAGTCATTTAAAAGAAATTTTTCAAAAAAATATTCAACCAATTGTTGATAGAAAGGTTAGAGAACTTGGTTTATATACCTTGGGTAAAAAATTAATCGACGAGCGAATTGGTGAATTAGAAAAGGAACTTCGAGGTAGTTTTGTGTTTAATGACCAAGTCAAAAGGAAAAAAATTATTGCCCTGCAGCAAATTTCCGCAGGAATTGATGAGGCTACAACTGAGAATTCCTTTAATCATAAAAGCCTAGAGGAAATTATTAATTCCATTAGAACTAATAAAAAATATCAATCAATTGATCAGGGCTATTTTTCAGTAACGAAAAAATTATTAGATTCTATCATTGAAAATGAACAAGCAAATACTCTAGCAATGAATAGCATCTGAGCACATTAATCCTTATAAATTTGTTGAACTAGACCTGTAGTTCAACATCTAAGGGTAAAAAGATTTCTGCCACTACAGTGAGATCCTTCGCTTCGCTCTGGATGACGAGGGCTGTTGGAAGCAGAATGTTCTTCGCTTCGCCTGAGAAAATTTACAAAGTGGAGTGGTTTTAAAACTCCAAAAGCTATTGAAGAACCATGGCACTCAATCATCAAAGAGCTAAACTCCGTCATCCCGAGTGAAAGCGAGGGATCTCCTTGCAGTGGCAGGCCATTCTTTACTTACAAGCTTTTCAATTTTTACCTTTAGCTAAACCTTGGCTTAATAAGGTAATCGCTAAAGTATTTAAGCTTACCCCTTCCTCTTTAGCGCGAGAAGCCAAGGCAGCATGAAGAGACTTAGGAGCGCGCATTCGCCATTGGCCACTATATCTATTTAAAGAGCTGGGCTTTGGAATAGGATCGCCAAATTCTTGTGCAGTTTTTATCCAAGCTATTAAAGCATCTTTGGCTTGATGAAAAGCCTCTTCTGGAGTAGAGCCATCGGCCATACAACCTGGTAGATCGGGAAAGGTCACCAGATAACCTCCGCCCTCTTCCTCTGAAAGTGGCTGAATAGTAGCAGGGTAGTTTAATTCATTCATTGCAAAAACCTCCTTCATTAAGCAAATCTAGAAATTGCTTAATATAAATTGGCTTAATTGGTTTATGAGCTGGCACAGTAACTTTAGATCCATTCGGGAATCTGAAAGTCACAGGGCTAGTTCCAGGTTGTCGATATTCAATTCCCAATCTTTCAGAGACGGCTTTTAAGTCATCAATGCGCCAATCCTTGTGATTGGTTCTCATTTATATTATAAGTTTATAGAATTTACTCATTTCTTTATGGTACCACATACGGAACCTTTGTCAAAGATCTCTAGTCTTTAGCTAAATAATTTTTTTGGCTTGAAACAAAAAATTATTCCATTTTTTTTTGAATGCCTTATAATGGCGCGCGGTCCAACATTGATTATTAAAGGATTTCCAAAATGGAAAAATTTTCACTTACCCCTAAGTGGGTAGTTCTGTTCTATGCTTTATTTTTACTTCTTAGCTTTTCAATAGCTCATGCGGAATCAGGCAAGGGCCCCTTAATTGCCACAGGCACATTCTTCAACGGCAGTTTCAACAGACCCTTATTGGCGCAGAGCCTTGATGCTGGCTTGAGCTGGCATTATCCTGCAGCTATTCACCATGAACCGGTTCCCTTTTATTTTAGAGATGGCGGTTTAAATAAATCATCCTGCAATCAGGCGATTTGCATCGCCACAGGGAATTATTATAATAATGAGACAAAACCAACGCCCTTATTACTTCAATCTAATGATTTAGGCAAAAATTGGGATTATGTGTCTATTCAAACGCTGCCTCCAAACTTTGAACAGGGTTGGTTTAATGATTCGCTTTGCTGGAGTGAAGGTTGTATTGCTGTGGGTATTTATGAAAATGGACAGGGGCCACGTCCGCTAATGGCTTTACACAACTCAGATGGAAAGTGGCGTTATTTAGACATCCTAACCGATTCTACTCTGCTTAATACCTTTCAAGAGGGATGGCTCAAATCTATCAGCTGCTCGAACAAAAGTTGTTTGGCAGCAGGAACCTATCTGGATATTCACAATATTAGGCACCCTTTATTAATGGTTAGCCACGATAAGGGCTTAAACTGGAAAGCCGCAACTTATAAAGATGAAAAAAAAGATTTTGTTGGCAATCCTGACGCGCATCTTTTTGCAGCAACCTGTGAGGGTACTTACTGTATTGCTGTTGGAGAATCCACTGATTCACAAAATCTCACCACTTTGCTTTTAATGCAAAGCAATGATAGTGGCTCTACCTGGTTTAAACCTCTAATCACCCTTCCACCAAATTTTATATCAGGCTGGTTCAATGCGGTTGCTTGCCAGGCTAATTTTTGCATCGCTGCGGGAACTTATTCTGATGGGGAAATCAATAGGCCTTTGTTGATTTATAGTGGGGATAAAGGCAGTCATTGGCAAGACCACAATCCAGATATAAATTCTGAACTTAAGACTTTTGTTGATTACGGCAGCTATTTTAGTACCACCTGTAATGAAGATGGCTGCATGGCCGCAGGGTCGTTTTCAAACTATATCACAACCTATCCCCTAATCACGGTAAGTCATAATAAAGGGCAGACTTGGATCTACCCCTCTTCTGCGAGGACCTCGGTTCCAGCAGCGGAGCTTGGTAATGGCGATTTTATTAATTTAAATTGTCGCCAAAAGATTTGCATTGCAACCGGTACTTATACTATTGATTCGGTTTACTACCCATTATTAGCATTAAGCAGAGACAGTGGAATGAATTGGGAATTTTCTCCTGCTATCAATGATCCAACTATTTTACCGCCCAGTTTTTTAAATGGACATTTTATAATTGGCAATTAACAGTAAGTTTTATTCGCAATCTAAAATTTAAATCATTAAACTTCAAATACTTGATTTATTTTTGAGCTTAATATGACTGCATTTAGTTTAAATAGCTATGATGAACAAACTTTCACTCAATTAACTCTAAAAGAAGACTGCATTGCTAATATTGAGTTTCAGAATTGCCAATTTAAGCAATGTCAGTTTCTTGGAGTTAATTTTACCAAGGTCAGATTTATCGATTGTGATTTTGAATCCTGTGATCTTTCACTATCAAAATTTTCTGGATGCCGATTTTCTGAGGTCTCTTTTAGGCGCTGCAAATTGGTAGGCTTAAACTGGACTGAGTTGAGCTGGCCATTGGTGAAACTCGCAAGCCCTCTCTATTTTTATGATAGCAACTTAAGTCATTCAAGTTTTTTTGGGCTTTCACTTCCGGATCTAATTATAGAAAATTGTAAAGCGCATGATGTTGATTTTCGGGAGACCCAACTGAACCATGCGAGCTTTGTCGGTACCGATTTAATGAAAAGTTTATTTGTTCACAGTAATTTAAAAGGGACTAATTTTACCAATGCCATCAATTATAATATTGATATAAGGGTTAATACGATAAGTAAAGCGGTTTTTTCATTTCCAGAGGCCATTGCTTTGCTAAATCATCTGGATATAGAAATAATTGGCTGGCCTAATGACGAGGATATATAGAACTGCTTTAAATGAAATGGATAAGCTCAAAAAACTACTAGACGGCTTTTTGCACTTTAGCACCAGCAAGCATTTTTTTAGATTCAGGCCAGATGTGACGCGAATAAGTGAAATAATTTAGCAAAGAAAGCAAAGCAATACCTAAGGCAAGTATTGAATTTTCTCTAAGCATTCCCTCTCCTAAATAGTAAATACCTAATTTCAGCCAATAACTTTGTAAATAAATAATAACAATAGAGTACGCAATAAAGCCTGTAAGGCGTTTTAATTTATGAGGTCTATTTGTAAGTTGGCTTTTAAAAGTAAAGCGAGTGTTGAGAATGAAATTGTTTAGTATAGAAGCAAGCACTGCAAACTGAGTGGCATTAAAAGGCGGAAGACTATCACGTAAAAGGTTGTAAACAATAAATTGCACCCCCATGCCAACAACACCAACTAAACACATTTTAAGATAACGTTTAAGCTCAAAATACCTCAGCGTAAAAACAACAAATAAAGAGTCAATAATGCTGTTTGCCGGTAATTTACTCTGCCCTTTTTCTCGGTCGATAAACTCAATGGGTTGTTCTGCGATTTTTACGCCGCTTTTATGTAAAAGCCAGAGCAAATGCAGCTTATAGGCGAAATGATTCGAAAGAAAAGTTTTTGGCAGTACTTTTTTTAAAATTTGACAACGCGTCGCACGAAATCCACTCGTAAAATCCTTATATCTAGGCGTTAAAATTGTTCTAGCTACATAATTACCTAAAATGGAAAATAATTTTCGATGAAAACCCCAAGCCTGTGGAATAGAGCCTCCTTTCACATAGCGACTACCTACCACCACATCACAGGTTTTTATTTTTTCAAGCATAGGAGCCAGGTACTTTGGTTGATGGGATAAATCAGCATCAAATTCAAAGACAATATCGGCTTTTAAGACATTCATCGCATAACGCATAGCCTGTAAATAGGCAGATCCCAGGCCAGATTTTTCCCGTTCTTTTTGAAAATGCAGTTGCCGATGGTGGGTTTGGAGCTCAGCAATAATCGCTTGCGTATTATCGGTTGAAGCACTGTCGAAGATTAAAACATGAACTTCAAAATCAATAATATTATCAGTCACTGCAAAAACCTGAGCGACTGTATCAGCAATAACCGAAGCTTCATTATAAGTCGGGATAATAATAAACACTTTTTCTTTCTGCAACCTTGCTTTTTCAATAAAAACAGGAGCAAAATTTAAATGGGTATCGGCTAACAAGCGCTATATTCCTTGAGATTCTTTAAGCTATTTTTGTGCGATACTAGCACATCTTCACCTTAATTTATATCTTTTGCCGATCTCTAGCCTAGGGTCAGCATAGGCTGGATGCCGCCAGCTCAACCTCGGTTTTTCTCTTTCTCTCCTGCCAATTAAGGTTTATTTGAAGTACGCAAATCCATGAATGAGCTGCGAGAGTTATAAGTTATATCACCGATCTCGATCTACTTATTTTTTAGATAGAATTGATGAATCGCAGCAGCGAAAGCCGCAGCAGTTTTTAATTGCCCTTGCTCGCTCAAATGGCAGTAGCTTGAGTCTCTGTCTCCAATCAAGGAGAATTGATCTGTATCAGCAGCCAGATAAATCTGTTGCTGAGAATTGGCTAAACTCTGTTGAGCAACAGCTAAATAGTTATCAGGCTTCCAGTCGGGATTATGTCCACATAAAGTTGCTACGGCATAAAAAACTGGTGGAGAAGGTTTATTTTTATCACGGAGGCTGGCAAGCAAAGAGTTAAATCGTTGCTTATAGTCCTTAGCACTGGTTTTTTCAGCAAAATCACTTTCTCCTTGATGCCAAATTATTCCTGTCGGCTTAAATTGAGCACTTGATTCCGCTAAAACGGTTCTCAGCATTTGATTGAGATCTCCACCCTTTTGCCAGCGAGCAATGGCAGTGCCGCCTATCGATGAAGGAATAATAACCACGCTGTCAAAATCACCGTTTGCAATAAGCTTATCAGCTAAGGGAGTGAGGAATTCCCCAATTAAACCACTCGCGCCAAGCAAAGGCGATGCGGCCGAGTAACATTTCCCCTGAAAATAGGCAAAAACTTTAGCTGGATAACGCGTAGAAAATTTCTTCTCAGCGTGATTTGCACCATTGGATTGACCAATAACGAGTAATACTGCAGTATCTTTGCTTTGCTTTGGACAAGTCATCTCGATTTTTCCAGGATAACTTATTAATCGATTAAATTGATCAAATTTCGTCTCGGAAGCAAAGAGGTTGCCAAGTAAAACGCTTCCTATAATGACAAAAGCAATTCTTTTAAACATATCTGCCCCCCTAATGAGAAATTTGAAAGATAAAGCCTACCTAAGAAGGTTATTAAAATAAAGACTTATCCAGATGCGAAACCAGATTTTGAAAGAAAAACGAGAGCTACAAAAATGTTTAATAAATGCGTTATACTAAAAATAGGTTTAATTAACTTATAGAGTAACGATGAAAGACTTAAGTAAACCCTATAGAAAATTATGGCGTTCTCGCCGTGATCGCAAGATTGCTGGAGTTTGTGGTGGCTTAGCTGATTATTATCATATCGACCCAATTTGGATACGCTTGCTTTTTGTGGTGTTTTTCCTGATGGGCGGCGCTGCTTTTCTGGCTTATATTATAATGTGGTTCTTGATACCTCTTGAGCCTGAAGTGTAGTCTAAAAAAATTTATTGGGTACAGAGCTATATAGCCAACCTAGCAATGCAGGTTGGCTTAAGCAAGTTAACAGCTGAGATGATGGGTTTGCGCTTGTGGTTCTAGACAAGCCAACAATTCTGAGATCGTTGAGACATTTTTCTTAAGGAATGCTGTGGTGTCCGTAGTTTTTAGATAAGCATTAATCTCCTTACCTAATTTACCATTTTCCAAAGTTGCTTTATGTCTATGCAAGCCAGTAGAATCTTCTCCCTGTAATGCAGCTAGTAGTGCGTTAATCGCATCCAGTTTATTTGTCTTGGAAAAATGGCCAACGGATACACAAAAAAAGGTATAATAATCATCAGCTTCTTTTCGTTCTTTCCAATAATTTTGAAGGACTGAATGGAATTGATGGAATTGGAGAATTTCTTGACTATATTTGCTCTTCTTGTTTGGAACTGAAACATCATGTACTTTTTTAACCTCAACTGCAGCTTGCTTTGATCTAACTATTACGTCAGGAAAAAGCTTAGACATTACAGCTAGCTCAGTAGAGATTTCAGTCTCTTTTGTGTTGACCGCCACGTATACCTCTGAAGCTTTAACTTTAGCTTCAGGGGTTCTTGGAAGGGCTTTCTTGACTTCTAGTTGCTGATTTGAGACTTGAATTTTCTCACTATTTTCTACTTTAACTTGATTTGCCTGCTGACCCTCAACCTCAGTTATCTCCACTTTTAATTCCTCGACCAAAGTTTGTTCGTCAGTTCTCAAAGTAGTTTTTCGTGAATCATTTGCATCCGTTTCAAATTTGGCAATCAGCTCGCTAGTTGATCCCGAGGGACTAAAGGAAGGTATACCATTTATCCCAGCTGCTGCTGATATAGGTAATGGTTGTAAGACATAATTCAATTCCGGAGGCAATGGAGGAGGATACTCTGGCGGAGTATCGGTTAACTTCGATTCAAAAAATTGTTTAATTTCAGTTATTTGGTTTTTATTGCTTGTCTCGACCACTCTTTTTTCTTCTATTTCATCAGAGACCTTAGATCTTAGTGATGGACAATCCTCATACCGATGAAAATGTCCCTGGATATTAATAAAATCGAATATATTTAAGAAAATTGGAGAATTTTCGGGGTTTGCCAGATCATTAATAAAACTCTCAATATTTGTTTTTTCATTAATTTCATATCCCAGGATTTCATTAGAAATAAAACCCGTTATTTCTTTATTGTCAGAGTCTAGAGTTTGATACTGTATACCCTTCGCCGTTGCGCTCAAATGCAGTGTATTTTTAGAGAACACTGAATTATCTTCTTTCTTCACGAGCCCAAGAACTAAAGCGGAGCTATTATCATTTTGACTTTGATCAGCTGAATCCTCTATCTCTGAAGATGATAATTTAGAAATTGTTTTTAAGATTGGATTAAAATTGAATATTTCCCCAAGCATTGTCTTTTCGTTATCTAATTTAGCTGAGTCTTCTTGAGCGTGTAAAGAGGACTTAGTGCTAATTTTTTGTACTGGATTTGAATCACTGTCCTTAGCTTGTTTTGTAAGCTCAGTTATTTTTTGTCTGGTCATTTCATTCCTGGAATTAAAAATTTATAAAAGCCATCAGAGCGTGGTCTGACGCCACTAAGTTTTTTTTTAGGACTTAGGTTGTTGAATCTTAGCATGTTGTTGCAAAATTACGCCATGTTAATCTTGCTCTGCAAAACTAAGGTTTTAGAATTTGCTGATCTAAGTTTTCCGGAGGAGATAGAGCAGCAGTCGAGGGCTGACTAAAGAAAGAGAATTTTGAAAGCTGTTTTTTGTCAGCAGAAAATGCTGAGTTTGAAGTTGAAAGAAGGATGCTGCCGAATGGTTCTTTCGACGCCCCTTTAAGCTCCATTGCCGATACTTTACCCAGGATGGGTATGCCATTATGAGCAATGTTAAAGCGTTGCCCACTAGGATCAAGCTCTTTTAAAGCGATTAAAAAATGCTCGCATTGCTTTATTGTTCTGCCTTTTAAAATCTTATTGTGACGAAGATCAATAGATTTCACTGTGAGAGGTATGGTTTGCAGAAAAGAAATTAACTGGTCTAAATTGAGTAGTTTAATTGATTTGTCATCAGAAAAATCCATGCTACTAATTTCAGGAGAAAGTGCAGAAAATGCGAGCTGCAATTCCTTGCTATCCAATTCAGCAAGATCATTTCGGCTAAGCTTTAGAGCCTGAATCCCAGAATGAAACCCTGAAAATGCCAGTTTTAATTCGGAACCTTTTTTATAACCTAACTGGTTATAGCTTAAATCAACAAAGCGAAGACTTGGGGGCAACGCCTTAAAAAGAGCCTGGAGTTGGGCGCCATTTTTATTATTCAGTTCATTAAAGCATAAATAAAGCGAATGAGGCTTCGCCTGTAAGGATGAAAAACTTTCCTTGAACTCTCCTGCTTCCATTTTATAGAGCTCATTATCACTTAAATCAATTGAGTCAACTTGATAGTGAATGCCAGAAAAACCTTCTCGCAATAGACTAGCAGGCTTAGTAAAAAGCTGCATCGCACTTAAATCTAAAAAGGTCACTTTAGCAGATAGATTGGCCAGACTAATTTTTAGTTCTGTACCGTTTTTTGAAGGAAGATTATTAGTATTAATAGGGGTTGTTAAATGTTCTGCAAAAGACGAAAGTAATTGATGTAATTCAATGCCAGTTTTTGACCCCGCATTATTAACACTTAAATCAACCAACTGAGTTGGCTCAGAGAGAACTGTGCGGGAGTTAATTAAAGCAGCAAAATTATTCACTTTAAATTTTAAGATGTTTATTCTAAACGATAAAGAAGTTAATGCCTTCCACATTGAGGCTGCTTGTTGATATAGATTTTTGAATGCCAAGCTCAAAGAACTTGTACTTTCTGGATTTTTAGACAGATTATCTAAGGAATCAGTGCCAGATATATCGACTTTATAACTTGCCATCATTGGCTCAAGGGATTACTAGCCTTCTATCTTACAATGTAATTTTGTAGAAAGCAGCATTTGATGAAAAAATTGAGGGGCAGTTTAAAAAATTGGACTTAGCTTATTGAAAAGAATTTTTTCATTTTGGGCTCAGCCTGTTAAGATTCTAATACCTTTCCGCAATAGACCCTATCAATGATTAGCTCCATCAAATCATTTACTGAACTTAGTGTTAATGAACTCTATGACCTGATTGCTTTACGAGCTGAAATTTTTATTGTGGAGCAACAATGTCTCTATCAGGATCTCGATAATCTTGATCAAAAAGCACAGCATCTACAAATTCGTAAACACAGTCAACTCATCGCTTATGCACGAATCTTACCTTATGAACAAAGTACATCAATGAGCTTCGGTCGCTTGCTAATAAAAGCACCCTATCGCAAACAAGGACTTGGTCAACAACTTATGGAAATGATTTTAAGCTACTTATCAGAGCATCATTCTCAACAAACGATTACCATTAAGGCTCAACTTCATCTGCAAAATTTTTATGAACACTTTGATTTTCTGGCAAAAGGAAAATCCTTTGCGCTGGATGGAATTCCTCATATTTTAATGGAAAAACAGCCATGAATAATGAAAAGGAATTATTTAATCAAGCTTATGAACTTCAACGTCAAGGTAAATTGGTTGAGGCCCTTGGTCTCTATGAAAAATTACTGAAACTGCAACCCAATCAAGCGCAAGCCCTACAGTTTGCAGGCATTGCTTCAGCACAGCTTGGTAAGTTACAACAAGCATTTGATTTCTTTGCGCAAGCTTTAGCTTTTGAACCCGACAATGCCAACTTCCATAATAATCTTGCTAATGTTTATAAAAATGCTAAGGAAATTGACCAAGCGATTAGTCATTACTTAAAAGCGATTCAATTAAAACCCCAGTACGCTCAAGCCCATCATAATTTAGCAACCGTTTATGCCGCGCAGAATAATTACCAATCAGCCTTAAGCCACTATCGCGCTGCAGTTCATGCTGAACCAGATTTTGCACTGGCACATTTTAATTTGGGTCTATTGCTGTTGCAAAATAATCAATTGGCTGCAGCGAAGACGCAATTTAAAAATGTATTGACTTTAAATGCTGAGCATCCTGAAGCAGAATTTTATTTAGGGGTTCTTTATCTGGAGGCCAATGAATTGGCTGAGGCAGAGCAACATTTTCAACAAACCTTAATCAGAGATGCTAATCATGTTCAAGTGCTCACGAATCTTGGAGTTATTGCTTTAAAACGAGAACAGGGACAAATCGCGGTTGACTATTTTAGTCGAGCAATCGCCAATGATAATGATAACCTTGAGGCACGCAATAATTTAGCGGCAACCTTTATGCATTATGATCGCTTTGAAAATGCGTTAATGCACTATGATGTTTTGTTACAGCATGAGCCTAATAATATAGAATATCTATATAACTCAGGGGTCGCGCAAATGGCCTTAGGTCATTTAAATGAAGCCTTGGAACATTTTGATAAATTAGTTAGTATTGATGATCATCACTTCGCAGCCTTAAATAATCTAGCTGCAATTTATATACGCCTTGAAGATAGAGAAAAGGCTCAGTCTCTATTGCAACGCGCCCTTATAGCAAATCCTCAAGACAAGACAAGCAGTCATATGTTAGCTGCACTTAAAGGTGACGCGACTAATGCCACAACCTGTCCTGATTATGCTAAAAACTTATTTAATAATTATGCGCTCTATTATGATCAGCACATGCAAAATCAATTGCATTACAACTTACCGCAACATATCGCGCGAATCATTCATAAATTAAAACTTCTAAAACTCACTAAAGTTCTCGATTTAGGCTGCGGCACTGGTTTAACTGGCTCTGTTTTAAGAGAAATTAGCCAAGAATTAACTGGCGTAGATTTGGCGAAAAAAATGCTCGCCCAGGCTCAAGAAAAAGGAATCTATGATCATTTAATAGAGACTGATTTACTCAAATTTTTAAAGGACGATAAGGAATTATATGAGCTTGTCGTTGCTGTAGATGTCCTCCCTTATTTTGGTGAGTTGGATAGCTTATTTGCGGCATTAAAAGAAAGACTTAGCCCAAAAGGCTACTTCATTTTCAGCACAGAAATTTCCAGGGAAAACCCCTGGGTTTTAGAAATGACAGCTAGATTTAGCCATCATTTTAATTATATTAGCCAACTTTGCCAGAGTTTTGGTTTAGAACTTATCCATCATGAAACAGTAGTTGCAAGGCAGCAAAACGATAAAGGGCTTGAGGTTGAAGTTTATGTGGTTTGCAATAGAGGGGGATAAGCTTAACTTAATATAACCTGGTTACGACCGCTATGTTTAGCTTGATTCATCGCTTCAACTAATCGCATTGTGAGTGTTTCAATTGAATCTTTAGGCTGAAAAGAAGAAAGTCCGAAGGACACCGTCAGGGCTAATTTTTCTTCAAAATAACAAAACTGCGATTCTTCAATAATTATTCTTAAATTTTCCAAGACCTTAAGTGCATCCAAGGCAGAGGCATGCTCTAAAATAATGATAAATTCTTCACCATCATAGCGAGCAATAAAATCAACGGCACGTAGAGTTGATCTTAGTAAAGTGGCAAGTTGTTTTAAAATTTGATCTCCAGCCTGATAGCCATATTTTTCATTGATAATACGGAAATGGTCAATATTAACTAAGCCAATAGCCACTTCACCATATCCTCTTTGCCAGCGATGAAAAGCGCCAATTAAATATTCTTCATAGGCGACGCGGTCGGGTAAACCGGTTAAAAAATCACGATTGACTTTAATTTTATGGGAAGCCAATTGATTCCGGATGTTATCTACAATTGATTCTGTTTCAGTTAATTTTGCCTTTAAACTGGAAATTTTTTGCTTAAAATTCTTTATTCGCTTAGTTTCCAGCTGATGATAAACTTTAATCTGTTTGGTAATCAATTCAAGATTATCCTCAACTTTGGGCGCTAAGCTATTGAGATTTTTTGCGATTTTAAGTTGGCCTTTTATAGCTTGAATACTGCCCTGGATGCCTTGTTCAAGCTGTTTGAGCTCGAGTTCTGTTTGATAACTATTATGAGTAGAGAGTTGCAAATAACTATCAAAATCTTGGAGGTTAGAGGCAAATATATTCAAAAATCCTTTTAAATGATTATGCTCCAAGTTAAAAGCTTCAATGACCAAATCGGTTAAATTATCTACCACTGTTCCTAAAGAAGCCAAGGTTAATTCTTTGGCTAAATTGGCTTTTAGCCTTATTAATTTGTTAGCCAGGAGATCAGGGATTAATAAATGCTTAGTCAGCTGGCTAAGTCGAATATTTAATTGGTTACTCAGAGTTAATTTTGATATGTCTTTTTGCTGGATTAACTGACTATGATTTTGTTGACAAAAATTGAGCTGCTCATTTACCCAATTAACGCTATCATCAAGAACTTGAGCAAATTGTACTAATAGAGCCTGCTCATCTGTCTCGGCTAAAATTATTTTTTGTATATTTTCATAAGTTTTTTGATCTTTAACAGTTACAATCATTTTACCTAAAATAGTAGTCGCTTTTTTTATAAATTCGCTAACGTCAACCTTGTTAACCTGCTTTTTATGACGTATCTCAGACATCGCATTAACTAATAACTCTACTGATTTTTTGATTTTGCTGGAGTTTTGATTTTCCTGAATATTATTCTGTAAATTATGCATTTGGCGGTCAAGTCCTACATAAATACTATTAGGTAAAAGGCTCAGCTGGTAGATAGCGCTTTTAAGCACATTAATTTCATCTTCTAGCTTGTTACATTTCACCTTATATTTACTAAGGGTACTTACAATCTGACTATTTTCTTTGGGTCCATGCATAATTAAATTCCATTTAAATTAAGTTGCAACGACAATCCAAGCGCATTTAGACTAATTATATACCATTATGGTGATTTCAACCTCGTCTTGGATAAATCATAGCTTAGGACGATGTATGCCTGGAAATGGACATACCGCGGCACGTAGGGACACGTAGGGATTAGATGAGATATGTAGGGGTTAGCCGGGTTGCGTAAGAGATGTGAGATACTGTAATACCTATTTGCTCCCTTCTCTACGTACCCCGGCTTGCGGGGTATCCATTATTAAAAACTATTGGGCTGTATATAAGTCAAATACTCAGTCCCGTAATCTTGATTCTTCCCATGAACCAAATCCAGATAACTTGATTTAATCAAAGAACTAATCTTCATCTCCTTTGCCTGAGCAAATACTCGGTCATTAACCGAACGGATAAGCGTAACTTCAGCTGCAGTTCCGGTGAAGAAGGCTTCATCAGCTACATATACTTCGTCCAACGTTAGATTCGCCTCAACAACTTTTAAGCCTAGATGGCGTGCTAATGCAATCGTTGTGTCACGAGTGATTCCAGCAAGTATGCCACCTAATTTCGGGGTATAAAGAATGCCATCTTTTACCATAAAAAAATTCTCACCAACGCCTTCAGTCACAAAACCTTGGCTATCAAGAAATAAAGCTTCATGGTAATGGGTTCCTCTAAGTTCAAGTGAGGCTAAAATTCCATTAACATAGTGACCGCTAAGCTTGGCATCAACCACAGTGGAATCGGGATGAATACGAATGTATTTGCTAGTCTTTATATCAACACTATCATGAGGAAGATAAGCACCCCAAGGCCAGCAGGCGATGACAAATTCTATTGGATTCCCTACTGGATTTACCCCTAATTTACCGTATCCGTAAAAAATAATGGGGCGAATATAACCGGCCTTTAGTTTAGATCTAACAACCACTTCTTTAATCGCCTTGATTATGTCTTCTTTTGAATAGGGTTGTGGCATTTGCAATACCTTAGCCGAATAAAAGAGGCGATCAATGTGCTCCTCCAAGCGAAATATGGCAGGGCCTTGATTCGTTTCATAAAAGCGAATCCCCTCAAAGGCACTACCGCCATAATGTAAGGCATGAGATAGAACGTGTATTTTTGCTTCCGCCCATGGAACAAAATTGCCGTTTTGCCAAATGGTATCCGTTGTTTGCATCATGTTATTTCCCTTAACGTTGCTAAATCCCTGGATCCTGCGCTCAAGTCGCAGGATTAATCAATGTTGCTGGGTTAGAACGAAACAACCAAACCCTTATCAACCAATTGCAATTGTGCTCTAAATAAAACCTGAATTTCCTCTAAGGCTGCCTGATCAGTGGCTTCAAAACGGGCCACTAAACAAGGAGTTGTATTAGAAGCGCGCAAGAGTCCCCAGCCCTTGGCAAACTCTACTCGTAAACCATCAATGGTTATGATTTTGGCGTCTACAAATTGAGCCATCATGCTAAAACGTTGCATAAAGGCGAATTTTTCTGACTCTGCAATGGGGATTTTAATTTCTGGTGTATTAATGCTATCAGGAATAACTGCAAATTGTTCGCTACAAGATTCATCGCGCTGGCTTAAAATTTCCAATAAGCGACAGGCGCTATAAAGCGCATCGTCAAAACCATACCAGCGATCCTTGAAAAAGAGATGGCCGCTCATTTCACCAGCTAATGCTGCATTTTCAGTCTTCATAACCCCTTTAACGATAGAATGGCCTGTCGGGCACATTCTCGCAACACCGCCCGCATTCTCAATGACTTGAGCTAGATGACTTGAGCATTTCACATCATAAACTATTGTCGCGCCGGGTTTTCTTTTTAATAAATCAATTGCATATAACATCATCAATCGATCGGGCCAAATCACCTGGCCTCTGTCAGTGATAACCCCTAGTCTATCGGCATCACCATCAAAAGCTAAACCAATATCTGCTTGATGATGTGCGACTGTTGCTTTTAAATCCACAAGATTTGCTTCGATTGTTGGGTCTGGGTGGTGATTGGGAAATCGTCCATCCACCTCACAAAAAAGTGGAATGACTTCACAGCCCAAAGCCTCAATAACCTTTGGAATAATGGGGCCTGCAATCCCATTTCCGCAATCGACTACGACTTTTAGTGGGCGCTTTAATTTGATGTCGCCAACAATACGCTGAATGTAAGCAGGCATAATATCCTGCTCCAGAGCCTCGCCCTGACCGTCTTGAAAGATACCTTGTTCCAATAGATTATAAATTTCATCAATATCCATTTGTACCAGAGTTTTGCCCGCCAAAACCATTTTAATACCATTGTAATCTGCAGGATTATGACTGCCTGTAACCATTAATCCGCTATCAATATCAGTGCTGTTAACAGCAAAATACATAACCGGCGTTGCCGCTCGGCCTAAATCAATTACGCTTATGCCGCTGTTTAGGAGACCTTGTTTTAATGCCGCTGTTAATTCATCGCTGGTTAAGCGGCCATCACGAGCGAGGAAAATTTGACTGCGGTTTAATTGATGAAGGCGACAGCTAATTGCTCTACCAATTGTATAAAAATCATCGGCATTTAATTCTTTACCTATAATTCCACGAATATCATAAGCTCTGAAAACAGAGCGCTCCACTTGTTTTTGCTTATACTTCACTCATTCTCTCCCAGAAGAACCAAAGCCCGCTTCACCACGCTGGCTCTCTTTGAACTCATCAACCAGCTCAAAGGCTGCCCTTACCACAGGCAAAAAAACTAACTGGGCAAGGCGCTCACCTGGATTCACTGTAAAATGCTCAGAGCTACGATTCCAGCAAGAAATTTTTAATTCTCCCTGATAATCTGAATCGATTAAGCCTACTAAATTACCTAAAACGATACCATGCTTATGCCCTAAGCCCGAGCGAGGTAAAATCACTGCGGCAAGGTTAGGATCGGCGATATAAATTGCTAAACCAGTAGGAATTAACACCGTTTGCTGGGAAGCTATTTGCAGGGGTTCATCGATGCAAACACGTAAATCAAGACCTGCCGAACCAGGTGTTGCATAGGCGGGAAGTGCTATAGTATCGCCTATTCGTGGATCTAATATTTTAAGTTGTATCGCTTTTTCCATGGTATTTCCTCTAAATTTTACTGCGCTGTATTTTGAATAGTTACAGCCAGGATTGCAATAATTTCTCCGGCGAGCCGACTTTTATGAGTTAGTGGCAACTCAATTTGTGCATCTTTAGTTATAACCGTGACCTGATTATTATCTGAGTCAAAGCCTAAACCTTCACCCACTCGGTTAGCAATGATCATATCCAGTTTTTTGTCTCGCAATTTATTTTTTGCATTGTCTAAAACCATTGAAGTTTCTGCAGCAAAACCAATCACAAAAGAGGCCTTTCCGCTTGCAGCAACCTCGGTAAGAATATCAGGATTAGCTTTGAGATTGAGGGTTAGCTCAAGCTGATTATGCTTTTTAATCTTCTCGCTTGCAGCTGATTCAATGCCATAATCAGCAACCGCGGCGGTTGCAATAAAAATCATATCTTTTTGCAATTGCTGCATAACCGCAGCATACATTGCTGCGGCGGATTCTACTTGATGAATTTCAACACCCAGCGGGGTGCAGAGAGTGGTAGGCCCACTGATTAAAACGACCTCAGCGCCAGCCATTTTTGCAGCTTCGGCTAAGGCATATCCCATTTTCCCAGAACTTTTATTACTCAGATAACGAACTGGATCTATGGCTTCTCGCGTTGGTCCTGCTGTTATCAATATTTTTTTTCCTTTCAATGCCTGGTGAATAGGCTGAAGCCTTAGTGCATTAATGATAGCAGGCACTTCTACCATGCGGCCAAAGCCTTGATCCCCGCAAGCTTGCGAGCCCTCAGCGGGACCTACCAAGATCACGCCGCGTTGGCTGAGCAAAGCAGCATTAGTCTGTGTGGCAGGATGTATCCACATAGAGCGGTTCATTGCGGGACAGACAAGAACTGGGATTTCTGCCACTAAGTACAAAGTAGAAAGGAGATCATCGGCAAGGCCATGAGCCATTTTTGCAAGACAATCTGCAGTCGCAGGGGCTATCACTAAAAAATCGGCCCATCGTGCCAGCTCGATATGACCCATAGCCTGCTCAGCTTGAGGATCGAATAAATCAATTCGTACCTCTTCAGCACCTAAGGCTTGCAGAGTTAAAGGTGTGATAAATTGCTGTGCGGATTTAGTCATCACTACACGCACTCTTGCGCCAAGACGGCGTAATTCACGCAGGAGATAAGCCGATTTGTAGGCAGCGATGCCACTACAAATTCCCAACAGAATTTTTTTGTCAATAAAATCTTGCATGGCCTTTCATTTTTGATAAGAATACTCCGATCAAACCACAAACCTCGTCATAAAGGAATAACAATGACTAGTCCAATACCTGCCCAGCCTTTAGGCTTGCGTGAAAAACTTTTAACCCAAGGTGTGCAAAGCCTCTCTGATACCGAACTTTTAGCTGTATTTATCAGCTCTGGTAATGCCAAAAAATCCTGCCTGCAATTGGCTCTCGACTTATCCCGACAAGTGGGTGATTTGCGTGAAATATTAAACGCAGATCCGCATCGTTTTAAAAAAGTAGCAGGCTTGGGCTTAGTACGTTATATGCAATTACAAGCAGCTCGAGAAATATGTAGGCGTAGTGATTTTATTTCTTTACAAAAAAATACTCAGTTAGCTAACGCTCAACAAACACATAGTTACCTTAAGCGTCAGCTGCGAGACAAAAAAAACGAAACAGTGGTGGCTATATTTTTAGATAGTCAACATCGAGTTTTGGCCTATGAAGAACTTTTTAGCGGCACCATCAATTCAGCCACAGTTCATCCTCGTCCTATTGTTGAGCGCGTGCTTAATCTTAATGCAGCAGCACTAATTTTAGCTCATAATCACCCTTCGGGACTTGCTGAGGCAAGTCAGCAGGATTTGGTGGTCACTGAGCGTCTACGCTATGCTTTAGAGCTAGTTGATGCGCGTTTATTGGATCACTTAGTTATTGGGGATAATGAAGTTTATTCCATTATGGCTCAAATGAAATGGCCTTGTAATTAATTTTACTCCGCACTAAGTCTTTGTTGCAAAACTTCATCTTCAGGTGCCCAATAGTTGCGTCTGTCTGCTGCAATTGCCTTATTAATTGCAATCGTATCAACACCTCTAGCAGACATTCTTGAATTGTCGACTGCGCTATAACTTACCAGTGATGCCGGTGAGCCAGGAGCATTCATTGAACCGTTATTTGCATTGGTGCAGCTGGCTAAAACCAAAGGTAGCAACAGATTTATTTTTCGCATTGATAAGCCCCTATCAATAAATTGAGAAAGTTATTACAGTCTTGGCTTTACTCTGCAATAACCGATCCAGCTCACCTTGATGTAACTTAAAAAAAATTGTGGCACTATAAAAGCGATTAAATTTTTCGATAAAAAGGAGTTTTATGTGCCGATTCGTTGCCTATTCGGGCTCTGAAATTCTTTTAGACGATATTTTAGTCAAACCTGTTAATTCAATTATCATGCAAAGTCTTCACGCCCGCGAATCCAATATTCCAACTAACGGTGATGGCTTTGGCCTAGGCTGGTATGCCCCTAAAATTAGTGATAAGCCCGCCTTGTTTACCTCTGTTTCTCCCGCATGGAATGATAGAAATCTTTTAAACATTACTGCAAAAATTACAGCGCCTTGTTTTTTTGCACATGTTCGAGCGGCAAGTGTTGCCGGGGTAACCTCTTATAACTGTCATCCTTTTATTTACGGACGATGGATGTTAATGCACAATGGCAGCATTAGTGATTTTATTGCCGTTAAGCGTCACCTTCGCCATTTATTAGACGATGATATTTACAATTGGATTCAGGGAGAAACTGATTCTGAGCATCTATTTGCAGTCTTTTTACAATTGGCTAAGGGAAAAGACCTTCATCAAATTTCAATAGTTGCTGATGTGTTAGAAGAAACATTTATCGTTATTAACGAATTGGTCGATAAATATGCTTACGAAAACGCCTCTTACTTTAATATTTGCTTAACCGATGGGAAACGTTTAATCGCAAGTCGTTATTGTACACAAACAAATTCCGTGCCGGAAAGTTTGCATTATTTTGTGGGCACAAGCTTACACAGATATCTTGAAATGCAGGGTCTTGCACCAAGAGCAGCGCTGATTAGCTCCGAAAAGCTAACCAATTTCAATGCAGACTGGCTCGATGTACCTGCTTACCATTTTCTATTAATTGATGAAAATCATGAAATAGCGTTAAGGCCGATTGAAGTAAATTAGACTGATCGCTGATAACCGCTTGCTCATAACACAAGAGGTAAACCTGATCGTTTATCCCATTTTTTGAGTTGCCTCAGCAAATTCCTCATGAGCCTTTTCAAGAACACGATTGCCTGCTGCTTTCGCCACGGTGGTAATTTCCTCTTCTGCATATAAATCTGATGAAAAAAGTCCATACAGGGTAAGACCACCAGCAGCAGCAGCCGCTACACTGGAGGCAATGGTTAAACCAATCATAAATCCTGAACTCATACCGATAAAAGCAGTTAAAAACGCTGCGGGTCCAGACCATGCACCTGCAGCAAATCCAATAAAAGAACCTATGGTCATGCAAGCTAAAAAACACACTGCCACAATCAGAATAACTGCAATGGCACGGCCTATTTTCATACCCATGCTGTCTTCGGGTAATGATTTTATTATTTTATCCAGAAAAGTATTAATCGCACTTTGTTTTTCCACCGCGGATAAGTTAGGACTTTTTTCAATAATTTTCACAATCTCTAACGTATCCTCACTAATTTGTTTTGCTAGAGAATCATCTAAAGCACCGGCATCCAGGAGCACGTTCAAATCCTTTATGGCGATGTGAAGGCTTGATTTCTCAGGTATTAAAAGAAGTGCGTCTCTTAGTGATTTTAAAGACGATTTTTCGAGAGACATCTCTAGAGAAATTTGTTTTCTTACTTTTTCAGCGTAAGTTTTGTTATAAATAGTTTCAATTTTTTTAAGACAATCGCTAATAAAAAATTCTAATTTTGATTTATTTAATCCCTGTGGCATGTTGTTTTTTGCGATTTTCAGATGGTCATGAAGAACATTAAGTTTTTTGTAAGTACTAGCATTTAGAGTATTTTTTAAATCCGTTATAAGCTGCAATTCATTTAATTTACTGGAAAATTTTTGAGGAAAAGCCTTATTGATTGAGCTTACCATTCCATCAAAAATTTCTCTTTCTTTCTGCTCAAGCTCGAGACTCTTCTCATAAGAAGAATCAAAATTATTATCAAATTTTCTTAAAAGATTGATAGTCGCGGACTCAAAAGCTTTATCCACTTGATGCCCATTTTTAGCAGAGGTTTCAATATAAGTTAAGCCAAGTTGATCACAAAAATATTGAGCATCGACTTGCGAAACTTTTCTTTCTGAATCTAAATCAGATTTAGTTCCTACTATTATAATAGGGATAGTATCATTTATGTGAGACTCACAATCTTCATAATGTTTTTGGATATTATTAAATGATTCAGGATCAGTTAGATCAAAAACAATGAAAATACAATGCTGGCTCCAGTCTTTATTAATATTTCTTAGGCCGCGAAAATTGTTATTTTGATTGTAGGTATCAAAAATTTGTAATTTACATTGCTTATCTTTTATTTGCAGATTTTTTATCTTAAAATCTACTCCTATGGAGGTAATAAATGATTCTGTAAACGAGTCGTCAGTAAAACGCAATAGCAACGAGCTTTTTCCAACTCCGGGATCACCAATCAACCGAATTTTGAAAAGATAATCATAATCAGCTCTATAAGTTTCTTCATTTCCTCTGTCTAACATCTAGCATACTCCAGGCGCATAGGTTCCTTATTTTACCAATAAATATAAAAATTAGTCAAATAAAGGTGTATTATTTTGCGGCTTGAATCCCTTTAATACTGCAATCTAAGAAAACTACATTATAATAAATCTGCGAACTCTCAGGCTTTATTTGATTTTTTCGGCAGAAAAGGCTAAGATAGCGCGACTTTTAGCTCATGCTAGAGCCTGATATGAAAACGCCGGATTGTTTTGATTTTAATCAGTTGTCCTCGGACGAAATTGCCAACCAACTTAAACAGTTTAATCTCAGATTAACTGTTGACGAAGCCCTCACGATTCAAAACTCCTTCTTAAAAAGACCTCCTACCTATGCCGAATGTGTATTATGGTCAATTCAAGGCTCCGAGCACTGTTCCTATAAAAGCTCCCGGAAACATCTTAATAAATTTAATACTGCTGGACCTCATGTAATTCTTGGACCCAAAGAAGATGCAGGAATTGTTGCTGTAGCCACTGACCATCAAGGTCGACGTTATGGCATTGTCGTCAGTCACGAATCGCATAACCATCCCTCGCAGCTTGTGCCTTATGAAGGGGCTGCCACTGGAGTAGGTGGCAATGTCCGTGATGTTTCCTGCATGGGAGCCGAGGTTATAGCAATAGCTGATAGTCTGCGCTTTGGTGATATTAATCGGGCTAAAACAACTCGAATACAACAAGGAGTTGTGCAGGGTATTGCCGGTTATGCAAATCCCCTTGGTATCCCTAATCTCACCGGGGATACTTATTATGATGAGGCCTATAATGAAAATTGCCTTGTTACCATTGTTACTTTAGGCCTCGTTAGGGAAGATCATATAATTCACTCTTTTGCCCCAAAAGAGGCTAATGATTATCGTTTTATTTTAGTGGGCAAACCTACCGATAACAGTGGATTTGGTGGCGCAGCCTTCGCATCGGCAACGCTCAGCGAAGAAGAGCTTGAGCAAAACAAAGGTGCTGTTCAAGATCCAAATGCTTTTTTACAACGCCATATTCTGAAAGCAAATAATACACTCTTTGAATGGTTGCGCGAAAATAATTTAATTGATCGTGTGGGATTTAAAGATCTGGGGGCAGGTGGAATTGCCTGCGCTTCGATTGAATTGGCGGAAGCCGGCGGTTATGGCGCAGATCTAAATTTGGATCTTGTGCCTACCTCAATGAAAAACTTACTACCTGCTGTTGTCCTTTGCTCGGAAACACAGGAACGATTTATGTGGATTGTACCTACCGAACTGGTTGAGAAATTTTTAACACACTATAACCAACGATTTGCCCTACCAGAAATTTGTGAGGGTGCGCAAGCAACGGTTATTGGCCAATTAAGAAAAGATGAATTATATGTGGTACATGCTCAGGGCAAAGAAATCGTTTCTGCCAGAGCCAAAGACATCACCCAAGGCATTCTTTATGATCGGCCCTATACAACCAAGGCAAAAAGCTACAGCGAACCTAAAGCTTTTGAGGTAAATGATTACAATGAGATTCTTTTACGCCTGCTTGCCCATGAAAACATCGCTTCAAAAGCGCCAATTTATGAATGCTATGATAAGCAAGTTCAGGGTCGTTCAGTGATTGAACCCGGCTGGGCAGATGCTGGTGTTCTCACCCCTTTTAATGAAGATAAATATCCACCCGAGATTCGTCAAACTGCGATAGCTTTATCCATTGATCACAATCCTCGCTACAATAAAATTGACGCCTATTGGGGAGCGGTAAACGCGGTGATTGAATCCGTGCGTAATATTGTAGCTGTAGGAGCCTGGCCTAGATCTCTCAGTGATTGTCTTTGCTTTGGTAACCCAGAGAATCCTTTGCAAATGGGCGAATTTGTTGATTCAGTAAGCGGTATCGTCGATGCCTGTAAAGCCGTTAAAATGCTTGATAACCCTGAATTTAGCCTACCCATTATTTCAGGCAATGTATCCCTTTATAATGAATCTGCACAAGGCTCCATCCCCCCCTCACCGATTATTTCTTGTCTAGGGGTGATGCCGGAAGTCAATAAAGCGCTTTGTTATGATTTAAAACAAACAAATTCCATTTTAGTGATGCTCGGTGAGCGCAGAGATGAATGTGGCGGTAGCGTGTATTATCAATTGCATAATGAATTGGGCTCTGAGCTGCCCAAGCCTAATTTGCAGACCTTTAATGATGAAATCAGCGCTCTCTATTCGGCTATTCAAGCCGATTTAATTCTTTCGGCTCATGATATTTCGGAGGGAGGTGTTGCGGTGACCCTGGCCGAAATGAGCTTTAAAAATTTAATCGGTGTTAATGTAATTATTCCCGGTAACTTGGAGAATGATAAAAAATTATTCACTGAAACAGGCGGTTTTGTTCTTGAAGTTTCCCCAAAAAATATCGCAGAAGTTGAGCAATTATTTAACAAAAAAGAAATTTACTATAAGCTTATTGGTGAAACCACTGAAATTCCCACTTTAATGATTAACACCCTGATAAATTTACCCATTGCCGCAGCCAAAACAGCCTGGGAAAGAGGTTTAATTGAGAGGATTCTATAATGACGAGTATCGATTACAAAGCTGCAGGAGTGGATGTAAAAGCAGGTAACGAAGCCGTCCGTAAGATTAAAAATAGTATTGAGTCCACTTTCTCGCCGCGGGTACTTACCTCAATAGGCGGCTTTGGGGCAATGTATGACCTCAAAGCGCTCTTAGAACACTATGAACACCCCGTGCTGGTTCAAAGTATTGATGGCGTGGGCACCAAAATGATGGTTGCTAAAATGATGCAAAAATTTGATACCATCGGCATCGATTTAGTCAGCGCTACTGCCAATGATATTGTTGTATTAGGTGCAAAACCCCTCATATTACTTGATTATATTGCCAATCATCAATTAAACCCCCAAATCATCGAAGGAATAATTTCTGGAATGGTTCTCGCTTGCAAAGAAAATGACATTTCCCTGGTAGGAGGCGAGACAGCAGAAATGCCTGGAACTTACATTAGTGGAGAAATGGATTTGGTCGGGGTTATCACGGGTGTCGTTGAAAAAGCCAAAGCCATTGAAGGAAAAGAAATTCGAGAAGGCGATATTGTTGCTGCCTTTCCTTCAAGTGGGCTTCACACAAATGGCTACTCACTTGCCCGAAAATTACTCTTTGAAGTTGCAGGTTATACCGTTGATTCCAAGACTCAGGATTTTAGTCACAGCATCGGTGAGGAGCTCTTGAGACCCCACCTGAATTATACGAAACCCATCTTATCTATTTTAGATAACAATATTGCTATTAAAGGAATGGCGCACATTACCGGCGGCGGTTTATTGGAAAATATCCCAAGAATTTTGCCGGTTAATTGCTCAGTAGAGATTTTTAAAAATCAAATCCCTCAACTGGCTATTTTTAATCTCCTCCGCAAATTGGGTAATTTAGATGATCAAGAAATGTATACAACTTTCAATATGGGTGCAGGTTTAGTATTGTTTCTTTCACCTGAGATGCTGGCGCCGATTCGAGTTGTCTTAAATAATTTTCCTAATTACCCTCTTTATGAAATCGGTCGCGTGGTTAGCGGAAATAAAAAGGTGCGATTGCTATGATACAAATCGGATTAATCCAATTTCCTGGCTCCAATTGCGAACGTGAAACCGCCTTGGCTGTTAAACGCGCAGGAATGGAGCCAATCGAATTTTTATGGAATGAGCCCTTAGAAAAATTAAAGAGTTTGGACGGATATATTTTAATCGGCGGTTTTTCCTACGAGGATCGTTCGCGCGCCGGAATTATTGCCGCCCTGGATCCAGTCATGCAAGAAATCAAACGACAAAGTGAAAAGGGTAAGCCTATACTTGGCATTTGTAACGGCGCTCAAATACTGGTGGAAGCGGGCTTAGTCCCGGGAATCAGTAGTCCCTTAAAGTTAGCTTTAACTGAAAATAAACGTATTGTCGCAGGCAAAATAATGGGCTCAGGTTTTTACAATAATTGGGTAACAATGCGCCTATCCGACAACCATCAACACAATGCTTTCACGCGATACCTAACCCCCTCTGCCCTAATTAATTTACCTATTGCTCATGCTGAGGGACGTTTTCTCATTCCCGATGAGCTGCTAGCCAAGATCAAACAAGAAGGTCTTAATCTTTTTCAATACTGTGATGCTAAAGGAAATGTCACCGACAATTTTCCAGTAAATCCTAATGGTTCTGTAGCTAATATTGCTGCTTTAACGAATCAAGGCGGAAATGTAATGGCCATGATGCCGCATCCAGAGCGAACACCTAATGGCGATCCAATTTTTAGATCAATGCATGATTACATCGTTGAAAGTAAACCCAAAGCTGTTAAAAATTTTTTAGCAAAAACTGAAATGATAAAGCCACAACCCTTTATACAAAAAAAGAATAGTGAACTTTGTCTGGTTAAGTTAATTATTACTAACAACCAGGCTTTAACCGTTGAAAAAACCCTTAGGCAATTAGGTTTTCCGGTCAGGGTTAATCGTTTTGAACATTGGGAAATTGAATCCGATTCAATTGAAGCTATTAATTTACTTAAACAGTCAGATCTTTTATTTTCCAAGCGTAAAGAACTGGAAATTAGCCCTAAAGATTTTAATTCTGATTCAGCGCTTTCTTATCTTGTCCGTCCCAAAGAGGATTTAAAGGGTCAGCAAATTCTGCAGACCTTAACAGCCCACTATGAAATACCAGAGATCCAACAAATTCATCATGGAGTGGTCTGGCAGTTTAGCGCTTCGGGTGTCAATATTAATGAACTAATAGATAATATTTTGCAAACTAACATTATTGGGAATAGTTATGCCAATGACTACTACAGCTATGAACATCTATAGAGCAAAGATTCAATCCGCGCTTCCTTTTTGCCTGGATCAGACCCATTTACCAATTGCTGGAAGGTATCAGGGAAAAGTCAGGGATGCTTATGATTTAGGCGACGAACTAATGTTAGTTACCACCGATAGGCTTTCAGCTTTTGACCGACCGCTTGCACTTATACCCTTTAAAGGTGCGGTGCTTAACTTGACCTCAGCCTGGTGGTTTGAGCAGACTGCTAGACTAGTGCCCAACCATATCATTAGCATTCCCGATCCTAATGTAGTCATCGCTAAAAAATGCAGCGTTTTTCCGATTGAGTTTGTAGTAAGAGGTTATATCTCTGGCACCACATCTACTTCTCTGTGGACACAATATCAAAATGGTATTCGTAATTACTGCGGTATTTCTTTTCCCGAGGGGTTAAAGAAGAACCAGAAATTGGCAGAAGCTCTATTAACACCTACGACTAAGGAAAAAGAACATGATCGACCCATCGCTCCTGCGGAAATCATTTCAGAAGGCTGGCTGAATGAAGACGATTGGTTAGAAGCTTCAGCTTTAGCTGTTGATTTATATGAAAAGGGCGTCGAGCTAGCAGCAAAACATGGCTTAATTTTAGTCGACACTAAATACGAATTCGGCAAAGATAAGTACGGAAAAATCATTGTTGTGGACGAAATACATACACCTGACTCAAGTCGATACTGGCTTGCCGACAGCTATGAAGCTCGTTTTGCTGAAGGCTTAGAGCCAGAAAATATTGATAAGGAATTTTTAAGATTATGGTTTACTAAAAACTGCGATCCCTATCAAGATAAAAAATTGCCAGAAGCACCGCAAGAATTAGTTGAAGAGCTCTCTGCACGCTACATTCAACTCTATGAGCAAATTACCGGCAAGCCCTTTTGTTTTGACGCTTTTGAAGAGCCTGCAGAGCAACGGATTTTAAGAAATGTTAAATCATACTTGGGTAAATAAATAATGTGCGGCATAGTTGGTATTTATAGTCACGAACCGGTAGCTTATGAACTTTATGAGAGTCTAATTCATTTACAGCATCGCGGCCAAGATGCTGCAGGCCTGCTCACTTCCGACCAACGTTTCTACACTAAACACGGTTTAGGTTTGGTGAGAGAAATTTTCAATCCTGAAAATATCTCTCACTTGAAAGGCAATATTGGCATTGGTCATGTTCGTTATCCAACTGCCGGAGGTTATACCGATGCCGATGTTCAGCCCTTATGGATTGGTAGTCCGCGTGGCATAGCGCTTGCTCATAATGGTAACTTGACTAATTACTTGGAATTAGCCAATGAGATTCGTATTCGTCAACTCCGCCACCTAAATTCATCCCTGGATTCAGAAGCCTTATTACTAAGATTCGCTGATCAACTCTCAAGCGGTTCTTATGCGGATGAGGATGACGATAGTTTTTTTGAATTATTGTGTAAGGCCGTAGAACATATTTTTAAACACATTGAAGGCGCCTATTCAATCGTCTCGGCTATCATTGGTAAAGGACTGGTTGCCTTTCGCGATCCGCATGGAATTAGACCGCTAGTTTTCGGAATGCGGGAAAATTCAAAGGGTAAAATCGATACCATTTTTGCATCAGAAACCACGCCTTTTTATGCCTTAGGATTTAAACCTCAGGGTGATATTTTACCCGGAGAGATAGCTTACGTTGATCGTTCGGGAAAATTACACCGACGTGTTTTGCAAAAGGCAGAATTTAGACCTTGTGTGTTTGAATATGTCTATTTTGCCCGCCCTGATGCAACTTTAAACAGCGTTAGTGTTTATCGAGCTCGCCTCAGAATGGGCCAAAATCTTGCCCAGCAATGGAAAAGCAAATATCCCGACCTCAAACCCGATGTGGTGATACCGGCGCCATCCACAGCCAATACTGCCGCCTTATCTTTTGCTCATGAACTAGGCGTTCGCTATTCCGAAGGTTTATATAAAAACCCCTTTATAGGCCGCACTTTTATTATGTCTAATCAGTTGGCACGAAGTCGCTCCATTCGTTACAAATTAACACCACAGCGCACTGAAATTGAAAATAAAATTGTTATGATCATTGATGACTCTATCGTTCGAGGCAACACTTCACGTGAAATTGTGAAGATGGTACGAGAATTTGGAGCAAAAAAAATATATTTTGCCTCCACGTCGCCAGCACTGAAACATCCCTGCTTCTTTGGCATTGACATTCCTTCACGCAAGGAATTAATAGCAGCCAATCTCAATGAAGAAGAGATAGCACGTTATCTTGGAGTCGATGCCTTGATGTATCAGTCTAAGGAAAATCTAATTGAAGCCGTGACTCGCCGCGGCGATCATCATATAAAAACGCCCTGCATGGCATGCATGGATGGTGATTATTTTGGCAAATTATCCGTTGATAAAAAGAAGCACTTAGAGCAAGAGCGTGAATTCACCAGGTTATCTAATGTTGACAAGCCAGGAGATTTGGCCAAATGAAAATTCTTGTTGTAGGTTCTGGCGCTCGCGAACATGGAATGGTGAAAGCCTTGCAACGCTCCCCTCAGGAAAAAACAATTTATTGCTATGGAACCACGTTAAATCCAGGAATCGCTCAGCTCTCCAAGCACTATGTAGCCGGAGATCTTGCAGATACCAGTGCTATTATCGAAAAAGCCAAAGCCTGGGGGATTGAGCTCGCTATTATAGGCCCAGAACTACCGCTTGAAAGAGGTTTAGCGGATGAGTTATGGCAAATAGATATCCCTACCATTGGCCCTAAAAAAACATTGGCTCAGATTGAAACCTCTAAAAATTTTGCTCGCGATCTTATGAAAAAATACCAGATTGCTGGGCTACCCCGTTATCAAACTTTCAATAGTCTTGAGCGGGTAGATGCCTATCTTCATGAACTGGGTGAAGGAAATTATGTCATCAAAGCTAATGGCTTAATGGCGGGAAAAGGAGTTAAAGTCGCAGGTGAACACCTGTTTTCCTTCGCGGAAGCAAAACTGTTTTGTAATAAAATACTTTCTAAAAAACAAACCTTTATTATTGAAGAAAAGTTAATAGGCCAGGAATTTTCCTTTATGTGCTTTGCTGACGGCAAAACACTTATTCCTATGCCTTTGGTGCAGGATCATAAACGGGCAAATAATGGTGATTTAGGGCCCAATACTGGCGGCATGGGTTCTTATTCCGACAGCAATCATAGCCTCCCTTTTTTAACAGGCGAAGAGCATGAGCAAGCTTTTACTATTAATCAAGCCGTTTTTAAAGCCTTAAGCGAGGAATGCAAAGAGCCCTATATTGGTATTCTTTATGGAGGCTTTATTGCGACTCGGGAGGGAATTTATGTCATTGAATTTAACGCTCGTTTTGGTGATCCTGAGGCTCTTAATATTTTATCCCTGCTTGAATCTGATTTCCTAGCGCTTTGCCAGTCAATGATCACGGGAAAGTTAGATAAAAATAAAGTGAAATTTTCAAATCAAGCGACGGTTTGCAAATATGCAGTGCCTTTAGGTTATCCGGATAAGCCTATGAAAAATTTTGTGGTTGATTTTTCCCGAGTTTCTGATCAAAGTAATTTATACCTGGCCTCAGTACACAAAACTGATCACATGCTAGTCGCAGCTGGTTCGCGCACCGCAGCTTATGTTGGTATTGCCGATACCCTTGCTGAGGCTGAACAAAAGGCCGAAATTCAAATTAGTATGATTGATGGATTTTTATTTCATCGCGAAGATATTGGTACAGAGAAATTAATTCAGCACCGTATCAATCAAATGATGAGGCTAAGAAAACCATGCGCCTAGCCATTCTAGGTTCAACCCGTGGCACTAACCTTAAGGCTCTGGTTGAAGCCATTAATACCAATGAATTATCCGCTAAAATTGAGCTTGTAATCTCGGACAAGCCCGAGGCTTTAATCTTGGAAAAGGCACGCCATTTTGGCCTGAACTCGTTATTAATGGATCCTAAAAAATTAAGCCGCGCAGCTTATGATCAGCAATTATCTGCGCTATTAGAAGAGCATAAAGTTGAACTGGTTGTACTAATTGGCTATATGCGTATTTTATCCTCAGAATTTGTTTTGACATGGGAAAATCGCATCATCAATATTCACCCTTCATTATTGCCCTTATATTCTGGTCTAATGGATCTGGCTGTTCATCAAGCAGTATTAGATAGCGCAGATACGGAGAGTGGATGCACCGTACATTTTGTTACTGAAGAAGTGGATTTGGGACCAATCATTTTGCAAAAGAAATGCCCAGTTTTTCAAACTGATAATCCTGAGCAATTGAAAAGCAGAGTACAACAATTGGAAGGACTAGCCTTGGTTGCCGCACTAAAAAAAATATATTCTGAAAGAAAAGCAAACCAATTAATTTAGGATTTAAAACCTGGAGGTGATAATGTCAAAGCTACTAGTTTCAATTTTAATGGGCTCAAAATCTGACTGGGCAATAATGGAAGAAACAAGCCAAACCCTGGATCATTTAGGCATAACCCATGAAGCGCGAGCTTTATCGGCTCATCGCACTCCTGATGCGTTGTTTGAGTATTTAAAATCAGCTGAAGAACGTGGAGTAGAGGTTTTTATCGCTGCTGCGGGTGGAGCTGCACATTTACCCGGTGTAGTAGCTGCAAAAACTATTAAACCCGTACTCGGTGTTCCCATACCGTCATCGACCTTTGTAAATGGCCTTGATGCACTTTTATCCATTGTGCAAATGCCAGCCGGCATACCGGTCGCGACACTCGCCGTAGGTAAAGCAGGTGCTATCAATTCTGCAATTTTAGCAGCCTCAATCTTGGGGATTAAATACCCTGAATTTCAGACTAAGGTCCAAGCCCTTCGTGCAGAACAGGCAAAAAAAGTGCTGGATAACTCACTAATTAAATAACCAACTCTCAATCAAGGATGATTATGTCTACAAACTTATTGGATGTTTTAATTGTTGGAGCCGGACCAGTAGGATTATTTTGTGCTAATGAATTAAGCCGCCAAGGTTTAAATTGTCGTATCGTTGAGAAAAAATCGGCACTTAGTGACCACTCTAAAGCCCTGGCCATTCATATTCGTAGCCTTGATCTGTTAAAAGATTGTGGTTTCCTTGATGATTTTGAAAGCCAAGGTCTCCCAATAGAGGGGATGATCATTAAATCCAAGGGCAAACAATTAATTAATGCCAATTTAAGCGATCTTAATGAAAATCATCATCATCTTATTGCTCTCCCTCAAGATAAGACAGAGCGCATTTTCTATCAAGGATTGAAGGAAAAAGGTCTTGAGGTAACTTGGAACACTGAATTAATCAAAATTGAACAGTGCCCAACCAATGTTTTAGCGACTCTGCAAAAATCAGATGGAAGCTCCGAACTTGTAAGAGCAAGTTGGCTTATTGCTTGCGATGGCGCTCATTCAACCCTAAGAAAGTTAGTTTATGCTGATTTCAGGGGGTCCAATTATGGCCAAACTTGGTGGCTAGTTGACCTTCATATTGATTGGGATCAGCCTAAAGATAAAATGATTGCCTATCTCAGTGATGAAGGTCCTCTTGCCTGTTTTCCCATGGGATCCAAGCGCTATCGTCTAGTTATGACTGCGCCTCTTAAAACTGATTCTAAAACTCCAACCATGGAAGACATTGAGGAAATATTTAAACGTCGCTGCTCTGACCAAGCTAGCCTATCAAATCCAATTTGGCTTAGTAAATTTGGAATTGCAGAAAGACAAATTCAAAAATACCGCTATGAACGAATCTTCTTTGCTGGCGATGCGGCTCACATTCATAGTCCAATGGGTGGTCAAGGGTTGAACACTGGACTGCAAGATATTTATAATTTAGCTTGGAAGTTAGCTTTAGTGCATAAAAATCTTGCTAAGGAAGAATTATTAAATAGCTATCAACTTGAACGTTTTCCTATTGCTAAAAATGTTTTAAAAAAAACCGGCATCACTACCAAAATGATCTTGCTTAAAAATCCTATTCTGGTGGCCTTACGTAATCGATTTTTAAAGCTTGTTTTTTCAATAAAAACCCTAAGAAAATCCATCCTTCGAGATTTGGCCGAATTAGATATTAGTTATGCCGCTAGCCCAATTACTGCGGTTTTGGGAAAAATAACAGAATTTAATGTGGGGCTTTACCTCACCGATTTAGAGCTAACCGAGTTACCCAGTCAAGAGAAGAAATTGTTAGCGCAAATTATACAAGGCAGAGCACACCATCTTTTTCTTTTTGCTGGACCTAACAATAGCCAATTCGGTAATTTAGCTAAAATTGCTGAATCTGTTGCAATAGATTATCAGGGCCTTGTCCAAACTCATCTAATAGTAACTCAGCCAACCGCTAAAACTAACGAATCTTATTCGTTGTGGCTTGATATCAATCAGGATGTACATAAAAAATATAATATACAAGAGACCTTAGCCCTTATGATCCGCCCAGATAAATACCTAGGCCTAAGTCAATCTCCCTTTAATGCGGATGAATTGTTGCAGCATTTAGAAAAAAGCTATATAAATAAATGCAAAAAAGCTTGAGCCTTCCAGCTCAAACTTAACGCTGTGGAAATTGCTTAAATTGCTATTGATAAATGGCTCAACAATTGGACAGATTATGAAGCATTTAATTTTCTTTTATTTAGTTTTGTGTTCGCATTATTTACAGGCTGACACTATTGATAACTATATGAACATTGTTCAAAATATTCCACAAATGGAAATGAAAGCTGATCAGCAGTCTCAAGCTTGGGCGCGCTCAGCACGCCATGTTCTAATGATTACTGATGAAAGTATTGCCGAGACCCTTATCCAGGCAAATGAACTCGCAAAAAATCAAGGGGGACAACCACTTTTTTGTTTACCTATCACCTCTCATCTTGATGCAACTACTCTAAATGACTTAATCCAGCAAACCTATAAAGGAATCTCTAGTCAGCAAAGCGACAAAGATAAAATGACTGTGTCACAAGTGGCTTGGCTTGGCGTTATTAAAAAATTTCCCTGTGAACAGCAAGCCAATACCTTAGCCTCTTTAGGCCGCATGCAGCAACGCACAACAACTACATCAAGACCTGAGATACAGCAAAGTGCCCTAAATGTACCAATGCAGTCGGTATCTAATCTCTTAACTAAATAGTGGCACTCTAGAAGCTAAAAAATGACGCACTGTTAAATTTTAAATCAAGAGTCTTAAAGAAAAAAATGAATTCAGAGTGCGATCGATCCGAATCAGCCTTGTTTTTTATTGATTTCAAGCTATTATCGATTAATGATACTTTTTAAAAACGTTTACAAATCACAAATTAGTCAAAGAAATTATTGGTCATTGAGTAAAGAATTGATTCACCCAAACTCTGATAATGAAGGAATATGACTTCTCTAAAAAAAACCATTCTAAATAATTTAATTGTGTTGTTATTGTATATTTCCAGTGGATTCTTAGGCCTGTTATTGGCGGTGCCTCCAGGTTATGCGACAGCAATTTGGGCTCCTTCAGGAATCGCTTTAGGAGCGATTCTTGTATGGGGCTTAGAATCTTTACCTGGAATATTTCTAGCGTCTTTTCTTCTTAATTTCTATGTCACCTTAATCAACGAGGGTAATTTACTTAATTTATTAAATTTAGCGACTGGCTTGATTATTGGTTGTGGGGCTGTGCTTCAAGCGCTATTGGGATGGTGGCTTGTTAAACGTTTTATACGCATTAATAATTCACTTCATCTACCTAAAGAAATTCTTTATTTCGCACTGCTTACCGGCCCAATTTCTTGTATTGTCGCAGCTACCATTGGCAACTTAGGTTTATGTTTACTAAGGATAATCTCCGTTGATAATTTTGCCCGTAGCTGGCTGACCTGGTGGATAGGCGATAGTATTGGGGTGTTAATTATTACACCAGTCTTCCTAATTTTATTTGCAAAGCCAAGGAAATTATGGCGTTCGCGTCTAATTCCAATTTTAATGCCCTTGTGTTTGACCTTTATCATTGTCATCGTTGCACATATTTTTTACAGGCAATCTGAATTGAATCGTGTGCAAACTAAGTTTGAGGAGCTCACGCAATCCAAGCTTAATTTATTAACGAGTGAACTTCGATTTGTGAATGAAAATGCACAAACCTTAGCGCTTTTACTTAGTGCAATCCCTTCTATAAACAAGGAAGCGTTTCAGCTTCAGGCCAACTCTTTGTTAAAAAAAAATCCCAATGTCCAAGCTATCTATTGGGTACCTAAAATAGACAATGCAAAGGAGTTTGAAAAAAAATTCCAACTTAAAATCTGGGGTGAAAACTGGCTCTCATTGGCCAATAAGACGCTGGCCTATCCTATTCTTTATACGGCCACCCAAGGTAAAAATATTTATTTTAATGGCTATAATTTTTTATCAAATGTAAAATTTGCAGAGAGTTTTAAGTCTCCTAATAACAATATTATTCCATTAAAGAATAAAGAGAAATTAGATACTCTTTTGATTACCTCCCCTGTTTACCGCCAAACTCAAATGGCAGGCTTTGTTGTTTTGCAGGTTAATTTTAATCAATTAATCAATCAAATTTTCGAACAGTTCTTATACTACTCTACAGTTTCGGTTAAAATAAAATCTCCAGGTACAGCGCTCACACCATTATTTAAACTTCATAATAAGCAATTCCAAACGAACGAAACTGCCCAATATCAAGTTGACTACCCAATTCTTTTTAATAATTCAACTTGGGGTTTCAAAGCAACCTTAGCTCCCTATTTTATTAATAATGAGTATTCATGGCAGGTTTGGTCAGCATTAGCGGCTACTTTATTTTTTTGCGTCTTGATGAACATTATTTTATTCATTCTCTATGGCCAACGATTTTTAATTCAATTCTTAGTCGAAGCCAAAACAATTCAGCTAAATACTGAAAAGGCAAAAAATTTATTGCTCTTGAATGCAGCCTCTGAGGGTATTTTTTGGATAAATAATGATTATAAAATAACTTTTATAAACCCTGCTGCTGAAAAATTACTCGGCTATTCTTCTAATGAGTTAAAGGACGCACCCATAACTAAAGTATTAGTCGACAAATCTTCAATTCATGAAGCCATTCGAGAAAAAACAATAATCAAAATAAAAGAAGTGGTTTTCCTTACCAAAGATCAAAGCTATCTTCCAGTAGAGTACACTTGCATCCCTATTTTAATTAATCGAAAAGTTAAGGGAGCTGCCATCATTTTTAGTGACATTAGTGAGCGGCTTGAAAATGAAAAACACTTGATGAGATTAGCACATTATGATCCCCTGACTAAATTACCAAATCGGCTCAGTTTTTTTGATTATTTGGAACATTCCCTGGCAAGAGCTCACCGTAATAAAACACAACTTGGTGTGTGCTTTATCGATGTAGATAATTTTAAAGTTATTAACGATAAATTAGGACACGTCTATGGCGATAAATTATTAAAAATTTTACCAGATATAATTATACCCCATCTGCGTGAAGCGGATTATTTAGCGCGAATCGGTGGGGATGAGTTTGGCTTGATCCTTGAAGAAATCCAGGATCGAGAGGATTTGGTTAAAATTTTCCAACGTATTTTGTCTACCTTCCATAATTTAATCAAAATAGATGACAAGTACATTAAAACTTCCATTAGCATCGGGGTTGCCTTCTATCCAGAAAATGGCACCGATATCCCAACACTGTTTAAAAATGCAGATATCGCCATGTACCAAGGCAAATCCAAAGGAAAATTCACTTTTTCGTTTTATGAAGATATCGATCCTACTTAAGGTCTAGCTAAATAACTTTATAAAAAAGGGAACTGAACGTAGGGGGTACAATTAAATTGTTATTTTCTATGAAACCTTGTTAATTATATAGTTATTAAATTTATGTGCATAAAATACTAATGGATTAGTCTTTAAAACTCGTTAAATTGCTATCCTTAAACACGCTTTAAATTTTTTACTAAGTTTGATGGATAATGTGAGTTACCACACCGCATAATGAGAAATTCATCTCTGGCGTTACCTGTATTGGTGAAAATAGTGGGTTTGCAGGTAATAATTGTATCGAATCAAATTTAATCGATATAAATTTAACTGTCATTTCTCCATTAATTGCGGCTATCACAATTTTTCCATCTGTCGCCTGCCCTGAGCTGTCTACAATGAGCATGTCACCCGAGCGAATCCCCGCATTTATCATCGAATCGCCTTTAGCTCTCACTAAAAAAGTTTTTTCAGGATGTTTAACTAAGTATTGTTGCAGATTGATATGATCTTCAATGTCATTTTCCACGGAAGTGGGATGACCAGCAGCTACTTGCCCCGTATAAAAAGGAAGTGTGTGCTGGTAATTTAGGTTTTTAACCTGATGTACCGTATCAATCTTAGAGAGAGGGATGCGAACTAATTTGGTCTCTTCCCGTTTAGCCCGCCCGGATCCCTCTCTTTTTCCCCCATGTGTTGTCATCATTCACCATGAAATAGGTTAACTTTTTTCAAGATACCTTTTTAACTGTGCTTTGTAAAGCTGAACTTTAAAATATCTAAAGGTCTGCTTAGGCAGCAACAATTAACCAGATTAATGTTCTTGAATTATATTCATTCTAGAAGAACCAGGTTCATTAAAAGATTGGGTTAATGGTTTATTAAATAAGGTATCCATGACCTGACAGAGCGTTTGAAATGAAAAAGAACGGCTACTTAATAAACGCATTATTTTAGTCTGTAACTCGGGCAAACCAATTTCTTTTGAAACTAGTCGTTCCCTTTGTGCCTCTCGCAAAGCACGTTGATATTCACTACCTACAAAGGCAAGTGCTGATCGAACGGTAGCTTCATCCATTTTGGATACTTTTAATTGATGAATAATTGCAGTATCTCCTTTATGACTATAACGCTCTGCGATTTGTCGTGCGATACGTGCATCATTAATTAAATCTAATTGATGCAGCCTTAAGATAGTATCATTAACTCGACAAAGAAAATTAGGTTCATCTGCAAACTCGTTTTCTAATCGTGTGCGCAAGGCACGTTCACTACAGCTCCCTTGCGATAAATAATTCATCGCTTGGTCCATCATCTGTTTACTGCTCATAAGCCCATCCTTTTACTACAAATGTGTTTTTGTTATCTAGCTGTTCGATCTAAAATAATAATCTCTTTTGTCTTTTCCTTAAGTGAGAGTGCCTTCATTTGCTTAACCTCTCGCCATTGATTTAAATAATAATGCATTTTATTCTCCTTAATTTTCGGGCTAAATGACTCATGTACATGATTAGCCCTTTGATCAGCGGCAGGCACTTGTCCAGTCTTAGAAGCACGTGTATGCTGAGCACTTATATTTTTAATTTGTTTTACCGTATTAACTTTTGAGAGTGGGATATGAACCAATATTATCTCTTCCAGTTTAACCCAGCTCTCGTTTCTGCTACTTAGTATTGTCATATGCGCCTCTTGAAATAAGTTAACTTTTTTCAAGATACCTGTTTATTCGAATCTTGTAAAGCTAAATTTTTATAAATTTTTTATTCGTTAAACTCCGTTTTTTAGTTGATAATGTAGCTTCCAACAATTTATCGAATTAATAGTTTTTTAAAGAAAATTACTTTACCGACAAGTGTTGTACATAAAAAATTTAAGCAGCTAGACCTAAGAAAGTATGATGTGGCAAGCATTTTTCAGAAAATATATTGATCAAATTAAACAAATTAAGTACAATACATCCTACTAAAAGCCATATTGAGATGTTATATGTCCAGAGAAAAATACGATCCGTTTATTCATGGCACCACCGCCAAAACAGTTTCCTTAATGGCTCAGACAGACTTTCAATTAATGCCAATACTTTGGATGATAGACGAATACTACAGAGCACCTTTTGTTGGTGAGTTAACTAATCGTGGTTATAGTATTTTGGGTAATACGAAAGCTGAAGAAGAACTAGTTGGCGCAATTTCATTTGGAAATGCATATTCTGGTGCTTATAGATTATCAGCCGTAACTCATGGATATACTAAATTCACCTCACCAAATAAAACTGAGGTTATAGAAGACCTTAACTTTGAGCTAAAGGCATCCTTATCAGAAGGATTCTCTAATATAAATTTATTGTTAATTTATCTGACGCGTGCAAGAATTTTGCACGATAATCTAAATGAAGTTATAAGCCCTGAAGAACTTGACCAGTTTAATCAGCAATTAGACGCTATAGTCCAGTTTTATTATTTAGTTCAGCTTTTAGGAACCTATATTTATCCTAACTTTTCAAAAGTTGCTCAAATACCAAAAGATGATTTATACCTTTTCTCTTCTAATCTAGCTAGAGCCTTAACGCTTGAGAGAATTGTTAAACGAATTATAGACTCCAAAATTAATGTCCAAGAAATATTGTTGAATCCAACCGAGGATAATCTAAAAAAAGCCCTAAAGCTTCTTGAGTTGCCAAAAGAAATGTCAGAGGAAAGCAAGCTCTCCGCCACACAATTTTTTTGTTTGGAAAATTCAAGCAAGGAATTTGACGGCTATGAAGAAGCTCATTTTGGCTTTTTCTCCAAAAATAAAACAGGTTATGATATTGGGTATTTATTAGATAAATTTTTAACTAATCGATTTTTTGGGTCAATCTATTTTCAAGGTTTATCGCAAGATAGCAAGAAACACCTTGTAGCACTTGAAGATCGTATCCGTATCTTTAGAAAAATTATCGCTGCACCACAAGCACGTTTTATAGTCAACGATAAAAGCCAATGCTTAAGCGAAACAAACTATCCCATCATTTTAGTATCAGAATCTGACAAAATTAAGCACCATAATGATAGTGAATATCGTAGCAAAACGCCTTTGAAATTAGGAGAAGATATTCGTTTGATAGCAACGGATACTAAAAATCATCAAAAGCAGCTCAAGCAGTATTTTTGGTCTCATAAAGTTGCCCCGGTACAAGTAATCTTATTAAATGAATTAAAGAAAGGCCAAGCTAGTAAAGCTGCTCTGCCTCTATCGATTGATTCGACAGCACTACGAGAAATGCTCACTAAAACTATGCATAAAGAGTATAATGAACTTTTTTATAAGTTTTATACCTTAATCGATGAGCTTAACGAAAAAAGGAATAAATACCAGGGAAGTAAAAACGATGCCTACCATGCTCATAATACCTTATTAACTATAATTGAAACGGAAATGAATAAGACTTTCTTAACGAACTCTGCCATTACCATCAACAATCTAAATGAATTTTGCTCCAATTGCGCCAGAGCCTTACAGGACAAAAAGTCTATTTTTGAAAAACACCGGGGCATTATGGGAGCTATGGATACTATTTTAACCATTTTAGCCAGTATGATTGTATTTTATCCAATTGTTTATGGTTATCAAAAGTACAATGGCATTTCTTATACTTTTTTTAATACGGATTCAGGAAAAATAGCCCAAAGAACCTATGATACTCTCGAAAAAATAGCTGAATTAGAAACAACCGAGGATTCTTCTGAAATAGTTTTAAGTGAGGCGGAGGATTATCAAGAAAAGACCTCAAGGTATATTTAGACTCTACCCAATTCAGTAACTATTTCAAAATGTCGGTTATTTTCCAATTGACAACGATAAAAAACCGTCTCTTGAAAGGCTTTTTATTGCCCACCTCGAGCAGTAGATGTATAATGTGCGTTCTTTAAAAACTGAGAGATTTGATGCCTTTCGTTCCCCTTCAACAAAATACAAATCCTAGACCTAGTGAAATTGGTAGGATTAATCCGGGATATCTTAATGTCACTTTAGAAAATAAATTTGTCCCTGTTGAAGGTGTCACTTACATTTGGGTGCTTAATGCAAAACAAGAACTCATTATTGGTATCGAAGAGCCTTGGAATCAACTTAAGGCCTTTGAGTTAAACTACGATAATGAAACAGAAAAAAAATCATTTGAACAGTTAGTAGACCTACTTCGAGATCCAACTGGTGAACAAGTAGACACTTGGAAATTTGGTCATCCGTCATTAACCTCATCGTTTAACTCCAAAGGTGAACTTGAAGAGGGCGAAGCCTATCTCGGAGGTGAACTACATTTTAATGAGGAGTTAGGCTGGGTCTTAACTAATGAATCTGGGCGTTACGGTGGTTGGAATGTTGTATCTGAACCTATTGTTCTAGAAACGGAAAGAACTTTTCAGGAACAAGTGATAAAAACCTGTTATGTTGCTATTGAAAAATTAAACAAAGTCAATGTTTACCCTTGTTTGGAAATTTCCTTTCTAAAATCTCTCTATGATCAGCGTGTTTTAGCGAAGAAGGATCTTTTAAGGAAAATAAAAAACTTTCCTGATTATATTCATCTTGGTGCGGAGCAATTAAGCGATCTTGAGTTTGTAAAGATCTTAACTGATGTTCACCCCAATATGATTAACCAGGCAGAATTGGATTTTTTTATTAATTATAAAAATGAAGCCATGGGCATGCTTGAAAAATCCTCGGCGTTTATTTTTTTGCAATTATTAGAGCGTTTTAAAGCCGATCAGGCATTTTCAGGTTTTGCGCGAGAATACTTTCTTAAGCTTGGGGTTAGTAACTATGAAATAATTCAGCATGCAAGCTGTGATGCAAAGGATTTTAATAATTTAGTCAATTGCGTTGATTTTAAAAATATATCCCAGTATTTTGAATTGTTAGAGAGCGCTGTTATCCGTTCTATTCTTCAATTTTGCTTAAAAATGAATTTCAAGTTAACTCATTTAGACCTTGAGAACTTGGCGAAAAATAAGAGTTTGACTTGCAGTTATCACTCCATAATGCCTCTTTTCAATGAAGAGAACCAGCATGCATTCGCGGCTCTCATGATTCATAAAGGCCATCCTCTAACTTTTAAAATGTGGATATGCTCCCTCGATTTTGAGCAATTGGCAAAATTTCTATCTAAGAAGCCCTCTGCTTTTGCCTTTATTCTCTATAATCTCAATGAAAATAATCTAACAAAATTTATGCATTATTTAGTTAAGTTAAATTTAGACAATAAATTTAAATTGAATTTACTTTTTGATCTGCATTATGACCCTTCGTTCAAACAAAAAATAGGACAAGGCCTTACATTAACTCCCATCAATGCTGCCCTTCTGTGGCTTAATGATAAAAAATTAACGTTCCTTCTGCGTGATTTTGGAAATACTATTATTTATAATAGCACTTCAGCCTATAATTTCTTGTCTTTACTCAAGCAATCGGTATTAAAAGATGAACAAAGAGATTTAATAATTAAATTGATGTTAGGCAGAGTTGTTGAAATTACAGAAAATGATTACGACTATCTAAAGCTTTTAAAACTATTTCCCAGCTCTTTAAAATGCAGCTTTGAAGAAGCCATGCAACTCAAGCTCTTAGCTCAGGAGGAAGAAAATAGTCAACAAATTGCTCTCTATTAATCTACTCAGTATTTAATCCACAAACTGATAATAAACCTCATCTTTTTTAACCATCCCTAAGCCAAAGCGAGCCTGCTCTTCCAGGGCTTGATCACCGCTTTTTAATTCCGCGATATCTGCATTGATTGCAAGATTACGGGATTGCAGGGCTTTATTCTCAGTTTCCTGCTTCGCTAGTTTTTTTTCAAGATTAGTCCAGTGAAGCAATCCCCCATCGCCAAGCCATAATTTATATTGCAAGCCGGCAAGAGCTAGAAGCAAAATAAGAATGAGAGAGCGCATAGAGAGTCCGGAAATGATTTATTTTTTTTCATTATATACCGCTTTCCGTGAATTTCACTATTTTCGCACAAATCGAGCATAGGCTAAGGATGAAGATTCATTAATGCGAAGCAACTGATTATATTTAGCCACGCGGTCTGTGCGGCAGAGTGAACCTGTCTTAATTTGTCCACAACCTGTTGCTACGGCTAAATCGGCGATGAAAGAATCTTCTGTTTCTCCTGAACGATGCGACATCACGCAGCTATAACCATTTTCATGTGCTAATCGAATTGCCTGGCGGGTTTCGGTCAAGGTGCCAATTTGATTAGGCTTGATCAGAATTGCATTAGCCATCTTTTGCAAAATGCCTTCCTGTAAAATGCGGGTGTTAGTTACAAACAGATCATCACCAACCAGTTGCAATTTTGAGCCCAATTTAGCAGTTAATTCCTGCCAACCTTGCCAATCATGCTCATCTAAGCCATCTTCAATACTAACTATTGGATAGTTGGCAACTAAATCCTCGTAGTATTTGATTAAATCTGAACTAGACAACTTTTTATTTTCTGAATTAAGATGATACAACCCGTTATCAAAGAGCTCGGAGGCAGCCACATCCAGGGCAAAAACTAAATCTCTACCCAATTTATAACCGGCAATTTCAACAGCTTGAGCAAGTATATCCAAAGCTTGACGATTTGATTTTAGATTCGGAGCAAAACCACCTTCATCACCCACAGAGGTACTTAAGCCTTGCTTTTTTAAAACTGATTTTAAGACATGAAAGGTTTCAGTGCCCATTTGCAAGGCAGAAGCAAAATCAGAGGCGCCAATTGGCATAAGCATGAATTCCTGGATATCCACATTATTATCAGCATGTGCGCCGCCATTGAGAACATTCATCATCGGCACGGGCATGGACATTTCCTCACCCTGATTAAGCGCTAAATACAAAGGTTGTTTATTCGAGTTCGCAAAAGCCCGCGCACAGGCAAGTGAGACAGCAAGAATTGCATTTGCTCCTATGCGAGCTTTGTTCTCACTTCCATCTAAAGCGCAAAGTTTACCATCAATCTGTTCCTGATTATTAACTGAATCGCCTTTCAGCAAATGGTTAATCTCAGTATTGATATGTTCAACAGCGGAAAGAACTCCTTTTCCGCCATAACGCGAATTATCTTCATCCCGCAGCTCGAAAGCCTCACGGCTCCCTGTAGAAGCGCCAGAAGGAACGCTAGCACGACCCATCTCGCCGTTGGCTAACATAACATCCGCTTCTATCGTAGGATTACCGCGTGAATCAAGAATTTCACGCCCTTTTATGCTCACTATTTGCATACCTATCCTCAAAAATTATCGATATCCTGCATTACTCCGATATGTTAGGCAGGTGATTTTAAAGGCGCTATTGTTTTGCTATAAAGACCTAATGTCAATACCAATTACTTAGGGGCATGATTTCCTAAGCATTGGTCTTAATTGCTTTGGCGATTTAGCTCTTGTTCAATGAACAAGTTGATTAATCTTTTATTTCTGCGAGCTATACATTCATGTCAACTACTGATCAATAGATAGACATTGTATAATAAATTTTTTTATTTTCGTTATTGAGGATCTACACTGTGAGCTACTTTAATCCCTCGCACAAAATTTATAAGGGGGAGAGTCAGAGGCACATCCATGCTAAAACCCTTCGTTCGACTTTTTGGCAAAAGCTGGATGATACTTTTACAGTCATTGCAGGCTCTTTGCTTGAGGAGGAAGAAGAAAAACAGCATGTGGGCTTGAATGAAAATTCCTAACTGGATACAGTTCTCGATTCCTATGGCCTTGTGCTAGATGATTTGTACAAAATCACACCATCAAATTATAATGAAGAAAATCAACAGGTTGTTTTGGCAGTTTATGCTAGAAGTGAGCAACTTGGTTCCCTATCTCTTAAAAAATCAGATTTAGCATATTACTCACTTCAGTTCTTCAATGTAGGTGGTTTATCCCACGAAATGGACAACGAGGAGCTTTCTCCTTCGAGTGATGAGAACTTTGGCTGCTCTACCAGATAGGATAAAACTATGGTGGGCTAATCGGCAACCTATGCATTAAAATGTCTATAAATTTCCACTCAATTAGCTTTTAATAAAATAAAATTAGGGATAAAACTTACCTAATTTTTGCTTCACAGCGCAAGTTTGGGACTAGGGCTTTATAACTCATTGAATTGCTGAACTTATTATGAACTTGAAAAAGCTACGAGATTGACTAAGATTATAAAAAAAAGTGAGGAATATACAACTCGTAGCTAAAATGACAAATTAATAATGTTCGAGGAAGTGATTTGGCTAACCTATGTCCAAAGGGAATACCTAAGCTTAACCAAACGAATTAGCATGGCAGTATCTTCCTCATTCTGCTCCATTTTTATTTTTTGACAAAGATCTAAAATATTTTTAGAGATTTCACTATTATCTTCATCGATATGCTCATCATTCATTCGTTTTTTCTCACAATAGTGAGTCCATCCGTTAGCTTCATAAGGATCAGGGCGAATCGGTCGCTTCTCATTCCACCACGTATAAAGAAAAAGAGTCTCCTGGGCTGCCAGAGCTTGATGGGTTAGTTGGCCAAATTCAAGGTTTTCTTTATCTACCCAATCTTCATCCTTTTTAAGCTCCGCAGCCCATTTTAAATAGGCAATTCCGGCTTCAGGGCAGCGCCATAAACCAATACGAAACAATCGGCGATACCAAGGGATTCTGTATTTTTTACGATGCTCTGTAGAACACATTGCCTCCATCCAAGCTTGTTCAATTTCTACAAAATTAACGAGCTCATCAAAGGCTGCATGCAGGAGGCGCGAATCAAAATCATGCCACTGCCCGCGCTTAAGACGTGAGGTTAAAGAATGGCTTTAATTACCCATCGATTATTTACATACGCTATCAAAGCACTTATGCGATTGAGAGGGCAAACAAGGTATTCTGTAGTGAATCAAGTCCTGTTTCCGCTAGCCAGAAACGCAATCGTTTGACCTTGGCTGATTTTTCCCAAGACCTCCATTCTTCGGATGTTCCAGATATCAATGTTGGAGCCCCTCGAATCCAATCAGCTAATTTAGTACAAGACCAATACGTTAGTAATTTCATAATAGTAATACTTCAGATCAGTTATTCTTATTTTAATTTCTTTAATGATTAGTATATTGTTCCAGCAACGCCCGAATCATGGTCTGTTAGTGGGTAAGTTTTCTTCAGCAACCTTTTTTAAGAAATCAACGCTTTCTTTGGTTAAAGCCAAGGTCACTTTCACCGTTTCCTCTTTCAAAACCAGGTGTTCAGGTGGCGATAGAAAATCAGCTACAAATTTAACTTCACCTATAGGTTCATCAGTGGGTTGTATTCCAGCATTCTTTTATACATGCTTTCGTGATATTGCTTTAATTTAAAACGGTATATGACTGCAAACATTTTGTTATAAACTTCCGTATTGAACCTTTAAAAAAATTTTAGGTTCATGAATTATTTAGCTGTAATTTTCTCTTATAAAATCTTATACGATATGAAGAGTAGATAACTGATTCGGTTTAACGTCGAAAAAACGTTTTGTTGCTATATATAATTCGTAAAATTTGGATTGAGATTTTTTAGATTTTGATAGCATTTTTTCAATAATATATAAACGTAACTCATGCTCGGTATTTGCATTCATATTAGTCGGCGAATCGGCCTTTTTTTCCCACTTACTTACTGCCATATGGGACTCATGGACAACTTTGTCTCCAAATTCTCGTAGAGGCATTGAATAATAGGAGCGAATAAATTTGACTTGATTGCCGGTTAGCCTTGTATCTTGGAGGGCTAATTTCTCAATAACGTCATTAGCAATCTTTTGAACATCAATTTTAGGATGCCAATCATCCTCAATAAAATACATTTCCACTCGACTTAATTCCACAGGAAATCCTAGTCCTTCATATACAAAATTTTTTACAATTTTAGTTTTCATTATATTCTCCTAATAAATCCTAATTACCGTAATTATTGGCATTAAATCCTCGGTAAAGGTGACTATAATTCTTATCTCATTTCCATCAATATCACATCCTTCGATACAATATTTCCAATCCTGAGCTAAATCAACCATAGAAGGATTTTCAAAGCTATCCTTTTGCTTATTGCGTTTTCGACCATACCCTTTTTTGCCAAGTAAAATATAGAGCACATCGAGCTCAGTTATTTGACGCTCTTGGAGTCTAAGTCGAGAATGGAGCCAAAAAAACATATTTAGTTTGCCTGATTTTCTCTTCTATCAACGCAAAAAGCTCTCTATCTGGTCTTTTTATTGGTTTTAAAGGCACTTTAATTTCTTTTTATTCTGATAAGGAAGATTATAGAGCATGTAAACTCAGTTTACAAATCTCTTCTACTTGATGGATTTTGACCACTAAATTGGAATCTCAAAAAATGAAGCTGCCTGTTGTAAAACCTGAAAATTATTTACATATGCTTTGTAATTTGATCTAATCAAATAAAAGCGCTTTGCATTAAAATTAAATTATTACTTGATTGAACTATTTTAGAATAAATCAGGATCTTTAGCGAAATTATGATACTACTTGTAAAATAAAATTCTTCCCCCTTATTTTATCCAATTCAAAACGTTTTTTTTAAAATGTTTAGTTAATTAGCCAAATCTTCACTGTTTTTCTATCTAGACAGTAGAATTGTCGATCGTCCATCGTTATACTCATCGATTCTCTCCTAAGATCGCCAGGATTATGGGTAGCATATTCAATATGTTCGGGCCATCGCCTATTCGGCCTATTGAACAACACATGCTTAAAGTGCATCAATGTGCTAAACAATTGCACCCTTTTTTTGAGGCAGTACTTGCGCAGGATTGGCAGACAGCCGATGAACTGAAAGATAAAATTTCAATTCTTGAGAAAGAGGCCGATCTTATTAAACGTGATCTTCGGTTGCATTTACCTACTGGTTTATTTCTTCCCGTATCCCGTACCAATTTACTTGAATTATTGAGTATCCAGGATCGTATCGCCAATCGGGCTGAGGATATTGCCGCACTGATTGTCAGCAGACGAATGATTATTCCTGCAGCGCTTGCGCCTGTGTTTATGCCTTTTCTTGATTGTTCTTTAGGTGCATCAAAACAGGCTTGCAAAGCAATTAATGAGCTCGATGAATTGCTTGAAAGTGGGTTTCGTGGAAGTGAAGTAAAAGTGGTTGAAGAAATGATCATGACTTTGGATGAAATCGAGCATGATAGTGATGAAAAATTAGCGGATATCAGACATCGAATTTTTGAGCTGGAAAAGGAATTACCTGCAATCGATCTAGTCTTCCTCTATAAATTGGTTCAATGGATTGGTGACTTAGCTGACCACGCCCAATCGGTAGGTGGTCGGCTGCTAATTCTTATTGCACGGTAGCCTAAACCTATGGATTATTCTCTTATCTTACTTTCTATTGCTATTGCCTTTTGTTTTTTTATGACCTGGGGCGTAGGCGCCAATGATCTTGCCAATGTAATGAGCACGACGATGGGTTCCAAGGCAATTACCGTAAGGCAAGCGATGCTGATTGCCATTGTTTTTGAATTTGCAGGTGCTTTCATTGGGGGCAGCGGCGTTACAGAAACTATGCGTGATGGCATTATCAATAGCTCAGAACTTTCAAGCCAACCCTTGATAATGATTGAGGGGATGCTAGCCGTATTATTAGCCTGTACAGTCTGGATGAATCTTGCAAGTTATCTAGGCGTTCCTGTTTCAATTACTAATGCCCTCGTCGGCTCGATGGTGGGCTTTGGTTCAGTCGTTTTAGGGACCGATGCAATTCACTGGGATCAGGTGACTCATATTGCCATTGGTTGGATTACCTCACCGCTCATTGCTGGTATAACTGGTTATGCGCTTTTCGTTAGTATTCAACAAACTATCTTTATAAAAAGCGATCCTTTGGAGAAAGCCAAACTTTATATTCCTATTTACCTCCTCTTAATCGGTTCCGTACTTTCTTTTATAACGGTGTTTAAGGGTTTAAAACATTTTGATATTCATCTCAATTACAAGCAGAATTTAATAGTAACCGTGGGAACCAGCATCTTTATTACGGTTATCGGCATGATTTTTATCAAACGTATTCCTGAGGTGCCAGGTATTAGACGGCGTGAGCGTTTTATTCAAGTTGAGAAGTACTTTGCAGTATTAATGGCTTTGACAGCCTGTGCCATGGTTTTTGCCCATGGTTCCAATGATGTTGCCTTAGCGGTTGGGCCTTTATCCATTATTCATAGCCTGGTGATGCATGCTAATCAGCCTCTTGGAGCTGCTAATTATCCTTCCTGGATTATTTTGCTCGGCTGTGTGGGTGTATTAACTGGCTTTTTGATGTATGGTAGAAAAGTAATTGAAACTGTAGGTTCATCAATAACCGCATTAACACCGAGTCGCGCCTTTGCTGCAACTCTCGCAGCGGCCACAACAGTGGTTGTAGCAACAAGTACAGGGATACCTGTTTCAGCCACTCAAACACTGGTCGGTGCAGTGCTTGGCGTGGGATTAGCTCGCGGTATTGGCGCATTAAATTTGATAGTTATACGTAATATTTTTATGTCTTGGGTTCTCACCCTACCCGCGGCTTCGTTGCTGACTATTTTTGCTTACAAATTACTGCATAGTTATATTGGGTAAATAAATTTTTTAAGGTACTGGGGCTTGGGGAGCAATAGAACAGCCAACCCACTTAAGCGTTAAGTTAGATGTAAATTAACTCAATTAAGTTAACAAGCTACCTTGTTAAGGCGGAATTTTTTAAAGAATATAATTATTTGTTTTTATTATCTTCTATTTTTTAAGGGGGTTGGCTGTTCCATTGCTCCCCAAGCCCCAGGTTTAAAATAAAATAGCCTTTGGTAGCTAAAGACAGCTTTATGAGCCACTCAAAGAGTTTTTCGGCGAATGAGTTTTTTTTGCTAAAAGGGCTGAGTAAGATTTTTATATGTTGACTTTATTTTATACAATGATACAATACTTTACTTCATTAGTTTAGAAAAATTTGTATGCCAAGATATTTCGCAGTAGGCGGTGGTTTATTTTGCACTAGGCCAATTTGGTCTTTTGGAAAAATTGCAACTAATTACGATAAAATAGAAGATGAAGTTTTAGAGCATGCCCTATATAGAGAATTCGGGGAGCGTTGTGGAGGTTCCGTCCCTGAATATACTCCGGAGATTCGTTTATTTACAATTGAACAGGACGCTATAGACTTTGCTAAACAAAAAGAAGACAAAACAGATACATTGAGAGAACAATATGGTAATCGCTGCCCATATTATTCTATTCAAACGAATAGGAATTGGGGAGTTTCAGTTTCTAAGTCGCAGTTTTTAGAACTCTCCAAAGATATAATTTCTAAAAAAGCATATGTAATAGGCTTTACCGATTATAATAATGATAAATACCCCCAAGATCTGGTAGAAGAAGCAACTCGTCCTTTATATGATGCTGCCTGGTGGTTAGTGTTGTTTTTTTCTTTTTTTACCATAATTATTCCTATTCTTTATACTCTTTATCGCCAATCTATGAAAGAAGATGCCCAGCGAATGCTGGAAGGGGATTCGGGCGACTCTAGACCCAGAAATTCATGCTACTTTTCTTATCGTTTAGCAATAGCGGAATTGAATAAAACTCAATCACAAAATATTAGCCTTCAATCTGATATAAATTACCCAAGTATTTTGCCAATTTCAAAAGCTGATAGAACCCAACCTATTCAAGAAATCTTTAATAATGAAGAAACCTTGCCTGAGAAAAGCAACCTCTCATCATTTGGGTTATAATTATTATTAAACGCCCTGCGCTCCCCAAGCCAGCCCTCGGGGAGTAACTGAACAGCCAACCTACTTAAGAGATTTACTTATTAATTCAAGACACAAGTGTGTTTGCTGCATACAATTCAAATACCATCT
>JACCWI010000034.1 GCA_013697725.1 Tatlockia sp.
AAAGCGTCTGGCTACTGCTTGATGCAAATTTTTGTCATGTGGGTGGTGGTGCAAGGCGTAGGTGCTGCCGATAAAGTGTGGTCGGCCGCCCTAGGCTATCTAAATCGTGGGGGAGTGATTGTACAAAGCCAGATAAATCCGCGAGTTTCACTTGTCAGTGATAGTTCTTCGGTGGCAGTTGGTGCCGCAACCATCCTACAAGGACAGGTTTGCATGCTGGGCTTGCAAAAGGTTTTGGAAAATAGCCTACAAACTTATCTTAATGCCAAACAAAGCCCTAGCGGGGCTTCAGGACCTTGTATAGGTGAGCCTTCTCAAACAATGGCACAATTTTGTTCAGGACAAGTGCCTGATTTTTTAAGCACTGTAAATACCGTGATTGTTCAAGCTAAAAATCCCAATTCAAAAGTAAATTATTCCGTAAGTATGCCGAATTTTGATAGCAATTCTTTATTTTCAAGTCTCAATGGCATCTGCGGCACAATAGCCTGGAGCCCTTTTTTATCCCCCGATATTGCTATTTTAGAGAGTTCAGGCGTTTCAGCTTCTGAAGTTCAGACCATTAAAATGACCAGAGCCACAGCAATTCAACAGATGTTTGTTGATTTAGAACCCATCGCTCAGAAAATGGTAAATAATAATCCTGCACTTAACCCACAATTAGTGAACAATGGTAATCAAACTAATTTTTCAGTGGTAGCAGCTCAACAATTTGGCGTTCCTCTTCTTGACTCTGGTTCACCTTGCCGAGGTATCAGTGCTCAATGTATTAGTTGGGGACAAGATCCAACCAGCGATTCCCCGCCACTACTAAATGGCACGGATTTTCAAGGTGCGATTACCGATTACAATGGACTTATGATGTCCACATTGAATCTGTTCCAACGAGCAAGCTCATCCACTGATGTGAACGCACAGCGCAGTTTTATGGCTTTGGCAAATCGTCAGGGTTGGTTGTTAGCAGGTAGTTATTTTTTTAAACTTTCGATGTTAAACGCCTCAACGGTGGCTAATAGCAATAAGACCGATACTGCAACCGGTCTCGATAGCTCAGTTTTTGATCCCTCTTTGCTAAGCTCACCTTTTGTTAGCACTGGAACACAGACTAGTTGCACCGGTAAATATAAAGATCTTTGTGAATGGTTAAATAAAAAACCCACGTCCGTTATCCAAATTGTGAAATTAATTAATGGCTCCGGTATGTTAAACGCGCCAATTCCCCCGCATAGTGTTTTTCCTATCGGCCATTCTGCGATAGCTGGAATAGGGTCGTCCACTGTGAATGGATATGTTAATAATTCGGTGATGGTGAATTTACCCGGCCAGCCAGGAATGAAACCCCCAAATTTTGCAATGAAAATTAATATTGATGTAAATTTTGGGCAATTTAAATTAGAAGCACAGACTTTTCCTTGTGGAGAATTCGGTATTTGGCCTTTAAAATTTTGCTTAGGCAGAATCTTGGGTGACATTTTTTATAACGGAATTCTAAGATCCTTGTTTAATTTGTTTTTAAGCATCCTCTCGCCCTTTATCAATGTGGTTGTTCAAACTTTATTAGTAGCTCCATTGGTCGCTATAGCTCAGATTTTTCAGCAGAACGTAGCGATTATTCAGCAACCCTTGGCTAATCCCGTAGTGGCGTTAGCCAATATGGGGGTAAACTATATTAACTTTGCTAATGAATTATGGATTACAATCATTGGTCTTTCCGCTACCCCTTTAATCATGATTATCTTTCCGGTGGTTGCTTTAATTTTGCCACTTTTAATGTCTTGGTTGTTTATAATGGTATCGATTGGCTTTATTACCGCCTATTACATTCCCTTCCTACCCTATATGATCTTTACTTTTGCAACGGTTGCTTGGCTGATTGCGGTAATTGAGGCGATGGTAGCTGCGCCCATTGTCGCTTTGGGTGTCACCCACCCCGAAGGCCATGATGCCTTTGGTAAGGGCGAGCAGGCAATTATGATTTTAATGAATGTCTTTTTACGGCCTTCATTGATGATAATTGGCTATATCACTGCGATAGCTTTAGCTTATGTTTCGGTATGGATTATCAATGCTGGCTTTGCTAATGCAGCAGCCTTTATCCAGGGAACAGCGACTGGCGTACAATGGAATTATTCCTTTACCAATTCATGGACTAATTCAGCAACCCAAAATGCAGCAAATGTTGCCAATAATTTCGGCTCGATGGGCACAGGCTATAGCAGTTGGGCAGGTGTTTATGGCTTCTTCTTCTCAGTCCTTATTTATACTGTGATGTATTTAACAGTCGTGCAAAAGGCGTTTACGCTAATTACCTATCTCCCCGATAAAGTATTACGCTGGATTGGTGGACAGCCTGAAGGGCTGGGCGAACAGGCTGCTCAATGGGCTGAAGGCGATCTTAAAAAAGAGGTTGAAGGCGGAGCTAAAGAAACTTCTAAAGCCTCAGGACAACGTGATCAGCAATTGGGTGGTTATGCGACGTCCGCGCTTGGTAAAGGTAAGAGTGCTACTTCAGGTCAAGGGACAGATGTTAAAGGTGAGGGTGGTTAATTCCCTGGCTAATTATTGAAACATAATGGCTAAAGTATTCAAAATATTTCGCTGAGCCTCTTTATCAAGGATTCCTAATTTTTGTATAAGGCGAGAACGCTCAACTGCTCTCAATTGATCGAGTGCAATCTGCCCTCTCTTCTCTTTAAAGGTGGTGTTCACTCTCGTGGGGAAATCTTCCTTGATGGTGCTAGTCATTGGGGCGATGATTATTGTTTTTAGACGACTCAAATTCATGGAGTCAGGAGAGATAATCACTACAGGTCGTGTTTTTTTAATTTCTGAACCAACGGTTGGATCTAAATTAACTAAAAAAATTTCAAATCTCTTTAATTTCACCATGTCCACTCATCTGCATCAAAGTCGTTGGAAACATCAAGGTAAAGCTCTTCCATATTCGAATCGGCAATAGTATTAAATTTTTCTAGCCAACCATCTTGCTGATTTTTAATTGGAATTAATGTAAGCCTTCCTTTTTCATCAGCTCTAATCTCCAACTGCTCTCCTGGCACTAAATGTGCTTCTTTCATGATAGTGGCAGGTATTCGTATTCCTACGGAGTTTCCCCATTTGGTTAACGTAACTGTGGACATATGAATCTTCAATTGTTATACATAATATAATTATACATTGTATATTATTACAAATCAATTAAGATTAACATAGAAATTAATCTGCGGGTGCCGTACCTGGAAGAAAATAATAGACTAATTCAAAGGGCCTGCTTATAGTAGCAAGCTAATTTGCGCAACCGCTTTTAAAATGAAACTAGTAGTTAGCCTTTCAGCCTTGATTTTTAGTATAACGGCTTTTTGCATGCCTCAGTTTGTTCCTGCTGAACTTTCTGCAAGTACTGATTTTCTGTTAGATGGAGCTGCTTTGTGTGCGACAGCTAAAGAAACTTTAGCCTACTTAAATAAAGGGAGTTCCTATGACCCCTCTGTTATTCATGAAGGCAAGGTATTTAAATTGCCACTTGAGCGAGTTAAAGCAACGCTAACTTTTATTTGCCAACATCAGAATCAAATGCAAGATTTAGCTTTTATAAAAAGACATTTTGATTTCTTTCGCTGGTATCCTGATATTGAGCAATCACCTGGCAAAACAAAAGCACTGAGAGACAATTTACCTAAGGGTAAAATTTTAATGACTAAATATTATGTACATCGTGCTAAGGCAGCAACTAAACCTGGCTCAGATTATCCTTATGCGCTTTATGCGCTACCTAAGGACGAAGCATTATTAACGCTTGAAGAAGCCGAAGCAAGGCCTGAGCTAACTCGTTTTAAGTATGGTAAGCAATCTATATTAAAAGGCATCTTGGCCAATAAACAGGTTCCTGTTCTGGCTTATCTCAATCGAGAAGATCTGGAAGCCGCTTTATTGCAAGGTACTATAATAGCTGATTTTGTCGATTCCAAACGTCAGCAAACCTTCAATGTGCACCGGTCTAATAACCGCCCCTATATTAAGACGCAAAGTCCTTACCAACAAGAACGTTTTTGGTATTTTAAACCCGTCGAAGGAATTAAAGGCTATGGTAAAGATGCTGAATATAAAATTAAAGTGGCTAGCCAGGCTACTTTTGCTGCTGACTTGGAATTTTTCGGATTAGGAAAATTGCTGATGGTGCAATATCCTTCTGGGAAGGGAAAAATTATGAGTCAAGCTGGAATTTTTGCTGATACCGGTGGCGCTTTTAAGGATAATTACTATCAAGTCGATTTTTTAACAGGGAGTTATGCCGGTCGTCATGCCTTTTCTCAGGCCAATCGTCATCTACCGGATTATGTAGCAGCTTACTTTATGGTTGTAAAAATCTAATATGAAAATTTTTATTTTACTGTTAATCATTTGTCCCCTGGCACATTCATTTTCCTGCTATGAACCTCAGACCATTCATCAAGTGCCAGTTCTTTTTGATGAGGAACGCATTGCCCTAACTCAGCAATATCAATTGAATCATTATGGAATTAACTCAAGATCCATTGAAATTGAACCAAAAATAATCGTACTCCATTGGACCGCAATTGCAACTTTCGAAGCTACTTTTAGGGTGTTTAACTCTTCGGCTTTTCCAGAAAATTCTCCGCGCATTAATGAGTTACCTGGCAATTTAAATGTTTCAGCGCATTTTGTAGTTGAAAAAAATGGCCGCATTTCTCAGCTAATGCCAGATAATTGGATGGCAAGACATGTGATTGGTTTAAATCATTATGCGATTGGTATTGAAAATATAGGCGGTATTGATAACGAGGACGACTTAACTGAGGCTCAAGTTCAAGCCAATGCTTTTTTAGTTTGTTATCTAAAGAAAAAATACTCCGAAATAAAATATGTGATTGGTCATAATGAATATTTACAATTTAAAAATACGCCTTTATGGCTTGAAAAGAATCCTGACTATCAAACTGATAAACAAGATCCAGGACCCAATTTTGTTAAAAAAGTAAAAAAATTGCTTAATTAATTTTCACCAAATTTCGAGCTGATGCCAGTAAATTAAGAGACCTTGTCTAGCCCAAAAACGGGGTTGTTTTCTTTATCAAGTGGGTAATAAAGATTCAATTTCTTTCCGCAGGATTTTGAAGGAAGTCGTTGGCAAGAATCGTTGTAAAATCTGACCTTGGGTATTTACTAAAATTTTGGTGAAATTCCAGGGAATAAATTTCCATGGTTTTTTTTCAATGTGCTTTCGCAGGTAACTATACAAAGGTGCTTGCTCTTTACCTTTAACATCAATTTTACCAAATAGAGGAAAAGTCACTTTATAGCAGCTTGTCGTAAAATTTCGAATGTCTTCGTTTGTTCCAGGCTCTTGATTTAAAAATTGATTACAGGGAAAGCCGAGCACGCTAAAACCTCGCTCTTTGTAATCCTGATACAGTGACTCGAGCTCGGCATATTGCGGTGTAAAGCCGCAGCGGCTAGCGACATTAACAATCAGCAGAACTTGGTTTTTATAGGGTTCAAGGTTAACGTCCAGGCCTGTGGAGGAAACGATAGGGATATTATAGAGCTCTTCACTTGTTTTTTGAGCGGTCATTTTTATATTTCTCCCAAAATTATAAATCGTATCCAAACACCCATATCCCAATTCCCTAATCAAGCCAAGAGTGATAAACAATTTTTAACTACCTTTGGTATTCTTTTGTCCCGGCGATAATTAACTTATAAACTCGTTCAGAAATAATACCTTGCTCAAATTTATTTTTTGCATCGACCGTCATTAACTGTCCACGTTGTCGTACCAGTTTTCTGGTAGTTGATGTCACTTCGTTGGGATCGCCTTCAAGCAAGATGTCTCGAACTTCTTCATCAAAGACTAAATATTCACGCAGCGCAACTCGAGTCCCATCAACTGTTGGTACTAATTTCTGCCAAATACACAGGCGGATAGTTTCTAAAATATCTATGGTACGACCTAAACGTTCCTCACCTGCAAAAGAAGTTACCAAACGCCGCATGGTTTCGGCAACGCCAGAGGTGTGCAGGGTGGTATATACTGGATGTCCTGTGAGCGCCGCTTCAAGAGCTGCGCTAATTGTTTCTGCATCGCGGCACTCGCCGACCATGATTAATCTTGGTTTTCGGCGTAAAGCATTACGCACGCCGTCAGCAAAGTCGGGTAGGTGACGAGGTATCTCAGATTGACTAACAATAGAGGAGACTGTTTCTATTTCGTCAAAAACAAATTCAATTGGCGCCTCATAGGTCAATACCTTTCGGTTTGAATCGGTTGTTTCTATAAGCTCGCGAATAATAGAGGCCAATAAAGTGGATTTACCAGAACCAGTGGCACCGGTGATAAACACAATTCCTTCAGCCGGTGCAATTGCTTCAAGAATATTGTCGGGCAAATTCATTGTTGATAAACGCGGCGGTGTCGTTGGAATTGTTCTTAAAGTGATTTGTATCGCATCATGACCCTCAACCAAACAAGACGTCGCGTTAACCCGATAGCGATAACGTACACCTCGATTAGGGCGGAACTCATAGTGAGTGTCAATATCTTTGCCGGAAAGAAGCTGGGTAGTGGCATTGGGTCCATAGATTGAATTAATTAAATCACCTAGTTCCGTATTGGAAAGCGAGCGGTTGGTGATTTTTAATAATTTTCCATAGACCTCGGCAAAAACAGGGGAGCCCGTTTGAATTGTTATATCCGAAGCACTCAAATTTTCAGCATGCTGCAACATTTTATCCATAAAAATAGGCGTAAAACGTGTAGGTTCATCCGGCATTAAATTGATATTTGACATAATTTTAATTCACAGGAGCAATGACGGGCTGCCATGCTTTGCTTGTAATTTCAATTTTAGTATTTTGTGCCAATTTTTCCAGATTTTTAAAATGCTCGAGGGCATTTTCATCTTTGGATACTGCAGCAATCCATTCTTTAGAATTTGTATTTAAGCCTGGGAGCGCGGTAATACGCAATATTTTGTCATCAATGTGAATTTCAGATTCATCTCCTGTTACACCGAGGTCTGTATTAGCGACGAAAGGAGCTGATACCATATTCATCGCTAATAACTTACGATAAAGAATCATTCCCATATAATCTTCTTTGATGCGGGCAATGTTTTCTTCAAGAATATTGTTGGCTTGTTCAATACCATTTTTCCATCCCTTTTCAACATGGAACCCCCATACCTGTCTCTCTCTTCGCGTTTTGGGTAGAAGATAAGGATGCGGCGCTTCGGGTCGTTTGAAATCTAGCCATAAATATTGGCGCCAATTCGGTGGAGTGGTTACAAAGCGTGCTTGTTTGGTAATCTTATAGGTACGATCTGAAATGCGGATGGTCTGTGGATCCGCCAAATTTAAAGTATTACGTCCTTCCAATAATACGGGAGGTAATACATTATGCTCAAGAAGAAGCGAATTAAAATCGTAAATAGTATCAAGGCGTCGAGCTAATTTAGTAAGTTGATCATCGATCATGCGTGCCCGCCATGCAAGACCTGATTGGGCGCCAATGCTTAAAGCGCTTTCTTTAAGCGCCATCTCTTTAATGCGCCCTCTGCTTCTTTTTTTAGCCGCTTTTGAAGTTTCAGTATTTGCCATGGCTTGTAAACCTGCAAGCGATTCTGTATCGCCCGGAATTTTGTTCGTGCGTGTACAAGAGAGCATTAAGGCTAAACAAATAATTAAAAGACTAGGAATAAATTTTCGCATAGCGTAATTCAACGACCTGACTGTTAGGATAAACGTGGATGTAAGCCTTAGATCCTGCCTGGTAATCAATATTACGCAAGATTTCGGCTAAACTTTCATCCTTGGCATTAAGACTGATTAAAACTGGAATTGCAGGTTCCCTGCCTAAAACACGAATACGATAGTGTGCTGCTTTGGCAATCCGAGCGGTCAATTCTTCCACAGGGCCAGACCAATCAACTGAAGCGCGAGCTTGGAGATTATATGCACTAGGAATAGTCAGAACATTATCTTTTCTTGGCGGGGTGATTACCTTTTCTACACGTGCCATTTCCAACATCGAATCGCTGACCGAAGTCGCAGCTTCAGCAAGTTTAATGGTGGCATCGTCACTCGGCGCATTGACGGGTGGTTTTCTAAAAATCTTTATGCATCCTGAAAGGAGAATGGATATAAGAATAAGGGTCACAAACTTATTGATCATCGTTCACTTTAAATCGAAGAGTACTCCTGAGATTGAAACAGGAGCATGACTCCTTGTCAAGTAAGAGGGCTGAATCTCATTCTAATTTAGCCTTATTTAAGGCTTTATTTTTAGTCCGCAATTTTTTGACAAAGGCTGTAACATACTTGACCCGCTTGCTTAAATTTTTTCTCTAGCCAATGTGAAGGATTAATTATTTGTTTGCTTGCTGATTCGATATAAATTAAACCACCTTTAATCAATAAATCAGATTTGGACAAAAGCTCAAGGCAGGTGGGTAAATAATTTTCAGAAAAGGGTGGGTCTAGAAAAATAATATCAAAAGGTTCGACTGCTTTTTGAAAATAAGCCTCCGCTTTTGTGTTTATAATAACTAAATTATTAGCATTGAAACTTGCAGCGATTTTTTTTAGATTGGCATAAGCCTGGGGTGATGATTCAACTAAAACAACTTCCTTAGCGCCTCGGGAAAATGCTTCAAAACCTAGTGCACCACTTCCTGCAAAGGCATCCAGACAACGTGCACCACGAATTTCTTGCATAATCCAGTTAAATAAAGTCTCTTTGACTCGATCCGGTGTAGGGCGTAATCCTTCAATATCAGGGAAATGCAGTTTTTTACCGCGATATTGGCCGCCAATTATACGAACAGTTTGCTTCACCTTTTCCCCACAGCAATAACTAACATTTTCTCAGGATGAATTAATTTTTGAAACGCTAATTTTATTTCTGCTGCAGAAACTTTGTTAATCTGATTCACATAAGTATCAATGTAATCATCGGGCAACTGGTAAAAGGCAATTCTTAGTAAGACATTGGCGATACTGGAATTGGAAGCCAATGACAAAGGAAAACTTCCTGTCAAATATTGTTTTGCCGCTATTAGCTCCGCTTCGCTGGGACCATTATTGAGATAGGTTGCCAAGGTCTCTTCCGTTATTTTTAAAGCGGTATCGGCTGTTTTATTTTGAGTGGAAAGACTAATAATAAAGGGGCCATAGCCAGGCATTGGCATAAATTGACTACTGACTCCATAAGTAAGCCCTCGTTTTTCTCGTACTTCATGCGCCAAAATCGAAACAAGGGCGCCACCCCCTAAAATATAATTACCCACAGTTAAAGGGAAATAATCTGGGTTATGATGATCAATGCCAATTTGCCCGAGGCGAATAATTGTTTGAGAGGAGGGAAAATTCACTGCTATTTTTTTTGTTTGATCCAAAGGCACTGCTTTGGGGATGATAGCAGCGGGTTGACCTTTAGCTAATCCAGCAGTTAATTGCTCAGCCAATTGGTGTGCTTTTGTTGAATCGATTGCTCCTACTATAACAAGAACAGCATTTGTTCCAACAAAATATTGCTTATAAAAATTACGAAGATCTTTTGTTGTTAAGGCATTAACGGTATCTTGCTGACCATTCACAGGATGAGCGTAGGGGTGAGCCTGGTAAAGTTGTTGAAACAGAATTTTATTGGCGACATCCTCAGGAGATTCCTGCTCCTGAGCAATGCTTAATAATTGCTGATGCTTTTCTCTATTAAAGGCAGCTTCAGGAAAATCAGGATGATTAATTAGTGCAGCGTAGGTATCAACAGCAGTTTTCATTGCGTCGGTATTAGTCAAGGTTTTAAGAGAAAGAATGGCTATATCTCGACTTGATTCTGCACGAAATTGAGCACCAGTATCAGCCAATTTTTCAGCAATTAACGAGGCATCCATCCCTAAACTGCCTTGATTCATCATGTTAGTTGTTAGAGTACTTAGACCAAATTGCTTTCCATCGTAAGCTGAGCCTGCAGCGAAAGCGATACTTAGATCAAGCATAGGAACTTCCATCGCCTGATAAAAAACTACGGAAGCGCCATTCCTTGTATGCCATTTTTCAGTATGAAAGTTACTAGCATACAGACCTGCTGAAGTGAAAAAGGCTAAAGCCAAGGTAAATCGAATTAAGGACTGACTTAAGCTCATGCTTGGCTCCGGGTATCTAAAGGTACTAATCGAGTTTCTGTCATTGAGTTGTCCTCTAAATAGCGCTTGGCAATTTGTTGAATCTGCTCGGCTGTGATGGAGCTCACATTATCAACATAAGCATTAGCAGTTCGCCAGCCTAAACCAATAGTTTCTAACAAACCAATTTCCATAGCTTGGCCAAAAATCGAATCTTTTTCAAAGGTTTTTTGAGCAATAATTTGTGTTTTGACCCGTTTAAGTTCAGCAGGACTGACTAATTCGGTATGCAACCTTTTAATTTCTTTTAGGATTGCTGTTTTCACCTCATCGACATTATGGGTTTGGGAAGGAATTCCTAAAAATGATAATTGAGTGGGGTAGGCTGTATATAAATTATAATAGACATTAGCACCACTTGCGATGTGTGAACCTCGAACCAGGTTTTTCGCTAGTCGACCGCTTTCTCCGGCATCAAAGATTCCGGCAAGAACTTCAAGAGCATAAGGTTCCCAAGCGATTTTGGCGGTTTTTACGCTGGGTACAGGGTAGCCAAAAATAAGCAAAGGCAATTGAGCAGGTGCATAAATTTTAGCAAATTTTGGGCCTAGGGGCGGCGGTTCCGCTTGTGGTTTACGTTGGTAGTTTGCTTTTTTAGTAATATTTCCAAAATAATTTTGTGCCAAGGCATGAACTTTTTCCGGCTCAACGTCGCCAACAACAACAATCGTAGCATTGTCCGGTGCATAAAAACGCTCATACCAAGTTTTTAATTCTTGAACAGTCAGCTGTTCAATGTCAGTCATCCAACCAATTACCGGGTGATGATAAGGTGCGCTTAAATGTGCTGTGGCAAGATAGCGTTCAAAGGCTAGGGCTTGGGGATTATCATCGGTGCGTAGACGACGTTCTTCCATTATCACTTTAATTTCTTTTAAAAATTCGTCTTCATTAAGTAACAAATTTTGCATGCGGTCGGCTTCTAACTCGAAGCTAATGGCTAATCGATTGGCAGCTACCTTTTCGTAATAAGCCGTGTAATCATAGTTCGTAAAAGCATTTTCCTGGCCGCCGGCTGCGGCGATTGTCTGTGAAAAAACGCCTAATGGAAATTTAGCAGTCCCTTTAAACATAATATGTTCCAGAGCATGAGCAATTCCTGTTAGTCCGCCTGGTTCATCCGCAGAACCCACCTTATACCAGACCATAGAAACAGCCACGGGTGCGCGGTGATCTTCTTTTACTATGATTTTCAAACCATTAGATAAAGTGTATTCATGGACCTGGCAAAAGGAGGGCCAGGAAAATGTGGCTAATATAATTAGCAATGCAATACGCATGAATTAACCTCTAAGCCAAAAAAGTGATAGAATTCCATATTTCCTTCATTTTGTATACTTATGATTAAATGGTTTAAGAAAAATCAGGGTGGAAACGAGACAGCAAAAACAGTAGCTGAAGCCCCAACTATGCCTGTTAAAGAGCAATTTCATGAGGATGAATTCATTGAAATTGAAAATACTGAAAAAGATCAGAAGTCTGGTTTTTTTTCCCGAATTAAGCGCGGTTTAACCAAAACTCGCCAGCAATTTGGCGATGGTCTAGGGCGCTTGCTGTTAGGTAAAAAAGAAATCGACGCGGTCTTATTAGAAGAGCTTGAGATCTTATTGCTTAGCGCTGATTTGGGTATTGATACAACAGAGGCAATTTTAAAGCATCTTAGTGAAGGGCTTGCAAGACAACAATTAACCGATGGCAATGCGGTTTATCAGGAACTTAAGTTACGCTTGGAAGCGATATTATTAAAAGGCGCTAAGCCTTTAAATTTAGAAAGAGCTGACAAATCACCCTTCGTTATTCTGACTGTCGGAGTTAATGGTGCAGGGAAAACAACCTCGATTGGCAAATTAGCCAAGCAATTTCAACAGCAAGGGAAAAAAGTGATGTTGGCTGCCGGCGATACTTTTCGCGCAGCAGCAGTTGAGCAATTACAAGTCTGGGGAGAACGTAATCAGATACCAGTGATAGCTCAGCACACCGGTGCTGATACGGCTTCTGTAATCTTTGATGCCTTCCAGGCAGCAAAAGCAAGAGGGATAGACATACTAATTGCTGATACAGCAGGCCGTTTGCATACGCAAGGTAACCTGATGGAAGAATTAAAAAAGGTGAAACGGGTCCTGCAAAAAATAGACCCTAGTGCGCCTCATGAAACTATCTTGGTTCTCGATGCAAGTATCGGTCAGAATGCACTTAACCAAGCTAAACAATTTAACGAAGCAATTGGTTTGTCAGGAATTATCATGACTAAACTTGATGGTAGCGCAAAAGGCGGTATCTTATTTGCCATTGCGAATGAACTGGCAATACCCTTTCGTTACCTTGGGGTGGGCGAAGGAATTGACGACTTACGTCCTTTCGATGCACAACAATTTGTTCAGGCAATTTTTAATGATGATTAAATTTGAAGAGGTCAACAAACGTTATCCCGGCGGTTTTGAAGCGCTAAGCCAGATTAATTTTTCTTTGGAAAAAGGAGAGATGCTTTTTCTTACTGGACATTCTGGTGCGGGAAAATCAACCTTGCTTAAATTAATTGCCATGCTTGAAACACCTTCATCGGGTCAAATTACGGTGAATGGTATTCGTCTTAACCAGCTAAAAAAACAAAATATTGCAGCCTACCGTTCCAATTTAGGAATTACTTTTCAATCCCCTCATTTATTAAATGGGCGCACAATTTTTGATAATGTTGCTTTGCCTTTGCAAATTCAGGGAATGACGCCGCTAATGATCTCTAAGCGAGTTCATGCTGCTTTGGATATGGTGGGCTTGCTATCAAAAGAAAAAATGCTGCCTCTACAATTATCAGCTGGGGAACAGCAGCGTGTGGGCCTTGCCCGTGCAGTCGTTCATAAACCAGCCTTACTTCTTGCCGATGAGCCAACAGGAAACCTTGATCCTAATCTATCTACAGAAATCATGAAACTGTTTGAACAATTTAATCAAGTGGGTGTCAACATCATTATTGCAACACATGATTTAGCTCTCATCGCTGGCATGAAGCATCGAATCGTTATGTTGAAAGGGGGTCGAGTATGTTAAAAAAAATACAGACTTTATTTTCTTATCATTTACAAGCAGCCAGCGCGAGCCTTAATTTTTTAAGCCAAAAGCCCTTGGCTACAGTCATGACGGTAATGGTAATTGCCCTTACTTTAACATTACCTACGGTTTTTTGGGTTTTCACAAATAACATTGATGATTTTATTTCAAAATGGCAGGGCAAAGGCCATATTTCTCTTTATCTTAAACCCGCTTTATCCGGAGTTGAAGAAACGGCCTTTCTGGAAAAAATTCGTACTACAGAAGGCGTGGGCAACCTTAGCTTAAAATCCGCAGCTCAAGGACTTTCTGAGCTACAAGAGCAAGAAGGCATGCAGGATATAATGCGCTATTTACCCGAAAATCCTTTGCCAGCAGTAGTGGATGTAATTCCTGATTTAGCAATTGAAACTCCTCAACAATTGGAGCAGCTTTACACTCGTCTTAAAGATTACCCACAAGTTGAACAGGCAAAAATAGATCTGCAATGGATCAATCGATTACATGCTATTTTAAAAATGTTGAGCAAAATAGCACAATCGTTGATAGTTTTATTAGCTTCTGCGGTCGTTTTAGTTATCGCCAACACTTTGAGCTTGGCTATTAATACTCGCCAAGATGAAATTCAGGTTTTGAAATTAATCGGCGCGACTGATCCTTATATTGCTCGGCCTTTTTTGTATTCAGGAATCTGGTATAGTCTGTCTGGGGCAGTAGTGGCAGTGCTCTTTGTTAATCTCTTTATGCTAAGTTTAACTGCTGTGGCAAAGCAATTGGCAACTGTCTATCAAATGCGCTATTCTATTGTCGGATTATCAGTTAAGCAGGCTTATTATCTAGTTTTAATATCTATTATTTTAGGTTGGTTGGGCGCAAAATTGTCAGTAAATAGGCAGCTTGCTTCTATTGAGCCCTATAATTGAGGTATAATCGGAAAAATTTTCGCTAACTCAGCGAAAACTAATTGGGAAAGCACTCTGTGCTGAGTCAATTCCGCACAGCAAAACTTCAGTGCTTTGGATAAGAGCCTGTTTTTAAAAGAAATTGAAATTGAAGTTTAAGTGGTGCGATGGTTTTGTTTGTAGGAGGAAAATAGCATGAATCAGGAGTTGCAGTTAGCCTCACTGAATTTGCCTATAGGCAGTCTTGATGCTTACATTCATCGAGTTAATCAAATCCCTATGTTAACCGCTGAAGAAGAACAAGCTTGTGCCGAGCGCTTCCAGAATGAAGGGGATCTTGAGGGCGCACGTCGTTTAGTCTTAGCTCATCTGCGCTACGTTGTTCGCGTGGCTCGTGGGTATTTAGGTTATGGTTTACCTTTAAATGACTTAATTCAGGAAGGGAATGTAGGCCTAATGAAGGCTGCTAAGCGTTTCGACCCTAAAATGGGTGTTCGTTTAGTCTCTTTTGCAGTCCATTGGATAAAATCAGAAATTCATGAGTATGTTCTTCGCAACTGGCGTATTGTCAAAATTGCCACCACTAAAGCGCAGCGAAAATTATTTTTTAACCTTCGTCAAATGAAAACCCGGTTGGGTTGGTTAAACCATGAAGAGGTTAAGGCAGTTGCCAAAGATTTAGGCGTAAATCCTGAAGATGTGTTGCTCATGGAGCAGCGTCTTAATGCAATGGATACTCCCTATGATGCACCCTTTTCCGATGAGGATGACGAAAGCTTTAAAGCGCCGGTTCATTATTTACATGACCCTAATTCAGATCCTGCTTATTTAATTGAACAGGAAACGACTGATGAGCGTGGTCGCGAACATTTATTGCTTGCCTTAGAACGTCTTGATGAGCGGAGCCAGGATATTCTTCAACAACGCTGGCTAGCAGATGACAAGGCGACTTTGCATGACTTAGCCGATAAATACGGTGTTTCTGCAGAGCGAGTCCGGCAATTAGAAAAAAATGCGATGAAAAAAGTTCGTCAGTATATTGAAGAGAATTAGGTTTAGCTTGGGTTTAGAGATTTAATGCAAACCAATTGAGCTAATCTCAAATTATACGATCTACTCCCTCGTTTGTGCCAGAAATTTGGTTTGAATTAATTTCATGCGCAGAAAGGGAGTTTACTGTAGTTTTATTAAGCTGTATTTAGTTAGTTGCAGAACTGTTTCTTTTTTACCACCTACTGGACAACCCCATCGATTATTATTTACGCAGGCTATTCATTATTCAAAATATTTTTTATAAAGAAAGCCCGCAAATTATTTTTATTTGATACTCATCAAAATAATAGAAACATTTTATAATCCCAAAGTAGCACCTGACTGGTTATTTGTTTCAGTTAGTTGAGTAACTCTTTTAGGATAAAAGCCGGCTCTCCCATGAGCAACACTCTTTATACTTTCATGCGATCGTTCATTATTTTGAGCCTGCTCTAAATCAAATATCCCTTCTTTGATACGTCTTTCTATTTGTTCAGAGTATTGAATATCATTATGGTTCATGGAATCTGCATTTAGAACTTTATAATTCGCAAATTCTTTCTTTAATTCTTTTAGACCATTGAGTTTTGCTTCTGACACTAATTGCGTTTGTTCTGCGGCAAAACCTGCCAGTTTATCCGTAGTATTTGCCTGCGGCACTTGTTCTGGTTTTATTTGAATTGGAAACCGTTTGTTATCTATAGTTACAATACAGTCTTGATTAAAAGAGATGGGCAAAATAATCTCAGGCACCGAGAATTCATTTTCTAATAGTGGAATATTGTAAATATTAACCTGATTATCTAATTCATGAATAAACTCAACTAAACGTCTATCAAGACTCATGGCAGCAATATTATCAATCAAAACTGTTTTCAAGGTACTAGTGTTATTAAGATGAATAAATTGACCACCCGCTTCGTTGGCCATTTTACTTAATAATGGAGCATCATAATCTCCAATCCCAATGGTAGTTATTTTAGGTCGGTTCTTGTAAGGTATTTTATCGATGCAGGCGATTACATCTTCATTTGCAAAATTATCTATATTATTCATGCCATCGGTAAATAAGGTGATACTTAGGCTACGTTCGTCTAAAAAGTCATTTAAACTATTAAAAGTTTTTACACAAGCTTCAAATAAAGCAGTACCGCCGCCTAATTCTTGGGTAAAATCCGCAATCATTTTTTTAATTTCAGTTAAATTTTGTATAGAAAATTCATCTTCTAACACTTCAACTTTATCGGAGAAAAAAACTAAACGTATTTTTGAATAGGGATCTTCTTTTTGCAATACTTTTAAAAATTTATCCAACTGTTGACGAACACCATTTTTCTTATCTTCATAAGATTCTTGCATACTAATGCTTTTATCGATTAAAAGAACATGGGTGTGTTCCTTAGGTAGGAATTCATCTGAGTTAAATAAAAGAACCCTAGCCTTAATATCATTTTCGTTTCGGTAAATTCTTAATAAAAACTCTCCAGTTGCTAACTGTCGTATATTATTAAATAAATGCCGTCTATCTATTTCAATCTGTACTAGATGATTCTCATTTTGTGATGCTTCCAATTTAATTTCAGCGGGATAAATTAATTGATGCAATAAGCCCAAATCTAAAACTAAATAGGCCTGATTTTTTTCCTTAAATGCTTCAATGCGAAAACATTGAGTTAATAATCCTTCGGACAAGCCATTTTGACGGGTTTTCAATTCGCTGAGATTTTCATCAGGTTCTTGCAAGTATTGGTTTGGTTGGCCCCAGATTAGTCCTATAGAATTTTTATCGGTATTGGCAAAATGTAACATTAGCCAGGTAGCTTTTTCCTTTAAGATATTTCTTTTTGCATAAGTTACAGCCTTGAAAGACAGAACTCCCTTTGCAAAATTCAGATGCTCTGGATCTAGAGAACCCAGTTCATTAATACTATCACCCAATAAATTTTGTAAGGCGACTAAAGCTTCCTCTTTGTTTTCTGGAAATTTTTGTCTTAGTAGATAGGAAACTGGTTTGGTAATTTGCTCTAAATTGAGTTGCTGAGCTGTTGTTTGATAGGGAAAATTTTTCCAAAAAATGGACGTATTGCCCAATTTATTTTCGAGTGAATCTTTAATTGATTGCGCTTTGGCGCTGTCCACCTTTAATATCACTTTATCTATTGTTAGCTCCAGTTCATAAGGCGCATTTAGTAAAGCATCAAATAAGGTTTTCCATTCAATTTCCTGTTTATTTTTCATTGAATTATCTCTAATTTGAATTATTGGCTATTATATAGGCACTATTTTAACTTTGTAAAGAAAATACACAGCGCTGGTTTAACAAGCACTTAGAATTATTTAGTCTCAGTTTATTTTGGTAATTTGGCTACATTATAGACGACGGTAAACCCCACATCATCACTCCAACAAACTAAGCAGTCTTGACTTAGTATGTTTATCAGCAAAAGAAGATTTTATTGCCATTACAGTGAAATGTTCCATTTCTTTATCGCTGTAATGATAAGCCTCTTGTACCCGTTGATACTCCTTCGCTAAATTAGTACGAAAAAAAGGGGGATCGTCAGAGCCGAGGCTAACCTGTATTCCGGCTGCTCTTATTTGCTTAAGAGGATGATTCTGCATATCGCTGAACAAACCCAGCGAAATATTACTGGAAGGACAAATTTCCAAGGCAATACTACGTTCCTTAAGTTGGACAAGCGTTTCTTTAGAGTGGATTGCCTGAACACCATGACCTATGCGCTGAATTGGCAAATATTCCATGGCCTCGAGCATAGAACTTGCTGGAGCGAATTCGCCAGCATGCACTGTGCAATAAAGACCGCCTTCTGCGGCTATTTTATAGGCTTTAGAGAATAATCGGGGCGGAAAATTGATTTCATCTCCACCCAAACCAAACCCAACAATACAAGGTACAGTCTCTTTTAATACTTGTTTGGCAACTCGATTAACCGCCTCCACACCAAAATGCCGGACAGCAGTGATAATAACGCGGCCAATAATATTGAACTTTGCTTCCGCGTCATCGATTGCCTGTTGAATCGCTTGTAGATGTTCGATAGAGGGAATGCCGCTTGCAAGTTCTGCATGTTGCGGAGAATACATCATTTCGACATAAATCGTAGATTCCAGCGCATTGGTCTTAAGGTAATCGAACGTAATTTCGTAATAATCTCGCGGATGTTTGATAACCGCTGCAACCTCATCATAAGCTTTAAGAAAATCAAAAAAATCGCGGTAGACATAGCTTTGATTATCAGCGGCGATAAGCTCTGAAGGTAAGGTGAGTTTATTTCGCAAAGCAATAGATTGCGCCAAAAGAGGAGCAATAGTACCTTCCAAATGTACATGTAACTCGGCTTTTTTCGCTGTCATGGCTGTTTTTCCTGTTAAAATCCTATAAACTCTTTAAATTCAGTATACGCTATGGGATAAAAATGAGTAATAACGATATTGATAAAGCTTTTGTAAGCCCTATCGACAAATTTCTCTTTGAATTTGATGCCAAGCATCCAAAATCACTCTCTCAATTTGTAGAAATTAAAAAGCATGAACGAATTTTTTTTCTACGTGATAATGCGATTAAGAAGGACAATGAGGGCGAGATTTGGGGTGAATTTTAAGCGCGGTCAAAGAATCAGATATGGAAATAATTCATCAAAAAGCCTGCGAGGTTTCTGAAAAATTCTGGGAACAAATCAGAACACTGAATCAAAAAATAATCCCTTCCTCTTTATATGATCAAAGTTTGTATGCAGGCGGCTGTTTGCAATTAACCTGTGATAACGCAATAGCTAAAGCACAGCAGACAAGCTCGGCTGAGGTTTTACTTTGTCGCATTGACGAACAGTTTATCGGTTATATGATTTTCTATTGTGATGAAAATCCGCCTTCTATCCAACCAAGGCTTGATAAATATAGTCATCTAGGCCGAGTAGGGTATTCAGATATGTTGGTTGTTGATCCAGCTTTTCAACGCTTAGGCTATTCTAAAAAAATACGGGCTTGTATGAAAGAGATTGGAAGAAATGCCAAGATTGATGTATTCATGACCTTTGTTCGTAGCTTGCCAATTCCCAACCTTTCTTCTTTCATTGCTTTGCGTCAAGCTGGGGCAGTAAGCGGTAGAAATTTCTTATTAACGGAACGAAATCTAACTAATTTTGATGGCTTAATACAAGATCTTTGTTTAGAACTGTTATATCCAACTGATGAAAGAAAACTGACAAGCAACGAATTAGGTCTAATTCATTGGGTGTAATAAAAAATCTTAAGTACCCTTGGGGAGCAATGGAACAGCCAACCGACTTAAGCGTTAAAATAGCTTTTTATCAGATTAAAATGGTTGCATTTTGTTCAAATAATAAAGACGTTTGAAATCTATAGGTAGCTAACTGTATTAGCCTATATATTGTAACCCCATGTTTATTAGAGTTAAAATATCTTAAGTGAGTTAGCTGTTCCATTGCTCCCCAAGCCCGCTCTTCTGTCTTTTTTGAGTCATTTTTATTCAATTTATGAGCCTGTTCCTGATTTTTAGCCAAAACATCTCCTTAAGCCTTAATTGGCTCAATTTTTTTAGAATTTCAATTAATGGCTAAATCAGGGAAAGCTTTGGCCAAAGGATATCTTGCGTTACTTAGTCGTAGTGGTACTCTCTTGCTCAATAGTGTGTTGCAACATGGTAACCATCGGCATTATTGGTTTAATCAAGGGTGAAAAATAAGCACAACGTTTCGGTGAATTAGCAACCTTGGCAAGCCTGCTTTTGGCATCCAGTAGATTAGCTAATCCTTTTTTTGAATCACCGGCTTTAACGAAATTTGCACTGTTAATAAGGGTGGTAGCTGAATAACTAACCTCTCGTGCGCATTGTTCTGAGTAATGGGTATCGGCTAACAGCAGGACTTCCATGCCGAGTTGTTCGCATTCACTGGCTATCTTATCGTTATTGGCAGCAAGGCTTTGCGATGACAGTAGAACGCTTGCTATAAAAAGAGGTAGGGTCAGTTTTGTACTTTTTTTCATTTGCTAATCCTTATTTTAATCTAATGTTGATTTTGGTTTTGTGCTTTTTTGAGGTACGGCCCCGATCTTGGTAAAAAGTTATCAAATGTCTTAAATCAGTAAAATAGTTGAACATTAACCTTCAGCAAGTTCAGCTACTTTAATTCTAGGTATCCGGCTTGGGATATTCACAGTAATGGAAGAACCAATTTGACCGCTAATTTCTGCCAACCCATTTAATTTTGGATCATTTTTTCTCCACCCAAAAATTACAGCTCTATCTCTCGCTTTTACTTTTGTGTGGGCACCTAAATTTATCATCAAGGCATTCATGTTAATTTTGCCAACAACAGGGTATAAATGATTGTTGATATTCACCATCATCCGGGGGTAAGTCGGGGTACGTGTGTAAATAGGACTCTTAAAATTACAAAGCGCTTATAATCCTTGCTGTACCTAGGCAATAAGCAATTTTTATTTAAAATTTATCAATTTGTTTAATTATTCCATTAGTTGATATTAATATTAAAAGATAAGAACAAATTTAAAGCTAATTCAATGTATTTTCAAGATATAAGAATTATTTCTACAAACAAACCCTATAATCCATATGGGGAAACGGTTTCAAAGCCATTGAAACCTGCAAGTGACCTATTTGCCCATGTACCCCGACTTATCCCCTAAAGATCCACATCACTCACCAATTCCTCTAACGAGTTATTAGTTTTACGAATTATTGTTTTATGAAGGCCACTTCCTTGAGGCATGAATTATACGAGCGATAAATAAAGTGTCTTGGCGCACTTGGTAAATGATGATGAGTGGTGTGCTGCTTACTACTAATTCTTTAGTTTTCGGTACTCGCCCGGGCCGTCCAAGACCTGGAAATGAGACTAAGTTTTCTACAGCTTCGAAAATTCTAGTAATTACCGCATTTGCCGCAGTGGGATTATCTTTATTGATATAATCGAATGCCGATCCCAAGTCTCTAGTGGCTAATTGGGTAATTTTTATTTTCACTCCTTCAATCCTTAATCCACTGTTTCTTCACAACTGAAAAATCGGTCACGTTTTCTTGATCAATTTCATCAAGACCTTCCTGTATTGCTTGCACCTGCCACTCATGGATATCTAAATATTCCTCAATTGCTTCAGCCGCAATATAGGATTTTGAACGGTCCACCGATTTTGCTAATTTTTCTAAACGATCAGCAATATTTATAGGTACTCTTACTGATATCAAAGAAGAAGACGTAGCCATTACAACCTCACTTGTATACAATTAAATATAATAACATCATTAATGATAATGTTAGCATCTTTGTTTTAATAAACAAGTACGTTAGATTTTGGGATAGATAACGTACCGGCCTGTTGTAAAAGGTGATATTTATTTACACAGATCGCATTAAATGATCTAATGTGATATTCGTATTAAATCAATGAGTTAAATGCAAGGAAGAATGCCGGATAAAACTAATGAGGGTAATTATAAGCTTCTAGATAAATTAATACCCCACGATCACTTTCTAAAGAAAGTTAATTCTATTATTGATTTTAGTTTTATTGATAAGGTTACTGAAGCTTGTTATTCCCCTAATAATGGGCGTCCTTCTTTAGCCCCTGAGCTTTTCTTTCGGATCATTTTAGTGAGCAATCTTTATGGTATCAAATCGACAAGACAGCTTATGGAACATATTCGTTATAACTTAAGCTACCGTTGGTTCTGCGGATTAACTTTAAATGACACCATCCCACACCATGCAACGTTAAGTCGAATTAAGAAAAGATTTTCAACCGATATCTTTGAGCAATTTTTTGATGCAATTGTTGGGCAATGTCAAAAAGCTGGGCTTTTCAATAGCCAGAGCATCATGACAGATAGCACACTTATCCAGGCAAATGCCTCATTGAATTCAATGAAACCCATCAATGACATGGGTTCTAAAAATAGAAGACCCAATGAGAATGGGATAGTGGAAATGACTGGAAAATTTCAAATAAAACTCACCGCAGTACATCCGATCCTGATGCAACATTAGCTTTTAAAAAAGGGACTTTACGGAGTTTAAAATATAAAGCTCATGTTTGTTGTGATAGTGAAAGCCGAGTTATTGCTGCTCTGGTGAGATACTTTCTTCATTGCAAAATGCAGGAATGCGTTTCTTTATTCCTTTATTTACGACTCGCAGCGGTAATAATCAATATTCGTACATACCTGGTATCCATTATAGTACTGAAAAAAAGACCTATATTTGTCCTGCTAATATCGAGCTACGGGCTGGAAAATTTAACTCTGAGGGGGTTTTATTGCTTATCGTACCAGTACAAAGATTGCAAAAATTGTGGGATTAGAGCTGATTGCAAAGTACTGCAAGAAAAAGGAAGAGAAACACGAAAAATTGCTATGCATATCCATGCTGATATTTTCCAGCAAGTAAAATTAGAAATGGAAACAGAAGAATTTAAGAAAAAGCTGAGAGAACGTTTATGGAAAATAGAACGAGTTATGAATGAGCTTAAAAACTATCATAGTTTATCAAGAGCTAAAGTGAAGGGATTAGGTGAAGTCCAAATCCAAGCTTGTATGGCTGCAATAGCCATTAATATTAAACGGTTAGTTTTTTTGTGCCTTCTTTTTTGGGGCTACTGTATCTAAAATTAGATTAATTTTTAATCACATTTTACAACAGGCCGGTACCTTATCCATCACAAACAGGGTATAATGGATGAAAGACAAAAATGAGACCCTATGAATTTCCTCGATCGCCAAAATCCGAAAAACGCGAAGTTTGTGATAGATAAGATTTTCATCCCTTAGCTGTTCATTTTGACACCAATTCACTTTCTGCTTGGTTGTCTTATTATTACACAGTCCATGTTAGCGGCTCCCCTGAAAAAACCGAGCAAGCCAAATAGAGCGACTTGTCAAAATTTATTATTTTCTTTCAAAATGACGTAGGCAGTAATTTGGTCGATAGTTGGACACGTATATCGAATTTGTCAGCGCGTATTAAAACAAGCCTTAGCCCAATTAAAAGACCATGAGAAATTTGAGTTTACTCCGCATAAACTGAGACATACTTTTTTGAAGAAAGTCACTGATAAACACGGGGTTCATTTTGCGCAGGAGTTGAGTGGTAATGTTTCGATCAAAGAATATTTCGCTATGCGAAACCGAGTTAGGAAGAAATGCAGGAAACTATTGAAGACTTATTTATTTAATAATCTCACTTAGTATTATTTACGTCTAAAATTCTAAAGGATTTAAAGTATGTCAAAAAGTAAAAATGAATTATTTTGTTTTTTCTCTGGATTTGCTCAAAGAGACGTTGAAATTATTCAATACGATAAAGATTTAGATATAGAAATAGTCATATTAACTTGCCAGAATCACGGCAAACATAAATTATTGACAGGAAATTACATTCAACTTGATGGTGTTCTTTTTGAGCTTATTGAAACCAATAACTTTTATTTTAAAGCTTGTTAGTACCTTTGAAATGATAAAAAACATATCCATTGAAGGAGTTAGCCCTGGAAATAAATTATCCTTGGGATTTTAGCAGAAAATGATTTATCACATGAATGTTTATGGATGTTACAACCATCAGCATACTTTGAAATTAGATTTTGAAGCGCCTATAGAATTTTCTACTGTTATTCAGCCAGATCATCATATGGGATTGGCAGGATCTAGTTTAACTGCAAAAGAAATTTCACATGAGAACAATTGGATTAAATTTTCTATCTATTGTTGGAATTCAAGAAAAAAACAGGTTCGTTTAATTCATACTACATGAAAAATCCCAAATCATGAGTTATCTTTAATGATAACAATAATATGAAATCACAAATGGCTTGGATAATAGAATTTTATAATAGTTCCGTTGAAGAAAGCATATTGGATATGCCGCCCCAAAATTCAAGCTAGAATGTTGAAATTACTTGAGTTAGTAGAAAAGCACGGAGCGAATTTAGGTTCACCTCACACTGAACCGATGGGAGATGGTTTATTTGAAATTAGAGCCAAAGCTCAAGAAG
>JACCWI010000060.1 GCA_013697725.1 Tatlockia sp.
ACTCATATTCATTGATTAATGCTTGCCAGTCTTCTTTGTATTTCATGATCGCCTCCTGTTTGTGAAAGTGATCAGTTTAATGCGCTCCTATTTTAGCGCTAGGTGTAGTTGGCCGAACGGTTACGTAGTAGCACGTTCTATTGCCTTTCAAAGATCACTGCCCTGCAGGGAGATCCTTCGCTTCGTTCTGGATGACGGCCTTCGTTCTGGATGACGGCTTTCGTTCTGGATGACGGCTTTCGTTCTGGATGAGGGAGGTCTAACTTAAATCCGGAATTCTTACACTCTCCGTCATCCCGAGTGAAAGCGAGGGATCTCCTTTGTAGTAGCATGTTCAATTGCCTTTCAAAGATCACTGCCACCGCAAGGAGATCCTTCGCTTCGCTCTGTATGACGGGGGTTACTTAGCGCAACTAACCGTTTTTGAAACCTGTTCTAAATTTTCACTTAGCTTATCAAGAATTTCCATGCTTTCTGTTTTTACCTTAAAAAATCGCCAGGATTTAGATTCAGTTTGAAGGCATTTTAAGGTAATTATCGCCAAAATCGTATTTATAATATCTAAGAAATCTTGTTTGTAACCTCGATGAACTTTTAATATTGGGCTTGCTTTCTGGATTGCTAGTTTGCAGGATCTCAGCGGAAAAACTTTCTTATCAGGATCACGATAATAATTGCCAAGTTCCCGCTGTAATTTGTGGTAGAGCAGGACTGCGGTTTCAGCGGCTTCTTCATAATCAGGATTTGACCTTGATTGTATAACATGAGAAAGGGCTTTAGCTTTGAAGCTATTTAAGGCTACCAAGAGTTGATAATTCATATTACTTTCAGAAAGTTCAGAAATTTCACTCTCAATGTCATCAAACCAGATTTCAAGACCAATCGTTGCTAATCGCGGATGACTAAGGGCTTGAGATAAATTTTTACGATTGGGGATTTTATTAATATAAGCACGCAAGGCTTTTACACTTAGATGATTGTTAGTTAATAAATTATTAACTAACAAAGACTGATTTTCATTAGAATATGTAGAATTGCTTACTATTTCTAAAGCTCTATCTGCTGAAAAAACACCATTTTTTATAGCTTCATTGATGAGTTTGGAAGTAATTTTAGGATGCGACAGCAGAGCGGAAATAACTGGCCTGTTAAGAGTGGTTAATCTCACGATAGCCTTTAGTACTGGGATTGTGACAGCTTGAGGATTGGCTAAAATAGTTAACAAATCCTCATTCTCAAGTTTTTTCCTTGCTAAACTCAATAAGAGGTGCTCAGGGGTTAATTGCTTGGATTGATAGACTGCTTTCCTAATAATTGTTGAGGCTGCCTGGTGCTCTTCGATAAGTTCGAAAGTTATACTATTTTTGGTTAACTTAAGGATTTGTAACAACTGCTGTTCATCCAGATTAGTTTTATTAAGCAATACTTGAAGGACTCCTTCGCTTAGCTCAGTTCGTTTGAGAAATTGATTAATTAAATCTTTAGTTTGGCATCTCTCAGCTAATAAAAACTGTAAGGGCTCAGTCAGAGGTTCTGAAAGACTAGTAGTAATAAGTAGCTTTAATTCTTTATCATTAGCCGCTTTTATCATAGCTTCAAGCGGTAACAGCTCTATAATATTTTTACCAAACCATTGTAGAGCTCTAAATAAATATTCTGATTGCAAGGTAACAGTTTTAATAAAGACTTTAAGGAAAGGGTTGAGAGATTTACCCTGTAAGGCCGGGTAAGATTGAAGAAGATAAAGCGCTTCAATATTAGCGAATTGACTTTCCTTTGAGGCTTTGTAGAAATCCTCTATAGTCACTGCTAAACATGTTGTAAAGCAGCTCTTTTCTTCTTCTGAGTGAATATAATCCAGACCTATAGAGAGATTATTAAGTAATTTTTTAAAGGTGAGAAGATGATTTAAATGAGACTCAATATAATCAAGATAGTTAATAGGAATATTAAAGGTCATCAGATTAAGATTTTCATTTTCTAACCAGTGTTTATTTAAATAGTTAAAGAGCTCGGCAATTTTTTTATATTCAGCTTCTTGGGCAGGGATGATACCTGGAACTAACTCTTTCCAATCGAATTGGCTTAGATCCTCAAAAGGATGCTTAATAATATAGTCAATTGCCTCCCTATTTTCCTGGATAACTACGGCTTTCAACAGGGGAAAAGCAATTTCGCTTCCTGGCCGAAAACGTTTAAGTTCCTTTTCGAAGAACTCTAACTTTTCAAGAGGTTCTATTTTTAACCAAATTAAAGGGGTTTCCTGATTCACTAAAGAGTTTAGCTCGCCATTGAAAAAACGCAGTTGTTCACGTAAGGCTTGATAATTTTCTTTGTTTAAAATTCCTTGAGGTGGCTGGCCTGCAATAACGTAGTCCTGGGTTGTTGCTATCCAGCCATGACTATTTTCATTAAGGTGACGCGCTATTTGCACCACTTCCTGGGGGGTGACTATAGTTGCCTTTAAAAGCTTATATTTAAAGTGATACCAAATTAAAAAGACAGGCTTTGAGAAAACATTGAGATAGTCCTTTTGCGATTGATAAACCCTGGCAAAATTAGAGCTAATTTGTAGAGCGTTAGAAAATAAAGTTTGATTTTTATTGGGGCAAACTGAATTCAAAGTTTTGGACATCAGTTCCATTAAGCCTTTACCATTATAAAAATTTGCGACTTCATTCGCGTCCCAATCGTGAACTTTTGCCTCATCTAATACCGGGTCAAAGCAGATATTTAGATTAAGCTGCTCTTTTTGTTGTTCTTTCTGAACTTCTTTTTGAATTTGCACATCATTAACTCTCGCATTACAGCTATCCTCATAAGTTTCTAAACACAAAGGCCTGGCTTTCTCGATTATGCTCTCCAAACTATCCTTGATAGCATTAAGTTCTTCTACTGAGGGACTAATTCCCGCTGCTTGGTAACAAGTATTTAATCGCTCTAATAATTGCGTTTTAAAATGATTAAGAATAGTAAGCGTTTTTTCCTGTTTACTCATAGCACCATAAAGGGCAAAAAGTTCCATTGAGGGGATATCTTCAAAAAACCAGCGGAATTTTTGTGCCAATTCTGCTTTAAGTTCGGCATTCGCTGAGGGAAGCTCTTGAACTTGAGAAAGTAAAAGTCGGCGTAAATAATTTCTCATCTGTCCTTTAGCTGCATAAAGGTTATCCACTAATAACAGCTGCCTTTGATTGGAAGACCATTGAATAGTTAAATCTTTACGATTAAGGTTTTTTAGACGAGTAGGGGCAATCAATTCGATGGTCTGTTTTTGACCTATTAATCGCATTCGCATGATACCTTGCTCATACTGATCTATTTCAATGTTTTCATCGATTAATACCAGGGCATTGGCGTCCTCTGCTTGAGTAAGATCCGTGCTTTCCTTGTGTAACTCATCATAAAAACTAAAGCGCTCTTGGGGTGTAGATCCAAGGATGAGATTGATTTCCTTTTCCTCACTAGTGCCTAACACTATAGCTATGTTGGGTTGAGTTACCTCAAGAGCACACAAGATCTGCTCCTCGGTAAAATAAAGAACATGCTTTAAATGATGACTAAAATGAGTAGGATATTTTTTGATATAGGCTGCTAGATCTTTGGCAACAACAGCATTAAATACTCCGTTGAAGGTGGCATTAATATCAATAATTGCCCTGGTACGTTCTCTTGCAGCTGATTTAGCTAGTATTTTTTTTAGGAATTTGGACGGATTTTGATAATCTACAAAATTGAGCAGCGTATTTTTATCATTTAACACCTCAAGAATATACCCATCACTACCGAGTGAATTAATTGGATTATAGCTTAGACGTTGATGGAAGGTCGTGTGATTAGAAGGCGTTCCAGTGAGGCAGATTACAGAAGCATATTGGTCAATATGATTGAACGAATCACTATGATAGATGCGTGCATCTTGATTTATTAACTTTAAAGATTGTTCTTCTAAAAAGGAAAAAATTAGAAAGCGATTAGATTTATGAAATTCATAGATAGTGGCTAATTGTTGGGGATTATCCGTATCGATTTGACTCAAGCTTAAGCCGCATCCTACATCCAGGATAGCAAACCCTCGGGCAGTTGGCGTCTCGTCAAGATGCTTGATTTTTGTATTTTGAAATAACTCATGAGCCGCTAGCGACTGCCATTCTTTAATACGAGCCAGAAGATGCGCTTTGCTTAATCCTTTAAGAAGCATCATTTGAATTGTGCAGTTAATCGCATCAAGTTCATTACCAAAACGACTATTTTCTTTAGGCGCATTGTTACCTCGATAAGGAATTGCCAGGGTAGCTTCGATAGGGTTTAAATCATTCCGCCTGGAAGCACCATAATCCACATTAAGTTTTCGACGCAAGGTATCTGGAAGTACTGTATTAATTTGCTGCTTAAAAAAGGAAAATGATTGTTGCTCCTTGGCAGTTGCATGAATAATTAGCTCAGGCATTTCACCTTGATCCAGAAGATAGGCTCTAAGTGAATCTTCAATAGCCGTACCAAAGCGAAGCATGGCGTTAGTTACAAAGGCTTTCAGAGGGCTGTTAGATTCTTTAATTAATTTGGTTGCCAGGTCAGTTTTAAAATTAGTCCAATCATAATTGATATCAAAATTAGGAGCTTGTTTAATAAAATCCAGATTAATAAAATTATAAATTGCTATGGCGTCTTTAAAAATTTCAGGATTTAGAGGTTTGGAGCAGCCCGAGGTATAATTTAATTTTTTCTTAATCCATAAGCCCGCATGTGCTTCATCAATAATACAAAGACTGTGGTAACGAAAAATTGCTGTAATTTTATCTAGCCAAAACACTTGCTTGCACCAGCTATTATCTTTTTCATTTTCTGTAAGTAACAATTCTAAATATTTGAGTTCCAGGGATTGAATAGACTCACCTGTGGTAACAAGATAAGCACGTGTAGTCATGACTTCAATAAAATGCTGATATAAATGCTCAAGTCGCTCAGGTGCGCAATTGCTATTTCTATCAAATTCAAAACGATGAGCACGCTTGCCAAATAATCGTTGAGAAATACAATTTAAATCAATATGATTGGTTGGTAATAGGGCAGCTGGTACTTCGAAAACGACTAAATTATCACCCCTAGCTTTTACCTCGGCTAAAACAGGCAGTATAACCTTCGATTTTCCACCGCCAGGGGTAATTTTTTCAATGGGTTCTTCTGATTTATTGTCCGTTAAGCTGATTAAATTTTTAAACGCTTTTACCTGCCTATCACGCAGTAATATATTTTCTTCACGCTGAATAAGCATTGTGGCTGGCGAATCGAGACCAGGAATTTCTTCTTTAGCTAATAGCTCTAAGGCTTGAAATGCAAGATCGATATCCTTGGTTTTAAGTGCGTTTTTAAGCTTGGTAATAATTTTTTCGCAGGTTTGATTCTGAATATCTTCGACAAGAGCCTCATGAATCAGTTGATGTAACTGCTTTGTATCTTTTGGCTTTAAACCTGTTTTTTCTACGCTATAACTTTGATTAGCCTGACAATAAATGGATAAAAGGTTAGCTATGTCAAGTTTAGATCGAGTCTTGGCACGCCTTTCAATTTTCCAGGATTTTGCCTGGGTGACTGACTCAGGTTTCTGATTAGCAAAATTTAAAGCTAAGGCCCACTGATGAGATAATTGCTTTGAAGGACTGGGTAAATATTTATACGCTACATCAATAATTAATTGGCAAAATTCTGGTGAATCAATCAGTGCTTTTGCTACAAGCTTTTGCTGTTTTTCGGAGGCGTAGATTATTTTTCCAGCAGATTCTTCAATAATAAATTGTTGGTTTGAATCACTAGTTAATTGCTTGCCTAGTTTTTTAAGTTCATTATTTTTTTGTTGTTCGATAAATTTGTAATCGGATACTAGCTTCTCAAAAATGTCGTTTGCTTTTTTATTCTGCGCCAATGCTTTAAAAATATTGTTAGTTATTCTTATCGAGCTATCTTTAATTTGAAGATTGTGGATTGATAGACGAGGCAGAACTGGTTTTATTAGTTCAGCAGGCTTTACTAAAATATCTTGATAAATATCCTTTGCTTTGAATACCTTAAGTGGCGGTACATTCAAGGCAACCATTTCACTAAAGCTAACCTTTTCGCAGCCAATCTTAGTGGCAATAAAATCCGGATTGTTTAACAAACGATACAAAATATTAATGTAAAATGGTATTATTGAGTTATGTTTTTTAATGAAACGAGTTGCAATTAAAGTTTGCGCGCAAAAATTCTCCAGGCACTGACGCATTTTCTGTGGTGCAAAATAGGCTATCTGATAATAAGCGGGTAGATGAGCAAAGAACTCCTCATCAGTCATATCCGAGGAAAGAGCATCCAATGCCATGTGTAGGGTTAATGAATCAAAGCGATTTTTACCAAGCTGATTAAATTGTATTTCCTCTCCGGTAAAAGCAGGCAAACTTAAATCAATTTCAACGGCTTCTAAAATAGTGGATGCAGCGACTACGGGCTTAAATTGTTGAAATCTATCCTCGATTAATACCAATCTTTTGAGAGCAGCTTCTTTACTTAAACCAAACTGTTCACTAGCAACTAAGGCTTCGCGCTCTTGTTGTAAAAATTCAAGGTTTAAGGCTGTCCATTCATAACCTAAGGCTCCTCGGGGAGCATCTTTTTCGAGTTTGGATTGTTGGTAATAATCGAGAAGGTGCTTTCTTTCAGTGAGGGATAAAGTATAGCTCTGTTCAAGATGACGATGCATGGCCTGCATGCGTTTATAAGAGTGATTAATCATTGCGGCTAAGGAATTTATAAAATTGAATAGTTCATTATATTGGTATAGCTCATAGTGAGAATTCGCTGTTTTATCTAGGGAGGGCTGAGTAAGATTAAAATTACGATCTTGTAGGAAGAAATCACATGCCAGGCTCATAGCTTTGAGTTGACAAGCAACATAGGGAGGAGTTTCTCGTATACTTATTTTTTTGCCTTGAAAAAGAAAGGGTAGATCTCGGCAAATCCAGTTAATAAATTGTACTTCTGCTGGGTCGCCGGTTAACCCTCCTAATCGAGTATTGCAATCCTCTAGCGTTTCCCATGCGTTTTGAGTTTGATTGGCAGCAAGATAGAGATAAGCTAAATAAATGGCATCCGCTACCCTATCAGCAATCGGTTTACCTTCTATTAATCTAAAGCTAATCGTTTTTTCATTGTTCTGATAGTCCCACATTGGTTTATCTAAGGGTGGGTTTTTTTGCCAAAGACGTTTGAGGCAAGCATCAGCAATGATATCTCGCGAATCATGAACCAAGGGGTAAAAATCACTTTTTTCTGCTAATTTTTCTGTAGCATAGAAGCGGTGCACAGGCACTAAATAACGCAGTTGCCTGCTATTGCTAAGAATAAACCCTAAAATCGCAGGATGAATAGGTGCGGGCTCGTCGATAATTTGTTCACCAGTTTCCCTTAGAACAAGGTAGGCTTTATTCTTAGTGGTTTTGGTTTGCAAGCTAAGATTATAGCGTGGCAATTTAAATAAAGTATCCTCGTCACTAACTTCTGAAATTATAAAACGATTGGATTCAAATGAATTGAGCAAAGAAAGCCATTTTGAGCTTAATGGAATTAATTGGTATTTAGTTTCTTGAAAATCTTTATCCAGCGCGATGAACTGCTTGGATTTTAAAAAATATAGGGGAACATTAGATTGAACTAACAAAGCATTTTCAGGTGATTCAATATCCTGCCAACAATCAATGTTGTCATCAAGTAAAACCCAGGGTAAAGAAGGATTTAGAATCTCAGCACTTCGATTGGCAAAGTAGGCTGGATGATTAGCGGTTAATGCTTTTAATTCATAGAGGCGACTTTGGCTATTAATAGTCCATTTTTTTTGCACAACCAATTTATTAGGCTGATTAAACAAATGAACTTCTTGATTTTCAAAATTTAATAATAAGTAATTGTTATCTTCCGTTATTAGGCATTCCCTGATTTTATTCAAGCCTAAATGTTTAATAAGGAGATGATGCTTTATAAAATAGGGCACGGCAGTGCGGGCAAAATTATTTTCATAGATTTTCCCCAAAACGAAATTCATTTCTATAGTCTGTTCACCATTGCTAAAAAAATAAATCGGGAATTTACCTTTTAATAACTGAAATTCATTGGTTAGGGAAGATTTTGCAAAATGATATAAAATTGCCTCTGTAATTAATTTTTCAGATTGTTGACTTGCTAAAATCTTAAATTTAGCAATAACACAGGCTAGCTCAATACTATGAGCTTTGTCCTCGAGAATGTCTGGGTTTGAATGGCTCTGAATATAGGCATAAGCAGAAAATAGTAAATTAAACCGCTCAGCAGAAATTTCTCCGGCTTCAAAGCGAGTCATTTCTATTAAAAATAAGTACTGGTGTTGAACATAAATCACATCCGCTTCATTAGTTAAGGAAAGCTGCTTTAAAAGTTGTTCTTGAATATCTTGTAGCCTGATTAAGCCTGCTGATGGATTGGTTAAATAAAGATAGCGACTGACAAGAAAGTCTAAGCGTAAAAATAATAATGAAGTTAGTCCATGCTGGCCATGCCGGTTAAAAAATTTGTATCCGCTCTGCAAAAAATCCTGGAATTGCGGCAAAAAAGAAGGGTTTTGCAAGGCTTTGCTTAAAAGCCCGGGCTGAAAAAGATTGGCTTCCACATAACGTTGATCTGCAATATTACTAAGCTTACCTATATTGCGAGTAAAATAATCAAGTGTTAAAACAATTTGTAAGGTAGAAACAGACCGGAGATAGCAATAATCACGTGCCACTATGTCTTGCTGTGTAATTTGTCTATTAATATTTATGGGTCTATAAGCTTCAAAGGGCTTTAACTGTATGCTATTAGCAGTCTTTACTGTTTTATATTGTGTGCCATAGTCAAATAAATCCTGCTTAATAGCTTTAAGTGCAGATGATTCGGGTAGGGAATATTTTCCCTGGGCAAGGTTTTTTGAAAAACTCTCAAATGGGGCAAGTACCAAGTTTAGAGGGGTCCAAAAATTAAGTTTTGATTCCAAAGAGCTGTTGGAATCTGTTAATGCTATTCTGGGATACGAAGCAAGGGGAACATCTAAAAAATAATTAAAAACAATTCGTAATCGGGATTCGTAGTCGATATGAGTTGTAACTAGCTCTATAAGAGGATTATATTTTGCTTCAAGTTGCTCATTTTCGATGAGTTGTAGATGCTGCGAAATCAAAAATAAGGATTCAAGATTGTTTTTTCGTATTTGTTGGTGAAATGTTGCTACATCTTGTCCATATTTCTCTATATATAATTCTACTAATTCTTGATTCAACTTAGTTTTAATGTCTAGAAGAGTATTAAAATAACGGCATAGATCAAACAAAGTTATCATATTTTTTGATTTACTAAAACGCATTTGCAGCTTTTCTAAGCGTCGATCAAAGCCTGGATGGTTTGAAGCCCAATAGGGGTTGCCCTGACTATTAGTAGCTATTATTTTCATTAGTGAGTTGGTATAGAAAAAGAATAACGGTAAGCCTTGCAGGGTAGAAATCTCAAATTGCGTATCAATCTGTAATGACATTAAATTGAAGTAGAGATGGTATAAAGAGGGGATTCTGCTATCAGAAAGCCAATTAGATTGCAGATTGACTAAAAGAGTTTGGATTTTAAGCAGCTGTGATTGGAATTGGCTAAAATTTTTTGTAATTTGTAGCGGTTTATAAAAGGTATTAACTAGCCCATCACTATCATTGACAGGTAGCGCTAATATGAGCTGTTCAAGGTAATAATACTGAGTCGCGGGATCTATTATTAGATCTATAATTTCTAAGATTTGATTCAATTTCTCAATCAAATTCTCGCCTTTCCCCAACTCAATTTTGCAAACTTTCTCTTGTTGATAGGCCACGCGCCCAAAGGAAGGCTTTACGAAAGCTTGCAGGGTTTCAGGGAAAACTAGCTGAGGAATAGCATCTGGAGGCAGAGTCGTTTTTGGATTTGTACTTAGTGAAAGATTATTAATTTCTTTTTGGAGATCTCTGAGTTTCTTATAATATTTATCAGTCTCATTGCTGGTAAAAATTCCTGCAATGTTCAATATTTTAAAATTATTTTCAATAGCTTTATTTATCTGATCTCGCACAGCGAGAGTAAATAGTTGCTTATTTTCATAGAGGTCTTTTATCGCATAACTATCGAGTCCCCAAAGTTTAAAACCAAAAATAAAACGTAGATATATTTCAAAAGAAGGAGAATTGAGCTTGATTTTTTGATGCAAGACACGCTGAGTACAAGTGGGTGATAACTGGCCTCCTGTATAACAATAGTTCGGAAGCCTTAGCGCCTCCATTTCGCTACCATTAATATAACTAATAGTGGTTAAAATTTCCTCATAGAACACTTGGCTAGTGACAGCTTGCTTTTTTATTTGATGAGGAAGCTGCGGCTTAAAAAGACGACCAATGAACCGAGCAAGTTCTTTTTTTTCATTTAAAGAGGTAGGTGTTGGAAAAATCCAACACTTAACGGGGTTATAGAGTTCTTTTTCGCGGCTAGATTTTTTAGCATGGTAATTTAAGCCATCACCGGAATTAATTACTTTAAACTGGTAACCATCGGTCTCATGACTAAATTCGAAGATAACCTGATGGCCGCCTGTACTATTGTGCCAGCCTCCAGGAAGAGATAGGAGTTCACCCACTGATAAAAGCAGTATTTTCTCGGTAACTTGCTCCCCTAGGCTATTAATTTCTTCCATTACCTGCTTGGAAGAAGCAATTTGATCAAGTCTCTGCTGAATTTCAACTAAATATTTTATCTCGTTATATATTGACGTGTAAGCGACTGGAAATTCAATTTTTTCACTATCTAGATAGTCCAGATAATCTTTTAAGTATTGTGCTGTAATCGAGAACTTATTTCCTCCCAAACCATAAGTTCCCGTAAGATGTGCATCATTTTCGATATGGGCAAACAAAGATGCATCAATAATAGGCATTTATATATCCGAGTTTTAAGACTTAAATTCTCAAAAACTAAATTATCTCATAGTGTTATTAAGAAAATATTAAGAAAAAAAATCTAATTAATTAAACTTTTTGAAAGACTTAAGGTTGATCTCTTCCTTTTTAAATCATTAATCGAAGCGACCGTCACCCGCGAACGATACGCACGTCATCCAGAACGATACACCCGTCATCCAGAGCAATACACCCGTCATCCAGAGCGATACACCCGTCATCCAGAGCGAAGCGAAGGATCCCCCTGCAGTGGCAGTGAGGTTAGAAAGGCAATAGAAGGTGCTACTACAAAGGAGATCCCTCGCTTTCACTCGGGATGACGGCGAGTATGATGATTCCGAGTTCAGTAAGTTGAGTAATCCCTAGCGCCCAGAGTAAAGCGACCATCATCAGAGCAAAGCACCCGTCATCCAGGGCGAAGCGAAGGATCTCCCTGCAGTGGCAGTGAGGTTAGAAAGGCAATAGAAGGTGCTACTACAAAGGAGATCCTTCACTTTCACTCGGGATGACTTGGAGTATGAT
>JACCWI010000045.1 GCA_013697725.1 Tatlockia sp.
CTTCGAAAACATCCGCAAGGCCAAATCTGAGGAACAGTTTCACAGACTACTGCCCTTTAATATCAACTTAATTGACCCAACTCCATGCATCTAAGTTTTTCAACATGTAGTTCCCCGAACTGATACAAACAAACTCTGGTTATACAAGGAAAATCGCCAAAAATGTTAATGCCATTTTCTCAAACGAAAATAGCCAATATTAGAAGTGAATTTTTAAACTCTACAGATTCCCCAATAGACCCAGTATACGCGGAAATTTTTAGCCAAAGACAACGAGAATGTATTTATTGTTCGGCTCAAGGGCTTAGTAGTCAAGAAACTGGATATATACTTAACATTTCAAAGCGAACAGTTGAGTCAATTTTAAATAACTGTATGTTAAAACTTGGATGTAGAAATAGGTACGAACTTATCTATTTGTCCACGAAATATGGTTTTATAAGAGATGAGACTATATCGCCAACTATTAAAAATTTAATTGAAAAAGAACGTTTGCGGCATTTACTTTAAATAAATTAACCTACATCAATTCGGCGGTTAATGAAGCAGGTGTATATTCGGAAGATATTTTCTAATTAAACTATCGCACTCATAATAATTTTTAGCTTTCCATAAGTCGTTTAGGACGTAAAAATCCGTTGATTTAATTTTTATAGGAGTATAAAAAGAAACCATATAAGGCCCTACACCAATTTTATTATCGATATTTTCAAGTACTTTTTTAGAAAAATTAACTAATGGATAAGGGAATATTAAGTAATCCCCATCTATGTCATCAGAAACTAATTTTGATAGATCTAAATGCTCAATTTCAGGAACATGCCCTTCTCTATCGACAAGATTCCCTGGTATAACCATTAATTGTCCACAACTTCTATTAGAAGCATCCAGGTTAGAAATTAACCCGCCATTCTTAGTTATTTTTGCGAAATAACGCAAGACGGTATATATGCTATCTAATGGCAATTGATGCAATCCAAGGTTTGCTGATACAAAATGATATTTTTTAACAGGAATAGTACTGTCATCCTTGATTAACATCAAATCCTCGTATAAAACATCTATAATTCGCATGTTTTTAATGGTTGTACCATCTTCTTTTTGTTTAATTAACAAAGCCAAATTTTCTCCATCCACATCGGAAATAGTCAATTGGAAAGTTCTATTGGGCATCTTCTCAAAAATCCCTTTTACTGCCACATAATGAGGCCCAGAACAAAAATCATGTAAATTAATTACTTTGTCTGAAATTTGGGTATTTAAATACGCAACTATCGATGCCTGAGTATATTTCAGCATCGCATCAAGCGGTGCTTTAAAAACGATCATTTTCTTATTAGAAGGTTTTTCTAAGCTGTAGCCTAAGTGATGATTTATAGCATGTTCAGAGAGGTTTTTTAATTCTTCATGCTGCAATAATATTTTTCCAGTTCCTCCAAACCCTCGCCAATGCATTGTTTGCATAACTGACAAAAAGCTCCCATTTCGTGGAATATACTGAATTGAAACCATCGATTGTGCTAGATTATGTAGGTGCTTATTTTTTCTGAAAAATGTTTCGACGTCAGTCCAATAAGTCTCTGTATTAACGTCATCGGAAGTATAATATTCGGAAATGGCATTCACTAAATAACTACCTATGGTAGAAATCTTAGAGACTCTGTAAATAAAATTATTTTTATTATCAAAATCTTCATATAAGCTTTTAGTGTTCTCTATAACTTGAAAGGGTATTTTTTTATTCTCAGATAGATAATACACAAATTTATCTATCATCTGGATAGCTAGAGTAAACCTAGCTAATCCTAGAATGAACTCAAAAAATATTTTTTCACAATCCGTCATGGATGAAGAATGAATAATAGAATATATTTTATCCTGCTCTTTTTTAAAGGACAGATTGCCACTTATAATTTTACCATTTAGTATTTTTTTAAAATAATTTAAAAATAAACTAAATTCGTGCGATGAATATTCTTTATTTAGCGAGTTTGCAATACCAATAGACAGGCTATCATTTATTAAACGGTCTTGAGTCTGAGATATTAGGGTTGCCTCTTGCGTGGAGAGTGACCTACTTTGGAAAGCATCTAAAGACTTAATTAAATTTTTAGTTAAGAATGAATTCATTTTATTTTACCCCAACAACACCAAGGAATTCTTTTCCATTATTTCTATGTATATCAGGAAAATTTTTATAGCAAAAATAGCAACTTCGTTCTATTTCGAACCCAGCTGCTTTTACGGCGCGCTCTAAAATGTTTTTTTCAAAAAGATGCACCATTGGCGGCAAAAAATCTATTATATCATTTGTAACCAGATCTCTAGTTTCAAAAATTCCAGGCCACTTTCTCCCTTTAGCAATATTTTTTCTATACTCTGGCCATGCCTTTTTATAAAAACTAAGGTTTGGGGTCATAACAACAAGATATATTTTGCCACCTGGTTCTAACCAGTCATAACATTTTTTTAATCCGATTTCTGTAGTTTCACCATCTAAAAAGTGAAGTACTAAAGAAATTAAAATACAACCAATAGAGCTGCTATTAAAGTTTGTTTCAAAAGGAAATGAGGCTTGGGTTAAAGTTAAACGTTTTTCTGTATCTTTAGGTGCAGTGTTTTTTAATATTTCTAAATGGGTTTTTGAAATATCGCACGCTATAACTTTTGCTCCTGAATAAAGTGCTGGATGAGTAGTAACCCCATATGCAGCACCAATATCAAGTATCGGCTTAATTGTATGTTTTGCTTGCTCGATGAATTCAACAGCTAGGGGTGATAACTCAGATGTCATTATTCCCATAGAATTCATTGTTTTTATTAAACCAATTTCACATTCTTTTGGCCATGTATTTGTTACATCTAATTTGCTTGTATTAACGATCATATCTTTATTTTCTTGACTCATTAGACAAACTTCTTTGCTTTAAACGGCCCTTGTTAAGTTTGATAAGCAATTAGGCTAGGGCCGTTTTTGATGTTTCTCTCATTTTGGAAACTGAAATTATAGCTATAATAGCGCCCATAGCCAAATATAAACCAGGAATAGCTTTATTATCTACAACGCTTAAGGTGTAGGTAACAAAAAAAGGGGCTGTTCCACCAAAGAGCGCATAACTAAAATTATATCCAATTGAAGTGACTGTGTATCTAACTGGAGTATTTGTCAGCTCTTGTGCGGCGGCTGTTAAAGTTCCCTGATAAATAGTCGCAAATAAAATAAAAACTCCTTGCGAAAATACAAAACTTGCCAATGTTTTTGTTGAAGACATATAAATATATAATGGAACACTTACAACCAATAATCCTAATGATCCAATGTATAAACAAGGTTTCCTTCCTAACCTATCCGATAAACACCCAGCTAAAGGAACTAAAAAAGTTATACATGCTATAGCTATAGTTGTAACCATATTTGCTGTAGCACGAGGAATATTTACAACAGTTGATGCATAATATGGCATAAATATAAAAATTAGATAAGTAATCATCGCACTTAAACAATATAATCCCATTATTATTAAAACGTTTTTTTTATTTTTAGTTATTACTCCAAATGATGACAGAGATGTTATATGACCCTCTCTTCGTGCAGCAACAAACATTTCAGTTTCTGTAAATTTTCTACGAAAATAATATCCAATAATTCCTGTAAATATCCCCAAAACGAATGGAATTCTCCATCCAAATGCATGTAAATTATCGTTGTTAAAAATATGGATTATTAATGTAGTAATACAAGAACTTATTAACATCCCTACCCCAACAGCAGACCAAACTAATGATCCAAGCATTCCTCTATTTTTTTCCGAGAATGATTCAAGTATGAAAGAGGCTGATCCAGTAGTTTCACCTCCCACAGAAAATCCTTGTATGAGACGCAATATTACTAGAGTGATAGGGGCTAAAATACCAATTTTATCATATGTGGGCAGTAAGCCTATTGCCACAGTAGAGATAGACATAACGACCATTGAAAAAACTAAAACTTTTTTTCTTCCATATCTATCACCATAAAAGCCAAATACAATTGCACCCAGCGGCCTTACCAAAAAACCCACTGCAAAAACCGCATAAATAGATATATATGCGGCTACCTTGCTGGAAGTTGGAAAAAATAATTCCGCGATTATAGGAGTAAAAAATGCAAAGATTGAGAAGTCATACCATTCTAAAACTGTTCCTATAAATATAGAAAATATTACTCGTGATTTTGATGAAAATTTATTAATCGACATTAACACAACCTACATAAATTGGGGTTTATTGTTTTCTACGGGCAAGATGCGCTACTGGTTAAGTCCAAAATTTGCTTTAAATTCCCACTTATTTCGGCCCATCAGTATTATCTAATCACCCATTCATTTAATTCGTCCATATCGAGATAGTTTCGAGCTTTCTATTGTTCATTCATCTCAGCTTAATATTTATAAATTACTTTGGAATTTAGCCCTAATTCCTTTTATTTATTTGATTACTAATTATCTTAAAAAGAAAGAAGGAATTGATATTTACGATTACGATGTTAATTACAATCCATTTATATTATAATGGCTACACTATACATTTAATTTAACATTAATCGATCGATTAAACTTGCCGTTCCATTCAACTTTTTCCTATTTAAACTAAATTTTTTACTATATTAATTAAGAAAGAATCATTGTTGGCTCGGCTTAATAAAGACACCCCTATTGGTGGAAAATTATTTGTTATCAAAGGAATATTAATTTGGGGCAGTTTACCTATACTGGACAAGGAAATTAATGGTCTTAATTTTTCATAATCAAATTCATTAACTTGATTATATTTTTTGTTTCTAAATGGCGCAAAAAAGGGTGTAGTAGGAATGCAAAGCAAGCTATTATTATCTAATAATGTATTCAAACTTTCTTCGTAGATATTTTGGTATTTCATTTCAACGTTGCAATCTGATTTTGAGTAGTCGGCTATTTTTTTAAAATTCACATAAGTTGTTTTTGTAAACTCTGAAGTGACCCCAATGTCTAGACCATGATCCAAAAAATATTTAGGAGATCCTAGCCATTGTTCTATGTGTTAAAATTTATCCACGGTACAGGCGGGGACGCCGATGACCGTGACATGATTTAGGGC
>JACCWI010000020.1 GCA_013697725.1 Tatlockia sp.
ACAAAGATTATATACTTTGTCTCTCTTCGGTGTGTCTATTAAATGGTAGCAAGATCATGGTAAGCTTTTTGGATTACCCGTATCTATTAAAGATGCTCTCCATGTAAAAGATTTTATATGTAGTAAAGGAAGCCGTGGATTATATGGTTCTAAATCCAGCTTTGATGCAACTGCAGTTTCGCGAATAAAGGCAGCAGGTGCTGAGATTTATGGTATCACGAACACTTCAGAGTTTTTATTGGCCTATGAAGCTGATAATTTAGTTTATGGCAGAACAAACAATCCTTATGATTTAACCAGAACTTCTGGGGGTAGTAGCGGTGGGCAGGCGGCTATTATAGCTCTTGGTGGGATACCCATTGGTATTGGGAACGATGCGGGAGGCTCTGTTAGACAACCTGCACATTACTGTGGAATTTGCGCACACAAACCGACCCATGGGTTTGTGCCAAATACTGGAAATTTTCCCACTGATGGAATTGGCATTGGTGCTCAATTACTTTCAATTGGGCCTATGGCAAGGTATGTTGAAGATTTAATATTGATGATGGATGTTATTTCAGGGCCAGATGGTATTGATCCACATGCAGTACCTGTTCAATTTCCAATTAAAAAAGATTTTGATCTGAAAAATCTTAGAGTTGCTTACTTTTATGATAACCCAACAGGAACGCCACCTACAAAAGAGACTGTTAAGGCAGTGGATGAGGCAGTTGACCTATTAAAGCCACATGTTAAAAGCATAATAGAAGCCTATCCATCTGAATTGAACAATGTTTACAGACTCCATTATGAAACATTTATACTAGGAGGCGATGGTGGTCAAACATTATTGCAGTTAATAAATAGTTTCAAGCAAAACCAGATTTCACCATTAATGCTTGAATTTCTGGAATTATCAAAAAATTGTGTATTTTCCATATCAGAATTAAGACAACGGTTACTTGAACTAGAACGGTTCCGTTATAATATGACCTCATTTATGAAAGATTTTGATTTAATTATTTCACCAGTTTCAGCCACACCAGCACGCTATCATGGTGAAACATTTGCCAATGTCCGGGACTTTGGTTATATTACAGCTCACAATCTTACCGGCTGGCCAGCAACGGTATTGCCTTGCATTTATTCGGAAGAAGGGCTACCAATTGGAGTTCAACTGGTAAGCCAAAGCTGGCAAGATCATATACCCTTAAATGTTGCATTATTTTTGCAAAAAACAATTGGGGTATTTTCAATACCAAAGCTGGATAATTAACTGTATAACCAATAAAGGAGTGAATATGAATAACCATGAGTTAGATATTTCTGAGGAATTTCTTGAAATGTTTGGTAACATACCACCGCTGCTTAAGTTTGATGAAGCAATGTATGACATTGATCTTTCTGTAATACTATCTTCTGTTTGAAGAAAGGTTACATTGATTATTGGGATCTTTTAAACAGTGATAAATTGAGCATCAAATGATGAATGCGTTGTTGTCAAATTCGGTAATTAAGCAATTTCTTAATTTTGTTAACTTTTATCATGAATATAAAGTTAAATCTGAAAAATTAATATCTTTGCGATATCGTATGATTACAACGCTTGATGAATTTAAAAAATCTAATTTAATCCAATTGGCCTTTTCTGATAACCCAGGTGATCTATTGGCTCCAATTTCCATTGAAAAAATTAAAAAATCCCCTGATATTATAGAGGGTATGCACCCAATTGATATCAACACAATTAATGATCTTTATTATCTATCAAGAGATAAAATAATCAAAGTAAATGTTGAGAGTGGTTCTATAACTGCATTAAAAAGTAACGGTCAATCAATTAGTTATAATATTTCAGACAATATTGACCCAGATAGTATTGATTCCACAAGATTATCTTACCTGATAGGATACATGCAGGCTGAAAAAGTAATGAGAGAAGCTTATACAATCAAGGATAAATACAAAATTGTTAAGGACAATATTACTACGCTAGAGATTTTAGACCTTGATACAAACAAAAATTTTCTTATAAATCCATTAGATATTATGTTTTCAGATGATTATAAAAATTTCTCAAAAAAAGATATTGGTCATATTGCATATATTTGTGGTCAAATGAGCAGAATGTAATTGATTGTTGCGAATATGGTTCAGTCAAACGATAGTATGGCTTGCACTAATTTCCCAATGATTCTGCTGCTGTCTGTTAATACAAGTCTATCAAATTTTGGGTTATGTGCATTTAGATACATGTTCTCCCCAATTATTAAAAGTTGTCTAAAAACTGGGCTTGGAAATTCATTAAAATTGACAAGAACAAAATCACCGTCTTTTGCTACAGTCTCATCAAAAATAATAATACTTCCTTTAGGGAATCTTGGTGACATAGCTTCTGTATCTAAAGTAATCCCGAAAAATAGACCTTTATAAGGGAGTGTACATTTAATTGTACTTAAAATGACTTTTTTTACCGACAGGATACTATCTATACTATATAAATTAATATCAAGTAGAAGCATTTTAGTTTCGTGATGACTTGACGACTCCTTAATATCTTGCATAGTTCCGTCACCTGTTCGAAGCCATGCCTCACTTACATTAAGCTTTTTAGCAAGCGAAGAGAATTTTTTCGCAGGAGGAGAGCCTTCACCATTTATCCACTTACTTGCCCCTCTATGTGTAAGCCCGACCATCTCAGCAAGAAGTTGAATCCGACCACGGTTCTTGGGAGGGAATCCTTCTTTATCTAAACAGATATTTAAACGATCAGCAAAACCAGGGTTTTTCATGTCTTAAATTTCTTCGATAAGAGGTATACGGAAAATTAAAGTATACCTGTGAAACCATTGGCAATATAGCTAATAGTTCTAAATACATCACAGGTTAATGATAAATATAATCTATTTGGTCATCATCTTTAAAAAGTTCCATACTTTTTTGAAAATAACCAAAAAGTACTATTAATTGTTGATTGTCACTATAAATAGTTCTACAATATTGAACTAATTTAATTTTAATTAAAGAATTTTGAAAACTGTTTTTAAGTTTAGTGGAAGCTTAGTGCTACCCAAACGTACAAAAAAAGGAAGAGGTATCAAGAGTTATACAACAGTAAATTACATATGAGTGCTTTTAGCCTCAGGTAAAAGGTAATTTAGGAGAGTTTGCTATGTCGATGAGGTTGGTTCAGAGATAAATTTAAAAGTTAATTGCCATAAATAAATTGGAATCGCTGTCGCTCTTTTTTGATTGAAAAAATTAAAAGATGATAAATGGATTGAATAATTAACAGTGAAATCCAATGGCACAGTAAAAATAAAAAGGATTAAATAATGAATGTGAATAGTTTCGATGAATGGTCGGCATTAAAAGAAGTTATAGTCGGCTCACCCATAAACTACAATACAAATGATATTGAGCTATCTTTTAAATTGTTTTTTCATGACAACGTGAAGTGACCCCAATGTCTAGACCATGATCCAAAAAATATTTAGGAGATCCTAGCCATTGTTCTATGTGTTAAAATTTATCCACGGTACAGGCGGGGACGCCGATGACCGTGACATGATTTAGGGC
>JACCWI010000018.1 GCA_013697725.1 Tatlockia sp.
ATCGTAAACCGTAACAGTGAATTGATTATTTTGATACTGGACAAGAACAGTGACCCAGTGCGCGGAACCAGTGACTTTATAGGGAATAAGCACTTGGCATGCCTGAATCTGGCCGCTTGATATGGACTCGATAACTGTTTCTAAATGCCCAAAACCCTCATCTTTTGAGGTCGCAGGTAGTACATAGGTGCTTAATACTTGTAAATCTTGCCCATTCTGACCGGACAGGCAATAATCTTTATCAAGAAAAAATTGATTTTGTTTGAGCAAGGCTTTTATCAGAAGATCAATGTCCTCTCCGCTATAATAGCCCTCGACAATATTCACTTGCGGAATACTGTCAGTTTTCTCCTCAACAGGCATCTGCTCTACAATTTGTTGCTGACTTATACTAAGCCAAGGTTGCAGCTCCTGCTTATATAACTGATAAAGCGCTAAGCCCAAGGCTTTTTTCTGAGGCGCTTGGAAAAGCAAAAATAGCAAGAAAAGGCTATTTTCAAGCAAAAGAGCTTTATCTTTTCCTGAATACTTTAAAATTTGGGCAAAAGGTTGGCACTCTTTTAAGTTTGGCGAGTGATCTATAGATAAGAAGTTGTAAAATTCCAACCATAAACTCACACTAGAACTACCAATTTTTTGAGCTGGATCTATGTCTACAGCATAGTCATCTTCACTTAAAAGCCAAAGCACCACATCAAGCCAGGCATTTGAAGCCGTTAAAAGTTCTGTATAACCATTCTCACCAAATTTAATTAGCCTATTGTTATTCAACTGGGCGTCGGCATTTATTGGAACCGTGATTTCTTGTTTAAGCGCTATCGTAGTCTGGGGTTCATTAATCAGTTTTGGAATTATAGCGAATTGGGTTGCGTGATTTTCTGCCGTCGTTTCGCTAGCAGCATTAGCCTCAGCAGTAACTTGATTTATGATCAGTTGCTGTTCTTGGCTAAGGTAACAATCTATTTTATTCTTATGCAACTGATAAATAGCTAGGCCTAAGGCCTTCTTGTGGGGTAATTCGAAGAGCGAAAACAATAAAGATAGACTTTTCACGAGTACATCAGATTCTGAATTTGTATTGTGTAAAATCTTTAATAAAGGGGTGCATTTTGTCAAAATTAGTGGTGTATCAACAAACAAGAATCTATAAAAATCAAACAATAGACACAAATCCCACCAGTTATGGTGGTAAGCCCAAAAAAAAGCAGTATCGATTTCATTTTCACTAAAGGTAAATCCACTATCAAATAATAACCACCGCAGCACATTACTCTTGCCATTCACTCCTGCTATCCAAAATAATGAATCGCCATGATTATTTACTTCATTAATCGAAGCTTCACCTTCTTCTAATAACCACTTTACTACATCAAGCTGATTTCTCGATGCTGCCATTAATAATGCTGTGTTACCCTCATTATCTCTCTCATTAGTAGTTGCGCCCCCTTCATCGGACAACAACCATTGAACCACACTAAGCTCGCCTCTACATGCGGCCCACAGTAGTGGTGTCCTACCCTGACTATCTGTTTCAGCAAGTGAGTTAAACTCCAACACTTTTCTTCTGATATAATCATCATTCGTACGTTGCACTCTAACTTTAGGAGGTTTTTGTAATGGCCTCATACTTTGAAAGTAAGAAGGTCTAGGTAAGGCTTTATATTGTCTAGGTATTCCATGAAATAGATTATCAGCCGAATTTTCATTCGATAGATTAGGTTCAGTTGAGCTTGAAGAATTTGCTTCATCTACGGTCGTTTCAATTTCGGATTGATTAGAAAAGAAATAGTTTTTTATTTTTTTTAACATATAATTCTCCAGGAACTTGATTTAATATTTTACATTTTTTTCTAATTGAATCGTTGAAATAAAAAGCAGGTTTCTGAGCTCTGATAATTTGGTAAAATAAAGCCAGGTGTTATAAAACTAACCCCTGGCTTTTTAAGACCTTATCCTAATTGAGGTCTAGTACCTTTTGTTGGTGTTTCTTTCTGCTCGGAAAATTGAAGTTCACGTGAGTCGAATAGTCTAAAAATTGATGTGGGACCAAAGGAGACAGTCTTTGTTAATTCGGCAGTCGCAACCTCGCGTTCCGTTAATTCGATAGTAACTCCATGATCTATTAAAGCGCGCGTTACCAGACTTAACTTTTCTTCAAGCTCTAATATTCTAGTTTCTGAATCCGCCCCGGAGATAAAAGTATTCACCTTCTCAATTATTGCATTACATTCTTGCATCACAATCGCTTCGACTGCATTTCTGAGTTCAGGTGATTCAAGTTCTTTCCATTCAACCAAGAGCATGTTTATGACGCGATTCTTAATTGATGCACCGAATTCTTTGTCACCTGTGTATCTATTTTCTAAATACTCGAGCACGGCATTTTCAATAAAATTAGGCATTGAATCTGGAAAATCTTCCATGCTTTGCTTAAATTGAATAATAAGTTCCTGAGCGGCTTGTTCTTCAAACGCAGAAACCTGCTCCCGATCGAATTTAGTGCTTTGAATTGCTTCCAAATTAAATTGTTGAATAATATTAGGAATTTCATCGCCAAGCACGCCATTTTTGCACTCTGTCATTATTTTATGGAAGGCTTTGGTATAAGTAGAGGTCATATCAAAGGGTTTTGAGCCTTTCAATAAAATAGCAACCGTACTGGAAAAATAAGTCTCTAATTTTTTGTATTGACCTAGTGTTTCATTTCGCACCAAACCTAATAACATATCAATTACAGCAGATTCTATAGTTTCAGCCATTTGCTCGGGTAAATTACCTGAATGGTAGTTGTTGGACAACAAGGTATTTACATTTTTGACGAGTTTTTGTTGGATAGCATAATCGAAAGTTGAATTAGATTTCCAAGCAGTGTAAATACGGCCTTGAACAGTAGCATCAATTAATTTAATTAAATCCTGCACTGATTTATCACCGTTTAACCACTGTGAATAAATAGCATTCAATTGTGTTTTTATATTCTCTAGCACATAATCATCTACTTCTTTAGCGCCATGTTGAGGAGAGTTTTGGATTAATTGAATAGCTTGGGCATTAAAAAATTGTTCAGCAGCTTCATTTTTTAACTTTCCTTCTTTCCAAAGTACAATGAGTGACTCTAGACCTTGTTTGACACTTTTTAGTGCGCCTTTTAATTCAGGATTAGTTTGGACTTTTTGCAGATAAGATTGTGCGTTCTCTAACAAATCGCCAACTTCAACAATAGCACCTTGTTTTTTAAGTTCTTCAAGTGAAAACCCATAATCCTTGACCAGCAGATCTACAACTGAAACCAAACTGATTGCCGTTAAATTTTTCTTTTCCTTGAGAAAAGAGGCTAATTTATCGATTTTGTTGTGCTCGATATATTTATATACAGCTTCAGCTATTATTTTGTTAAACATGATTAAAATCCTTAAAAAAAATTACTGGAATAGCTCAGATTACTTTCATAAGCTAGATGCCTATTTTAAGAACATCTAAATAATTTGATATCGGTAAAAATCCAGATTGAAAAAGTTGAGATTTCAGTTTTTGATTTTTTAAAAGAGAATGTGTTTAGAGATAAAGACCAGCTTTCTAACTCGTGCTTAATGCGATAGGCAAGACAGGTCGAAGTCTTGCCTCAATAAATTCTGAAGCGATCTAAAAAATTTTAAGAATCACAAATTTCGGCTTCTTTTTCACTAAAAAATTTATCTAACAAGATAAGAACCGCTGTAATAATCCACATACCTATAAGCATACCCACATAGGCCTCAAGGGGATTTTTAGACCAATAACCCATCAATATTACCGAGGAGGCAGCCACGGATAAATTTATAAAACTCATCATTGAAGAGCAGCTTGCTTTATCGTCCAAGGCGTTAGAAGCTAAATAAGTACCGCCTGCAAACATAAAACCACTAAACAAGTATAAACTTGCTGTGCTTAAAAAGAACCAGAGAGGCGAAATTGAATGCAGGATATTAAGGTCTAAAAGACTTAAAACACCAAAGGAACAACAAAAAAACCCAAGTCTTACAAGTTCCTTAGGCGGCATTCGTTTAAATAAAGCCTTTGCCCAAAGCCCACCGAGAAGCATTCCTAACATATTCAGTAAATTCCAATAACCGTATTCAGCCGGAGATAAATGAAAGAGATCAATTGTGATTTGCGGTGCTGCTGCAGAAAAGCAGTATGCCATGCTGGAACAGAAACCAATCACCAGCGAAAACAAGACTAACATCTTTGAGTGAAGGACTTGTTTGTAGCCATCAATCACTGAGCTAAAATTTAAAGGTATCGATTTTTGTAAGGTTTCAGGAAAAAATACAGTACCCACTAAAGCTAGCAGTCCATGAACAAACAAAAAAGGAAAACAATAGATCCAATTGCCATATTCACTGATTAAACCGCCTAAGGTAACCGCGATCCCAATTCCTAATGTAAACACTAAAATAGTATAAGCCATGGCTGATTTACGCTGTGATTTATCAAGCCATTCATTAATAATCATATAGGTACAAGCTAATCCACTTGATGCGCCAAAAGCACTCACTAAACGTCCAATAAGGAGCAACCAAAAGCTGTTGGTCATCACGCTAACCATGCATAGTACTATACCCAATAAATTAATGGTCAAGCCTATACGAAAAGCGCTTAGGCGTCCCCAGCGATTTGCTAGTGGACCATAGATTAATTGTCCAATTACATAACCTATTAAAAAAATAGAAATGACCCAATCCACCTGACCTTTTTGCAAACCATAACTAAGCGCAATTTGTGGCAAGGCCGGAGTAATAAATGCAGCTGAAAAGGAAGGCAGAGAAATATAACTGAGTAATAAAGCAATTCTAAAATTAGAAATCATGGTTATCCATAATATGTATCAGAGGCTATTAATCTTTTGCTAAGCGGAGTGCCCAAGCTTTTATTTTTGAGCATTGTAACGCAGCAGTCCATAGTTTAAGGTAATATTTCTTCATATTCCAGTCTGCCCAAGTCATCTTTTTTGGCATGATCTGTAGCCAAAAGCATATACATTGCAGGTACAACAAACAAGGTAAATAAAGTGCCGATTGAAATTCCTGAAGCAATGACAAGACCGATATTAAAACGGCTTTGCGCACCCGCCCCAGTTGCAATAATCAAAGGTATGACACCTAAAACCATAGCTGCTGTAGTCATTAGGATAGGGCGTAGACGAATTGATGCAGCTTGTTGAATAGCAAGGGCTTTGCTTTTTCCGTTCGCTTGCAAATCGTTGGCAAATTCAACAATTAAGATTCCATGTTTGGAAATTAAACCAATGAGTGTGACCAGACCCACTTCACTATAAATATTAAGCGTCGCACCACCAATACCCAAGCTTACAAAAATCATAGCGCCACAAATGGACATTGGCACAGAGATTAAAATGATTAGAGGATCTTTGAAACTTTCAAATAAAGCAGCTAAGGCGAGGAAAATAATTAATAAGGCAAAGAAAAAGGTAATAATAATTCCAGACCCTTCTTGTATGTATTGGCGAGATTGAGCCGCATAATCAATATAAAATCCTTGAGGTAATATTTCTGTGGCAAGCTCTCGCATCCTGGTTAAAGCATCAGCCATTGAAACGCCAGGAAATGCCACAGCAGAAACCGTGACAGAATTAAGTTGTTGGAAATGATTAAGTGACTCAGGAACTATTTGTTTTTTCAAACGGGCAATAGTCGATAAAGGTATGGTAGCTCCTGATGCCGTGTTAATGTAATAACGTAGAATTTCATCAGTATTTAGACGGGTATCGCGTTTGGTTTGAGGAATAACTTGATAAGAACGTCCTGAATAATCAAAATAATTGATATAACCTTCACTTAAGGCACCAGCAAAGATGTTACCAAGATCTTGCATGGTTAACCCAAATTGCGAAATCTTGTCTCTATCTAAAATAAACTTAGTCTGCTGTTGATCAATTTTAAGATCCGGATCAAGGTATGCAAAAAGCCCAATATTGCCCAGTCTTTCTAAGAAATTATGCAGAACTTCATTTAGATTATCAAAATTTTCAGTGGTGTTTATAACAAACTGAATAGGCAAGCCGCTTCCACCTCCTGGCAAGGAAGGAAGCTGAAAAGCCGCTATTTTTGCTCCGGCAATTTTATTTAATTCTTTTTGAATCAAAGGCTGCAATTCATTGGAAGTTCGTGTTCGTTGATCCCAGGGTTTTAACACCATCCCAATAATGCCTTTATTGATACTCACTTCACCATCAACTTGGAAAATATGATCAGTTTCAGGGAATGTTCGAAAAATATCTCTAACCTGATTCGAATAAATTTTAGTTTGACCTAAAGAGGCATTTGCAGCAGCAGTCACTTGAGCAATAATAATTCCTTGATCTTCTTGGGGAGCAAGTTCAGCGTCAGAAGAAACAAAGAGAAAATAGTTGGAGAGTAAAATAATTGTGGCGAAAACGGCGATCACCGGTAAATAGTTCAACGAGCGTTTTAAAACGCGTTCATAACCTTTTTCAAGCTGCTTAAATGAGTCATCAATTTTAATAAGGATAGGATTTTTTTTAGATTCAGCTTCTGTTTTTAAAAATTTTGCACACATCATTGGCGAAAGCGTTAAGGCAATTACCGCAGAAACAGTAACTGCAGCCACTAGTGAAAAAGCAAATTCGGTAAACAAAGCCCCAGTTAAGCCACCCATAAAACCAATTGGAACATAGACTGCAATAAGGACAACAGTGATTGCTATTATGGGGCTTCCCAATTCGCGCGCGCCCAAGATTGCCGCCTGAAATTTAGATTGGCCCTCTTCAATATGACGTTGAATATTTTCCACCACAATAATGGCATCATCTACAACTAAACCAATAGCTAAAACCAAGGCTAACAAAGTCAGCAAATTAATAGAATATCCCAACATCAACATTATAAAAAAGGCACCTATAATTGATAGGGGAATTGCTACGAGAGGAATTATTACCGAACGAATAGAACCTAAAAAAAGAAATATTACGAGCGTGACGATTAAAAACGCTTCAATTAAAGAGGTTACAACTTCACGGATAGATGATTCGACGAAAAGGCTGGCATCGTAGGTTATATTTGCCTTTAAACCTTGAGGTAGTTGAGCTTCTATCACAGGAAAAATTTTTCTTATATCAGAAATAACTGTTAAAAGATTGGCTGAGGGAGCTACTGTAATACCAATATAAACCGCTTTTCGACCATCAAAACTGACCGTTGAGTTGTAATTTTGAGCGCCCATTTCGACCTCTGCTACATCCTTCAAACGTATAACGGCGCCATTTTTTGCTTTAACAATCATTTTCTTAAATTGTTCAACATCCGTTAAATTGGTACTTACAGAAAGGTTTTGAATAAACATCTGCCCGTCAGTGCGTCCTGCTGCTGAGATAAAATCATTATTTGCCAAAGCTTGGGAAACTTCTGCTGCAGAGATACCAAAACCTGCAAGCTTAACTGGATCAAGCCAGACTCTTAATGCAAAGGTTTGGTTACCTAAAATTTTCGCATTTTGAACACCGTTAACTGCTTGTAATTTAGGTTGCACAACACGGATTAGGTAATCAGTAATTTTGTTAATAGGCAGCTCTTCACTGTAAAAACCAATATACATCGAACTAATAGTCTGGCCAACGGATACAGTGATAACTGGCTGCTGGGAGTTTTTTGGTAGTTGATTGAGTACTGCATTCACCTTTGTGGTGATGTCAGATAATGCCTTTAAGGGATCATAGTTGAGTCTAAGATTAACAATTATGGTGCTAATACCTGAAATTGAAGAAGAAGTCATGTAATCAATTCCATTTGCTTGCGCGATAGATTGTTCCATAGGCGTCGTGATAAAACCGGCTATAACATCAGGATCAGCACCAGTATATGTTGTTGAGACGGTAACAATTGCATTTTGAGTGAAAGGATATTGCATAATGGGTAATAAATTGATCGAGCGTAAGCCCAACACCAAAAGTAAAAGGCTGATTACTGTCGCTAAAACCGGTCGCTTGATAAAAATATCAGTAAACTGCATTCCTTGAATTCCTCAATCGCTTAGCTACTTAGGGATGTTTATTTATCTTTCAATCCTGGAGTCACTTCATTAGTTAACTGAATGCTATTGTTAATCACAATTCGCGAACCATTTTTAAGTTTAAGTTGCCCGCTAGTCACTACCGTATCCCCTACTTTTAAACCCTTTATAACCGAAATCTGATCACCACGGGTTTCACCCAGGGTAACAAAGGCTTGCTCCACAGTTATGATAGGTTGATTTTTTTTATCTTTCTTACCACTGTCTTTTACGATAAAAACAATATCCCCATAGGGATTAAAACTGATAGCTGATTGCGGAACTGTAATATAATTTTTAGGGTTAGCAATATCTACTGTTACATGAACAAACATTCCTGGCGTTAACAATGATTTGGGATTGGGTAGAGTAGCTTCAACAAGTACATTTCTCGTGCTTACGTCAATGGCAGGTTGGATTGTCGTAATTTTTCCACGAAATTTGCTAGTCGGAAAAGCATCAATGGTTAAATCAACCAGTTGATTTATTTTAAGTTGAGCTAAATCTTGTTGCGGCATGTAAAAATCGGCATAAATTGGATCGAGTGCTTGCAAAGTAGTCACTGTATTACCGACATTTAAATATTGACCGGGATTAATATTATTTATCCCTAAACGTCCGCTAAAGGGAGCTCTTATCGTCTTTTTTTCCACAGTTGCTTTTTGCTCTTCTACTTGTGCTTGTAGTTTTTTAAGATTCCATTCGTCTGTATCAACAACCTGCTTAGACACAGCCGTAGCGGCAAACTGTAATTTATCCCTCTGATAAGTAATTTTAGCCAATTCAACCTGAGCTTCCAAAGAATGCAAAAGCCCGATTTCTGTAGCTGCATTTAATTGTACTAAAATTTGACCTTTAGCCACTTCGGCTCCAGGAGTAAAATAGATAGTCTCTACCATTCCAGGAAGCTCAGTTGTGACATTAACACCAACACGAGCCCGTAAAGATCCTACGGCATTTAATTTTGGTTGCCAAAGAGAAGAACTTACCTTCATGGTCGATACCGTGACAACAGGCGAGCTCACCTCTTTTAAATATTGCATTACCATGCGTGATTTAAAATATTTCCAGCCAAAAACAACCCCGAATAAAACGGCCACACAAATTAGCATTATAATCATTTGTTTTTTCAAGAAAATCTCTCTTAAAAGACAAAGTAAAATTTATCCAGATAATTAACACAATTATCTGACCATCCAAAACTAATTAGGATCAAAGACACTCTTTCACGCACCAGGGCTTATGCCACCAGCCTCCTCCTAACGCTTGAAACAAGGCCGCAGTGTCTGCATAGCGCATTGCTTGAGCCCTAATTCGATTAATTCTGGTTTGCTCATATTGTTGCTGAGTATTAAGCAAATCAATATAACTTGCTCCACCCAAGCGGTACTGTTCCAAGGTTAGTTTAAGGGCTTGTCGTGCTGAGCTTTCAGCGATAACCTGCGCCCGAAGTGCACGAGCATCCGTTTCTAAAGCTCGCAGAACATCTGCAACATTTCGAAAAGCTTGAAGAACGGTCTGACGATATCTAGCTTCTGCCTGCTGGAAAGCAGCAATATTAGCACGCCTTTGTGCCAACAGTGCTCCACCGTGAAAAACTGGTTGGGTTGCTTGCGCCATAATGGACCAAATACTGTTTGCATGAGAAAATAATCCCCCCAGTGAGGTAGATATAAATCCATAAGAGCCTGTTAAGTTAATCTGTGGAAATAAATTAGCGGTCGCCACACCAATTTGTGCGCAAGCCGCATGCATTGTGGCTTCAGCGGCACGTACATCTGGCCGTTGTCGTACCAGGTTTGACGGTATACTGACGGGAATTCGAATTGGCAGTTTTAATTTATTTAAATCAAGTTTAGGTAATTCCTCATCAGGAAAAGCACCTACCAAAGCGGATAAGGCGTGCTTATTGATGGATAAACTTTTTTGCAGCGGTGGCAAAGTGGCCCTTGTCTGCTCTAATAAAGTTTGTTGAGTCAATACGCCTGCCTTTGAAATAGCGCCAAGCTCAAATTGTTTTCTTAAAATATTATAAAGAAATTGCTGTTCTTTAATTAACTGAATTGTAACTTTGATTTGTTCTTGATAGGAAGCAACAGTGACAGCCGTAGTGACAATATTTGAAGTGAGGGTGAGATAGGTAGCTATTACTTGAAATTGTTGGTAATCCACTTGCGCTGCATAAGATTCAATTTGACGTCTAGCCGCGCCCCAGACATCCAAAGTATAAGAAGCACTTACTGAGGCGTTAAACAAATTAAAGGTAAAGGCTTTGTTGCCACCGCCAATTGTAGTGGTTGAATAGCGTTGGCGTTGTGCTGAAAATGAGGCATCGACTGCAGGGTATAATAAATTACCAACCTGCACATTTAAATTTTCCTGAGCTACGCGAAGTGCTGCATTTGCTGCAGCAATATTGGGGCTACACGCTAGCCCGCGACGTATTAATTTATTTATCGACTTTGATCGAAATAATTCCCACCATAGTAAAGGCACATCTTTATCTTTAAGAAATATTTGTGCTTCGCCGCCAGAAACAGCTGCATTTACCGTTCTCTTAGGTAGATGAGGCTTTTCTTCATAACCTTGAACTCCAGGAGGGAGCGGCTTATGAAAATTAGGTCCTAACTTACAAGCTGTTAAAAAAACAGTACATAAAACTACAATTGCAGTATTTATTAGGAACCTAATCACCCGCATCAATACAATCCCTTGTAAGCGTCTACAACTTTATTATTTCTTACTATATCACTTTTGCAGTGAAAACAAAGGGGATAGGCAGGATATTGGCTATAGCTGTAGGCTTAATATTTTTTAGCTAAGTCTATTTTCAAAAAAAGGGTCTAAAATAAATTCCAAGAAAGAGCAATTTTCTTGTAATCGTTTATAAAAAAAATCAGAAACGGCATAGCCAACAATCACGGCTAACTTTCCATCCACAAAAAGAAGTGGAATTCTATCTCTTAACCAAGGAGGAACTTGCCATTCCTGCATAAGTTTTTTTAATTGTTTGTGCTGTCCGCGGTAATTAAAAACCTCACCGCCTTGACGAAAACAAAGTTCAATCTGAGTGGATTGCTCTAAAAAAGCGCTTTGCTCCACATTAATCACTTTTAATAGACCAAAGCCTTCAATTAATAAAGGCGCGGGGAAATCCAGCCATTTATAGTGTCTTAAAGAAGTCTTTGATATCGTCTGCATAAGATAAATTTTTTGCTGGTAACGTCTAAGACAAAAACTGCCCCAAGAAACCTGAGGACTGGCATCAGTTTTGGCATAAATAAGTTCTTTAATTATGCGGATAAAGGTTTTAGTAGTCGGTAATTTAATATTTCTTGCTTTAAACCAATAACGTAAGACATTGCTAATCCTGGCAAAATTCAAATCAATTAAAGAAGAAAAGGCCAGAGAAGTTGAGTTTTCATTTAATGCCGGGCAGTCAATTTTTGCTAGTGCTTGCAGGTTAGTTTGCGCTTGCTGGCAGTGATTTGCTGTTCTTGCTAAATTTATTGTAACGGATGGCCATCGTGCGCGAATATCAGGTAATACCTGTTGCCTTAGGTAATTTCTGGAAAAGGAGCTATTTTGATTTGATTCATCCTCTATCCAATTAAGCTGATGTGCTTTGCCATAAACTTCGAGTTCCTGGCGAGATAATTTTAAAAAGGGTCTAAGCAGATGCGCATTCGCAAATTCCTTCTTACTAGGCATTGCACAGAGGCCATCAATGCCTGCCCCACGAAAAAGTTGTAAAAGCAGAGTTTCAGCCTGATCGTCTTTATGGTGTGCTAGAAGTAGACAGTCCCTTAGTTTAAGCTCTGAGGCGAACGCTTGATACCTGACTTTTCTGGCTTCTTCTTCGATATTGGTTTGCAGGGGAAGTATTACTTGTTTGATTATTAAAGGTATTGCTAAATTCTGAGCAACTTGCTGGCAATGATGTTGCCAATGCAAGGCGTTTGCGCTTAGGCCATGATTGACATGTATAGCTATTAGTTTTTTGGCTAAATTTCGCTGCATTGCCAGGTTATGCAGCAAGACGGTAGAATCTAAGCCGCCACTAAAGCCAATCAAGAGCCGGTCATATTGATTTAATTGCTCTAGCCAATAAGCAGTTAAACTAATCACAAGCCCCCATCGCCATAAATTTTTCGTAGCGAAGTCTTAAAACCTCATCAATAGGTAAGCTTTTTAAGCGACGCAACTCATCGATAAAGACGTTTTTTAAACGAGAGGCCATAATTTCTACATCACGGTGAGCACCACCTAGAGGTTCCTTAATTATCTTGTCAATTAAGCCTAATTCAAAAATTTTATCTGCGGTAATACCCATTGCGCGTGCAGCTTCACTTGCTTTAGCTGGATCTTTCCAGAGAATTGACGCACAGCCCTCAGGAGAAATAACTGAGTAAATCCCATATTGGAGCATTAAAACCCTGTCACCAACGCCAATTGCCAGCGCTCCTCCAGAACCTGCTTCACCAGTTACCGTGCAAATAATCTGGGTTTTTAATTTGGCCATTTCCAACAAATTTCTAGCGATTGCTTCAGACTGATTACGTTCCTCCGCGCCAATGCCAGGATAAGCACCCGCAGTATCGATAAAAGTAAAGAGAGGTATGCCGAATTTCTCAGCCAATTTCATCAGGCGTAGGGCTTTTCGATATTCCTCTGGGCGCGCCATACCAAAATTACGATAGACTTTTTCTTTGGTTCGCTTTCCTTTTTGATGACCTAAAATCATCACAGGCTCTCCGTTTAAGCGAGCAAGCCCACCGATAATAGCCGGTGCACTGGAATAATGCCTGTCGCCATGCAGCTCTTGAAAGTCTGTAAAAATATTTTCTATGTAGTCAGTAGTTTGCGGCCGAAGCGGGTGCCTTGCCATTTGTGCAACCTGCCAGGGTTCAAGATTGGAAAAAATATGAGTTGTTAACTCACCTGATTTTGCTTCCAGGCGTGCTATTTCTTCGCTTAAATTAACTTCATTATCGCTACCTACCATGCGTAGCGCATGAATTTTTTGATTCAACTCCTCAATGGGTTGCTCAAAATCAAGAAATTGTCGACTCATTCACTTACTCGTTGGCGAATTAATTTTCATGCGCTATGATAACCGCAACTGCTTTTCGGCGCTAGCTTTAGCAACATAATGAGACCTGCTTGTGTTATTAAATGCAAAATTTATAGCAAAAAATGATTGTCACTTGCAAACTAAACAAATTGATATCTGGGAATTTCCCCTTAACCACCTGCCAACGCACTTCCAATCCCTTTTAAATGAAACAGAAATGATCCGTGCTGAACGCTATCATTTTGATCGTCATAGACGTCGTTTTACCGTTGCACGTGGCATGCTTCGTCTTATCCTAGGACGCTATAGTCAGCAAGATCCAAAAGCCCTTAAATTCGATTACAACGCGCATGGAAAACCAATGCTAGTTAATGCTCAATCACTTGAGTTTAATTTAAGTCATTCCGCAGACTTAGCTCTACTTGCCATTGGACAGCAGTATTCCTTAGGAATAGATTTAGAGTTTTTTTCTGCCAGACCCTATGAAGGTATGGCAAGTCATTCCTTTTCCTCACAAGAATTTCAAGCATTTTTAGCTTTGCCTGATTTTTTAAAGCCCCAAGTTTTTTTTCACATTTGGGCACAAAAAGAAGCCTTTATCAAAGCCTGTGGATTAGGGCTTAGTTACCCTCTAAAGATGATAACTATGCCGACTTTTTCACCCAGCAATGAGCTAATTTATGATTCAATTCACCAGGTTGAGTGGCAACTCAGCTCTTTTATGCCCAAGGTTGGTTGTAACGCGGCGCTTTGTCATAGTCCAGAGGTTACCAATATACGTTATACCCGTCTTGCTCATATTGCTGAATTTGATATATCCTAAATTTTGTTAACTTTAGAATTCAAGTTAACAAGGAACTACTTCAGCTCATTAATAAGGACAGCAATGACAAACTTGAAGCAGCATACAAGGGAACTGGGACGTAATTGGCTTTGGTTATTAGCCCTTGGTATTTTTTTCGTAATTCTAGGCTGTATTGGTTTAGGAATGGTTATTGGTGTAACGCTGGCCAGTATGCTTTTTCTGGGAGTTTTGTTAATTATCGCTGGATGCTCACAATTTATAGATGTGTTTAAAGCACATCGATGGGATGGCGTTGCCTGGCATGCCTTTGTAGCTGCTCTTTATATCATGGGCGGTGGTCTTGTTATCTACGACCCCTTTTTAGTCTCAGCCATTATTACCGCATTATTAGCTGGTGTCCTTATTATAATTGGACTCACCCGCTTTTTTATGGTCTTTCAATTGAAAGATTCACCTGGAAAAATTTGGTTGCTACTCGCAGGTTTAGTTGCAATCGCTTTAGGCACAATGATTTTGATGCATTGGCCGGTCTCAGGTCTATGGGTTATTGGCTTATTTATTGCCATTGAAATGATTGTTGATGGCTGGGCTTATATATTTTTAGCGTTAGGCTTGCGAAGCAAAGCTTAGATTAGAACTCGCGCAGGCATAGCCTGCGTATTTTTATTTTTGATTTGATATACTCGGTCCATGAAACAATTTACTTCCTTACAATTAAAATTACTTCACTTCCTTTCTGATGGACAATGTCACCAAAAAACTCAGCTAGCTAGACAATTTGGCATCTCACACACTGCGGTTGCGGAAAATATTCGGCAGCTTTTAGAACTTGGGCTGAGCATTAAAAACCTACCTCAACAGGGCTATCAACTTTTTCAGCCGTTTAAACCCTTAGATGAACAATTAATACGTCAGCATTTAGTAGGCCAACCATCCAAATTGATTAATTTTCATCTTTTTGCCGAGTTAGGCTCTACTAATCAATACTTAAAAGAGTTAACGCCTAATTCTGCAGTCGATATTTGCTGTGCAGAGAAGCAAACGCAGGGGCGGGGTCGATTCGGCCGCCGCTGGATTTCTCCCTTTGGTGAAAATATCTATTTTTCATATCGTTGGGGGTTAGGTTCCAGTTTATCGAGCCTCTCAGGCTTAAGCCTGATTGTTAGTTTAGCTATTATGGCTTGCCTCAAAAAAAGCAATATTTATCAAGATCTACGCATAAAATGGCCCAATGATATCTTATGGAAAAACAAGAAGTTATGTGGAATTTTAATTGAGTTAAGCACCGAATCCAGGGACTCTGCCCAGGTTATAATTGGTATTGGGCTCAATGTTAATACAGCAACGCATGAGCAGCCCATAACAGACGTCCCTTGGTGTTCTCTTTTCGAAATTAGCGGTCAACAAATGGATAGAAATAAAATAATAGCTAATTTAATCAATAAACTAGACCTTTATTTAGAAAAATTTTTACACGGTAATTTTGCAAGTTTTAGAGAAGAGTGGCGACGTTTTGATTATTTAGAAGGACAATTTATCAAAATTGTACAAGCCAACAATTATCTGTCAGGTCAGGCTTGCGGGGTTGATGAACAAGGACGACTTTGTCTTCAGGATAAGGAAGGAAAAATTCATTATTTATCATCAGGCGAAACTTCGCTGAGTCTTAAAAACTAATTTGAGAGTATTTATAAGCGATAAAAAAGAATTTTGAGTTTGTCCCAAGCTTAGAACCTCCTGTTCAACTTGGGACGGAACAACTGCGGATGGAATCCGGTTTTGTAACCTATACTGTTTCTTCTGCGTCTGGTGTTTCTTTTTCTTGTTGAATACGTAAATAAATCTCTTCACGATGCACAGAAACATCTTTTGGCGCATTAATACCTAAGCGCACTTGATTTCCCTTTACACCTAAAACAGTAATATTTACATCATCACCAATTATTAAAGTTTCACCGATACGCCGAGTTAAAATTAACATGAGAAAACCTCCCTTCTACAAGTCAGTCACCCTCTATTCCATAGAAAACATCCATGGTGCCCTTGATGACTATATTTTGTTTAAAATTAATACAATTATTTAAGTCACATAGTAAGTGTACACAACCTTTCTTAACGGAATATTAAGAATAAATAATTTAAAAATTAAAACTAAAAATCAAAAATCACTCTCTTAGACCAGCCTTAAACTTCAAAACCAGAAAAAAAAGCGGAAAATAAGCAATCAACATCCCTAAACTGCCATTTATAAAATTAAACCCCACTGCAAAAGCCATGGGAAATAGCCACAACAAATTTATTACTAAAACAGCCAAGGTAACGGGTCGATGTCTACCATAAAAGCGAGAGGCATGCTGATAAGCATGGCTGCGATGTGCCTCAAAAATAACCTCTCCCTGAATTATGCGGCGCAGCAATGTTACCGTAGCATCGACAATAAAGACACCTAAAAGTATCAACCAAGCCCAAAAAAAATTAGTTTCAATAATAGCGGCTTGAATTGAAAGGAGGCCTAAAACAAAACCTAAAAACCCGCTTCCAGCATCACCCATAAAAATTCTTGCAGGTGGAAAATTCCAAATTAGAAACCCAGCTACAGACACAGCAAGGGTTAACGGTAAAATTGCTGCCATAGGCTGATTTAAAAAATAGTAAAGTAAAGCACCTCCTATGCAGACAGTTATCGCCTCAATTGCAGCTAAACCATCTATACCATCCATAAAATTGTACAAATTCAACAACCAAACCAGATATAAAACTGCCATCGCGGATGTTAATAATCCAGCCGGCAAAGTCCAATAAAATAAGTTTATCTCTGCCATCCCACCTAACCCATAGAGGGCTAAACTTGCAGCAATAAAATGTCCGAGCAATCGCCATTCGACTGAAACCCCATGTAAATCATCCATAAAACCAATAAAGGCTATAAAAAAACTCGTGCCTAATAAAGAAATTGCCGGCAGAAACCCGATCAATTTATAATTCCATAAAAATATTAGGGCTAATGAAAAGCAAAAAACGAAGGCTAATCCACCTCCTCTAGGAGTCGGATTAACATGGGAACTACGGTGATTTGGAACATCAAGCATCATGGATGATAATCTAAAGCGATGAAGAGCCCAGGTTAGACTAAGAGATAAAGAAAAAATGAATAAATAAAATAACCAACTCATTTAGAGCATCGCTAAAAAACCTAGGATTATATGATAACTTTTAATCTATGTCGCTAATTTTAATCAAATAAAGGAATTCACATTTACTATTTAATTGGCTTCTAATAAGTGATATCTTAGCCAAAAATTCTAATAACTGTTCGGCATGATGCAATTAACAGAATCAAGCTCTTGGATAGCTCTCGAAAAACACTCTAACTCCGTGCGACTTAGACCCTATCATTGTTTTAAAGAACAATCAGATCTTTATAATGCGCAACTTGAATTTTACTCTCAAGGCATTAGCATCGATTTTAGGCAGCAGCGGGTCGATGATACAACTATTGAATTACTCATTGCATTGGCCAAAGAACGCTCCCTCAGTAAAAAAATTTCTGCGCTGCTCCTCGGTGAAAAAGTCAATACCAGCGAAAATAGGCCCGCTTTGCATACAGCGCTTCGCTCTTTCAAAAAGTCTCCTATTTATGTTGATGGCTGCGATATAATCCCTGGTATTTTAGAAACTCGGGAAAAAATGCGGTCGATTTCACAACAAATTAGAGATGGGCTTTGGCTTGGCTTCTCAGGACAACCGATCAAAGATATTGTCAACATAGGAATTGGAGGCTCTGATTTTGGACCTCGTTTCTGTGTTAATGCTTTAGCAAGCTATACTCATGCTGATTTGAATTTTCACTTTGTCTCCGATGCTGATCCACGTGCTTTTGAAAATACAGTGAGCTCGCTTAAACCAGAGACAACAATTTTTATAATCTCTTCCAAGTCATTTACTACTAAAGAAACTTTATATAACGCTCAAAAAGCTATAACCTGGCTTGATAATGATCAACATCTTGATAAGCATTTTATTGCAATTAGCGCAAATCTTTCTAAAGCCAAGTCTTTAGGCTTCAATGAGGTGTTGCCAATTTGGGATTGGGTTGGTGGTCGTTACTCACTCTGCTCAGCTATTAATTTAATCACTTGCATTGCCATAGGTTATGAGAATTTTATCCAATTGCTCGCTGGAGCAAATTCAATGGATGAGCATTTTCAACATAAGAAACTCGAAGAAAATATGCCTGTAATGATGGCACTTATTGGCCTATGGAATATTAATTTTTTGCACATTCCAAGCTTATTGCTTTTGGCTTATGCAAAGCAATTAGAGCTTCTTGTTCCTTACGTGCAGCAATTAGACATGGAGTCCAATGGCAAATCATTAGATTACCTTGGACGGGCAGTTAATTACTCAACTGGGCCCATAGTTTGGGGTGGTTTGGGTAATCAGGCTCAACATAGTTATTATCAATTACTTTGCCAAGGCACACATAAAATTGCAGGGGAGTTTATCTCAACTAAAGAATTCAATAACGAGCTCATAAATAATTTTTGTGATGCGAAGATGAATGTCTTAAGCAAAGGTATAAATTCAGTAGATAATCCGAATGGCTATATTCCTGGTGGAATACCCATTAGTCATATTAGTCTTGATTTATGCTCTCCTTTTTGCCTGGGTGCGTTGATTGCCCTGTACGAACATAAGGTTTATGTCCAAAGCGCAATTTGGAATATTAATCCTTTCGATCAGCCTGGAGTCGAGAGTGCAAAGCGCCAAAAGTCAAAAACTCAAAATCAGCAGCAACAGACTCAACTTGTTGATAATAATTAAACGAATATAACAATAATTTGCTAGATCTTCGGGTTAGAGTTTCCAAGGGCTTAAACTTATAATTGTAGTTTCTAATCCTAATCAAAAAGGCCAATAATGAGCTAAATTGTGGCCTTATTGAATTAAAATTTTAAGGCAAAGCTTTATTGGTCTTTAAAGGATTTAAAACATTTTTAGACTCAATTTCTTTTATCTTATCAATAAAACATTTAGTTTCACCGCGCCAGGGAAGCACAATCAAATCACAGTGGTAAGAAATAATTACGTGACTATTATTTTGCATGGCTACCAAAGCTTGTTCGACCAATGAGGATTTAAATTGGCCTAAGGTAAAATGAAAAGACCGCCCGGTTACGCCGCTTGCATCTTCAAGACCGCCTCGAATTATTTCACCTTCATAGGTACCCCAATACTTGCCTTCTTTAGCTACTTTCACAATAACGCCAGATTTTTCTCCCGATTTGACTTTCCAACAACCTGACAATAAGCCTAGACTTATTAAAACAAGTACGGATATCCATTTTTTCAACGCGGTCTCCTTCTAATATAATTTTTCTAAAACTTCATCTCTTGAAGAGTATAGTGTCGCTAAGAATTCGTCAAATAAATCATATCTCCTTGTCCAATCAAAAGATTTTTCCTTTTTGAATTTAAAGTGTGAGCTAGATCCGTTAGTATTACTGGTTCATCTATTAAATAAATAAATTCATGTATATCAAATCCTTATTATTATATTTCTTTAGTTCTGCAGCGCTTGCGGCTCCCTGGTTTACAGGACCTTTACTAGCCCCCGCCGGAAGAACAATTCCTACAGGCCATTTCAATTTTGAACCCTATAGCTTCTACACTGACTATGCTGGAGGTTTTCGTAATTATGAATTAACACCTATTATGACTGCCGGATTGAATAGCTTTATGGATGTGCAAGCCTCCCTACCTTATGATAATAGTTGGCTCAAATCACAACATGGCGATGGTTTTGGTGACTTTAATATTGGTTTGGGCTTTCAGCTATTCACGCAGAAAGAAGGCTCCTTGATGCCAGATTTACGCATTGTTGTACAAGAAACTATTCCGACCGGCCGCTATGATCTGTTAAATCCACAGAAAAACCTCACCGATCAGACCGGAATGGGTTCTTACCAATCCATGCTTAGCTTTAATTCACAAAAATTATTTGTTTTTAAAAACGAACATTATTTACGCGGCCGCTTAAGTGTTTCGATTACTAGCCCAAACTCCGTCTATGTGCAAGGATTGAACACTTATGGTGGGAATCCTGCTACCGAAGGCCGTGTTTATCCTGGAGATAATTACGCAGTAGATCTTGCCTCTGAGTTTACTTTAACGCAGAACTGGGTTGTGGTGATGGAGGGTTTATATGTTCATAGTAATTCAACTCGCTTTCGCGGTAATCCAGGCATATTATCAGATGGAACCAAGGGATCTGTGGGGGGAAGTTCATCAGAATCAGCTTCTTTAGCTCCGGCATTGGAGTATAATTTTAGTTCACATCTGGGAATTATCGGCGGAGTTTGGTTTTCTGTGACAGGCCCACACGCTGCCAAGTTCACCTCGATAACCGTAGCAGTTAACTATTACTTTCCCTAGAATTAAGATTATAGGACTGAATTCAAGTAAATTCAGTCCTGAAAAATTGTTTTTAAACCCTCATCTAACGACTTCTTTGGTTCCCAATCCAGCATTTCTTTGGTCTTGCTTAGATTAATTTGCAATGATGCACATAAACGCTCGTATAGAGCTTTTTTACCTAGTAAAGAGCAGATCCAGGCTAAAATAAATTGAGGAATAGGTATTAATCGGACAGGTTTATTGATTGTTTTGCCAATTTTTTTTAATAATTCAGTAGTAGAAAGATCTTCATCATCCGAGACAAGAAAAATCTGGTTAGCAGCACGAGGATGTTCCACGCAAAGCAGTATGAGACTTAATAAATTTTCAAGCGATACAAAACTACGCTTATTATAAACTGCACCTAGAGGTAGGGGTAAACCGGTTTGTAATAAAGTTAACAAGCGTTGAAAATTGCCTTTGCTATTTGGGCCGTAAACTAAAGGCGGACGAATTATCACACAGTCCATTCCTGTTTCAGCAGCTAAGGCTTGTAGTTGCTGTTCGGCTTCAAATTTGGAAATTGCATAAGGACTGTGGGGATTAGGTAAATCTTCCGCTGTAAAAGGTGAGTTGCTAAGCGTTGATTTGCCATTGACGCCAATTGAGCTGATGAAAATAAAACGCTTAACTCCGGAAAAAGCAGCTTGCCTTGCCAAATTTAAGGTCCCTTCAACATTAATTTTGCGAAACTCGTTTAACGGATTTTTTCCTGTTTCCTGAAGTACATGGACTCGTGCGGCGGCATGAATGATAAGATTGGTTCCTGACAATGCTTCTTGCCAATTGGTTTCGGCAATGAGTTCAAAGGGAGAAAAAACCTGGATTTCTGGTGCGAATTGAGTTTTTATTACTGTTCGAAGCGCAACTTTTAAATGATATTCTTTATTTTTAGCTAATTCTTTTACCATTTCCCGGCCTATAAAACCAGTAGCGCCAGTGACTAGTATTTCCATAGCTTTCTCACATTAACGAGCAACGCTGCGATAAAGATTCTCATACTCACTAATCATTTTATCGGCCGTAAATAATTTCCAATAACGTGCAGAAGCCTGTTCACCCATTGCTTTTCTTTTATCAGGATTTTGCCAAAGTTCTTGCATGGCGCTTCGAAGCGCCATGGGATCATTAGGAGGTACAACAATTCCAGTTTTTTTATCAATATTAATAAAAGAGGTTCCTGTACCAATTTCAGAAGAAATCAAGGGCTTTCCAAACATAGCCCCTTCTAGCAAAGATACGCCAAAGGCCTCAGAGCGCAGATGCGAAGGAAAGATAAGAGCCTGTGCTAACTCTAAAAGTGCAACCTTATCTTCTTCTGCCAATTTACCTAAAAAATGAATATTCGACAAATTCAGAGCCTGAGCTTTAGCCTTTAAGTCCTCTTCGATTGGCCCAGTTCCCACAATTAAAATAGGAAAAGAGTTATCAGCCGCGGCTTCTAATAAAATATGCAAGCCTTTATAGTAACGCATTGCACCTACAAAGAGAAAAAATTTCTCACCATAAAGATTACGCCAATAAGCCAATCGTTCACTAGTCGGCTGCTGATAACTTTCTTTATTAAGACCAATGGGGATAACTGAAACTTTAGAACGATAGTTCTGCAGCACTTCACTCGTTTCCAGATAATTTGGCGAGGTTGCTACTATGCTATCGACAGCGCTTAAAAATCGATTCATTAGAGGTCTATATAAAAGGAGTAGTTTTTTCTGACGAACAATATCAGAATGATAGGTTAAAATGGAAGGTTTTTTTATTTTGCACATTATGTGCAAAAGGTCTGCAAAAGGCCAAGGAAAATGATAATGAATTAAATCTGTTTCTTGCGTGAGCTTTGCAAAATCTTTAAAAAGCGAATAAGAAAAACCATTGGATGATAAATTGAAATTTTCTTTATAGCGAATCGATTTACATCCTGAAAACTCAAGCTCTTTAGGTTCTGGATTTCTTGCAAGTGATAAGACGGTATGCTGGAAAGTTGATTTTTGATGGCATGCAATTTGTGCAATGACTTGCTCAACTCCACCAAAATTATCACTAAAAAAAGTCTTGTAAACATGCAAGATTTTCATGAAATCAGCAGCTCTCTTCTTAAATAAAACGCCAAGCTCAATATATTAACATAGCCTTCTCCTATTTGAGGAAGAGATTTAATGAAAGCCTGTATTAATCCTGCAAAAGATAGTCGCATAATAGTGTGAATTGGGGATATACTGTGCGAACGTTCATAAATTGGAAGGTTACGTGTCCTTAAAGGCCATGTATAACGACACTGCGGATAATTATGCCACCGCAGATCGGTTTGGTTCACTCAGCGACAGTCATTTAGCCGCGATAGCACAAATCAAAAAAGAACATTTAGGCCTCAGACCTCATTATAAAGTTCTTGATTTTGGTGTGGGAAATGGTGCTTTTTTATCAAAATTACGCACTTGTATGCCAGAGGCAGATTTTACGGGGATTGATATTTCTAAAGAAATGCTTACCAAAGCCTGCAAAGCCTTGCCCCTTACTCCAATTGAAGCCAGTGCAACCGAAGCCAGTCATTACTTACCGCATCATAGTCAGGATTTAGTTCTTGCCCATTTTATTAATGCTTATATCCCTATTCATACCCTCTTTCATGAAGCAGATATATTAACCCGGGCTAATGGCTATTTTTCACTGATCACTACTACTTATGAATCCTTTCCCGTTGCCCAGCAGCATTTGGCGAACTTTATCGCTGAAGGCTCTATCTTGAGTTCAGTGGTTGGCCATTATTATAAAGCAATGGTTAAAAATACAACAGTTGCTTCAGGTTTAGATGAACTTATGCATGTCTTTGCCCAGCATAAATTTGAGGTGGTGCAACATCAACGCTTAAGAATTCCAGTGACTTTAAATGATATTGACGAGCTAGCCCTTTTCGGTGTTGAAGGAACCTGGTTTTTAAATAGTATTTCCATGCGAATGCTGCCAAAAAATTTCTTACTACAACGTTTAAAGCGACTTTTTGGCCAGATTTTTACTTTTCCCTATCATGATACTCATATAATTGATGTGATTTTGGCTAAAAAATAAAGTCTTAAACGAGGAAGCAAAATAACCCAACGGTAAATTTTGCTTACATTACACAGAGTGCTAAATGTTTGACCTAATAGTAATAATTATGCTAACCTAGCCTGGATAATAATTTAGGGGATTTACATGAGCCGAACACGCGTTAATATTGAAAATTTAAGAGAGCAAGGTAATGAGCTATTCGAAAAAACAAAGCATCAGCAAGAAACAATTGAGTCAAATCTAAGAAAAATAAATCCAATCAAATCTGTAAAAACTAAATTAATTTATCTTCAATCTAAGATTGAACAGATTAGGTCATTTCAACATATTAAAGGCGTTAAAGAATTTGTAGACTGTCTCAAAGGTTCTGTAAATAATCCTAGGCATCAATTTAGCAAAATAGAAAGGGAATGGGCTATCAATTTTGCCGATACCTCTTGTGATTTATTAAGAACTTTATTATCTAAACCAGATAAGCATGCATTATATAATTGTGCCAATAGTTTAAATCTACTAAAAACAAGCCTTCCCCCTACTACCTTTGGTCGATGCGTTCTAGGAATTATCAATGCCTTATTAGTGCCTTTTTTCGCTGTTCTTGAAACTCTCAAACTTTTAGGCGGGGATGCCGAATATCGTTATACAAAAAGTACTGCAAGAGATTGCTATTATCTTTTCAAATCACCTGTTCATCCTGCATTTGAACTATTAGATGATATGTATAACTTTGTAAAAAATGGCGGAACTGTGGAACCTGAAGACACAATTTCTAAGTACAAAATTGTTTAACAAAAAAATCGTATAGGCAGTTTATATAGCTTAAACTGCCTATACTTGCGTATTAAATTAAAAATTAAACTCGACCGTAAACATCTTGAAATCGCACAATATCATCCTCTCCCATGTATTCGCCACTTTGCACTTCGATCATGATTAGAGAGGTCAATCCCGGATTCTCCAGGCGGTGTTTGTGACCCGCGGGTACATAGGTGGACTCATTCGTTCTCAATAATATTTCTGCATCACCATTAACTACTTTGGCAATCCCACTAACCACAATCCAGTGTTCTGAACGATGATAATGCATCTGTAAACTTAAGCTTGCACCGGGTTTAACTTCAATACGCTTAATTTTAAAACGAGCGCCTTCTTCCAAGACTGTAAAAGTACCCCAGGGACGGTGAACTGTACGATGTACTTTATGTGCATCATGGCCTTTCAATTTTAATTGGCTATAGATTGCTTTAACATCCTGAGCTCTTGATTTATCGGCCACCAAAACTGCATCTGGGGTATCAATAATAAAAAGATTCTCCAATCCCACCGCTGCGATTAAGCGTTCATTACCGCGAATATAACAATTGGCCACATCGTGTGTAATGGTTTCACCTTCAATTCGATTGCCATTCTCATCAGAGGCTATCAAGTTGCCTAGTGAATTCCAGGAACCGATATCTGACCAACCAATCTGACAGGGTACTACAGCAACTTGTTTGGATTTTTCGATAAGGGCGTAGTCAATAGAATCCTCAGGGACTTGCTCAAACTTGGCGGCGTCTAATTCAAGTTGCGTAAAGTCTTGGCCAGCTGCCTTATAGGATTCTTCTATACAACTTTTGGATAAAGCTAAGATTTCAGGAGAATGAAGTTCTATTTCTTGTAAAACTGTTTTTACTTTAAAACAAAACATTCCTGAATTCCATAAGTATCGTTTAGAATCCAAATACTCTTGTGCTTTTTCAAGGGAGGGTTTTTCTACAAAATTTAATACTTGATTACCTTCGGCTTCAATATAACCAAAACCAGTTTCCGGGCTATCGGGTTGGATGCCAAAGGTAACCAGTTTGTTTGCTTGGGCAAATTTTGTCGCTTCTGCTACGGCCAGAGCAAAGGCTTTTTGATCAGCAATTAAATGGTCCGCAGGTAGAACCAACATCAGCGTTTCTTCATCATGAGTTTCCTTAATTTGCAAGGCTGCCATGACAATTGCTGCTGCTGTATTGCGACCAAAAGGCTCAAGAATGAAAGACATCTTTAAACCAGTTTGATTGGCTTCTCGATATTCATCCACTGTTTTAAAAAATAATTCACGATTCGTGACGGTTAGAATTTCTTCCACACCAGGTAATTGAGCGCCGCGCAGAAAAGTTTTTTGCAGCAAGCTCTGTCCGTCTAAAAGTTTAATGAAGGGCTTCGGGTGTAATTCACGAGAAACTGGCCAAAGTCTTGACCCTGCTCCGCCACATAGAATAATTGGTATCATACGCATTAAAAACCCTTATAAACATAAGCAACAATTTGCATCAAGCTCATTCCAAGCCTAAATTATCACGTTTGAAAACTCGATCAGCTCGATAACTTGAACGCACCAAAGGACCTGATGCTACTTCATAAAATCCTTTTTGCAAACCAATTTCGCGTAACTCAATAAAACGCTCGGGCGTTACATAACGGGCAACTGGCAAATGATTTTTGGTAGGCTGTAGATATTGACCGAGTGTAAGAATATCCACTTTTTGCTGGCGCAGTTCATCCATGGTTTGGATAATTTCATCATCCGTTTCGCCAAGTCCTAACATTAGGCTTGTCTTTGTTAAGACCGAAGGACGATAACGTTTAGCAAAGGCTAAAACGTTCAGGGTTTGCCAATAGCCGGCACGATTATCACGCACAGGATGTGTGAGGCGCTCAACCGTTTCTACGTTTTGAGCGAAAACATCAACACCACTATCCAGGAGGCTGGCAAGATCATTCTCAACACCTTGGAAATCGGGGGTGAGCGCTTCAATTTTAGTTTTTGGACAGCGCACTTTAATTGCTCTAATAGTTGCTGCATAGTGCTTCGCCCCACCGTCTGCTAAATCATCGCGATTTACTGAAGTTAATACGACATAATCTAAATTCATAAGTGCCACAGTCTTGGCAGTATTTGCAGGCTCGTCTAAATCAAGCCAACCTCTAGGATTACCCGTATCAACGGCACAAAAGCGACAAGCCCTGGTACAAACCGCACCCATCAACATAATTGTTGCAGTGCCATGAGACCAACATTCAGCAATATTTGGACATTTTGCTTCTTCACAGACAGTCGCCAGACGGTGTTTTACCACCTCTTCTTTTACTTTATTATAAGCAGGTGTAATTTGATTTACTATGCGTAACCATTTTGGCTTGGCTAAGCGTTCAGAGGCAACGTCCACCGCTTTAACCCCATCTTTAATAGCAACGACGCCATGCGAAGTCTTGTATTTATGACCACTTTCAACAACTATCGGTATATCAATTAACTTAGTCATCAGATTGCCAGAGCAACAAATGCTTTGATGATCCCAAATCAAGCATTTCAGATCAAGCTTTAATTCGCTAAAAGTTAGAATCACCCGATTTTTTCTGCAAATATTCTCTAATTAAGCGAGCATGTGAGCCATCGCAAAAAGGAGGATCCCTAGTTTCTTTGCAAGCACAAAAATAAAGTGTTTCCCTTTGCTGGGCTTGATATAAAACTGCTTTTTTACAATCACTACGATCACAGAGAGGTTGGGTTTTCGAGTCCCCGCAGCCACACCAAGCGTAAACTTTACCTTCTTCAACCTCTATAGCAATTGGAAAAAAAGGCGGTAAGGTTTCTTGATCCTTCATTGTTTATTCCCTCGAAATTCGCTTTGAACTTCTCACAGTTATCCAGGCAGCAGCTAAAGCAACGAACAAGGCGACTAAAGAGAGTGGCAGATTTGCTAACCCTTGCGGATAAATTATGAATAACAGACCAATAATCAATAATAAACACCAGGAAAAACAGAGAAAAAGGGTGTTAAATTTTTCTGCTTTATTTTGAACACGGCAATAAATTACAAAAGCCATGAATAAGGCGAGCGGCAAAATATAAATCAAATGATAACAAAAGATATAAAACATTCTGGGAATTGCAGATATTTGATGATAATCAAGCCAGTGTGTAAAGATAAGTGCAATATTAGGCATACAAGTTTGCTGATAAGCTTCGATAATTAGAGCTGTTGAAGCTGCCAACAACGGTAGTGTAAATCCGGGGTGAATATTTCTTCCCTTGCTGTAAACGCTAAGCACATAAGCTATCAATCCGAGACCAATAAGAGCTGCAGGAAGTCGTAGCCAACTCAGAGTCAAGTAAAAAACAACAGTATGAGCCTGTTGGTAATAGTGGACTATAGCAACCAGTACTAAAAAAATAGTCCCCAGACCTGACATGATTGATTTTTCTTTATAGATCCATAGAAAGCTAAATAAGGCTAGCAGACAAAATATTGAACAAGAAGAAAGAGCATCCATTAAAGCTGCAAGTGGAATAAATACTAATGGATTTGAAGAAATGTTTATCAATTGCGGCGCAAGAGTTCCAGAGTTTGCCCACTGTTTTAATACTCTTTTCTCAGCATAGTCTAGATGACCTTTTTTGCTGATTTGTTCATAGCAATAATCCAAACCCCGCGTGATCGCAGCACCTGTGGTTTCTGCTTTATCAAAGCCTATCCACCAGGAATCACAAAAAAATACGGCAGGTACGGCATAATCATCTAAATTGTGTTGTTTTAACTGCTGCTGAAATTTTTCTAAAGAGGTTTTATCTTGATTAATCACGTAACGATTAATTTTAAGCCAGGGTTTTTGCTGTTCCAAATTTTTAAAAAAGACGTCTTCATTTTGACAATGAGAGCAGGTTGAGGATAAAAAAAAGTTAGCTTCGATAACCGGAGCTGTCCAGGTAATTGTTGTAAAAAAATATAAAAAAAGGATTGATGTTAATTTTGAGAGAAGTCGCATTTCAAGTATCCTTTCTATCATTGCGTTGCTTGAATTTTTGATTAGCAAAAAGATTCCATTTTCACCTTAGGAGGGCTTAAGGTCAAGGGATTAGCGACATTGCTCAATGAATTAATAAGTATGGATGTAGTTTTCAAGCTGCTCAATAACTCGGGTTTTATCTTCAAGCACATAAAAAAGAATATCGCCGATTGAAAGAATCGCTACTAATTCACCCTTTTCAGCGACTAAGATATGACGCCGCTTGGTAGTTGTTATAACTTCCATTGCTTCTTCAAGGGGATCATCAATGTTTAAAATTGAAAAATCAGTATAAGCGACATCACCGGCCGTGGATTTGTAAATATCAAAATCAGGATGCAAACACGAGCGGACAATATCACGCTCTGATAGAATTCCCAGCGTTGTTTCGCCATCTCGAACAACCAAGGCACCAATATCTTGTTTTATCATCATATCAATACATTGGGAAAGACTAACAACTGAAGGGACACAAACAAGAGGACGACTGGGTCTAGGTAAGGCTGAATAAATGATTTGCGTCATGATAACTCCCTGCAGAACGCTCCTTTTTAGCTCGCGATTTAAGAAGAACCAAAACAGAGTTAATTTATCTAGTTATGCTTATAAATATAGCACAAATTTTAAACAAAAATTAAAGCGGGTTCAAAAGGATGGGGAAGGTAAATTACGAATACGATCCAAAGCCTCATCCACTTGTTCTGCTTTTTTCTGGATGGGCAAATTTTTAGGCTTAAAAAACCGCATAGTGTCCAGGCTGACTTGACTTGAAGGAAAAGCGCTTAGAGTGCCGTTTTGTTTCTTAGGGAGAGTAAATCTAGCTTTAAGTTGATTACTAATCTGCAATACAATCGCGTTTATTATCTGTAAATCCTTGCTATTGGTAGAAGTTTTTTTCATCAGTTGCAGTTTTTCATTAAATAATTTAATTAAACGTTGTTCTACAATCGCCGGAACTTTATCAATGCCTAAACCCTTGGAGCTTGAAGTATTAATATTACTATGAATATCATACCATTCCATTGAAAGCGTCAATCGTGTTTCTATGTTTTTGCGTCTTTGTTCGATCTCTTCTTCTGTAAGTTCACCAAGCTCCGCGCGATTTTTCAAACAATTTTCCTGAGCATCACAGTGTTTAAATTCTTCAATATATATAGTTCGAATTAAATCAGCAGTTTCTTTATTACCAAAAATTTTGATCATACGAGAATTAATTTTAAATTCAGGAATTTCAAAGGGCCCATCGTGGAGATAATTTTGATAAATATATTGAGAGACATCATTCTTCCAAGTGACATACTGACTTGCTAAAAATGTACCTAAAATAAGCGCAGGAATAGCAATTAGGATTAGTGCAAACTCAGGTAAAGCTAAGGGAGTAAACATGAATAAAATTAATGCAACAACCGCTGCAATTACAATTAGCGGCATTATAATTCTAGCTATTTTAAAGAAGGTGTTTTTTTCACCAAGAGCAATTTGTCTATATTCCTCATATAACGGAACAAAGGGTTTTAACAAACTATAAATAATTGATTTAGTCTCTAGTACCTGATCTAAAGTACGATTGTAGTTAAAAAGATCAAGGATTACTAAATAGGAACTTTCGTTTTGTGTAGCCATGCCAGTGTATTGGATAAAAGCATGGGCGTCAGCTAATTTGATAAGAAAATTAGAGGATTGAGAAATCGTTTTAGATTGCCAAAATAGATGGGACAAGGAATTGATTAAACCATCATCGCTGTCTTTATCGTACTCAGGTAAGCGATCTATATTCTTAACCATGCTTAACTGCTTTATTAAGAATTCTTGAAGCTTGGAACTGTAATCGTCTATGCATTTGATGAGAGAAAAATTGGTCTTTTTTCCTGAAGACTCAATTATTTTTTGAGCAATTACTTCTGCCATATCTTTATTAAAAGAGTGAAGCTTAGTATAAGTCAGATAGTTTTCTGAGATCGGTTGCAGGTAACTGAATAGAAAATCTCTAAGAAAATTTTCTTCCAGTTTTTTAAAATCAGGCCTCTCTTTTAGACCTTCAAACCAATATAAGGCCTTAAATTCCTGCTCTGCAGATCGGTTAAGGGAATCGGATTGCTCTTTTAAAAGGGGTAATAATTCCACTAATTCTTTTACGCGCTGTTTGCCACTTTGTTTAGTAATTCTTTTTCTTAATAATGCCATAGCTTTAGATTCGCTGAATCGATAAAGCCAGAGTTCAAAGTGTTTATCGACTTCAGCTTCAATTGCCATCTTTTCGTAAACATCCGTTGTTTCTTCAAGATTCTGCTCTAAACGGATAAGCTCAGGAATCGATTTTGAAAATTCTGCTCGAGCCACGCTGTGTTTCTGATGCGGTTTTAGAAAAGAGAACTCTGAAAAGCGTTGTTCGAGACGATTGATAATTGTTTTTCTTACTATCGACCTATAGGCTCTGCAATTAATTTCATTCCGTATGTTATCAAGCTTGGCCGCACATTGGATTTGCAGCTCATCTTTATCTTTTGCGTAGCTTGCATAAAAAGGGGAAAAGATTGAGGAATATTTTTGCTTAAATAAATCCTGCAATTCAAGAACCTCTTCAATTCCTGCTATAAAATGCTGGCCAGCCTCACAAGCCTCAAAATTAGCTCTAGCTTTTTGTGGCAGAAATTCATAACCAGGAATTAGATAAGAAGCTAGTTTTTCAAAACTCATGCAGATATCCGTTTTAATTTAAGAAGAAAATACTAACAGTCGTTCCTTAAGGGAATATTAAGAATTTTTGGTCATCAAAAACTCTTCAGGGCGATTGCATCAAAGTTTAAAAAAGCCATCACTTTTAAATATTGAGCAAGGGTACGTTTAATGAATTTTCTTCCTTGGCAAATTTTTAAACTTTGATGAAATCGCCATGAAAGCTATTTTACAATGCAAAAATATCGTCAATTGCTTTCGATTCACACCCGATCATTTAGGCGCGTAGAGTGAGATCTAAAACAGCTAGTGTTAATACCGGAGATCTCTCGCTACGTTCGCGATGTTTAGGATTTGTGAAAGAGTTTGTAAATTATATTTGCAAAAAACAAGTTTGCATTTTGAAAGCTGAAGGCAGTTAGATCCTCAACAAAATCTAACTGCAGAATTAGCTCTTAGTAATTTACCCTACTACACGCCATGAACCATCTGCCTGGCGACAAGCTTTTCCATAAATCTGTTGCGATTTTCCACCAATAATTGCTTGAGTGATGTATTCACGGCAAGGTTGCTGGTTGGTGTAATACGTTCTTGTCGGTTTTACGGTATAGCGATTGCCGTTATCAGGATTTGACCAACCAATTGAACGGCCTGTTGGTGCTGTTTCCAGAGCCCTTTGCATCTCAATTCTATCCAGGCGATCCATGGTTCGACCAATGTTACCACCCAAATAAGCACCTATCAGCGCGCCGCCAGCAGCTGCTGCCACACGTCCAGATCCGCCTCCAAATTGACTACCCAGTAGCCCACCCACAACGCCACCACCAATAGTGCCAACATCTGCATTATTCATCTGAGCACAACTGGTTAATAAAACTGAAAGAGAGAGTGAAGAGACCAACAGTATTTTTTTCATCTGAATTCACCTGTGTAATGGATTATTAAATCGACTGTCATTCTACCATCGCGCTTATAAATTATCCATAATTGTAAAATTCTGTTTTTTTTTTAGAAAAAACTCGTTAATTATTAATAGTCATTTGAAAAATAGTGTGCAATTTCAATATTAGAACTATGTTTTTTCGAAAATCAGTGTTCATCCAATTGCTGGATTTTATTGTTTTATTATAGATTTTGTTGCCGCGCTCTTGGAGAGAATTGGCAAAGCAATTCATAGGGAATTGTACCCGCAGATAAGGCGATGGTTTCAACAGGGATATGGTTCCCCCAAAGTTGTACGGGATCAGCAATTTGCACTTCGCTGCAATCGGTTAAATCAATAGTTAACATATCCATTGATACCCTTCCAACAATAGGCGCTTTCTCACCATTTACCCAAACCGCTGTATTTTCACTGATATGGCGGGGGTATCCATCACCGTATCCGGCTGCGACAACACCTATTACCGAGGGTCGATTAGTTTGCCAACTTCCACCATAGCCAATGCGTACCTGCGAAGGAAAGCGGTGGATAGCGGTTATTGCCGAAACAAAACTCATCACTGGGATAAGTCCCAATTCTTGACCTGTTTGATGGGCAAAAGGAGAAACACCATAGAGCATAATACCTGGACGAACTATATCAGCATGGCTATCACTTAGGCTAAGAATAGCGGCAGAGTTTGCAATAGATTTGATTAATTGCACTGGTGGTAAATTTAAATCATTAAAAATAGAGAGCTGTTGCTGATTAGCGGGATGCTGCGGCTCATCAGCACAGGCTAAATGAGTCATCAAGCCTAACTCTTGGTCGACCCACGGGCAATTCATTAGCGCATTCAACACGTCATAACTTTCTGAGGGCATAAAACCAAGTCGATGCATACCTGTATTAATTTTAACCCAAACTTTGATTTTGTTCTTTAAGGGCTTGGCTAATAGCCATTGCAATTGCTGGGGCTGATGAATGACCAGCTGAAATTTATAGTCAGAAACCAACTCCAATTCATCAGCGCTAAAGATACTTTGGAAAAGTATACAATCACTGCCAACTCCAAGCGCGCGTATTGCCAAGGCTTCTTCGATACAGGCAACACCCAAGGCATAGACCCGCCCTTCGAGCAGGGGTGCCACCGCATGTATGCCACATCCGTAAGCATTCGCTTTTACCATAGCAATGATTTGACTGTCTGGTGCACAGCGTTTCACTATATTTAAATTATGCAACAATGCTGCGGCATTAATTTGCACGCGAGTTGGTCTTGCCACCTTAATCTACCTCTTGATAGCCATTGAATGCCAAATCTTCAAAGCGAGTATATTTACCCAGGAAGGCAACACGAACTCGACCAATTGGGCCATTTCGTTGCTTGGCAATAATTAATTCAGCCACTCCTTTATCATTACTATCCTCGTTATAAACTTCGTCACGATAAATAAAGCAAATTAAATCTGCGTCCTGCTCAATCGCACCGGATTCACGTAAGTCAGACATAACTGGACGCTTGTCCTGGCGTTGCTCCAGACTTCGATTTAACTGCGATAAAGCAACCACGGGAACTTCTAATTCTTTTGCTAAAGATTTTAAGGAACGGGAAATTTCTGAAATTTCCGCGGTTCGATTATCGCCTTTGTAGCCTGGAACTTGCATGAGTTGAAGATAATCCACGACTATTAAACCAAGTTGCCCATGTTCCTTTGCCAACCGTCTTGAACGTGCTCGCATTTCAGAGGGGCTGAGGGCTGGCGTGTCATCAATAAATAATTGGGCCTCTGACAACATATGCACGGCTGAGGTTACTCGTGGCCAATCTTCATCTGTGAGTTTACCTGTTCTAATATTATGTTGATCGATACGGCCTAAAGAAGACATCATTCTCATTGCCAGGGAATCGGAGGGCATTTCCATGGAAAAAACTAATACTGGTTTATCTCCTTGAATTGCAGCGTGCTCAGCAATATTCATAACTAAGGTCGTTTTACCCATTGATGGACGACCAGCCACAATAACAAGATCTGAAGGCTGTAAACCTGAAGTAAGCTTGTCAAGATCAGTTAAGCCGGTTGCCAGGCCTGTAATTTCACCGCCGTTCTGGTAAAGCGAATCAATTTTTTCCACAGCCTTTACTAAAATAGATTTTATGCTTTCAGGGCCGCCATCACCACCAGTTTGTTCCGCGATGGCAAATACCCTAGTCTCAGCGATATCGAGCAACTCTGAAACCTCGCGACCATCAGGATTGTAAGCCGAATCGGCAATGTCACCAGCAACTGCAATCAATTGACGTTGAACTGATTTTTCTCGTACGATATCGGCATAAGCGGATACGTTGGCAACACTGGGTGTGTTATTGGCAAGCTCAAATAAATAAGTTTCGCCACCGGCATCGTCGAGATCATTGGTTGATTTTAGAGTATCGAGTAGAGTTACAACATCAAAGGGCTGATCTTTTCTGGATAATTCGATGATAGCGCGATATAAAATGCGATGCTCAGTTCGATAAAAATCGGTTTCGCACAATTTAGTAGAGATTTTATCCCAAACCTGATTATCAAGCAGCAGACCACCTATAATAGATTGCTCAGCTTCAGCTGAATGGGGTGGGCGGCGCAAAGGATCAATATTTTTTTTTCGAGAAAGAACTTCAGTCATCAGGTAGGCTCAGTTATTAACTTATAAGTGCTTAGGTAGAATAGCTAGCTGTATCTATTTTTTCAATCATAAAATTTTCTTTAGATGATGCATTCTGACCAATACCTGCATTGAGAAAAACAAGTCCTGTTATATATGCGAGATCAAAATTAGATACCCCGGACATGCCGGGGTACTAAGGTTTAGAGCGAAGAGCTACGAAAGCATGCAGCTACTGCTATCTCACCCAAGTTTGAGTTCGTCCAATCGCCGTGATACCAATATAACCGCGGACATAGAGTTTATCACCATCCAAGGTCATTTTTGCTTTATAAATTTTACCATTTCTAGGGTCGAGAATTTGACCGCCTTCCCAAACACCATTTCCCATGTCTTTTAAACCCCAAATAAACTGAAGACCTTGAACTGGTTTATCCCTTAAATTTCCTGGGCATTTTGAACAGACCCCGCTATCACCTGGTTGAGGATAAACTTTAACGAGTGAGCCATTTAATGAACCATTAGAAACAGAAAGACGCACTACAGCTCTTTTTAGACCTGTTGAATCATCGATTGTCGTCCAGTTCCCCGCGGGTGTTGCAGCAGCAAAGATTGAAGAGGTGAATAATAAAGCAAATACTAATGAAATTCCTTTTTTCATAAATTTTCTCCATTAATTTCTCTTCTCCAGAATAAGTTAAGCCCTTAGGATTTGCAATTCGAAATGAAAATGGAATGAGCTAATAAATACTTAATCAGTTAAAGCCATAAAAAATTGTTCCATGTCAGTTTTAGTCAAACTCGTAATATCTCCTGCATCTTCTGAAAGAATGCCATCAAATAATTGTCGTTTTTTATCCTGCATGGTTAACATCGTTTCTTCCACAGTTCCGGAAGTGATTAATTTGTAGACAAAGACAGGGTTGACTTGACCTATGCGATGAGAACGATCAGTAGCCTGATCTTCAACCGCAGGATTCCACCAGGGATCATAGTGAATGACCGTATCTGCACGAGTTAGATTTAAACCAGTTCCACCTGCTTTGAGGCTGATTAGAAAGATAGGAACTGCACCTTCCTGGAATTTTTCTACTAAAGCCTGACGATTTTGTGTTTGTCCTGTTAATTTTAAATAACCATATTGCCTAGCAATAAGTTGTTCTTCTATTAATTGCAGCATGGAGGTAAATTGAGAAAAGACTAGCACTCGTCGGCCTTCATCCATTAAATTGTCTAGCAATTCCATTAAAGTATCCAACTTAGCCGATTTTCCATGGGCCATTTCAGCACCAGGCATGGATAACAATTTCGGGTCGCAGCAAACCTGTCGCAGTTTTAACAAAGCATCAAGAAAAACTATATGGCTTCGACCTACACCTTGTTTAGCAATGGCTTCACGTACTTTTAACTCCATTGACATACGAATGGCTTCATACAAATCACGCTGAGGACCACTTAATTCGATTTTTCTTGTCATTTCTGTTTTGTCAGGCAATTCACTGGCTACTTGATTTTTAGTTCGTCTTAGTAAAAAAGGTTGAATACGTTTTGCCAACATGGTTCGCTTGTCTCTATCGTTGAATTTTTCGATTGGTGTTTTAAAAAATTGGCGGAATTGTTTAGCATCACCCAATAAGCCAGGCATTAAGAAATGAAACAGCGACCAAAGTTCACCTAAATGATTTTCCAAAGGTGTGCCGGAAAGACAAAGACGGTGAGCAGCTTGAATTTGCTGAATAATTTGTGTTGTTTTGGTGCGCGCATTTTTAATTAACTGAGCTTCATCAAGGATTAGATAATAAAAGGGATAATTGATAAAGCGATCTTTATCGCGTTGTATTAAACCATAGGTAGAAATCACCAAATCATAATCATCAAATTCGCCGCTATGACGCTCAAGACCATGAAAAATTAAAACCTTTAATTCGGGCGTAAAACGTAGTGCCTCAGCAAACCAATTACCCACTAAACTGGTTGGTGCCACAATGAGGCTTGCGCGAGTTAAGCGCCCTGCTTCTTTTTCAACTTGCATATGGCATAGCGTTTGTACCGTTTTACCAAGGCCCATGTCATCGGCAAGTACACCGCCAAAGTGACTCTCTCGCAGAAATTGTAACCAGTCTAGTCCTTGCTGTTGATAATCACGAAGCGTCGTTTTTAAACCTTTGGGAATAGCGACAACGGGAAGATTAGTTAAATTAATTAATTGTTCAAGTTGATTACGCAGCGCCTCATTGCCCTGCCACCGTGCAGAAATAGCGATTATAGCCTGCTCGGTTTCTTGCATTAGAAGAAGTTGATAACGAGTTATTTGTAAAGGCTGGTCTTTTTTTATATAACGCAGGCCGTATTGCAACAGAAAATTTAATAAAGGTCTTATTCGCCCAAAGCTAACATATAAAACTTTACCGGCCGTGCAGGGTAACTTGACTCTTGAGTCATCGGCTAAATTATCAAGCGTTTCACGACCAAGTCGCCCGATCAATTCAATCATTAAAGGCACAATGCTGACTTGCTTTCCGTCTACCAGAATGCCTAATTGATAGGAAAAAAAGCCATTAGCACCATCGTTAAGCTCAGAAAACCATTCAAGCTCGTCCGCATCAAGGAGTTCTTCATAAACTGGGTGAGCAAATTCCACTTGCCAGCCTTTAGATTTCAACTGAGGAATCGCTTGAGTGTGCAACCATTGTAAGTCAGCTTCTTCTATACAAGAGGTTAGAACCCGTTCATTGCCAAGTGTATAACTTAGCGCTGACTGTTCTGCTAAACTCAGATCGCGAAGACTTAGAATGTTTTCCAGTTCCGCAGCCACTTCTTTTTCAAATATAAAATTTCGCTGAATTTCAACTAAACAATCGGCTTCTATTTTAAAAAAACTCGTTTTTTTCTCAGTGCTCTTCACGTGAACACCCTGATAATCAAAGGAGAGCTGAGCAAGAAAAACTAATGGTGCGGACGTCTCAGAGCCTGGAGCGGCTGCAAATTCTCGTGCATCAAAGCAAACATGAACTTCAGGCTTAAGCTTTACTACTTGTTTCTCTTTAAACACTTTAGGCCTAGGCAATTCGGGATTGGTTTCAGCCATCTGTTGCGCCATGGCTTCTGCTTGATCAAGGGTTACTGTGCTTGTATTTAATAGCTGTTTTAATTGCCCAGGGGAGTAAGGAAGTTTTAAAAGGCCAAGCTGATTTTCGTCTTTATCAAAGTACCAGATCTTGTCTAAAAATAAAGGGGAAATACTACCTTCTTCGGTTTCTACAATTAAATTCTGTGTCCCTTCAGTTGATAATTGCCAGTCCAGCCTTGCATCAAGCTCATCACCGATTGTTAAAAGAGGGTCATTATCGTCGGCTAAATAAGCGCGTTCAGTTATAAGAATTTTTTCAAGCAATTCACTATTCCTAAGCGAAAAACGATCAAACCAGCCTTTGGAATTAGTCTTTACTAATAACGCTTCGATAATTGCTTCATCAGTCTGACTAAAATATTGTTTACGATTTTCAGTGATGGTATTAAAAACAGTTTTCTTCCCTAAATGCCCTTTCTTAAAGCGTTTAGTTATTGCCAGCCGGACAAAGATACGATGCTCATAATCGCCATAATTTGGTTCAAGCAAATAGGCAACCTCATGGCTAGAAGACGGTTTGTTATCAACAAATTCTTTATCACGCAATGCACTTACCCAAGCATTAAGAGAAAGATTGGAATTCAATTTAGAAGGAGCTGGAATTTCAACATTTTCTCTAATTTGCAAGGCAAACAGGCTAGCAGCGGCATGCTTGCAATTACCCCCGTATTGGCAACTGCAACGTGAGGGAACTGTCGGCCAAGATTTTAAATCGATATGGATATCATAAATCTGACTTGAACGTCCTTTAACTCGAGCCTTTAAAAGACCGTCGCTAAGTCGGATATTCAACACAAACCCTCTTTGCTGGTATTCTTGACCCTGCATTAACACGGCGGGGAAAAATACATCAGCCATCCGTGACAATGCCTCTTTTAGCATAAATTACCTATTGCGAAATCTTAATCAAACAGAGGATGATAGCAAAATTACTGAGATATTAGTATTGATTAGCAAAATTCAATTGTTTTTATGGTTTAGTCTCTCTTATATTATAGCTAAATAAAAATTCGATTTAGAAATCTCTAAGGCTTTTATGCAGCAAGCGCTAAAAATATTAATGGCTCAGATCAATCCAAAAATTGGTGCAATTGAAGCCAATGTTGAAAAAATAATCAGCATCATTCATAAAGAACAGTCCAGGCACGACTTAATTGTTTTTCCAGAATTAGCAATTTCAGGTTATCCGCCGGAGGATTTGCTATTGCGCCAGGATTTTTTTGTACGCGTTAACCATGGCTTAGCGCTTATAAAAAAAGCCGCTGCAGATTGCCATGTAGTGATTGGTCACCCCAGTTTTGAAAACGGCCACTGCTTTAACAGCGCAACAGTTTTTCATAAAAATGCTCAAATAGCTTTTTACAATAAACAAAAATTGCCTAATTATGGGGTCTTTGATGAACAACGTTATTTTACCCCTGGTGCTGCAGAGGTTTGTATTATTAACCTTAACAATCGTCGAATAGCAGTTTGCATTTGTGAAGATCTTTGGCAAGACGGTCCCTTTGAGCTAATTTATCAAGCCAAGCCCGATCTATTAATTTGTATTAATGCTTCACCTTTTGACTATGTGAAACCTGCTTTTCGCGAAAAATTGTTGCAAGGTTATGCCAAGCGAGGTATTGCAATTGTTTATGTCAACCAAATCGGTGGTCAGGATGAACTAGTCTTTGATGGCGAATCCCTTGGCTTTGATAATCAAGGTAAATTACAAGCGCGCGCCCCAGCCTTTCAAGAATGTTTGCAAACTGTTGTAATGCATGAACAGCAAATGCTTTCTGAAATTAGCCCCCTGCTTAACCAAACTCAGTTAATCTATCAAGCCTTGGTTTGCGGCACTCGCGATTATGTTGAAAAAAATGGTTTCCCGGGCGTTTTACTGGGCTTATCAGGGGGTATTGATTCAGCGCTTACTCTGGCTATCGCAGTCGATGCCTTAGGCGCCTCACGTGTGCAAGCATTAATGATGCCTTCGCGTTACTCTGCTGACATGAGCCTTGAGGATGCACAAAAACAATTGGAATTAATGGGAGTTCAAGGGAATATTTTATCCATTGAGCCTTTATTTAATCAATTTTTGACAACGCTTGCCCCTTCATTTAAGGGTTTAGCTGCAGACGTCACAGAGGAAAATTTGCAAGCAAGGATTCGTGGGATGTTGCTCATGGCTTTTTCCAATAAAACAGGAAAAATGGTGCTCACTACTTCTAATAAAAGTGAAGCTGCGGTAGGTTATGCAACTCTCTATGGCGATATGGCCGGAGGATTTTCTGTTTTAAAAGACGTTTTGAAAACTCAAATTTATCAACTGGCAGAATATCGCAATAGCATCAAAGCAGTTATTCCTGAGCGTGTTATCAAACGTGCGCCTTCTGCTGAACTCGCAGAAAATCAGACCGACCAGGATAGTCTACCTCCTTATGAAATTTTAGATAAAATTATTGAAGGCTACATAGAAGATAATCTCTCTGTCGCAGAGTTAGTTCAGAGAGGCTTAGCTGCTAAAGAAGTCGAACGAGTAATTAATTTAATCAAACGCAACGAGTACAAACGGCGACAAGCGGCTCCTGGCATAAAAATAAGCACTCGCGCTTTTGGTCGCGATTGGCGCATGCCAATAACCTCGGGTTTTTAGAAGCAGTCGTTTAGATCTGAGATAAAGTTAGTGCCAAGTAGATCTTTAAATAGGTTCAAAGAAAAATTTAGTTTGTTTTATATCTCAGAACTTTGTTGAGTTTTGGCATAAAAGTAAAAGCTGCTTGCAAAATAGAAGTAAAACGCTAACATTGGTCTTGCTTTAAATAATAATAAAAAAAGGAAGTTATGAAAACCGTACTTTTTTCTGCCACATTGTTGGCTTCAAGCTTGGCCGCTGCTGCCACGCCCATTGATGGCTGGTATGGTAGCGCATTTGGCGGCTACTCTTATTTATCAAATCTGGTAGAGCCTAACCGCATTCACAGACATTTTATTTTCAATACTTATGACCGAGCTAATTTTCGTCAAAATTTAAATGTCGCTAAAACTGGCTATAATGCTGGCGGTCGCTTTGGATTTCAGGGTGGTCCTCTGCGTTACGAAGCTGAAGTTACCTACATTAACGCTGAAACTAAAAACGGCTCTCATCATCGCTCGCTCTTTCCTTATTGGCAAGCCAACCGCGGTCTGCACCACTCTAATAATCAAACGACTGCCCTTTTTGGTTTGGCCAATGTTTATTTTGATTTTCCTGCCTTAATACCCTGCATTTCTCCTTTTTTAGGTCTTGGAATTGGTTACGGTTGGGTCGAAGCGAAGCTCAATTGGCCTAGCGACCTTACATTATTACCTAGACAATTCAGAGCCTCTGATAGTGCTTTTGCGTATCAAGGTACTGCAGGTTTAACCTTTAATTTTGCCGAAGCTTGGGCTCTTAATGTGGCTTATCGCTATCTTGGCACTACAAAGCTTGATAAGTTGGGTAATAGTTTTCAGGGCAATTTAGTCAGCGTGGGTATGGTCTATCGCTTTAATGAATATAATTATAAATAAGGTGTCTGATGAAAACGATAAGTAATTTGGCTTTTGCCAGTCTTCTGATTACAAATGGTTTGGCCTTCGCCGCAACTCCGGCTGAGGGATGGTATGCGGGTATTACAGGCGGTGGGTCGATGCTCTCGAGTCTAAGTCTTCCCCCCCTTAGTCCGCTTGAGGTGAATAATCTTAACCGACTGGCTTTAGAGGAATATTCCGGCTTACAAAGACGTATAGCTCTTAGCCCTTTCCCTATAACCAATCTTTCGTTCCCTTCCTTGCTTCACCCTAGTTCTCTAGGAGGAACAATAAAACATTCCCTAGGCGGCGATATTGCAGGACAAGTTGGTTATCGCATTTGTAATTTTCGTTTCGAAGGGGAATTACTTTTTAACTATGCGCCCTTTTCAAAATTAAATCTCAATGGCTTTAATATCACTAAAAACTTTGGCAAGGTCAATTATTTCAAATTTAACGGCCGAACTTTATTGGGCGCAGGTCTTATCAATGCCTATTATGATTTCTATGATGAAGAAGACGACCCAACCTGGGTTCCTTATCTAGGTTTAGGCGTGGGCTATTCTCATATTACCAATACCACTCGCCTATCAGTAGGTGCACCCTTTGTACCTTGTTTAAATCCCTTTGTTCCCAATGCTTGCCTGGATCAGCTGAACACTAGCATCACCATGTCTACCAGTACCAACGCGCTCGTAGGCCAAGGTATTATTGGTGTAAGTTATTATACTTCTGATAACGTCGCAGTAGGACTTGATTATCGCTATCTGTCAACAACAGCATCTAACAAAGAGTTAGGAAATCATCGCTTGTCTTTGAATTCAATTAATTTAAATATTAACTATTGGTTTACGGATAGTTAATTGTTCCTAACGTCTCTAAGGTTTAGTTCATGACTTATCTCATAGCTCCTTCTTTACTCTCAGCCGATATGACTCGGCTGGGTGAAGAAGTTGAAACGGTTATCAAAGCGGGTGCAGACATGATTCACTTTGATGTCATGGACAATCATTATGTCCCTAATTTGACCTTTGGACCACCGATTTGTCACCGGTTGCATCAGCATTTCCCTAATTTAGTGATTGATGTTCATCTGATGGCAAACCCAGTGGATAGTCTAATTGAGCAATTTGCAAAAGCAGGCGCAAAGCGAATTAGCATCCATCCGGATGCCACCATTCATCTTGATCGCTCTTTGTCACTAATTCGAGAGAAAGGCTGTGCTGCAGGGTTGGTATTAAATCCAGCTACTTTGCCTGATTGCTTGGCTTGGTCAATCCACCGTTTAGATTTTGTTTTGGTGATGACGGTAAATCCTGGGTTTGGTGGACAAGAATTAATACCCGAGATAATTGGTAAAATTAGTTGGATTAAAAAAAACTACCCCCTACTGCCCATCTGCGTAGACGGGGGGGTAAACCTTGATAATATTGCCGAATTAGCCAAGGCCGGCGCAACAGAGTTTGTTGCAGGTTCTGCAATATTTTCCAGCGATGACTATGCTAACACTATAAAATTGATGCGAGAGAAATTCTGAGCCTTTATAGAAAATCAGCTAAATAAAAGGAATTACTGATTGAAAAGTTATCTGAGAATTAGTGTAATTTTTTGTCTCTATTGTCTGCTGTCTCAGCTTTATGCCAGTCCCGCCCAAGATTATCTAAAGCGATTTCTTAGCTATCAAGCATGGAGCACAAACCTGCCTTTGCAACCTAATGCGGATTTTTTCACATTCATCGATAGTGACAGTCCTTTGGCTCAAAAATTACGCAATAGATGGCTTTATCATTTAGCTCATCAAAAAGACTGGCGAAATTTTTCACAACATTACAAGGCCTCGGCTGATTTAAATTTGCAATGTTTAGCTCAAATCGCCCATTTAAATGAAGGAAAAACCACTCAAGCCTTGGCTGAGGCTAGAAAAATTTGGCTCACAGGTGAGTTGCTACCGCCCGTTTGTAACCCGCTGTTTAGCTTTATGCTAAAGAGTGAAAATTTTGATGAAAAACTAATAACCCAACGAATTATATTAGCTTTAGATAAACATAATTTAATCCTCGCCCGCGCACTATTAAAAATCTATAAGCAACCTCGTTTCAAAGATGAGCAAATACTGCTGGCAATCGCGCAAAAGCCAAGCCGCATAGCGCAATTAGAGCGAGGAGACTTGCATGATTATTTCTACCTTTTTGGTTTAAAACGATTACTAGCAGTCAACATGAAGCAGGCAATTCTTCATTGGCAAAGCTCCAAAACTCGACAATTTTTAAACGAGTCGCAACAGCAATCCTTTCTAGTACAACTTGCCATTTCAAAAGCTATGCGTAACAGTGAGGATCAACTCTTTTGGTTTGCTAAAATTAAACCGGCTTTCTATAACGACACTCTATTAGATTGGCAAATTCGTTTTGCCCTTAAAGGGAAAAATTGGAATGAAGTAATACGACTGGTCAATTACTCACTCGACAAAGAAAAACCAGGTTTACAATATTGGTTAGCCAGAGCTTTGGAAGCAAAAGGCAATACAGTAAATGCAACGCAAATTTACGATAAAATTGCACAAAACCGTAATTATTACGGCTTTCTTGCTTCCATGCGGCTGCATAGAGCGCCTTCTTTTGAAAATGAAACCGCGGTTAGTAATCTAGGCCTGTTAAAACATTATCAACCCATTACTACGCTTATTAAAAATTTGTATCTAGCTAAGCAAAATTTACAAGCTTCACGACTTTTAAATGATTTTAGTAGTGAATTACCTAAAGATGATAGAAGTGCGCTAGTTTATTGGGTTGCAAATGAGCTAAGGTGGTATGCAAAAGCCGTGGATCTAAGTGACAATGAGATCTTACATAATCAATTATCACTTCGTTTTCCGGTAATTTACCTTGAAGCCATCAAACAGTATTCACATAATTATCAAATTCCCGCCGAGTTAATCTATGCAATTATTCGCCAGGAAAGCGGTTTTCGAGATAACGTAATCTCTCCGGCGGGGGCGCGTGGTTTAATGCAAGTTATGCCTTCCACTGCAATAGTGGTCGCTAAACGGGAAAAAATTGCCTATAACCATAAAGATCAGCTTTTTTCCTCCCATAAAAATATTAATATCGGCGTTGCCTATTTGAAACAGCTAAATAGCCGTTATAATTATCATCCAATTTTGATTGCTGCAGCCTATAATGCAGGGCCGAGTCAGGTCAATTACTGGCTTAAAAATCATCCGCCCAAAGAGATGGATATTTGGATTGATACCTTGCCCTGGCATGAAACTCGTAATTATTTAAAAAACATCATCGCCTTTAACACGGTTTATCAATATCGTTTGCGACAAAAACCCGATTTACATTCCTTGCTGAAAACACTTTGATTGGGTACTACCAGCGCTCAGCTATAATTCGCTGACCGCGGTATTCTTCAATTCGTCGTAACGTTGCCGGGGAAATATCGGCTGGTAGCTGGCTTAAGTCAAACCATTGCTCTTCAAGAATTTCCAGAGAACGAACCGTCTTTTTTTCAAATTTATCGACCAGATAAAAAATAATATAATCGTCGCGGTTTTCGCGATTATTGAGATAAACAGCCAATAATTTTGGCGCTTTTAAACAATAAACACCCACTTCTTCTCTAAGCTCTCTTTGCATTGCTTCAATGGGTGTTTCTCCTGCATCAATTGCACCCCCGATGGTATACCAGCCTTGTGTATAACGATGCTTTACTAGTAGAACTTTATCATCTTGTATAACTAGGGCTCGAGCGCCAAGGGACTTATTGATGAATAAGGAGGAGGCGAAACTTTTCATTTGACCTAAATATTTACGCATAAATGACAACCATTTTTTTCAAACTGGAGCAGTGCTTAACTTTCACAATTGGGATTATAGTTTCGTAATACAAAATTTTGACTTCCTTGTTTTTTAGCACGATAAATGGTGTTGAAACAACCTCGAGGGAAATTACCCCCATAAACTGATTGAAAGAAATTAGCATCAGCTTCCCAATCCGCAAAACGATTCATACCCTCAGAATCGACGTAGGATTTCATTCCTCTTGCTTTTAACGCTTTTGCAGCTAAAGAATTAACAACGCCGTCAAGATTAATCACGCGAACCGATGGCGGTGCATAATAAGCAAGTGCACCACTTTGAAAAGAGCCAACCACATCACCTGGCTTAAGCTTTTTATGTATTTCGAGAACAACCTCACGATACCCTTTTAGACTTCCCAAAACTCCATCTGGTGTTCGCTCAGGTTTTGCAAAAAAAGAGACTAGTTCGATGAAATAAACAGCTAAAATAATAGCTATAAAACTTAAGTATAGATAGTTAAATTTTTTTCTTTTCTCAAGAGAAATAGTTAAGGAAATACAAATAATAATAAGCGCATAGATAAAATAATAATAGCGGGTAAAATACCAAAAAGCGGGTAAATACCAAGTATAAAAGGCCAAAACCCATATAAATGGAATCCCTATTAAATAGCCATAAACCCCTGTACATTTTGAGCCTTTAAGAATTAAATAAATGCTTAAAACCATGCCTAAAAAAGCACTGTGTCCAGTCAGTTTCAATGGGGGGAACCATTCAATTAATGCATAAAAAGAAGACAACGATAAATACTCACGCGATTTATAAGTATAATTTAAAAGATTTTTAACTGCCGGCCCCGATTCTGGCACTATGCTGCTAAACGTTTTTAACGAATAAATCCACCATGGAAGAACCACAAGAAAAGCAATAAGGACGAAAAAAATGGTTTTAGAAAACCCCCAACGTACTAGTGCAAAAATGCCAATTGCCAAAAGTAAAAAACAACTATCTACGCGAGCAAGTAAAGCTAAGCCACAAAGAAAACCTAATAAAATCAGTGAAAAAAAAGAAGACTTTTTATCAACCAAAACAACAACTAGCAAGACAGACAAGTTTAAAAAACCCGCTAATGACGTTTCCATTCCATTTAAATCATTTTTTAAAATTATGGGACAAAAAATCCATAATAAAGACCCAATGAGCGCGGCTTTAATACCACTAAGATTTTTGAGCAGGAAGGCAATAACCAGCGTGGATAAAGATCCCCAAAAAGCACTGAGATAGATTGCACAAATCAAGACTTTATCCGCACTAAACCCTAATAAAAAAAATGGGACTAGCATTAAACAACTTAAGGGCTGGAAGCCAGAAGTCAGGTGAATACGATTGGCACTAGGCCCAAGGCCTTCAGCAATCGAACGGCTAATTGATAAAATGTAATAGCTATCGTCGAGTATAAATAAACGATCTAAATAGGAAATATCTTGAAAAGCGATAAGATAACGCAGCAAAAAAGCAAGACTCATTAACAAAAAAAATAAGACAAGATATCGAGCTGAACCTCTTTTTTCTGATAAATCCATTTAAATCATCCTGAAATATTGACCACTAAATTTAAATTAAGAAGATAAATTAACCTAGTTTGAATATACACTAATTGAGTCAAAAATTTCCTCAGGAAAAGGACTTAATTTATTGACAAAAAAACCAATAATATTGCGACCTACCCAATTCTCACCGCCATTAAAACGTCTGCACACGGTTCCATTTTGATTGCTGCCTACCAATATTTTATTAACATAGGAAAAGCAATCCCTTTCTCCCAATTTCATCTTGGAATAGACTAAATCGGAAAGACCTGGAGAAGGTTCGGTAATTAACAGTTGTTCGTTTAAGGCCATCATTTCAACAAGCTTTTTTCCAGTCACTTTTCGTTTTTCAATTTGGGTTAAGGGGCGGTCATCAATTTCATCTGACTCAGGTGCATATTCAATTAATTTAGGCTTAAAGGAATTAGGCAAAGGTATAACGATTCGGGCGTGATGGCCTAAATAGCCATCCAAATATTCACTTATAAATTGCGCACTGACCGTTTGGATTGAATAACTTTGCTCAGAATCTAAAAATTCCTGAAAGTTTTCAGCATTATTATTAAAGCATTCCGCTAAAAGTTTTTCTTTGATTTGTTGTTCATAGATATAAATGGGTTTTATCCGTTCTTCTTCAAAGGTTTCAATACAATCAGCGAGGCTGTCAAGACATAACTTTAATTGTCTATGAAATTCATTTTTTAATAATTTTTTTGCAATTCTAAAACCAAAAGAAGCGCCACAGGCTGCACCAGTTGCAAAACCATCGGCTAAAAAAATCAATGGATTATTACAAGTTGCAATAGCTCTAAAAAACCCAGCCGTAGAGCCAATAAGACCGCCAATAATTCCGGTAATAAAAGACAAGAGCACCGAACCCATATTGATAATAAAATAGCCTAATTGAAGTGCAAAAGCATGCGTCTGCGATGCTTGGCATAGGGCCTGATAGGCATCCTTAAGTTCTATCAAAGAATTAGCACTATCCTTGGCATTTTTTGAGTTCATAAATAAATTTAAATTAGAATTAAAATTTTCCAAGGCTTCAAACATTAAAGGGCAGTTTTTATCCTCTATCGATCTCAGAATTAATAATAAATAGTATTTAATCTCATTGACTGGCAAGTCTTCAATTTGGTGAAGAAGTTTATTGAATTTCTCGCTGTTAAAAGGACCTTTAGCCATATCCATCCATCATGTGTAAATTATGTTCCAATAGTAACAAATTCAGTCATCGTATACAACTGCCTTGACTGCCGATATGCTATTATCTACTATTTTCAGCTTCACAAAATTACTACCCAACTGTTTTAATCCCTATTTACCGCAACCCGTAAAGAGAGTAGAGACCATGCAATATAATTACTTAGGCAAATCCGGATTACAAATCAGTGAGCTTTCTCTGGGATCATGGCTGACCTTTGGAAATCAATTAGGGATAGATAATGCACGTCAATGCATGCGCTATGCATTCGAACAAGGCATCAATTTTTTTGATAACGCAGAAGTGTATGCACAGGGTGAATCTGAAAAAATTATGGGTCAGGTATTAAAAGACTTTAAACGAGAAGATATTGTTGTTTCCACTAAAATTTTTTGGGGCGGAGAGAAATCTAACGCTATTGGTCTATCACGTAAGCATCTTATAGAAGGCACAAAAAATTCATTAGAACGTTTGCAGCTTGATTATGTGGATTTACTTTATTGTCATCGCCCGGACCCGAATACGCCGATTGAAGAAACTGTCAGAGCAATGGATTATTTAATCAATAGCGGTAAAGCTTTCTATTGGGGAACCTCGGAGTGGAGTGCAGAACAGATTGTGTCTGCCCATGAAGCCGCAAAAGCAATGAATTGCATACCACCTACAATGGAACAACCCGAATACAATTTATTTCATCGCCATCGTGTTGAATTGGAATACAAACCCCTTTATGACCGCTATGGATTGGGGACAACTATTTGGAGCCCTTTAGCTTCCGGCCTACTCACAGGCAAATATAATAAAGAGATTCCGGCCGACAGCCGTTTAGGCAAAGAACCTCAATGGCGCAGTCAAGACATGAATGAACGCATTGAAAAAGTCAAAAATTTAGTCCCTATTGCTAGAGCATTAAACTGCACTCTTGCACAACTCGCTTTGGCCTGGTGTTTAACCAACCCTAAAGTAAGCTCGGTCATTGTCGGCGCTTCTTCGTTAAACCAATTACGTGAAAATTTAAAAGCCATTGATCTAAAAAAACAACTCACACCAGACCTAATTGCGACTATTGAGTCATTCACTAAAATTTAATTGATTTAGTGGGGTTTTCTTCGTGATGATGACTATTTTAACAAAAGAATTAATCGTGTACGCGGAGGCATCTGTTAACCTCACGCTACTCAGCTCGATAATGCGCTAACTTCGCTTTCATTACCTGATAAAGCAAGACCGCAGGATAGCTAACAATTACATAGTGTTATGAGTGAGGTTTTACCTGATAAATAGGTTTTGACTATTCATTGAAATAATAAGCTCTTTTTAGCATCATATCAGCAACAGCTGTCTCATTTAAACCATGATCAGAATTGTAATATCGTGCATTGATATTCAATTTTTGATCTATAGGCTCTGCTTTATTTTTTGTTTCAAATTCAATCGTCCATTGGGCATTAATAGATTTATCTGCTAGTCCTTGAAAGATCTCAATAGGTAGAGTTCTCCCTTTATCAAATTTTGCGATATCAGCAAAAATTGCATTTAAACCCCTCGTTTTATTGGTTAAAACGTTATCTAACCAATACCAGCCAACTTCCATATTGTTGTGGATGAAATCATAATTTTTTGATTTATACGCATTTTTCATTTGATCGTAACTCAGTTCTTCATCATGCATTTCTTGAAGTTGATATCGCAATACCTCTGATAAGTTTTTCACTACAACTCCCGAAAGAAACAGCGCCTTTATTTCATTTTGCAGTTTTTGTTTAGAGTTATTGTTTAAAATGCGAAGAACAAGGCTGCTCATCACCACCGAACCCTCGCTATGCCCTTGTAAAATAATTTTTTTATCAATGTGGTTTAAATAATTATCAGCCCAATTTAAAGCGTTTTCAGCACAGATCGTAAGATTTTCGACTGTATAATAGTCAAATAGACTGCGGTCTACGTTGGGTTTTGGATTTTTACTGGCTAAAGCAGGTGAAATTCCAGGTTTGTCGAGAGTGAGGTAATAGTCAATGCTCTGGTCAAATTGATCAAAATAGGTGGTGTAAATACCATTTCCTGCTTGTGAAAATAAAAGTGTTTTTTTACCTTGAGGATTTTTTAATGCAGTTGTTGATTGCTGCAAATAAACGTGGCATTGAAGTTTTTTTCCATAGCTTAGGCCTCCTTCAACTATCGTCGAAACGGGTTGACTAGCTAAATGAGAAGAAAATAAGCTAGATATTATTAAACTGCTAAGAATAAAAAAACGCATTCTAATCTCCTAAATTTTTCAGAGAAGTTACATTTAGCGGAAGTTATTTAAAACTGAAATTTTAGACGGGATGAAATATAACTTATACTGCTTTTTAATGACGATCGCTGTTAAGAAACCTTAACTGAAATATTGTTTAAAAATCAAGAGAAGTTTAAATAATTTAGTTATAAAATTTTATTTCTATTAGGACTGACTTAAACTAAGAAAAGGAAATAATCAAATCACACAGAGCTTTAAAGCTCTTGCTAGCTAATTTTAAATAAACTCAGATAGAATTCACTAAATATATTACATTAAATGTATCCATGAAAACGCTTCAATTTTTAAATTGAGTTTTGATACAAATGAGGAAAAAAAAATCGTTAACGATTCTCCAATTCGCAAGAGTATAGAGTTTAAATAATAATCCAGCAGTCCTGGAATAGCTGTACCTTCCCAATTTCTGCATGTTTTACAGGTGTTTGTTTAATTTCACCTCCTTTCCAAATCACAAAGGGGCATTCACACATTGAAATGCTTGCTCAATTCTAGTATCTAACCTTGGAATACGTTCATATTCATTTGCATTTCAATTGTGGATTTGAGTGAATAACCATGCGGTAAATATTAAGCAAGAATTTTTTTGTATTCTCTTCTCCCTGGACATTCTTTTGCAGATCGCTATTTTTTCCATTCATCGCTATCAACACAGTCAAATTGTTGCAAGCTTTCCAGAGATAAAACATGCGAAAAGTTGTTGAGCTTCCCATATATATCCAGAATTGCTGATTATTGTCATAATATGAAAGTACGCCCAGACCAAATCCAAGTGGTTCATTTTTAACAACACTAGTAAGAGGCTGGCCAGATTTTATTGAAACAATAGTCATGAGTTCTTTCAACGCCTTGTTTCTTCCTGCCTCAGGAAATATTTTGCCAGTCAACAGAGCTTCTACCCATTGAGCCTGATCATCGACTGTAGATACCATAGCACCCGAAGCACCCGCCCAGGATAAATTTGTATTGCTGAAATCCAGCCTTTCCTTTTTATCAGCATCATACAAATATCCATGTGCTTTTCTTGGCAAAATAATTTCATTTATATATTTCCATTTATTTCCAGCTGCATAATAAGTATTTTTTAATTTCAAAGGATCCAGAATGCGGGTTTGCAAAGCATCAGCAAAATTTTGTTTTGTAACGGCTTCAATAATGAGACCAGACAAAACATAATTTGAATTGTTATATAAAAATTTTGTTTCATTACCAATCGGCGCATCTGGATTAGCGAAAGTTAATATCATTTGATCATTAAATTCACCCAAAGGGTTGGATTCAAGTAATTCAATAAATTTAGGATTGTTGGAGTAACTTGGAATATTACTGGTCATATTTAAAAGTTTTCTTATTGGCACATCTTTCCATCTGGGATATTGAGGCAGATAATTTCCAATAGGATCATTGATATTCAAGAGACCTTTTGCTTCGAGCTGAAGAATCAATGCAGAAGTATAAGATTTTGTAATACTGCCAATATCAAATAACGTTTGACTATTCATTGGTTTGGAATTCGCCTCATGACTGATTTTACCCGCGTAAAAATTCTTTTTTATCATTTTAGGATTTTCAGACCAGGTAATAGTGAGCGACATACCACTCAGTGGTTCATTCTTCTGACTCGTTTTTAAAAAATGATTGAGATGGGCCTGAATATCACGATCCAGAGAATTCGATAAGGCATGTGCAGTAAAATTGATCAGGCTCAAAAAAGCCATTAATGACAATATTACCCACTTTAGTGATGAAAAAAACAATTTAGACCTTCAATTATAAGGATATGGTTTTAAAGAACTACCAAAATTTTGTTCATATTTCTCTTCATTCTCGCACCTCAATCAGCAATAAATCGACGATAAAACCGTGTAACTAGTCCTTGCAAGATGCCATAAGGTAACATTATTGGCTGAATCAGGAAGCGAATATGCATCGGCTCTCCGACCCTTCCCAGCAATTGCTCTAATGCCTGATTAAAATGATCAATAATTCCCCTGTGCAGCTCCTTTAATAGATCGAAATATATAGGTAACTGTACTTCCAATAATTCACTCCTAAAATAATAAGATAAACTAAAAGGAATGAGATATGAATATCAAACCAAAAACGGTTGTAATTCCAAAAGAAACTGATCATCTCTAAAAAGAAAAATATGAACCGATCTACCCCAAAACGCCCGCAAATTATGGATTTACGATTATAGCAAAAGTCATACCAGCGAAAGCATACCAAGAGCTCATGGCGATAATTGGTTAAAGCTGTGGAGGGAGATCCTTATATCCTCGCACCCTCAAAACTTAAATATATAGAAGATGTAGTGACTCTTTTCACAAGTACAAGCATCAATACAGTCTTTGAAAATCTCGAAGGATTTCCGAAAGATTGGAAGACCAAACCTGAAGAATTTATAAAATATGTTCGAGAACATCAATGTCCAAGCTTTATTGAATATGGAGAATATCCCTATTTCTCCGCAGAAGAGATTAAGAAAGCCCTTAAAATTAAACAGGCTTTCTTTGATATATTGGACCAAATGCAATAAGACTGGGATGACAGCGATGAAAAAGAAACCTGCGGCCCCATCGGTAGCTTCACAGCCCTGAGTATGCACATGTAGGATTGAGCGAAGCGAACGCCCGCGAAAGTCACGACGTTATCATAGCGGTAATTAATTTTGACTCTACAAAACGCAATATCATTGATGGACAAACGTATGGCTTTTGTAGGTTATTGTTAATAGAGAAACTTATAAAATTTTAGGTTGTCATGTTTTTGGTGAACGTGCCGTAGATATCGTTTACACAGCAGCCATCGCAATAACAGCAGAAATGCGAGTCGAGGCTCTAGCTCAAATTCCATTCTCATTTCCAACCTACAAGTCAGTACTGGGCCGCGCGGCAGCAAATGCAGCACGACAACATAATTTGAAATTGAAATGGCAACCTTATTCGTAAGGGGTAAATTATAAAATAACCTTAAATTATTCATTGTAAAAAATACTGCAGTTAGCGAGTAAACTAGCCTACTTATATTAGCTATAGCTTGATAGATGATTTTCCTAATAATTTTTAATTTTGGAAGTTAGTTCAGAAACGTTATCTATGAATTTTCCTCGCTCTAAATTAAAAATAATTAATTTGCTATACTTTAAAAAATCAAAACAAGGATGTTTTATGAAGGATTCAATTTGTCCTGCTAATGAAGTAATAACAAGCTATTTAACTAATATTCTTAATATTAATGTGTTATTAGTTTCCCTAGGTTTGATCTTATTATTTTGGATAATTAAAGAATATGATAGGAAAATAAAAAATAAGTGGTGGCTTTGGCTGATATTATTTTCAATCTTATTAGGAATTGTTTCTATAATCTTGAACTTAATAATTTACCGAGAGTTTATTGATTTGATAACTAGAACGACTTTAGCAGGTGAAGCAGAGTTTCAGCCCTTAGCTAATTTAAAAATAATATTTTACCTGGACATACTAATAATTATTTTATTATTAATCGGATTTTTTGGATTAAGACATGAAAAAATTTAATATCTTTTTTTAATTTCATTATTCAGCAGCATTTACATTAGACACTGTCTATCTCAATATAATAAAGCGCTATAATAACGGCTGTATATCATTATAATTCAGCCTATAAAATGCGATTGGATAAACTTCTAAGTTTCCAAAAGAGTCTGGACTAGTCCTTAAAAATTCTAATTTAGCTTAGCTAGTCTTCATAGGCATGAAGAAAAAAACAAGTGCTCAATTCAATAATAATTAATAAGTCCGCAGTTATTTCTATCAGATATTTTATTGGTTTTCTTCCAAAGGCACTTTAATCATTTTCTTTTGGACTAATCGTATAATAATTATTATACGATTAGATTTTTTTTATTCAGTATTAGAAGGATATAATTGAGTCACCCTATCTTCATCCGTAAACCATTTAGATTCCTCAGATTCTGCGCAATGTTTTTTTAGCGAAAGATGATAATCCGATCCATTCACTAACAATAATTCAAACTTTTTCCTCAACTCATGGCTGTCGCCAAGTCCCTTTAAATGGGCTGCACCTACGATATACAAAGCATGGCTATTTATTTCTAATAATGAATCGATCATTCCACGATCGCGTATTTCCATATAAGAACTATTTGAAGTCAAACTAGGATGTGTTTGTCTCAACTCATCGTGATTTAGAAGGCAATTAAATTTATCAACTGGAACCATAATCCAATTTACATGTTTTGCTTTTTTTTGGTCATCTATACAAACATGGGGTGATTCTATTGCCAAAATATTCATGTTGAATTGCAACTTGCACATTGTCATGATTAGGTTGTTAATTTGCTCTGAAGTTGAATGATAATGGTGTTCCCCGACTATTATCAGCAATATTTTACCTTCTTTGTGAGCCTTGCCCAATTTGTCCTTAATTTTTTGCTCTAGTTTATTTATCTTTGCTGCTTCAGTTCGGTTAAAAGGTCTAGAAAAGAATAAATTCCTATGAGTATAATGAAGTGATTCTATTTGTGTCTCATTAAGCCATAAGTGATGAAATCCGGTTTTTAATGGACATAATTTTTTTAGTACATCAGGTGCATATTGACCCAAAACATCTTTATTCATCGCATCAGAATCACCTAACATATTTTTGCCTATTTCCGCGTTTATTTCATGCTTTCTTAGAACATCAAGTAACGAAGAGGTGGTGATAGTATTCATCTGCTCGGGTAGCATTTCCACACAAATTAGATAGCCACTCTCTTCTATATTACTGATGCCTTGTTCTGAATATAACCATTGAAAATATTGCTTTTCTATTAAGTCCTTTCTTGGTCCCTTTGCACAAACAATCAGGACGCGGGAATTTTCTAATCTTATATTTTCTCTCTCTGCCCAATAAGACATAATGTCATGCAAACCATTTATTTGTAGGTCTGATGCCAGCGATGCATATCTCTCATTTACAGGCTGTATTTCCTTTATAAATTGAGCATGTAGACATTGAATATTTTTCTCATTTGTTGAATCCAGCGCTTTTTCAATTATTTGGACCATTCGATTAATAACGTTTAATTCGTTATTTAACCAATTATTATCTAAATTTTTCAGCATAGTTAAGAGTGATTTAATCTTTAGTAACTCTTGGTTTTTATGAATAGATTGAAGAGATCCTTCCAACATAACTGAAAGGTGAGCTATTGATTTGATTAATTTATATTTAGCTTTCAGAGCCGGGCTTTTTTGGCTTTCCAATTCAATAATATTTCCACTCCTATTTTTACCACAAAGCAATAAATTCCCATTATGGTAAATAATCACATGATTTATATGTGCAAGTAGATGGCTATAAGTATGAATGTTATGGTGATGAAGAAATTCTTGTCTAATTAGATGACATAGAGCATCAACTGTAAGATTATTTTCACTTTGATTTTGAAGAGGAAGATTTTGTTGACTGGAGGAATTGACTTTAGTTTCTAAAAAGATACCCCCGACTCCGACTTGAGGAAGTTGTTACTGAACTAGTCCTACTTTTCCATTCTCTTAACAAAAGTTGGCGTGTTAACATGATAAATCTCCTGATATGGTTAAATATTGAACCAATTATCACCCTACCATAATAAGTTAAACACAGTCAAGGATTAAACATATCGGTCATATTGCTGCGTTCTCAAAATGAAGAAATGTTTAATTTTACTAAAATAATGATTCATGTTCCCATTTGCCCCACCCCTGAAATAATACCCAATGGTTGTTAAACGATTAATTTCCAAGGTGTACTCATGTTTAATCAATAACATTTATGCGATTAGTTTTTGACACGCATTACATAAGATTTTGCCATATATAATATAATCTATTAGTCATTTCAATTAGCTATATTTTTACAGAAATAATATTCTTGAATATCAAACTCCTGCCCCACGGTTTTGTGATTATGTAGATGGGTATAGTTCTAGCCGTGGATAAGAAATATGAGAGAAAAATTTTTTAATAGAGAAATTACCTCTTAATTGGAATTACCCATAATTTCTGCCCACAGCCTCTTTCTATTTCTGTTTATTTTAAATAAAAAATGTACTATCATGAGGCAAATTAATTGTTGTGGTGCTTGTTGTGTCGTTTTCCTATTATATATTACATCATGAGGGCAGAAAAATTTATCACCGTATCGGTCATAACCCCACTACGGGTAAGTTTGAATTTTATGCTAGTAACGACGATAAGAACTGGAAAAAATTTGAAATAAAACTTAATAGTCAGGATGAAACAGGAGATGATTTTAAAGTTGAAGGAGAAAGCCAAGTATATGATTGCAAATTAAGAGTATTAAAAGAGCCCTTAATGGCAATTAAGCCTACAGAGGATGTAAAAATATTTAGATCATATATGACTAATAGGGTTTTAATTTACCAAAAAAAGGGCAGGCCCATTAGTATATATAATGAAGAAAATACTTTATTTTGTAATTTTGAGCAAATTTCTATCAATTTACTGCCTGATGACTTACAAGCAATAGAGCGCCCCACTAATTTTTTATCGGGGATGGAATCAACTTTTCCTATGGGGCATCCAATAACTCTAGCCCAAAAAAATAATAATCCTTCTGAAAGCGATGATCCGCTGCCGAAGGAAGAGCAAAACTCATCAAAACTTGTACGCTCTTCAAAAAAATCAAGTGAGAATATATCACTTAATATACAAGAAGAACTGCCTAAGAGTAGAGCGAAAGCTTCTTTTACGGTGGAAGGCCTTTTAATGGCAAAGATCAAGGAAAACTCAAAATTATCTCACTTAATGACATCTTTGAAGATAAAATTCTTTGATCCTATCCTAGTTGAAGAACTAAAAAATGTAGATAGCAAAAAATTAACTATAGGGTCGATTCACGATCTTCTCTTATTGCAAAACTATAAAACAAAAAAATTATCTGACATGGATACAATTGCATCTAAAATAGAGGCTGCTCAATATAAGCAGGAATTAACTACATTTTACCGCAAGGCAATCAGGATAAGATTATCGGATGCCGAACCCAAAGCAAAATGTCAAAGACTGATAGAAAAAGCAAAAACATCATTTGGCCATCGTGATTTTGGCCTTCGATTAGCAGCGGATTTTTTCTTAGTGCTATCTTGTTTTATTTTGATAGGTTTAGTGATAGGGACTGCTCGTGTAGTAACAGGCAATACCTTTTTATTCAGTTATCAGCCAACTAAAAGAGAAGAAGACTTTCTTTTACTCATAGCTGATCCTAAGGAAAATGAAAAAGTTGACTTAGCGCAGCTGCAATTGTTCACTTCACCTGGAATATAGTCAGCCAGGATGTGAAACTAGACATTTTGCCTAAATTCTTTTGTTCTGCATCTCAATCTCCCTCTTTTATTGAGGGGCTTAGTTTAATTGATTTTTATTTTAGCGGTAGGTGTAGTTGGCCGAACGGATACGAGAAAAACGGTTAGACGTTCTTTGAACCGAGGAAGATTGTACCATCAAATTAGATAGGCAATAGCTAGGTAAGTAGCAAAAAGGTGTTTAAGAAAACAGTAATTGAACTTAATACGATTCACCTCAACCTGAGAGCAGGTTCTTTGTAAATAGTTAATTCATAAAAAGGTTGCTTTTTAACAGCCCATTTTGCGAGTGCTTTTCGATCCAGCTTTCCTGAAGCATTTCTGGGCAGCTGTGATACGATTACGATTTTTTCTGGAACTTTATAATCCGCAATTTTATTCCTTATAAACAGCTGTAATTGTTCAATTGAGAAATCATCGACCTCTTCAGCGATGACAATAAATGCCATCACGACCTGTCCTAATAAAAAATCGGCTAAACCGGTGACAGCAACTTCTTTAATGGAATGGTATTGTAAGATAGCAGATTCAACTTCATGAGGTGAAATCTTTGAACCACCACGAATAATTATAAATTTTTTGCGGCCAACCAAGTAATAATAGCCTTGTTCATCCTTTCTTCCTAAATCTTCGGTATAGATCCACCCATCTCGCAGTGTTTTCAAGGTTTGTTCCACATCATGCCAATAATAGGACATTTGCCGGTCTGTTTTTAAGATAATTTCGCCAGTTTCTCCTGGACTAACCTCTTTATTAGAGTCATCTACCAAACGGATTTGCACATCATTAAAGGGTAGTCCGATGGATCCAGTTTTTTGCTTACCATGTGTAGTGGGATTCATAGAGTATAATTGCACTTCAGTCATCCCAGCCATAGCAATTATTGGCCTATTAAATTTGGATTTAAATTCATTTTCTATTGAGTTATAAAGATAATCACCAGTTAACATATAAGTTCGTTTCGAATTATTTCTACACAAATGACCCAAAGGATGATGAAGTAATCCAATATAATGAAAGGGAAATCCCAAAAAATGCGTAGGATTAAATTCCTGTAATAACTGAATGAGCAAATCAATATTGTTAGAGGTCTCTAAGCATAAAGAGGCTCCTACATAAGTTCCAGGAAGCAACAAGGTGCCAAAAGCGGCGGCATGACTCATTGATAAAGCAACTAAGATACGGCTTTTAGAGTTATAATGTAATTCTCTGACATATTGAGCTAACCCTTTTAAAAGACTACGGTGGGTATAAACGACCCCTTTCGGATTGCCTGAGGTTCCGGAGGTGTAGAGAATAATACAGGGGAAGTTATCCCGAATTTCTGGAAGTGTAGTGATTAATTTTTTATTAACTGAGTGGGTTAAATTTTCAAAAGACTCAACCTGACATCCTTCGGTTAACTCCGAAATATAATATTTTTTCAAAAACCTTAGTTGTTTTCGAATAGGAACAAGTTTTTGATAAAGAGTGTCATTAGCAAGTAAAACACAGGCTCCAGAATGATTTAAAAAGGTTTCTAATTCAGCGGCTGTTAGGCGAAAATTTAATGGAACGGCTATCACACCGAGCTTAAAGCAAGCAAAGTAGCTAATGACTAATTCTGCACTATTAGGAAATAATAAGGCAACCCGATCGCCTCTCTTAATACCTGAGATGAGTAATTGAGTTGCCAAATTAGTACTGAGTCTCTCTATTTCTAGATAGGTAAAAATTTGATCACCACTAAGCAGATAGTTTTTCTTAGGATATCGTAGAGCTGTAACGCTTAGCATTGATCCAAGGTTCATAAGCGCACTCGGTTGACTTTATCTATTTATAGTTCAAAAATGGTACTGAATCAACCTCATTTTCAATACCCAAATGGAGAAGGATAGCGCTCATAATCCGAAAAGTTCCGCAAACAACCAAAATCTGATGTTTTTCGACAGCATGCGCTATTGCGACTTCAAGAGCTTTTGTTAGAGAACTATTGATACTTAATTGATTGTTATTAACATTAAGATTATTTAAGGGTGCCAGAAAAATTTCTCCTGAGGCTAAAAAAGCGCTTTCATCCATTTTTATCAAATGAAGATGTGCGGCATTATTGGCGATGATTTGCAAACAGCCTTCTAAATCTTTATTTTTTGCAAGGCTAAATAGCACCTGAAAATTAGTCTCCGGAAATTTCTTTTTTAAACTTAAAAAAAGAGCGCTCAACTTGTCAGGATTATGGGCTCCGTCAAGAATAAGGGCTTTTGGAAAAGGTTTATGTTGCCAATTTGGCAGCATTTCTTGTACTAAAATCTGTAATCGGCCAGGTAGGTTCGTTTTAATTCCTGCTTCAATGGCATCAGCAATTATCGGGTATTTTTCGCCAAGATGGTTTAAAACGGATTTGGCTATTTCTTTATTTTCTTCATCAAAGGTTTCAAACCTCTCTTGAATTTGAAAGAGTGGGCTTTTCCTTTTATTGGCTTCTTTTACAAAAAATACTGAAGGAACGCGTGGGCCTAAAACAACGGGTATTTTAGGCTTAATAATACCTGCTTTTTCATAAGCAATTTCTTCAATGCTTTCTCCTAAGACCTCAGTGTGATCAAGATTTAAGGCCGTTATTACCGAAATAAGAGGAGTTATTATATTGGTACTGTCAAACCTCCCCCCAATGCCTGCTTCCATTACTAAAAAATCAAGATTCTCTTTAGAAAAATAATCAAGAGCAAGACAAGTTAGCAAATCAAACCATCCTGTATGGATGTTATTCATTTTAGCTATAGCTATTATTTTATTTAAAAGGTCTGTGAACTGTATTTCAGAAATGAAATGGCCATTGACCGAAATGCGTTCTCGTACTGTATGGATATGGGGAGAAATATAAAGCCCAACTCGATATCCTGAAAGTTCCAGTGTTTTAGCAATTTTTATCGCAACCGAGCCTTTGCCACTTGTGCCTGCAATGTGTATAATTTTTAAAGGCGCAAAACATGGATTTACTAAGTTATTTAATCGTTGTACTAAAGAAAGGTTTCTTACTCTGTCGATTTTAATACCATATAACGTTTTATGCAGGGAAGACAGATATTGAAGAAGTTGACTGTAGTTCATATATTTAAGCACATCCTAAAATCTTAGATAATTATTGTTATGTTGATAACGATAATGCAACTTTATTCAAAAGAAAAGATGTTCCTGCCTTGGCAAATACCTGTGTTAAATTCATTAAGCATAACCCAAAATTTTTTGAATCGCGTTTATTCACACAAATGGAGATAAGTCTGCTGGATCAATACTATGAAATGAAGGTTGAGAAGAATGATACGGATTCAATAACAGAGCCTAATACGAAAAATACCCCCGTTTTAAAAATGTGCTCTAAGGCCTAGGACTAAGAATTGTCTCTTTTTCCACCATCTTAATGTTGTAATTCAGAAGAATTTTTAATATTTTAATATGCCTATTTGTTCCGAGCCTCACTAGATACTGGGACATAGAGAGCAATGAGCACCGTCACTGAATGGGTCGCGGTTTTTTCCCTTGAACTAAACTTACGAAGTAAGAAAAATAAGGATTTTCTTTTTAATACAATTTGATTTCCCTGGTTCCCCCTGCGGCGAAAATATATTTAACATCGGGCACAAAATCGCTAAGTATTTTTAACATATCTGCATTGCTGGTTTGTGTTTTATAGAGATGCTTCGTTTGTTGTTCTATCATTCTTATCGTTAATTTGTCGTGATGTCTTAACATGTAAATCTCCAAAAGAGCTATAGGCTCTTTTTTTCTTTGAGGCTATATTTTTTACCTTAAGCTCTATAATGTTCTTTGTATTGTTCTAATAATGCTCTTATCATTGTTTGATAATGCGTATGTTTTTCTCGTAACCGTTCGGCCAACTACACCTAGCGCTAAAATAGGAGCGCATTAAACTGATCACTTTCACAAACAGGAGGCGATCATGAAATACAAAGAAGACTGGCAAGCATTAATGAATGAATATGTGTCCA
>JACCWI010000019.1 GCA_013697725.1 Tatlockia sp.
ATTTTGATCAAATATATCCAATATAAAATGAGTAAAAAAACTAGCCGCTTGATATTGATCACTATAGCTGCCATATAAGCTTGGATTTGAACATTATTTAGACCCCGATAAGTTGCTTTAGACAGACTATGATAATTTTTCAATTCATTCATAACACCTTCAATTTTCCAAAGCCGTTCCGCTAGTTTTTTCTTAGGCGTAATTTTCGGTTATTTAATGTGCTTGATGATTCAATCGCGAAGGCCTTGCCATCGAGGTGGATTTGTCATTACCGGCAGAGCGGGTTGTACGAGTACTTAATCAAATCATTGTATGGCGGGGCAAGCCACGACAAATACGTTGTGACAATGACCCTGAATATATTTCTAAGTTGCTTGTACAAGGGGCTGATAAAAATCAAATAAAGTTGGTTTTTATTCAACCAGGAAACCCACCGCAAAATGCTTATATTGAGCGCTATAACCGCACAGTTCGGTATAATCAATACACTCAATTTACACCTAAAGAACGATTGAACTTAACATTTGCAGCGCTTTCACGAGGTGATGAAGCCGAGGCCGATCGTTTATGGCAAACCTGTCCACGACAATAGAGTCATCGCCAAGTGGTTATGGAAGTTTATTTATAGTTGGTCAGGGAGCTGGGCAATTCATTCGGAACCTCATGTTAATTCTCAACGATTTTTTATGTCGGTTCTGCCAGGCAAGAAAAAGAATATTCAGGACTATAATGATAGACAAAATTTAGTTAATCAAATGTTGAAAGATGGAAATCTATGGAGGAAATTGGTATTGCTTTTCAAGAACGCCTCTCTATTGAAATGGCAAAGAATACAACGGGTAATTCACATACTATTTAATGGTAGGATGTAAAAAATGAAATCAATGAATCTAACTGTACAACAAGGTACAAATTTTATGAAAAAATCGTGCTTAATTTTGATATGCGCCTTAACTTTTATTTGTACAAATCAATCAATTGCAACAAATTTAAGCGAAGAGTTATCAACAAAAATTGCTTTATTATCACAAGAAAAGCCGTTTATTAATTTTTCACTTGGGTTAACGGCAGAAGAAAAAAATTTACTATCCCTTTTGGAAATAACAAAGACAACTTCTTATGATTACTATGGTGCCTTTCCAGAGAAGAAAGATATTTCTTCTTTCATTCAGTCATTGGGAAATAATAAAGATATCTCTTCTTCAGTTGCCACTATTATTAGCCAAAAAATACAAGATATAAAAGAAGCCTTTAATGCCGAAGCCGTATGGGTGACTATTCGATCGTCACATGCGGTGGATGACTATAGCACTCCGCGGTGGCATACAGACGGCTATATGTACTCTCCCATGACGGAACTGCAGTACAAAACAGCTTTTGTCTTAAAGGGGGCGAGTACTTTATTTTGCCACCTATCTGATGAGGGTCGAATAAAATTCAATGTTATTCAAGACGAATTAGGTCAAATCGTTGGGCAATATATTAAAGAAGGTCAACCTAAGGATGAGCTTTACGTAATAATGGCAAAGTATCAATATCAATTGGCGAAACTCATTCAAGAATATAAAGATAAGCAGCAAGCATCAATTGAGCAAGGAAGCATTAATTATGGTTCTATTTTTGTTTTAGGTGACAAAAATTCAGCGGCCATCCATTCAGAGCCACATGTTGATTCTGATCGACTATTTATATCAGTTGTAGCTGGAACAAAGGACCAAATCCAAGAAAATCACGATAACCAGAAAAATTTATGAGCCATCCTTATGGGTAATATTAAGAGTCATAATCCATTGGGTAAGGATCGTAATAAAAAGTGATACCGCAAACAAAATCGGCGTCAAAAGGTAGCACCAGCGTAGCACGAAAATATAGCGTTTGATTTATACTCGGCACACCGGTGTTTATTCTTATTGATTATTAAGTATTTTTTTGTGCCGTTGATGTGAATCGAACACACGACCTATTGATTACTAATCTAAGGCAGTAGGTAGAAGGTATTGGATTAATATTCTCTAATTAAATAAAAAACGGTATCCTCGGATAAAGTATTGATAAAAATTAGATTAATACTCTAAAGGATAATAAACAGGGAGTAACATGGACACCGCACTGTGGGAACCCAAACAGCCTGAAGCCAGCCAAATGGGGCAATTTATGCGTTTTGCTGAACGAGAATGGCAGATAGAGCTTGCAGATTACCATCAATTGCATAGCTGGTCAGTTAATAAACCCGCTGATTTCTGGCAAACGCTCTGCAATTTTTTCAATTTATCGTTCACGACGCCCGCTAAAGAAATTCTCAACCACTACGAACAAATGATTTACGCTCGCTGGTTTAGTGGAGCTCAGTTAAATTTTGCGGAACAATTATTAAAACGTAGAGACTCACATACGGCGTTAATTTCTGTTAATGAAAAAGGGGAGCGTGAACTTTTAACCTATGCTCAACTTTATCAACAAGTGGCTCGGTGTGCAGCAGGTTTAAAGGAAGCCGGTGTTCTTGCTGGCGATCGGGTTGCCGCCATCATGCCTAATGTCCCTAATACAATTATCGCCATGCTCGCGACCACGTCTTTAGGTGCAATCTGGTCGTCCTGTTCACCAGATTTTGGTGCTCAAGCTATTATTGATCGCTTAGGACAAATTAAACCTAAGATTCTTTTTAGCTGTGATGGTCATCAGTACATGGGTAAAATCCACGATGGTGCAATAAGGCTTGAGGAAATTACTCAAGCGATACCTTCGTTAGAAAAAATAGTTATCTGTCCTGTTATTCACACTGATATAGCACCTAAAAATTCGAAACAAATTAGTTGGGATAAGTTTCTTAAGCCGGCTGAAACTTGTGAATTTAAAGCGTTCCCCTTTGCTCATCCCATCTACATTCTCTACTCCTCCGGCACGACTGGCAAACCCAAATGCATTGTTCATGGGGCTGGCGGCACCTTATTACAACATTTAAAAGAACTAGCGCTGCACACTGACCTCAGCGCTAGGGATAAGTTTTGTTTCTACACAACTTGTGGCTGGATGATGTGGAATTGGATGGTATCAGCTCTGGCTTTGGGTACCACGCTTATCCTTTATGAGGGAGCGCCTACCTATCCTGAGCCTAATCGTTTATTTAACTTAATTGAAAAAGAAAAAATTACAGTCTTTGGTACTTCAGCTAAATTTATTTCTTCTATTGAAAAAGCAGGCTATCAGCCAGCCAGACATCATGCCTTCAAAACATTACGAACAATTCTTTCGACAGGCTCTCCTCTTCTTCCTAAAAACTATGATTTTGTCTATCAGCAAATTAAGGCCGAGGTACAGCTAAGTTCAATTTCCGGGGGGACTGACATTGTTTCCTGCTTTGCTCTAGGCAATCCTGTTTTGCCGGTGTATCGCGGAGAATTACAGTGTTTAGGGCTGGGAATGGCAGTTGAAATAGTTAATCCTCAAGGTTACCCGGTTTTTGAAAAGCAAGGGGAGCTGGTTTGCACCAAACCTTTTCCTTCTATGCCTGTTTATTTCTGGAATGATCCCCTGCAGCAAGCTTACAAAAGAGCTTATTTTGAGCGTTTCCCGGGAATTTGGGCGCATGGCGACTTTGCGGAAATCAGCAAACATAAGGGTTTAATTATTTATGGACGCTCGGATGCTATTTTAAACCCTGGTGGCGTACGCATTGGTACAGCAGAAATCTACCGTCAAATAGAAAAAATTCCTGAGGTAGTGGATAGCATTGTAATTGGGCAGAATTGGCAAGATGATGTACGGATAATTCTATTCGTCAAATTAAAAAACGGCAACAAGCTTGATAAAACGCTTGAAGACTCAATCCGTCAGACCATCCGCGCTAATGCATCACCCCGGCATGTGCCTGCTAAAATTTTGCAAGTTGCTGATATACCACGAACCATTAGCGGTAAAATAGTTGAAGTGGCGGTACGCCAGGTCGTCCATGATCTACCAGTTAACAACCTTAACTCACTCGCCAATCCTGAGGCGCTGGCTTATTTTAAGAACCGTATCGAGCTGCTTTAAGGCTAAGTCGCTCATTATCTATTAATGAGCACTCACCTCTTTTTCTATTAACCGCTAGTGGCAAAGGTCTAGTCCAAAGTAAAAATTCTCCTAAGCAGCATTTATTTTTTTAATGCCTTTGAGTTAAAACTATAGGTTAGAAGTGCCTTACATATATCTGTTCTGGATAGGGTTCCAATTAATTTTTTGTTTTTTAGAACAGATAAACGTCGTATATTTTTTGTAATTAAAACTACCGATGCTTGGAGTAATTCATCGTCCGGATCTAAAGTGTTCTGATAAAACACAGGGTTGTTTTGACATAACTCTTAACTTTCCCCCAAATTTCAACAAGAGTAATATTTTAAAGAACTATCAATGCCACAAGAAAATATTAAAAATTGGACATTTCATTTTCGACCAACATCAATTTTCTATCAACTTGATCATTTGACATTATTTATGTAAAATAATATCCCATTTTGTGTTGAGACAGAGAAATAAATGAAATCTAAAAAAGAAATAATTTTGATTGGAAGTCAAACAGCCTGCGAAGATTTTTTTGAGAAGTGTAAAACAATAGATAACGGTGTAGATTTTAACAATCGTTTGGTATTCAGTAATGTTAAAAAGTTCGATTTTTGTTGTGCAAGTATTGAATACCAATCATGTGAATTTATCATTAAGGGATTGCCGAAGTATGAAACAGCCGCTTTTTGTTTTGGCACCGAACTTAATTTGATGATTGATTATGACGTTAATAATATTTTTGATGCCATTATCTATTTAGATATCGCGCCTGATTTTATAGAAAAGGTTGAGAAAAAAAGAGTAATTCGGAATGCTGATTCCCGAAAGGAATTTTGTATCGCCATAGATTTAAAAGCAACAGAAGCCACTCCTCTTGAATGTCTTGAACAAATTGATAGTCTACAAAAAAGTATCGACAAACATGCAATTCAGAAAATCATACAGATATCTGCAGGTAATAATTTAGATACAAATTGTTTTTTTGCTAACTATCCAAAAGATGTAACTTCTTTAATATGCGCTACTCTTTTTTATAAAAATCAAAGTATCTTTTTTTCCCTACCTAAAGATAAGGCCATTGATTCGGCGGAAATAACATCACAACTTACACTGTAGTTCATGTAAAAAAATTGCCATTTTAACTGACGCTAATGTCCGCTAAACTGCCATCCTTCACCTTAACAGCTCAGGATCAGGCGAGTTCAGACTGTGCGCACCATAGATGGTAAAATTGCAGAACTTGTAGTGCGTCCGATAGTCCATGAGCAGCTGACTAAAAATTTTTGCTCACTCGCCAATCCTGAAGCACTGCTTAGATTAAGTACCGTACTGAGTTGAAGGTGTTGCAATAGGAATAAAAAACTCCTCTGCTTCGGGCCTTGACTCAGCTACTACAAAAAGACTATTTGGATTATGGGAGTTAAAAAGAGAAGATAATTGATAGTTTTTTTCAAATTCACCCAAGGTTTTTGCGAGATCGCAATCATAATTAAGATTAAACAATTTAAGTAGTAAATCATATTGAATAAAAAATTTAAGGTATTTTTTTCTACCCTGCAAACCTAATTGCAGGAACTTTGCTTTGACTTGAGCATCAAACTGGGAACGCTCAAAGTTTTTGGGTGGATTAAAGTTATTCAGAGCATCAATGATCGCTAAATTAGGATGAAAATTTTCTAGCATCAAGTCAAAACAGGCTAGAATTCCACAAGGATCTTTAGCAAATTCTTCAATTGGATCTTTGGTCATAACCAGACGCATTTGCTCAAGATCTCGAAGTCCTTGGCCGGTGGGATCATGAATTAAAAAACCTCCATCTTTAGCTTGGCAAAACAAGGTAGAAATGGTGAAGATTTTTTGGCAAAAATAGCCAAACAATTCCTGATTGACTGTCCTTAATTCAACTTTCTTTTCTAAAGAGTGATGAACATAAAGATTGGCAGAATCAATTTTTATAAATCCTGAATCATTAAGCATTTTTTGATCGTTAACGTTAGTAATAAACTCAAATGATTTATAGCTTAGGCTAGTTTGACAATTCAGTTGCAAAATAAAATTAATTAGAGCAGATCCATAGAAACAATGCACCTTAGAAAAACTAGCAAGCAAAGAAAATAATTCTTGAACCTCAACTGAAGGATTAAAAGGGAGAGTTGAACGAATAAGCTTAGCATTAGTCTTATAACATTTAATTTTTTTAATAATATTTTTACAATTTTCCGCTTTAGCACCTTTAATGGTAGCTAAAATATTTTGTAGTGGAGTATGTAATTCTGCAAAATAAGGTTTCAGCTCCTTTAATAAAGATAGCTCTCTTGTTTCCTGACTATAAATTTTACCCTTTTGATAATTATTAAGACCAAGCTCAGCAAATTTTTTATCACCTAAACATTTGATTTGCGCCGCAGTTAAATTTCGCTGTGAGCGCGAAGCTACCTCTGTCCCAAGTTTTATAATAAACTGCGTTCTTTGCTCTCTGTTTAGTTTAATAATTTCTTCATATTTATCATATAAGCTAAGTGTTTTAGCTTTGATAAAGCAAATCAGTTCAACCATAATTGATATTGAAAACTCTAAGCCAAATTTAACTTTATCCTCTGTCAGAATTATTCCTTGCGATAAATTGATTAATTTTCCGTTTAATTTTTCTAGATAAATGGAGCCAAAAATTACTTTAAAAATTCTTTGTTCAACCTCAATTTGAAGCGCACTTGAAAAGGGAGTCGCGGGATTTCTAATTCGCCCCTCCATTAACTTTAATAAACCCTCCACCTCTTTAATTAAAATTTTTCCTTGAGCAATAGCCAGGCCATCCACCGCAGATAATTGCGCCATGGGGTTCGCTTCTAGGATTGCGTGTTTATACCCTAAATCATAAAACACTAACGCATGATGACATTGATGAGACGAAAGCGCTGCGAGTGCACTATCTAGATAACGAGTCGATTGCGATTCTTGAGGCGGGTTTTTTTTGGCTATAACCTTGGTTAGTTGCATTTTATTTTCGGGATTACAGGCTTCTGATTTTTTAGTCTTCCTCCCTTGCCGAATTAATCTAAATTCTTTTTCTTTTTTTTCCAGTTCACAGAGAAATTTACCGGATTTATTGGATAGCTTTAACTTAACCTGCATTTCGGCTTGATATAAAGCATCTTTTATCGTTTCCTCACTATGGAATTTTTCGATAATTTTATTAATCTCATTTGCATTTTTCAAGCGTTTTTTAAAATCATCTTCAGCGCTAAATAATTGCATATATTCAGTAAGTTTAACCCGATCACCCTCAGGATATTTTACAAAGAATTTTTTATAAAATTCTTGTAATTGAATCGATAATTTATAAAGAGTAGTAATAGAATTTCTCGATAGTTCCAACTCTTCATCATCCCCACCATTTAATAGCTTATGCCAAGATAAAAAAAGATCTAAATGGTATTTTAATAAATCCGTTAACACTTTTCCGAAAACCTTGAGATCAGATATATGCCTAAGATTCAACGATTGTTCTAAGTCAATTTCCGAAATTAAATTGAATATATTCATAATATAATCTTTAATTATTTCATTCATTTTTTTAAAATAATTTTTAAACAAGCCTTTATTTTTTCCCTTAAATAGCGGCCTAAAACCAAGTGTTTTTAAGCTGGGATGGCAATACTCGATAAATTCAACTACGGATAAAGTACCGGAAATGAAATCTAAACGCTCATCCAGAGTCAGTCCCTTAGAATTTCTCAATGTGGCAATTTTGGTGCAAAAATCTTCATAGATAGAAAGATAATCAAAGTAAAGCTGGGGCTTTTCATCTTGAGTTTTAGCCCTGTGCAAAATGAGTTGACGCCGTACTTTGCGTTGCAAATTCAGTTGAATGATGTGCTCAGAGCACTTAAAGGAAAAATGATAGGCCAGCGACTGTAAAGAGGGAGCGATTTGAAATTTACAATCCGCTTTGTTATTGGCCACCTCGCACAATCCATGGTAAATTTCTTTCTGAAACCTGGGATCGTGAGCATAATTTAGATAAGGCATTAGATCCAATTCACATAGGACCTGGGCATAGATATTAAGTGCTTTTAAATATTCTTGTTTATTATTGGCAGAGGAATAGCTAGTTCTCGCTATTAGAATATATATTTTCAGCTTCAAGAGATGAAAATCGTTCGTTAATTTAAGTTCTCCATCCGTTTTTTTTAGTAGAACATTTTTATCATCATGAAACTCGAGTAGGTAACTATACTTTGCTTCAAGTATTTCTACATAATCGGCAAGTTGATTAAATAAAGCTTTCGATTCTTCTGATAAATTAATTAATTTTTGCTGAACGTCGCTATTTCTTTTTAAATAAAATTCATTACAAACTTCGAAATATCTAATAATCAAAGCTTCATATTTTTTTGTGAAGATTTGAAGCTCGTCTTCAATAAGTTTTAATAGGGTAGAGAATCGAATTATCTCAGTAATCTTAACTTGCAAAATAGTTTCCTCAATACAGAATGGAATGTTTAATTAATGGGCAAGATTATAGCGAGATAGTAGTTATTATTCTGCAAAATAATGATATTTTTTATTTCCTAGCCAAGTATTTGTTTTCAATTATCCTTAATGTTTTGCAAGAGTTTCTGCTCGCATATCGGAACTACAGAACGCTAATAAGCCCTTTTAAAAGCACAGATAACCCGAGGTTTTTCTTGTTGTATTTCCTCTCTTTCCGTTTGCTGAGCAAAAAAACCAGCTGAACGGGGAGCTTGTACAGAAGCCAATTTATCAACGTTAAATTTATCAATGTTAATAGGTATTAAACGAGTAGCAAATTTTTCTTCTTTTGTCTTTAAAGTTTTAAGCCATTCCGCAGCTGCATCAAATAGATCTCTCTGTGTTGGAGCAGGGGATAAATATTCATGCTTTGCCTGCTCGAATTTATTTTGATAAATCCAAATCATATAATCAATGGTTTCAGCATCAAGACCCAGAGAGGTCAAAATAGTTTTTAGTTCAAGAGGAGAATAAGGAGGAAGGACATGTTTTATACGACGCCGATCCACTGCCGTATTTGCTTTATTTCGTCCTGCCCTGGTCGGTGGATTTCCCGTAGCAATATAATAAAAACCTGGTTTTTCAGGACGGCTTCCATCCAATTTTCTCCCACCGGCAATTGAATTATGTAAGCGTTCGTTAAGCGGCGCACAATTAATTTCATCAATGATTAGGCGTTCACCCTTATCAAACGCTTGAATGATTAAGCGATCTTTGTCCTCAGTTTGCATCGAAACTGGCAAGTAGTGACAAGCGACCTGGCTGTCATTTTTTTGCTCTTTGCCCAATGAAGATTTGCCGCTACCAGGCTCTCCTTCAATAAAAATGCCGATTAATCCACCATAGAGCTGAGCTTCATTGAGTTGGGGATTGTTTTGGCGATAATGAGCTAAAGAATTCATATCATCTAGCAGTTGATAAAGCGGCTTTCGAGAAGGCGTTAGGGTGAATTCTTTGGATAGAGAAAAGCTGTTAACTGTTAGAGCGGGTGGATGGAACAGCTTTTCAAAGCTTTTGCGCTTAGCCTTGGGTACTAGGCTCTGTGCAAGCTGATAAGCATAATGTTTGCTAACTAGGATTGGAGCCGCTTGTGGATTTTTAACCATATGAGAAAGGATTAGCAAGGCCATCATTTGTACCTCTCGCGGTGAAATGAGTACCTCATCATTAGAATTTTCACATAAAAATCGATAAACTTTTAATAGCTCACGAGAAATGACTAAGGAATGATTCTCCAGTAAGGTTTGAGCAAAAATGGGATTTAAAATGACGTCATAAATAAATTCCTGCGGCAAGGGTTCAAAGACGATTGCAGACCCATGACGTTCAAAAAAGCTAACCACTTTGCGTTCGCCCCCCTCACTTAAAGGATTTGCAGCAAAGGCAGCTTTATGGTTTCCATCGAGTAGATGGGATTCACGATCGATCCAGATTTGTGGTGGATTAGCATATAAGCCTTCAAATTCACTGTATTCTTTCGAAAGCGTATTGGCTTCATCCCAGAATAAAATTTTCCTAAGATTGGACTTGTCTTTTGCCCAAGCTAGAAGTTCAAATTCCCCGTTGTAAACTTTAGTATTGGGTTCCTTCGCTAGATGTTTTTCGACAAAGCTTGATTTACCAACCCCGGTTAGTCCTGTTAACAGCACATAGGGTGATTTTTCCAAAATTGCATTCACATCATTAAGACGTTTGCTAATAAATTCTTGAGTTTTCAAATTGCTATTCACTTCATCGAAATCCTGCAAATTTATTGTGCCAGGCAAACTATGCATTCCTTGCCAAGGGTCAGCTTGAGGATGAATTAATCTTGCTTGTAATTTGGATAGGGGCTCAGTTTCCAGCTGTTCTAAGGAATCAATTTGCTCTTGGGTGAAATACTGTTTGAGGATTGAGCATTTCTCTGCAGTGGTTACCCAGTGTTTTTTTGAAGCAAGGTAATTTAAATTAACCACGTCTTCACTAACTACTAATAATTTCCCATCCCTTCTCCCCCCCTGCATATCCAATAATAAAGGAGCCAGAGCGTCAGCTAATTCAAGTGAAAACTGACCTTTTAAAATAACTTTGTTGCCATTTTCCAGTGCTACTTCCAAGGCATTTTCAGATTGATGGAATTCTAAGCTGAGGTTGTCCTTATTAAAGTGTCCGTTAAGCTTATAAAGTAAATCAGCACTGGTTAATTCAGAGACGTCGATTATTTGCCAGACTTCCTCGCCTACTAATTGCGAAAGGCTCAGATCAATATCGGTTGTTTCAATGACAAGTGGAGTGTAACTTGGTGTCGCGTTTGGTAAAGGATGTTCAGCTAAAATTCTAGGCAAATCCACTGCAGAGGCGCAATAGCAGTGTAAATCAACATTAAATTTATCACATTCATTGAGAAGCCTTGCCCACTCATTCTCATTGAGGGCTCTTGTTAAATGCACGGTGAACTTATTATTTTCATGAGCTTCAATTAAACCAGCAACCGTATCAAGCTGGCTTGTATCATTGTCACATTCGTAGCGGCTAAAATATTGGCTTAACAGTGTCGGATTTAAAACGGTTGCTCCGTGCGTGAGCTCATTGCTAAGAGTAAAATTTCTCTTTAATCTAGGCCAATCGTAGCCTTCACTGCGACTAAAATTCGTTTGATGGATAGCAATTTTTTCACCAAAGCATTCAATATAGCCAAGGGTGATAGCGCGTTCCCAGAAATGACAAAAATTATCGTCTTCCCACAAGCCATTTTGGATATCAATTAGCAGACCCGATTTTAAGGCAGTTAGCAATTCGCCGTCTTTAAACACCAATTTATCTTTTTTTATTATCCATTGCCCAAGTAAAAATTTTTGCCAATTTTTATCCCTAAATAAATTGATAGGATAAAGTTTTCCTTTAAAATTAGCTGCGGGTTCAAGCTTCGGTTTGCTAAAAATTTGACCCCCGCTTAAAGGACAGGTTTCAATGTTATTAGTACCAAAGCGTGAATAAAAATCATCACCCTGGTAGCAATCAGCTTTGTCGGGATTTATAAGCCCAATAACGACCATAGAATTTGGCAGCGCTACGCCATCAATGTTAGGGTTAATGTCAATTAAGGTATTGGTCGCTACGATCTGATCGTCATCAAAACGGTCGTAATTAACAATTAATATAGGCGGATTGGCACTGCTGTGCTTTCTAGTTAAAAAATCATGCAACGATCCAGCCTGTACTTCCTCGCCAGCTCTTGGTATGCCCTGATCGCCAATTTTCTCGATAAAATTTGACGAGCAAATTAATTCTTCTGCCGAATGAATGTAAAAAACGGGGCGACCCAGGCGTTGACATTGAGATTCAATTGCCAAACTTAAGGCTAAAACATCGTCACTTGAGGATAATTCAATCAGCTGTTTAGGCTTAAAGCCAGACACTAGATGTTGAACATAGGCATCACTAGAATTGAAATGTTTCTTTTCTTTCTTCCAGGTTTCTAATCGTCGTTCAAAATCAATTTTAATTTTAGGGAGTTCTTCAAATTCGGGTACAGACTGAAATGGTTTTTCCTCAGTCTGATTAGACCGCTCTGTTTGATTTTGGTTAATTTTAAGTTCAGCTGCATAACCACCTAAATCATAAGCAAGCCATGGGGAATTTTTATCGGTTTTAATTTCAACAAAGGCGTGGCAATCATTAGTAATAAAACGACAAGTCGTTGAGTCGGGGAAGCCATATTCTTTTTTATGGTTTTGAATTGCATCCATGAGTGCTACAGCACGATGACGGCAAGCGCCCTTTCGAGCAGCATTAATCGCGTTAAGGTAAATCTGTCCTGTTCCGGGGCCTTTAAAACTATGGCCGCCTTCCTTAAAACCAATATAATTATTGATTAACTGCTTTAATGCCGGTGCTAACTCTTTATTTTCTTGAGGCCAGGTTTCAAGTAGAAAATCGATTTGAACTGTTTGAGACTTACCATCAGTAGCACGAATATAATAAATATTATCTCGCAAGGAATATTTAATTTCATGTGATCCGGAGTCGCCGCTAAGGTGGTAAACCAGGATTTTTTCCGTCGAGGATAGAGAACGCAAGGTTTGCCATTCCGCATCTAAAATTAAAGTCATTTCCCCATAAAAAAGTTCAGTATTTTCAGTCACAGCACTTCGTTTAAATTGTTCAAAAAGATTAATTGGAGATTGATGTATAAAAACCGTTTGCAATTGCAAATCAAATTCATCCGCTTCTGCGTGATTGTTTAAACTAAAAGCCTGATTAAGGTGGACAGGTGAAGGGCTTAGTTCCAACCGATGATAAACACTGCCACGGTATTTGCTGGGATGAGGATTTAAATTTTTTCCAATGAAAATTTGATTAAGCTGATATTCTCTCAAAACAGGCGTGGTATCTGCATCGACTTCCAGGGATGAATTAGCTCTTTGTGCTTTTGGCTCCAAGCAATTTATAAGAGTGGGACTGGTAAAATTTTCATTTTGAGCTGCAACCTGTAAAATTCTTTGCTCCCAAAACTCAGACTGAGCCAACTTAATTTTAGGAGCAGTGTTATCACCTACTTCGCAAAATATCAGACCCTTCGTTTTTCTTTCATTGATAAGCCGAATAATTTTTACCGAACTTTCATGCGCTCTGAAGTTATTTTTATTCTTATAGATGATAGTTAATTTTTTTAGATAAGGAGCAGCCTCTAAAGCTAAGAGTAATAATTTTGCATTTTTTTCTGCTGTTTCTAAATCAAGCGTAAGACTTAGCTCACCCAAGGACTCTAAGTTCTGCAAGCTATCTATCGACGAAATAAAATAGGAACTTAAGTTTAACGAACTCAACGCTTTATGCTCTGTTACAAATAAGTTATATACAAAATCAGGAGGCAAATCTGCTCCCACTAAATTCAGATCTTTCAAAGAGGATAAATTTAGCTTTATATTAGTGACTGCAACTTTTTCTTTTCTTGATGCGAAAGCAGTGTAATCAGTGTAATTCTGCAGGTTTAAATTTCTTAGCTTAGCTGCATTAGATATTAAGCAATACAGATTCGCTGTTGAAAACGCTAGGCTCGATAAATTCATTTTTGTTAATGAAGGAAAATTAAATTCCGCTGTAAATTCACCCGTTATGTTGGAGTCGCTCAAATTTATAGTTTTTAAATGGGGTGAATTGGCGATTAAAGATTGCAAGTTTATGGCAGATATAGAAGCCCGATTTAAATTTAAATGTTTAAGCTTGGATAAATTGAGAACTTGGCTAAAAATACCCATTATCTGCACTGCAGATAAATCAAGATAAGTTAAACAGCGCGTACTCTCTAAACAGCCCTCAAGTGTTTCAGCCGCAATAAGGCATCTAGTAATGGTTAAATTCTTAACCGAGCCCAAATCTAAATTGCACTTATATTCTTCATCGACGTTTTCATCGCTTAAAAGCTCTAAACCATCGAGGGTTAAGGACTTTAATTTATGCGATTTTGCAAGTAGAGCGCTAAGGCCAAAACGCAAATAGGGTATTAAATCAAAATCTTCGGTGATAATCAAAGTTTCTAGATCGTTAAGATTTATTGTATTTGTTCCGAGTTCACCGCTGATTCTTAGGTTACTAAAGCTAAGAACTTTCAATTTTATTGCATTAGCGAGAATGCACTGTAGGCTGGTTGCTGATAGAGATAATTGCGACAGGTTTAAATTTTGCATTAATTTAAAATTTAAATTTTCCTCTTGCATAAAGTCACCAATTATCGAACTACCATCTAAATTAAGATTATTTAATTTACATGAATTGCTAAGCAGATAGTATAAATTGTGAGCTATAATTTTAACCTTGGTTAGATTAAGGATTTCGAGCTCTGGTAAATTAAGCTGCACCTCGAGCTGACCCACAATAGTACAATCTTGCAAATTCAGTATCCGGAGATTATTAGCTTTATAAACTAAGCTATGGAGATTTTTGGCTGAAATAGTTGTATTGGATAGATCTAAATTTTCTAAAAATTCTAAATTTAAATTTTGACTGAAATCACCACTAAGCTTAATTCCACTCAAATTTAAATATATTAGTGACTTTGACTGAGCTATAAGGGAAGATAAATTTTGAGCGCTACATGCAATATTCGATAAAACTAACTCTTCAAGCTGAATTAGTTTACTCGCTAGGTGTAACTCGTCAAGCTGATTTAACCTCAGAAATTTAATTAAGCCATCCAACGCATGGACAGCGGTCAAATCAAGGTATTTCACCGTTTTTAAATTAGACAAAATAAGGTTCAAATTCGATTCTGATAAATTGGAGCCTGATATATTTAGGTGTTCAACCGCTTCTAAATTTAAAGCTGGGATGGTGAAATTACCATCCAGTTCCAATTGGGCAAAGCTTAGCCTTTTGAGATTTTTGCTTTTCAGTAAAAGCACTTGCAAAATGGAGATAGAAAGTCTGTAAGTATTATTGAGATATAAATTTTCTAGAACATCCAGGTTAAAATTTAGGTTGAAATCCCCTTTAATAATGCATTTAGATAAATCCAGAGTTTGTAACCTTTCTGTCAGTCGAAGCAGTGCTTCAAGTTGCTGAGCATAGATAAAAGAACAGAGCTTAATCTGGCTGATTTGTTTTAATTGCTCCCAGTTTATCAAGTTATTTTCGAGAATTAATTCTTTATTTTTGATCAAATGATAAAAATTCTCAGATTGCGATAAATTTAATTTGCGATAGCGCTTCTTGATAGTAAGAAAGGGATAATCAATAATTAATTGATTGAAAAGAATATTAGTATCTTGAGAAAATTCATCATGAACAATTGTTTTCCATTTTGGCGAGGCTTTTACCAGGGTTGATAAAATCACTTTTTTATCATGAATGCTATAAACTAAATCTGAGCAATTTAATTGACGCGGTTTATCAAATTTCTGACTAGATATTGCTCGCAGCCAATGATCATCTAAAATTAACACCTGCTTTCTTATAAGCTTACACTGAGTCATAGCAGCGTTAATGATTACCTCATGAGGACAAGGAGTAATTTTATCAGGCTCCTCGTCCGTATCGGACTCTTTAGTGTGGGTCCACGGTTTGACTTTTCCATTTTGCCAAATAAAAATAGCAAAACCATCATCGATAAGTTGATTTATGATTTCACTGGTATTGCTAATTCGTTCAGCCGACCAAGTGCTTACGGTCCAATCCGCAAAAATTAAAGATTTTTTCTTCAACTTAAAGGGAGGAGTTGGGGATTTCCAGCAAGGCTTGTTGTTGATCATTAGAATTAGATCCAACTCGCCGGGAGGTTTATTGCGATAAGCAGATGCTGAACTTTTAAATTTGTAGTAAAACTGTTTTGGGTACAAAATAAACCTAAATATATATCAACAATTTCGCAATTTTATCATATAAAATTTACTTTGATCAATAAACAGGCATTTAATCGGTTTTAGAATAATTTCCTCTCTCCTTTACTCAAGGTAGGTAGGCATCTTAAAAATTTATTGAGATAGCTTGAACATTAATCTCGGAAGACTCAAGGCTGAGCGGTTCTAAATTTACCTCTAATCCTGGTTTAGGCTTATGTGAGAATTGATAGCGCTTAGCATCCTCAATGAGCACCTCGGGCTGAGACCTAACTTTTTTAACTTGGCCCAAGTTTATTTTTGCATAACTTTCTTCGACTAAACAATCAATCGACTGAACAACTTCATTTATGGTATGCATCGGATCGGCAAATACCACAGATTTCATCGGTCGGGTCGCGGCTAAGAACTCTCCTATTCTACAATAAATGTTATGAACAAACCAAAATCCTTTGTGCATAAAATGCCCCGTGGGCAGCTCAATGAAAGCACTAAGGCGCCCGATTAACATTGTCGTTAATAGAGCAAACGTTTTAAAAGGACTGAAAGCTATATTTACAGCAATATACAAAGCATTCGCTGTAATATTATAAATGCGGGTTATATCTTTGGCCATCTTGCGCACCAAAGCCTCGGCTGCTTGTTTCACCGGTTCTGCTGGTTTGGGATTATTAATGAACCAGGCAACTGCGCTCATGATTGCCGAAGCGCCCAAGCGAACTAAGGCTGGAATATAGCCGAAAGGTACTGCAAGAACTTGATAAGCGACTGAGCGGTCTTTTTCAGGATAGATTAATTTTTTAAGGGAAAGTGCTTGTTCTCTAGTGAAAATTGTATCAATTTGGCGTTCAAGATCAAATTGTGTATTGAAGTTTAATTTAGCAAGAAAGGGTGCATGTTTAGCTAGCCATTGTACCATTTCCAGCCGTTGCATCATTAAACCAACTTCTCGCATAATAAGCGGGTCGCCTTGCAAATGTTGCAAAATTCTTGCTAATTTCTCAGAGTTATAAGGAATTTCAACACTTATCGGTTCATTAGAGTCATTTGACACCAGAACTAAAACGCCACCAACACCTAATTTAACTCCAATTACTGGATAATTTAGTACATCACTGGAACCTAGTTCCTCCCGAATGTAATCACCTAAAACAGGAACATGCGCTAAAGCATAACCGATACCATAGGCGGCTGAAAAAAGAAAAGCCGCGCTAAGCGGATCTTCAATAATGGCTTGCATGGCATGTAAAACCTCAGAACTCGGACCCTCTGTCAGTCCCCAAGCGAGATGAACACCTTGAGCCAACGATAAACTGCCGCAAGCTGCTTTAGATAGGGTAGAAGAGCCAACTAACCCGGCAAATTGGTTAAAACCATTGACAAATTGGCTGCCTAAAAACGTCTTGGCTGTCATTGGGAAGAAAATACTAACCCCGCCCACCATAAAGGCCGAAGAAAAAATAAGCGCACCCACTGGATCTTTAGTAAACAAATTATGAGTGAAATGGCCAGAAAAACCGCCAATGCCCTGCACCATAGCGATAAGTAAATCATGTTCTTCACCATAACTGAGGTGATAATCTGATTGAGCCAATATTTTTTGAGGGTTTTCTGCAAAGGTTTCGGAGGTATAGGCTTCAAGCCCTTTTAATATTTTTAGTTCTTCACTGCTAATAAGAGCAATTTGTTGGTTAGCTTCAGCGAAAGTTTCAGCGGCCAGGGGTAATTTTTTTGAAGACGCCCAATCATTTTGCATATCCAAGCGCAAATAAAGGGTAAAGGTTTTACCAAAATTTCTAATTCCTTTAACCGTGTCCTTCAAAATAGTACCTACAGTTTTGAGTAAATGCCAGCCCTTCATCCACATTGGATAAAAAGGCTTTGATTGAGCCAGCAATTGTGCAGCATAGGTTTTAAAAGTATCACCTTCACCTTCCCAGGGTTGAGTCGGGTAAATTATTCCTTTAAACCAATTAGCTAGATAGTGAATAAAAGCAGCGCCAAAATTGCGGTGAGTATTCCACTTAGTTGCGAATATTTTTTCCAAAACCGCAGAACTGGGTTGCTCAGGATTAGACTGATTAATTATACGAGGACTCATCCAATCGGATGTATAATCAACCCTATCCCAACCTTCAATAAAGCTGATTGCAATCAGTGCTTGCTTTTCCTCAGCAGGCGATAAATTAGCTTGACCAAAGTCATAGACTAGAGTTTGTCCTGTAGAGGCATAAAGACCATGATGTTTTGCGTTGACTGCATTGCGCAGATCGGGTTTATGTTTGTCGATTAAATCACTGGCATCAGCAATAAGATTATTCATTTCACCGCGGGTAAACGCACCAATGGCAAAGACAACATCCTGATTTAAGCCTTGAAATTCGTAGAGGTTTTTCTGCATCTGTCGTTTTACGAAATCTAAAATTGATTCGCTCCCACGTGCTCGATTAGCATAGCGAGTAGTTTCTTGTTGCTCTAATTGCTGCCAATATAATTTGGCGTTTTTTATATCTTCATCCAAATCAGCGATGATTTTATCGGGCAAACTATTATAATTTAGGCCTTCTAAATTTAAGCCTGAAAATTTTGATCTGACAGAGTTTTTATAACCCTCTAAATGAGCGATATAATTACTTAGATCTCTTTCATAGTTCGCTTTAGGCGCAGAGGTGTTGACTAAAGATTCTAAATTCTGCATCAATTCAAAGCGATCTTGAAAGACATCGAGTAAGGCCAACTTTAAGGCTTGTGTGTTTGAAACCATTAATTTATTTTCATGGACTATGCGTTCGTGAGCGATAATGCGGTAATGACCAAGGGTTGAAATGACTTGTCCAGTTATCGATTCGGCTTTGATTATCCCCCACCGAACACCCGCTTTTAAAGTTTCAGCTTTTGTTTCCCAGAGCAGAGCGTAGTTTTTTTCATTTTTTTTAATAAAATGTACCTTACCTTTGGCTGCATCAGGAGCGCAAGTTTCTTTAGTGAACCAATCTTTTTCAGAAGAAATCGCATTCCAGGGTGTAGTAGTGGGCGCTGGGGCTCGGATGGAAAATTCACTCGTATCTGAGAGAATAAAGGCTTGATATTGCTTGTTATAATATTTTTTATAAACTAAATCTGCGCTATCAATTTTCATTAAGACTCCTCACTATTTAGAGAGGAGTATAAGAATACTGCCTTAAGGAAATATTAATTGATGGAAATTTATTCGGATATCTTAAAAAAAAACCATAAATTCATTTAAAAGATATTTAGCGATACAAATGATCCCTGAATTTATTTAGTTATAATAAACTGACATTAAACCCATCTGTCACATCTAAACTCTAGATGATTAACCTAAGATAGAGTATAATAATTAATTGCGCCGATTTGAAACTCAGCTTGCGGGCGCTCAAAGGTCTGGCTTTTGGTCAGCACTTTTGTAAATACGGCTAAAGCGGTGGGCAATATCCCTCCTTAGCAACCCGCATCCTGTAAACACTAGGTTATCCTAATGATTGAACTAAATGGATTAACAAAATCCTATGCGACTAACATTGCCCTAAATAATATTAATCTTTTTGTGCAGGAAGGTGAAATATTTGGCATTATTGGCAAAAGTGGCGCCGGTAAATCAACCCTTTTACGTTGTATCAATTTACTCGAAAAACCCGACAGCGGTGAAGTGCTTGTTGATAATGAAATCATTACCTCTCTTTCTGCTAATAAATTACGATCTGCCCGTCATAAAATGGCAATGATTTTTCAGCATTTTAATTTGCTAAGTACTAAAACTGTCTATGAAAATATCGCTCTACCGATGCGCATCCAGGGAATGGATGAGCAAAGTATTAGAGGAAAAATAGATGAACTACTACCTTTAGTTGAATTAAGCGATAAGGTCGATGCTTATCCTTCGCAATTAAGCGGCGGGCAGAAGCAACGCGTGGCCATTGCCCGAGCCTTAAGTTGTTCGCCTAAAATTTTACTTTGCGATGAAGCCACTTCTGCTTTAGATCCAGAAACAACAAGCGCAATTTTGGATTTATTAAAAAAAATTAACAGCCTCTATGGCCTTACCATCGTTTTAATTACGCATGAGATGGATGTGGTTAAACGAATTTGTCACCGTTTAGCAGTGATGGAAGCTGGTAAAATCATTGAAACCGAAGCGCTGGCTAATGTTTTCGCTAATGAACAAAGTCCTGCTCGTGCACTCTTATACGCTCAATTAAGCCCCGAACTACCAATGTGTCTTAGAGGTCATTTATCTCAAATTGCCAATGATAGACCCTTATTGCGTCTATTATTTCAGGGCGAATCGGCAACCGTACCCTTTATTTCTAAAACCAGTCGGGATTTGCATTTAGATATTAATATTTTACTGGCTAATATCGATCGTTTTGATACCCTAACCTGCGGTGTTGTTGTGGTTGAGCTTAAAGCCAATCAATTAGTACTTAAGCAATTTATCGAGCGCTGTGAAGAAGCTAATTTAACTGTGGAGATTTTAGGTTATGTCACTGACCATGCTTTATGATTTACTAATCGCCACGGGTGAAACTATTTATATGGTTTTTGCCTCTACTTTTTTCGCAGTTTTATTAGGCTTACCTTTAGGTACTCTTCTTTTTACCAGTGCAAAAATAAAACCCCAGGCCTGGTTAAGCCGCCTTATTTCAGGTCTTATCAATATTAGCCGCTCTATTCCCTTTATTATTTTGCTGGTAGCCTTAATTCCTTTCACCCGTTTATTGGTCGGAACGTCAATTGGTATTCACGCGGCAATGGTTCCACTAACCCTTGGCGCAACCCCTTTTTTCGCGCGCCTTGTTGACAATGTTTATAGAAATTTACCCGAAGGGCTAATCGAAGCCGGTTTTTCCATGGGTACAAATACCTGGCAAATGATTCGTCATTTATTATTCCCAGAAGCTTTTCCAGCTCTTATTCAGGCAATAACCGTTACAGCAATTACCCTGGTTAATTATTCAGCCATGGCCGGCACAGTCGGCGGCGGAGGTTTAGGCGATTTGGCCATTCGCTATGGCTATCAACGTTTTAATGTTGTAGTTATGTTAGCCACTGTTGCTATTTTAATCGTTATAGTTCAACTTTTGCAGATGGCAGGTGACCGCTTGGCTCGCCATTACACTCATAATTAATTGGTTCAAAAACTTGGAGATTGGCATGCGAATTTTATCTTTTTTCTTAGCCATTTGTTTAGTTGCTTGTTCCAAGCCTTCGCCCAATCGCCTGGTGATTGGCACCATCGCTGGTCCAGAAACGGACTTGGTTGAAGTGGCTAAAGACCTTGCGCAAAGCAAATATGGTTTAAGCTTAAAAATTATTGAATTTAATGATTACAATTTACCAAATGAGGCTTTAGAAGACGGGAGTTTAGATGCTAATGTTTATCAACATCTTCCTTATCTTGAGGCCGCAACTAAAGCTCATGGCTATCATTTGCAAGCTATAGGTAAAACGTTTATTTATCCCACAGGTATCTATTCCAATAAAATCAAAAATTTAACGGAACTTAAAGCCCAAGCTCTGATAGCCATTCCCAATGATCCGAGCAATGAGGCGCGAGCCTTGTTATTACTACAAAAAGCGAAATTGATTCAGCTAAAGCAAGTGGCTATGCCAACGCTTGCGGATATCCTATCCAATCCTAAACAGCTTCGCTTTAAAGAATTGGATGCCGCCCAACTACCCCGTGTTTTGGCAGATGTGGATGCTGCAGTTATCAACACTAACTTTGCAGTTCCCGCAGGTTTGAGTGTTAAAGATGCCATATTTTCCGAAGGTAAAGATTCGCCCTATGCCAATTTAATTGTAATTCGTAGTGATTCCACCAAAAAACCACAATTAGAAAATTTTGTAAAGGCGATGAATTCAGCTGAAGTGAAGGCTAAAGCAAAACAACTGTTTGGCGACGAAGCAATACCTGCCTGGTAAAGCCTTAATTATTTGTTAACATTTTAATGGTATACTTTTTTTATTGAGATTCGTTTTAGAGGTGAACATGGCAGGTCCTAAAGTTACTAATAGTCTTCACGCCTTCAGTTCAAAATCGAAACTGGCCTGGTTTGAAAAATATAAGAACAGTTCAAATTTTACTGGCAGTCTATCTAGCGCCTCAAGCCTGGATGATTATAATAAATCCCGCATTAAATCTAGCAATGACTTCGTCGACATCAAAGCGCCTGACGGTAAAACCTTGACTGAAAAGCTTAAACAGGCTAAGTCTACCCAAGAGCTTGCGGATGTGGCTATAATTAACGACGTACTTGCCAATGCATTCAAATCTGAACCCTTTGAAAAGGAACGTCGCTCATTTAAAGCAAAACAAGATGAACTAGGCAAACTTCTTTCTGCTAAAAAACCTGCATTCTCACCCGGCGAGGTTGCTACCTACCTACTTCAAACACGAAGTGAAGTATCCGAAGCTGTTAAAAATCAATATGAGCTGGCTAAAGCAAACCTCAACCAGTCCTTTGACAATAATACCCAATTCACCGACGCGCTTAAACGCACCCTAAATTGTGGTGATGCTCATTTAGAGACTACCAAGCAAGATATGCTTGCGGCTCTTGAAAAAAATAACAATGATGGTCTAGCTAAGTTTGAAAAAGCGATTGGCGACAATGCCAAACAGCTTACCCAAGCAGAGACAGACAGATTTCATCGTTACGTGTTTTTTGAAGACCGCCTAAAGCGCAAACGAGTAATGAGTAACGAGATAATAAAAAAATCTAACGCAAACAATGAAGAAGGTGCTTCAGTTGAATTTAATTCGGAAAATGGCGAGGCTATTTTCAAGAATTTGAAGGTACAAGATCTAGAGACTTTTGAAACGATTCAAGAAGGTCTAATTGCAGCCTTTAACCGACCTATAAAAAAGAATGACGATGGCAGCTTTTCGATGACCTTAAATCGCATCTATCAATCTGACAATAGTATTCATAGCGATGCAGCTGCTTTTACGCAACCCTTAGTGGCAAGTGGTAATAAAAAAATTACTTTTAAGATCAATAACAAAGATCCTGTTAGGGCCGCAGAGCATGCACGCTTATTTTTAGAAGGCGCTGTACTTGCCGGAGCCAATCCAAAAGACATCACTATACATGTTAACGGTGAAGTGAAACATAAATATGATGACAAAGGCGTTTTTGAAAAAAATGAACTCTTTAAAGAGTACCCAGAACGTCTGCAATATGCCCAGGCAAAAGCGGACTCTATGGCCGGCCTGGTGACTAAAGCGATAGAAGGCTCGGATAGTAAAACTCAGGAAATCAAAGCTAAGCTGCAAGAATTAATTCCACCTGATGAAGATGCTGTACAAGGCCTGGATGCGAATGAGAATCCTAATAATTTGGTAATTTGAGGCTTGAGCTTAATTCGCAAACGAGAGATTCCCCGGATAAGCCGGGGTACCTAGTATTTACAACACTCAGCTATGCTAATCCCCTGACTCTCCCTGTATCTGTATCATTTCCTCACCTCAGCTTGCGTAAATATCTATCCCAATAGCAATACCACATCACCTAGCTTTTATTCTTTGAAGAATAGTTCACATACTCTGTAATTTGTAAGGGAATTCTGTTATTTTCATTGAAGGTATTAATTAATTTTTTCTCTTGTTTTTCAGCGTATTAAGTAAAAATTAGTGTCAATCTAAAAGGTCTTATTGATGATACAAGGAATTACTCAAAACCTTTTCTCGCAGGTAAAAGGAGTCGGATTAGTTGATGCTTAAATTTTTTTCTAAACATCTTTGCTTTAGCATGCTGGCTCTAAGTTTAATACTTGCTTTTCTACTTATCTTTTATTACTCAAAAAGCATTTCAAAGCCAGTTAATCACGAGTCTCCTCTGCTTCATCAAAATGGACGTTTGGTAGTACCTGAAACCTCGCCCTTACGACAATTCATTAAGGTTCAACCTGCATTTGAACAATTAGTAATTTCACCCTTTACACTACCGGCCATCGTAGAAGCTGATCCTGCAAGGCTCGTTAAAGTTCTACCGCCTCTTCTCGGTCGCATAATAAAAATTAATAAACGTCTTGGCGATCCTGTTCAAGCCGGGGAAATCTTGTTTACTCTTGATTCAGCAGATCTGGCTCAAGCAATGTCTGATTTGAATAGAGCAAAAGCTGCATTAACCTTTGCGCAAGAAAATCTCAATCGTCAGCAACGGCTTAGCCTTGCCAATATTTCAGCAAGACATGATTTGCAACAGGCTCGCAATGAATTTGAACAAACAACCAGCGAACTCCAGCGGGCAAGTTCTCGGCTTCAAGCCTTAAATATCAACAAGGCTGATGTCGATGCTCATGTGCTTACTGTTCGCTCGCCAATTTCCGGTCGAGTCATTGATATGAATGCCGCGGTTGGTGGTTATTGGAATGATTTAAATGCATCCATTATGACCGTTGCTGATTTATCTCGAGTCTTTGTCAGTGCCAGCGCTCAAGAAAAGGACATCAAGCATCTTTTTGTAGGCCAGGATGTGGATGTCATTCTGGATGCCTATTCTCAACATCTTCGCTCTAAAGTTCGGTTTATTGGCGCCTTATTAAATCCTGACACTCGCACTCTTACCGTGCGAATGAGTTTTGACAACAAGCAAGGGCTGTTAAAACCCAATATGTTCGGCAAAGCAAGCTTTCTAGGTCAACCCCGTAAACGAATTTTGCTGCCGCTAACTACTGTTATTCAGAGAGGTTTTGATAGTATTGTATTTGTTGAAGTAGCTCCCTGGCAGTTCGAAGCACGTTTAATCGACCTTGGTTCTCAAATCAATAATAAAGTTGAGGTACTTTCAGGATTAAAGGTGGGTGAGTCTGTGGTGATCAAAGGGGGAATTATCCTCAATGATTGAAAAACTGGTTATCCAATGCTTTCATCGTCGCGGCATCGTTGCACTTGTTTTTCTATTTCTCTGTTTTTATGGTTTTTATTGTTGGAAGCAATTGCCTCTTGAAGCTTACCCGGATATCGCCCCCACTACTTCTCAGGTAATTACACAGGTTAATGGCTTAGCCGCTGAGGAAGTTGAACAGCAAATAACCATTCCTCTGGAACGCGAAATCATGGGAACGCCAGGTATAGCAGTGATGCGCTCGCGCTCAACCTTCGGCCTCTCCCTGATCACCGTTATTTTTCAAGATGGCGCCGAAAATTACTGGTCTCGCCAACGTCTTCTGGAACGAATCAATAATGTAACCCTCCCCTATAATGCCCTGCCGACTCTCGATCCGCTAACTTCACCTATCGGGGAAATTTTGCGCTACACCCTGCAATCGACCACCCACACTTTAGGCGAATTATCAGAATTACAATTTTGGAAAGTGATTCCGCGATTGAAACAAGTTCCAGGGGTGACTGATATCACTAATTTTGGTGGCGTGACGACTCAATTTATGCTCGAACTCGATCCTGTCAAAATGTCAAAATATGGCATCTCGCTCGAGCAAATCATACAAACCATCAATAATAATAACGCCAATGCCGGCGGTTCAATTATGAATCGTGGCGAACAAGGAATTGTGGTCCGAGGCGTGGGATTAATACGTAATTTAGAAGATTTTTCTAATATTCATATTACCCAATCCAAAGGCGTTCCCGTTTATTTGAAAGATTTAGGCCAAGTTACCTTAGGCCATAAGCAGCGCCATGGTATTGTCGGAAAAGATAAAAACCCTGACGTAGTGGAAGGCATCGTCTTGCTGCTTAAAAATGAAAATCCCTCTAAAGTGATGAAAGGCGTTGCCGAAGCACTTGCTGAATTAAATGAACATATTCTGCCTAAAGATGTGAAAGTGGTTCCCTATCTAAATCGTGCAAATTTAGTTCATGCCACGGTGCATACCGTGGGTAAAACCCTGTTTGATGGCATGATAATGGTCACACTCATTTTATTATTTTTTCTAGGGTCAATCAGAGCTGCGGCAATTGTTGCCATCACTATTCCTATCTCCTTGTTAACCGCTTTTGCATTGATGTATAACTTTAATATTCCTGCCAATTTACTCTCTCTTGGCGCCATTGACTTTGGTATTCTTGTCGATGGTGCCATTGTAGTGATGGAAAATATTTTGCGGCGCCGTGAAGCTGATGAAGAATCCCTTTTAACCGAAAATGACGTTTTAAAATCAACATTACAAGTAACCCAGCCTATTTTTTTTGGTATTCTTGTTATCATCACCGCCTATTCAGTTCTTTTTGCCTTTCAACAGATTGAGTATAAATTATTTTCACCGATGGCTTTCGCGGTCGGCTTTGCGCTCATCGGTGCCTTGCTGGTAGCCTTAGCTTTGGTGCCCGGCTTGGCCTATTGGTCCTATCATAAACCCGTTAAAATCTACAAGAATAGATTGCTTAGTTGGCTTCTGCCGCAGTATGAGTCCCTACTTCATAAATTAGTCGGTCGTAATAAATTAGTAGTTAGCCTTTTTGCTCTTACGTTTTTTTTGGTTAGCGTTTTGGGAATCACTATCGGACGGGATTTTTTACCTTATCTCGATGAAGGCTCACTCTGGTTACAAGTTATTTTACCACCGGGGATTTCCCTTAATAAAGCCAATGAAATGGCTGGTGAAATTCGCAAGGCCACCTTGGAATTTAAAGAAGTTGATCACGTTATCACCCAAGTGGGGCGAAACGATGAAGGGACTGATCCCTTCACGCCGTCGCATATTGAAGGTGCCATCACCCTTCATCCATACAATAGCTGGCAATCGGGCTGGACAAAACAGGAATTGATTAAACATCTTTCGGAACGCTATTTAAAACTGGCAGGCGTACATGTTTCCTTCTCTCAACCGATGATTGATGGCGTGTTAGATAAGGTAGCCGGGGCGCATTCGGATTTAGTGGTAAAAGTCTATGGCTCTAATTTTCATGAGCTGCGTAAGCTTGCCAATTCAATAGTTCAGGTATTAAGAGCAGTGCCTGGCGCGCAGGATGTCATTATCGACCAGGAACCACCAATGACTGAGTTGCGAATTGATGTCAATCGTAAAGCCATAGCCCGCTTAGGTATCAATATTGCCGATATTATGAATCTAATCCAAACTGGCATTGGCGGCACACCTATTACCAAAATCTATGTCGAAGACCGCAGCTATGATATCACCGCAAGATTTCTCCCGACCATTCGTAATAATCCTCAAGCTATTGGTGATCTTTTATTAAAAACTGAAAAAGGGGCGCAAATTGCCTTAGCTCAGTTGGCCAATATTCGCTTTGTAGAAGGGCAAACAACCATCACCCGAGAAATGAATAAACGACAATTAATAGTGCGTTTAAATTTGCGAGGACGCGATTTAGCAAGCTTTACTCATGAAGCGCAAGAGCGTATTGCTCATGAAATTAAATATGACTCCACTCTTTATCAAATCAAATGGGGTGGCCAACTTGAAAATCAACAACGGGCGCAGGCTCGACTTAGCGTAATAATTCCACTGTTATTAGGCTTGATGCTTGTATTGCTTTTTTCACAATTTGGTAACTTGCGCCAACCCGGATTGATCCTTCTGGCAGTGCCACTGGCTATGTTTGGCGGGCTAGCAGCCTTGCATCTGCGCGGCATGACCTTTAATGTTTCTTCAACGGTTGGATTTATCGCTCTTTTTGGTGTTGCAGTGCTTAATGCAATTATTATGATCGCTAACCTTAACCGCTGGCAGCAACAAGCTTCGACTGGCTCTTTAAAAGAAGCGGTGATTAACGGCGCAAAAGAGCGGATGCGACCCGTATTAATGACAGCAACAGTTGCAGCTGTGGGTATGATTCCAGCGGCTATTAATCATGGTCTTGGTTCTGATGTGCAGCGGCCTTTAGCCACAGTAATTGTGGGTGGATTAATTAGCGCTACTGCACTGACCTTGATTCTGTTACCGGCTTTATATTATCTGATTGAAGAACGATTTATTGCTCGCAAAACCCGAAAAACCAGTGGTTTGTCAGGCGAGGATAAGCATTGAACTTAAACAATATTCCGGCTCAACTTGCCTTAATTTTCTTAATTCTGAGTGGCTGTACCTTAGGCCCAGATTTTCATCGTGCCCCACCGCCGCCTATTAAGCACTATACGCGCGATAAGTTACCGGCTAATACTGTTTCTACCTCGTCTCTTGCGGGCAAAAGCCAGTTTTTCGTCAATGGCCAGGATATTCCCGCCGAGTGGTGGAAAGCCTTTCATTCAAAGCCCCTTAATCAATTAATAAAAGCTGCCTTAATTGCCAATCCTGATTTACAAGCCGCTGACGCAGGCTTACGAATGGCTCAAGAACTGGCTTTAGCGCAGCGGGCATTTTTTTATCCACGAGTGGATGGAAATTTAAATGTCACACGGCAGGAAACTGCACATACTTTAACACCAGTGGTCGCTACCAATTCATTCTTTTACACCTTGATAACACCGCAATTGACTATCTCTTATGTTCCCGATGTTTTTGGTGCTAATCGTCGTCAAGTCGAATCAGAGGAAGCTCAAGTAGCCGCGCAAATTTTTCAACGGGAAGCCTTGATATTAACTATTTCATCCAATGTCGCCTTAGCAGCAATTCAGGAAGCCGCGTTAAGAGCGCAAATTAGAGCTATAAAGCGTGCAATAGCTATTGGCAAGCGTCAACTTAGCATGTTGCAGGAAGAACATGAAGCTGGCGAAATTGGTCTGGAAGGCGTGAGTGCTCAACAAGCTCTGTTAGCGCAATTAAAAACCCTCCTTCCTTCTTTAAAATTGCAATTGGCAAAGCAACACCATTTATTAGCGATTCTCTGTGGACAGTTTCCTAGTGAGCAATTATTTAATCGATTTGAGCTTGGTAAATTAACGCTCCCACAAAAATTACCGGTCAGTCTGCCCTCAATTTTAGTGCAACAACGCCCTGATATTCGCGCTGCTGAAGCTCAAGCCCATGCTGCTGCAGCGCTGATTGGGGTTGCCAAAGCTCAACGTTTTCCGGGTATTTTATTAACAGCTACAGGCGGTTCAGCTGCCTATAATATTGGCAGTCTTTTTGAACCCAGCACCCTTTTTTGGGCACTTACGGCCAATGTAGCTCAGCCAATTTATAATGCCGGCCTTCTTAAACATAAGCAACGCGCAGCAGAAGCCGCTTATCTGCAAGCCGATGCAAAATACCGCTCGGTTGTTTTATCCGCTTTTCAAGATGTGGCTGATACACTTAAAGCAATTCAGTATAATGCTTTGAATCTTAAAGCCAGCCAAGCAGCCGTGAAAGCTGCGAAACGAAGTTTAGATATCGCCCAAATCCAATGGCAAGCTGGTTCTGTTGGTTATCTTGCTGTGCTTATTGCTGAACAAGCCTATCAACAATCACTGATTAGTTTAATTACTAGCCAGGCCAATCGTTTTAGCTCCAGCATCGCCTTATTTCAAGCATTAGGTGGCGGCTGGTGGGCTAAGCCAGGTATTCAACCGATTAAGAAAGTGGCAACGTAGCCTTGATGGAGTGGCAATGGGTAATCCCGCCTCGTCATCCAGAGCGAAGCGAAGGATCTCCCTGCAGTGGCAAAGATGCTTTGGAAACCCTGAGACTATACCAGCACAAGTAGATCCCTCGCTTACACTCGGATGACGCAGAATTTAAGGAACAAGTTTGGTATAAGCTTGAGTCTAACTACCTGACAAGCAGGGTGGAGGTATTAAGTTTTGGCGTCTTGCAAAAACCCCGAGGTACCTAGGCTTTGACTCTAGGTACCCCCAGCATTACTTCCCACCTTCACCTGCTTTAGAAATTTTAAGTCAAAACTAATTAGGACTTATTTCATTTAATCCGACAGAAAATGAACTAGACTGACTATTTAATTGCTCATAAGCACGTTTAGCAGGTGCAAACTGTGGAAATTGAGTCATTAGGCGCTTTAAGATTTGACGCGATAACACTTCATCACCGCGGTTCCACTCACTTATTGCATCAAAATACATCATGTCGGCAGGTTGTTTGCTTAAGACAGGTGCTGCATTAATAGCGATAGGCTCGATAAAGCTCAGCCTGTCTTGCCCTTGAGTATTGAGCCATTGCAGCATATTACGAGCCTGGGTACACCCATTTTCACTGGCTTGTTTCAAGAGGCGTTTCGCTTCCTCAGACTTATGAGTTCCTACGCTGTTAAACACCATTAGCGCCAGCTGATATTGAGCATAAGCGTTATTATTAGCTGCTAAATCATTATATAAAGTCTTTGCTCGCTCACTATTTTGTTCAATTCCCAGTCCATGCTGATACATACGTGCAAGAGCTAGTTTCGCTTTTTCATTACCCTTAGCAGCCGCTTGGTCGTAATAACTAACGGCATTCGGATAATCAATCTTGGTTGCGACACCTGTTTCAGATAATAATCCCAATTGATAAAGAGCATGAGCATCACCCGCCACAGCGGCCTTTTTATAAAGCTCTAAAGCTTTTTGCTCATTGGGCGCAACACCTAAGCCCTTGAAATAAAGATCCGCTAATTGAGTTAGAGCTTCGGTGTAACCCAGGTCTGATGCTTTGGTAAATAACTCAATTGCTTTAGGATAATTAACAGCCATGCCTTTTCCTTCAGCATACATTAAACCTAAGTCAAAGAGTCCAACCGCATTGTTTTCCTTGGCAGCTAATTGATAGCTATCCAAAGCTTTTAGATAATTATCTTCCACTGTATCGTAAATAAAACCTAAGGCTACTGCAGCCTTTGAATAGCTATGCTGAGCTGCATCAAACCATTTCTTCGCCTCGGCGTATTCGGGTTCTTTGCCAAGTCGTCCTAGTTGATAAAGCTGGCCTAATAGAAATTGAGCGATAGGTTGCTTTTGTTCAGCTGCTGAAAGATACCATTTTGACGCTAAGTTATAATCAGTTTGACCACCCAACCCGGTGTCATAAAGATAACCTAATTTTACCTGCGCCTCTTTATCACCTTTTTCGGCAAAATATTGATAGATTTCCTTGGCTTGTTTCATTTGTTCAGGCTCATCAGCTTGCGCCATATAATAGTCGGCAAGTAATAGCCCCGCAGTTGAGTTACCTGCTGTTCTTGCCTTTTCTAATTCCGGTAGAAACTCCTCGCCCGTTTGCTGATTCAATACCGCTAAATTAAGATAGGCATAAGAAAAACCTGCATCAGCCGCTTGCTGTAGCAATGCTTTGCCCTTGTCCAGATCTTTGGTTACACCAAGGCCTTCGCTATAATAAGTACCGAGAATAAAGGCATTGACTGGGTTTAAACTGGCTTTTTGATACCAATACAAGGCTTCCACCTGATTAGTTGCCACTGAAATCCCTCGTTCATACATCATCGCCAATAATAATGCGGCTTCTGAACTACCTTTATCCGCTTCTTCTTTGGCCACTTTAAATGCAAGTCTTTGTTTTTCAGGATCTGCACTATCCAACGCATTATAATAAGCCAATGGTAATTGCGCTTCAGCAATTCCCTGGCTCGCAGCACCTTGATAGAGACTTCTGATTAAATTAGTACGGTTCTCTTTAGCAGCCACACTAAAACCTGATTGCTTTTGTTTCACCAAATAATCAGCTAAACGATATTGTGCAGGACCATAACCATTTGAAGAGGCTAGATGATACATTGCTAAAGCCTGTTGGACGTCAGGCTGAACAACTACAGCACCAGCAGGATCAGTAAAGCCTTTTTCATAGATATTTGCCAAGGCATATTGGGCAAAACGATTGCCCTTAAAAGCCGCATCAATCATCCAATTCATTCCCTGTTTATAATCAATAGGCGTGGTTTGGCCTTCTAAATACATCACTCCCAAATTATATTCAGCGCGAATATCCAGTTGTGCAGCGGCTAATTGATAGTAGGTAATTGCTTGCTGTGGGCTTTTAACTACCCCAATACCATATTGATAGAGCTGCCCTATTTCAAATTGAGCTGAAGAATTTCCTAAAATGGCCTGGCCATAAAGTTCATTGAGAACTGATTGATAGTTGGATTTATTCTCCCAACCTGCAGTTTGTTCTTTAAAGTAATTGAATTTTTGCGGGCCAGATTTTTCAGGATAAGGCGCACCTTCCTGAACCATTGACATCCGAGGTTTATGATCGACAACCAGGGATTCATTCTTTTGCAAGGCAGCAATTTGCTTGTTCAAGGCATAGCGTGGGAAAGCCCAATTAGCTGAGGTTGAGGCATTTAAAGTCGGTGCAATAAGATCAAAATAATCACTGATTGGGATGTTTTGTGGCTTAGCCATGACGAAATTAGGTTTATAGAGTTCTGAACGACTTAGTCCATCCATCTGTGGGGCGTAATTATAATTATTTTCTTTGAGAGATAAAGGGTTTTGCCAATTAGAGTAAATACCGCCAAGACCATAGTTGATAAGAGCAAAATTATCCACTTTACCATCAGATAACCAACGAGCTGCTTGTACTTCTGCAGCAAGGTTTGAGGTTTTAGCTGTATTCTTTTCCTTGGCTTTGAGCTGCCATTGTTGGGCTAACTGTGGATCTGCAGCAACACCCTTGCCATCTTTATACATCAGAGCTAAGGCTAGCTGTGCCTCTGGAGACCCTTTTTCAGCAGCTTGCTGAGTCCAATGGAAACTCATTTTAGGATCAACAAGCGAGGACTTGGGATCAGAATACAAGCGAGCAAGAGCCAATTCTGCTTTAGTACTTGGGTTAGCGGAATTTACTGCTTTTGTTAGCCAATCCAGCGCAGTGGATGCTTGGTTTTGTTTCATAGCCAATTCACCAAGTGCCACCATAGCAATATAAGATTTGTTCTCTGCAGCTTTCATTAAAAGGTGAAGCCCTTTTGTCTGATCTTTAGCTACAATTGAGCCATTTACATAAAGTTCTCCTAGACGAGCCTGTGCATTAACATCGCCTTGCTCGGCTGCTTTGCCTAACCAAATTACTCCAAGTTTCTTTGAGTTTTGATCACGACTATCCAGGAAGTAATTACCTAAGGTAGTTTGTGCGACAAAATTACCATTCTTAGCTGCTTCAATGTAATAACGTCTAGCCGTATCCAAATTAATTTTAGTGCCAACGCCAAAAAGATAAGCGGCAGCTGCATACATTTGCGCTGAACTGTCACCTAGATCCGCAGCCTTTTTAAACCAATATAAGGCTTGCTCAGGATTTTTATCTTCGAGAAGATAGTAGCGCGCCAGCAATTGCTGGGCGGGTAAAATACCTTTTTCTGCTGCCTGGCTAAAATAACGTAATGCCAAACTATTATTTTTTAATTGGCCGTAACCATATAAACGCATCCGTCCCAAATAATAATCTGCCACCGGATCTTTACCTGCCTGACTAATGAGTGATTGTGCCGCCTGAATATAGTTTCCTTGGCGGTAAGCATCGATTCCCTCGCCAGCAAAGGCAAATTGGCTACCTGTGGCTGTAACTAAGTATAACCAGGGTACGAATGATTTCATGGTAACTCCCTCTTAATTTTTTTGTTTAAAACAAAAAATCTTTCTCAAAAATCCCTAGTTTCCTGGAATAATTCCGTAGTGCACTACGGAATTGACTGCACTGTTCCTTGAATTTGAATTAACCAACCAAAAATCACCACGGTTATTGAGTCCATAACGAACATTAGTATACTCACAAATTAAAAGACTTTGACCACAATCCACAACGCGTCCATAGGGAGTCTTTTTATCCGGAGTCGTACAAATAAATCTTACCTGTTTTTCGCTAGTAGAGAAAACACCCCACTCTTTAGGACCAATTACATGGTTTAAAAAAGTTGAATGTGAACTTTCTTCAGAGCGCATTTGATAAAGATTTAAAGTTTGACCCAACTCATTATGAAACAAATACATTGATTGTTTTTGTCCGGCTAGAGCAGGTAGCAAGTGAAGTGCTTGTAACTCAAACTTAAAACCCGTTTCACGACAGCCAATTGGAGGCCTGTTATCTTCTTTTTCTTTGGCAATCTTATCTTTTTCAATATCAACCTCAGCCTGAGCTACACCGACTGCAAAAAGAGACAGAAGGAAAGCACGACCCAGGGTTATTTTAATTAGTTTCGTTTTCATTTGTACTCTCCTTGGTCAGGACTGGACGAACCACCACCTTAGTACCTAAATAGTTATTAGCTTCATTCGATAATTCGACAAAATTATGGTTTAACCATTCCGCATCCCGAGTAAACATTCTCACACAGCCATGGCTTGCTCTAAATCCTGGGATATCAGGGGAGCCATGTAAGGCAAAACCTTTATGGAAGTACATGCAGAAGGGCATTTTAGCGCCGCCCTTCCCCAAGGGATATACGTTTGAACGACAGCGTTCATTTTCTTTAGAGAAAAAATGGAAGATACCGGTCATTGTCAGGCAAGATCTAGCCGCATCAGGGCATCGGTTACGTCCTGAGGAAACAGGTCCCCATTTGACTAATTTACCATCTCGGTCATAGGCGCCCCATGCTAATTTATCCTGGTCGACAATCACTTGTTTCTCACCATCTGGCTCAACTGTCAAAGGAAAAGGTGAGAAATCCAGCAGGGTTTTATTATTAAGATCTTTTGGAACAGCAATTACCTTACCCGCCCACAAGTTATTGTAGGAGCGGTTGAGACGTTGCACTACATCTCGTTGCTGTTCATTGGGATATAAGCTTTCCCAACTTTGCCCTGAACCCACTTTAATACATTGATAATTAGGATAAGCGCAAAGTGCTGTGCCAAAATAATTTGCAGCTTGAGGCGAGGCTGCTTGAAACATCAATGCAATCACCATTATTATTTTTTTCATCTGTGATTCCCCTCGTTATACTCGTCATATTAGCTATTGCAATGCAAGAAGCATGCTTAAATTAAAACTTCTTAAACTGTTCAATGACGCAGTTAGAGACGTTCTTCTCTCTATTTCGGATATATAGTAAAAAAGTTTAGCTTCTTGGGCAAAAAATAGAAGGGATAACTATAATTAGCTACATAGGCCTTATATTAGAAGACTTATGAAAAAAGAAAAATCTATTAATAATCAAGATAATAAAGTCAACCCTCTATCAGATAATTTTGATAATTATGAGGATCTGGAACGCAATATAATGCGCTCTAAAGACTGTATAATTGTTTTTACTATCAAGGGTAAAATCTTATTTTACAATAAAGTCGCATTGCTCTATTTTCCTCATATAACCAAAAATATCATTGGCCATAGTCTTAAAAAATTCATTGTCAATAAAACCTCAACTCATAAACGGTTAATCTCAAGGGCCATGCAGTATTTTAAACAGGCTATAACAGGTTTACCCCAGCAATTTCAGTGGATTGTCGGCGCGCAGGTCCAACCCACAGAGGCTTATAACATTTTACTCAATACAACTAATCTAGATGGGAAACAGGTTATTATTGCCAGAATTATCGATATTCGTGATGTCAAAACTTTGGAAGGAGTACTTTTTTCATTAGCCAAAATATCTAATCGCGGTGATATTAATGAGGTAATTGATGATGTAATCAAATTAGCAGCAACAGTGTTTAACTGCGAGCTCGCTTTAGTGAGCCTGGTTGATTCGGGCTCTCAAGCGTTTACAGTGAGCTATTTTCACAAATTAAAAAAACAAAAAAATCTCAGCTATTCTATAGAGGACTTTCCCTGTTCTCAAGTTTTTAAAGAAAAAAAAATCTGTCTTTTTCAAGATAAAATTAATAATAAATATAATAAAATTAATCAGTTATCCAAGTACACTCTTACTGCCTATCTCGGCGGCCCCCTTCTAAGCCCAGCGGGAGCTGTGCTAGGTTTTTTGGGTATGTTTTCAACAACTAAAATCAACTTTAATGCTTTGTTTAAAGACTTGTTTCAATTATTTATAGATAGGATTAACTTGGAAATTCAACGCTTATTGACTAATCAAAAATTACAATTTCTTGCCAGTTTTCCCCAACAGGATCCTAATCCAATTATTAGCCTTGATACTAAGGGCGAAGTAATTTTTTCCAATCAATCGGGTTCTGAGCTATTGGCCTATTGGTTAAGCCAGGGCGGCGAAATTCCACCTGAATTAAAAAAATCTTGCAAAGCCGCACAAAAAAAAGGGGTAGTTGTTCGAGAAGAATTTAAGGTTAATAGTCGAATTTATCTATTTACTCTAAGCTGGGTGAAGAATTTTTCTCAAATTAATATTTATGCAACTGATATTAGTGAACTCAAGTTTGCGCAACAGAAGATGCGCGATTTGGCCAATAATGACCGAGTCACTGGTTTGGCAAATCGACAATACTTTGAAACCACCTTAAACCAATATTTGATGGAAGCCAAAAAAGTTGGCAAGCAATTAGCAATTTTACTCATTGATTTGGATAATTTTAAATCAGTCAATGATACCTTGGGTCATCATATTGGTGATTTATTATTAAAAACCTTAGCGAAACGAATTTCAGGTTGCTTACGACAGAATGATTTTGTTGCTCGAGTTGGTGGCGATGAATTCGTTGTACTTTTAAAAGTAAAAAATTCCCATTCGATTGAATCAGTTGCTGATAAAATAAATCGGGCCCTGGCAACTCCCTTTGAGCTAGGCGATTCTCAAATAGAAACCTCATGCAGCATCGGTATTAGTTATTTCCCCCAAAATGGAAGCACCACTACGGAACTACTTAGAAACGCCGACATTGCCATGTATCAAGCCAAGAAAAATGGTCGTAATCAATATATAACTTTCTCCAATATTAAGCATAGTGGTCAAAGTAAACGACGCTGCTTTATTAAAAGAGGTCTAAAAAATTCCAGCATTCACAAAGAATTATACCTGGACTACCAACCTCAATTCGATTTAAATTCACAGAAAATAATAGGCTTTGAAGCCTTTCTTCGCTGGCGTCATCCAACCCAGGGTTTAATCTCACCTAATGAATTTATCCCCTTGGCTGAGTTAAATGGTTCAATCCATTCGATTGGTAATTGGGTAATTAATCAGGCCTTAGACGATTATAAAAACATCATGTCGTCTATTTCAAACGCAAAGTTAGCACTTAACATCACTCAAACTCAACTCAATGATCAGCATTTTATTGATTTTTTGTGTGAAAAAATTGATCACTTAAATTTGGATAACAATCTTGTCGTATTAGATATCGTCGAACAGAAAGCCAATTTAGTCAGCCCCCATCTTGACGAGCATCTACTCGCTTTGCAAAAAAGAGGTATTCAGCTAAGCCTCGATAACTATGGCAGTGCTCACACTTCCCTCACTCGCTTACTGGAAGTTCCCCTTAATATTGTCAAACTGGATCAAAATTTTTTGCATTCCTTTGAAGAACAGCCTCGTTTTAAAGCTTATCTAAGTGGAATCATTGAACTCGCAGAAAAACTGGAATTACAGGTCATTCAAAAAGGCGTGGAAAATGCCAATCAAAACGATTTACTAAAAATCATAGGCTGTCGCTATGCCCAAGGCTTTTATTACTGCCCACCCATGCCAATTGAAATCTTGCAATATTATCTACTGCAATATTATCGTTTTAATAATGGCCTTAAACCTCAAGAATAATTTAACGAGTGATTACTAAAGGTGAATTGCCTTTATTTTAACTTTTATGATAATATATTGAACTAACTATCAAACTGCGATTTATCGGAGCTTCATTCAATGCAAAAATTTAGATCGTTTGAGTCACCCAGCAAAATATTATTTCGTAGATTGGGAAAGATCGCGGAGCTTTTAGTTAGAAGCTACTATCACTTAAATGCCTTTGATGATCCTCTTAAAATTTTTGGTAAAGAGAGTTCCTGGTCATTAGTGTTGGGAGGTTTAAATCCACTTCTTGCAATGACTAAGGATTTAGTAGACACCTTCAAACCCTACAAATCTAATTTTTATATTTGGCGCGATCTTTTACAACCCCTAAGAGGGCTTTCTAATGTTATTAAAGGACTTCTAAATTTAGCTCTGGCACCTCTATTATTGGCAGTTGATACACTCAGAACTATTTATTTTTCGATAAAAGATAGAAGTTTAGCGAATTTTCCTCAGAACATGCTAAAAACGTTCGCACGTGCGCTTGGTGGTGTTGTTGATGGCCTAGCTAATATAACTCGAGGTTTAATACAAATTGGAACAACGCCTCTTAATTGGTTTTTACGAATGCCAATACGCGGTACTATAACAGCAAAAAAAGGTATGCCAATTCTAAAACAGCAATTATCGGATAAGGCTGAAAAATTAGAGCAACTGGTAAATAAAGAGCATAAACATGTTAATGACAGCCTTGAAATTGATTTACAAATGCAATATTTCAAAGGAAAAATAGATAAAGCATTTTATAGATGCCAAGAGGTAGGTATAAACAGGCTTTCGCTTAATTACAGCTTTACCTTTGTACCTAAGTTCACAACCACTAGGCCCGGAATTCAATTTCCTGGTAATGACTCTACCGAGAACCGTAAATACGCACTTAATTTTTTAGGATTATTTAAGACAAATCCTACTAATGATTCCCTTACTGTAATCCAGAATTCATTCAACAATACTTTAGAAAATGATTCAAGCAGCCTTAAAGTTTAGTTATTGAGTTTTAACTAACATTTGTTATCCTTCGTTGAATAGAATTTAAGAATATTAAGTTCCTGTTCAACGAACCTTCTAAGGATGAAACAACTGATAAATACGTTCAGCCAATTCTTTATTAATACCCGCTACCTTCATAATTTCCTCTTTTGAGGCTTTGGTCAATTCACGTAATCCGCCAAAACGCTGCAACAAGGCCTGACGTTTTTTGGGTCCAATGCCTTCTAAAGTTTCAAGGGAAGAATCAAAACCAGCTTTTTGTCTCTTTTTACGGTGCGTAGTAATGGCAAAACGGTGAGCTTCATCACGTATGTGCTGCAATAAATGCAAGGCGATTGAATCAGCCGGCAAGGTAATTTCCTGATTCTGTGCTACTAATATCAAACGCTCCCATCCTGCTTTGCGATCAGGTCCTTTAGCAATGCCAATGAGAGTTAAATCATTTTCAATACCTAGCTCACGTAAGACTCGTTTCGCCACACCTACCTGTCCCTTGCCACCATCTATTATTAGCACATCGGGTAGAGTTAGCTGCTCTTTAAGTAGACGTTTGAAGCGACGAGATAGTGCCTGTTCCATCGCAGCATAATCGTCACCGCCGGTAATGTTATTGATATTAAAACGACGGTATTCATTGCGCTGCGGGCCTTCTGCAGCAAAAACCACGCAAGAGGCTACAGTCTCCTCGCCTTGAGTATGGCTAATATCAAAACATTCCATTCGTTGAATCGGTTCATCACGCTGCAATAAGATTGCCAATGCTTTATAACGGCTAGCAATCGTCGCCGATGAAGCTTGGTGTTCTGAAATCGACTGCCGAAGATTATTCAAGGCAAAATCAAGCCAACGAGCTTTTGTACCTCGTGGATTAATTTGGATTTTACAGGTTTTGCCGCGAAGCTCACTGAGCATGGTCTCAAGAATGGCTTGCTCGCAAATTGTTTCTTGAGTAATGATTAATGCCGGTATTCTTTCAGGAAATTCAACATAGTAAAACGCAACAAAAGCTTCAAAAATCTCCTGCCAAAGCGACTTTTCATCTGCTGCAAAGGCTTGTTTTGGCAGTGATGGGAAAAAACTTTGGCTAGCTAAAACATGGCCTTCTCGTATAGTTACACATTGTATACAGGCCAAACCCGGTTGAGCATCTATTACAATAATATCGGCATCACCACGTAGCTGAACAACCGCTTGCTGTTCCTGAATTAAACGAAGATGCTTAATCTGATCCCGCAAACTTGTCGCTTCTTCAAAAGCCAATCTCGCAACCGCTTCATTCATGCGCTTTGCCAACTCTTCCATAATTTGTCGAGATTTACCTTGCAAAAATCGGCTCGCATCTTTAACCGATTGTTGATAATCGGCAGCAGAAATATAGTTTGTGCAAGGCGCAGTACAACGTTTGATTTGATATTGCAAGCAGGGCCTTGAACGCCCGCTAAAATAACTATCGCTACAATTTCGAATTTTAAATACTTTCTGAATTGTTCCTAAGGTTTCTCTTACAGCTGCCACACTGGGGTAAGGTCCATAGAACTCACCTCTTTGCGGTTTTTTTTTAGAACGGTACAATTCCATTCGTGGGAAAGGATTAGCACTAACATGGATATAAGGGTAAGACTTATCGTCACGTAGCAATACATTATACTTCGGTCGCAAAGACTTAATCAGGCTGCTTTCTAATAATAGCGCCTCAGTTTCACTGCGGGTTACTGATACTTCCACACTGACTATTTGACTCACTAATGAACGAGTTTTAGCACCAGATGACTGCTTTTTAAAATAGGAGCTTACTCGCTTTTTTAAATTACCTGCCTTACCCACATATAATATAGTGCCGCTAGCATCCACCATACGGTAAACACCGGGCTCGGTGGTAAGGTTGGCAAGAAATTGGGTAAAATCTGTTGTCATTTATAATCTGGATTTTGGCCTGTGATGCGAGCGTGCCTGTATCACAGACGTTAGTAGGTTTTAAAAGGTATTATACTATCAATTATAGCATTCGGCTTGAAAACTTAAGTTAAACCTTAGTCTTCATCTCTCATGGATTCAGTCGGCTGTTCAATTACACGATGTTTCATGGCTAAAAAGGTGAGCTCCACATCATTTTTGATGCCTAATTTGTCAAACATACGATAACGATAACCATTAATGGTTTTAGGACTTAAAAACAATCGATCGGCGATTTCCTGCACGGTCATCCCTCTCGTAATCATTAACATAACTTGCATCTCACGCTCTGATAATAAATCAAAGGGCGATACTTGTACGGCTTCCAGGCTATTAATTGCCATTTTTTGCGCAATTTCAGCACTTAAATATTTTTCACCCTTGGCTACCTTACGGATTGCTGCCGCCATTTCCTCAGCACCAGATTCTTTAGTCAGATAACCCATCGCTCCCAATTGTAAAACACGAGTTGGTAAGGGTTCAGCACACATAGCTGTTACAGCAATGACCTTAACCTGGGGATGTGATTTCTTAAGACGTCGAGTGACTTCCCAACCGTCTATACCTGGCATTTTCATATCAAGCAGAACCACATCCGGTTTATGAGTTTTAACCAAAGCTAAGGCTTGCTCTCCGCTCTCCGCGTCAGCAACTACATCCATATCAGGTAAATCATCCAATAATCGTCGGATGCCCATTCGCACGAGAGCATGGTCATCAACAATTAGAACTTTTATCAAGCGATGCTCCTTGGAAGCAGGGCCAATGAACACAAAACATGCTTTGATATTAGCAAGACTACTTGATCATTACAATTAGACCTCTAGTAAAATGAAGCTAGAGGTTCAATACTGTCTCATTTTGCATCCAAAGCTGCCAGCGACTAGCAAGCGAGAATGTGAATACTGGGATTATTTATATCCACCGGGAAAAAGGGAGGGTATTCACCGAGCTCTTTGGCTCGTTGGATAAAGGAAGAAATATCAGCATTTACAAAATCATAAAGCACCTGATAATCATCAATTACGAAATAAACTTTTTGTAACATATCGATACGGTAGGGCGTGCGAAAAGCAACTACGGGATTAAAAATGACACGCATAGGCACATCGGATTCAACAGAATAAGCCGTTTCGCTAATTGAAGATAAAATTCCACCGCCATAAGCGCGCAAACCCTCTGTTGATTTAATCAATCCAAATTCCACAGTAAACCAGAAAAGCCGCTGCAACAGAGGCCATTGCTCCTCTGGAAAAGAAAGGACTTTCAGTGCGAAACGTTGTATAAAATCAGCATACACTGGATTAGTCAACATAGGACAGTGACCAAAAATCTCATGAAAAATATCGGGTTCCTGGACATAATCAATTTCTTCTTCACAGCGGATAAAGGTTGCGGCTGGAAATTTTCTTTCGGCTAACAACTCAAAGAAAGCGCGAGCCGAAATTAGAGCTGCAACCGGAGCCACTCGCCAGCCTGTTAAGGCCATTAATCGTTCACTTAACTCGGGTAATTGAGGAATTTCTTTTGCGGATAGTTCCAAGCATTGCAAACCCTGTAAAAACTGCTGACAAGCCCGGCCTGGAATAATTTCCATTTGACGCTCATACAAGATTCGCCATATGCGATGCTCTTCATTTGAATAGTTTATTCGGCCCTGAGCATCGGGTTTGTGCGAAACATAGCGGCTGACAAATTCCATACTCACTCCCAAACAATAACAAAGTAATTAGGTTTGTTTAAATTATAGCGTCTTTCAATTTAATCAATAAACTAACAAGATTGCAAAATTAATCTCTCGGTAATTTACTAGGAAAACAGCATTGTTGGTGATTACATTTTCTCGAGCCTGAGTTTAATTGGAAGAAAAAATTGATCAAGGGAAGGCAGCTAGTCAATGCAGCTGGCGAAGACTAATCTTGATTTGGCTGGCAAGCACCCTATTTATTTGAGTGCTAGCCAACTGGTACTTGAAACTAGTTTTTATAGTTTTGGCAAATGAATTTTATTTGCGAACAATTAGTCCGTTTTGAACTGATTTAACGCCAGGAATGCGGGTAGCGATCTCGGCAGCGGTATCCGATTGACGAATTGTTTTCACAAAACCACTTAATAACACAGTACCTTTTTGAGTTTCAACATGAATAGGAGCTGTAGCAAGCTCTGGGTTATTCATAAAAGTTTCAAGAACTGTAGCTTTAAGTGACTGATCGGTTTGTCCGAGATTAAAGAAATTTTTGCCAGGAGTGACTGATTGACATCCAACTAAGAGAGTTAAGACCAAAGCAACTAGGCCACTTAGATAAGTTTTTTTCATGATTTACCCCAAGATTTAGAAATTCTGCGCCACCATATCATGACTTGTCGGGAAGATCTAACCCAATATAATAGCTTTAGTGTGAATCCTGGACTTTGGTTTGACCCCCTGAAAGCTGAGCCCTTAAATGCTCAATTTCTTCCAGTAGCTCCAACGCTAAACCTGCGCCGGCAAAGTTAACCCCTAAATCCTGAGTTAAACTTAACACTCTACGAATTTGCAATAAGGATTGGTTATCGAAAAGCCATTGATCTTTATTATCTTTTTTAAGATTAACAATACCCTCCTCAACAATCTGCAGAACCGTTTCCTTTGGAATGCCGAAGGAGGAACTCACTTCGGTCAATGACAAATAATACCATTGATCACAATCTAAAGCAGGCTCGTCTTTATCCTTAGTCATCACTAACCCCTAATTTTTCCCTTGGATTAAATTTACTCGTTTTGGCGAGTTCCTCCCACAGTGCATCTGCTTTGGGATTCTCCCCCTGTGGAATGACAATTTCTAAAGTGATGTACTGATCACCTGGTGTTTTCGCCGCTAAACCTCGGCCCTTTAGGCGCATTTGTTTGCCATTTTGCGAATGTTTTGGAATTTTAAGTTTAACCGAGCCTGCTAAAGTTGGTACATGAATGGTAGCGCCAAGTGCAGCCTCCCAGGGCGTGATTGGTACTTGTAAATAAATATCATTTTTTTGCAAGCTAAACAGAGGATGCGGTCTGATGTTAATTTCAATATATAAATCGCCGCTATGTTGGTTCACCCCTTTGGCTCCTTGCCCTTTTAAGCGAATTTGCTGTTTATCACCAATACCCTTGGGAATCTTAACTTTGACAGCTCTGGTGTGATTTTCCACTTGCCCGTGTTTGTCTGAGATAGGCGTTTGCAATTGCAAGGTTTTTTCAGCGCCATGGAAACTATCTTCAAGGCTGATAGCCAAACTTGCATGGATATCTCTTCCTTGTTCATAAAAAGAACTTTGTTGCCGTTGATAACGCTCACGAAAAATTGAATTGATAAAATCTTCAAAGCCTGCGGATTGCTCTTCGTCAAAACCCTGTTGCTGTCGGTACTGTTGATCTTGATTAGGTTGAGAATGCGCACCAGCCTGAGCTTGCTCTTTCCAATACTGGCCATAGCGATTATATTTAGCTCTCTTATCCGGATCGTGAAGCACCTCATAGGCTTCGCCTAATTCTTTAAATTTTGCCTCGGCATTGCTCTCTTTACTCACATCGGGGTGGTATTTTCGGGCGAGTTTACGATACGCTCGCTTAATGTCTTCCTGACTAGCTTCACGAGCTAGCCCCATTATTTGGTAATAATCTTTATATTCCATAGCTTGATTAATTCATTAAACGTAAGATCTTTACATGATTGCAATAATCATGCCTTTGCTGCAATCTTTTCGCAAAATTTATTTAACAAATTATTCATGCCTTTTAACCCTGAATTAATTAGCAGCGACTACTCAAATATTATTGGCTAGGGATACTTGAATAACTTGCTGAATTTTAATACTTTTATAATCCTAGGAAAGGAGGAGCTTTCTCTTGTCTAAGTCAGCAAGGTTGCAGAGCCTTAAGCGCTCAACTATTCTTAACTTGCTAATTTAATAAACAAACGGAGATTGATATGAATAAGCGAACCCTAATAATTGCTGCCGCTGCAGCCTCCTTATTTACCTCAGGGGTGTATGCGGCCTCTAGCCAAGATACTGTGGTTGGCAAAAACGTTGCTTATCAGAAATCGAGTTGTAAATCCTCACATAGTTGTAAGAGCTACAACAGCTGCAAGAGCTATAATCACTGCAAGAGCTATAATCACTGCAAGAGCTATAACAGCTGCAAGAGTTATAACCACTGTAAGAGTTATAACCACTGCAAGAGCTATAATAGCTGCAAGAGCAATAATAGTTGCAAGAGTCATAATAGTTGCAAGAGTCATAATAGTTGCAAGAGCAACAATAGCTGCAAGAGCCATAATAGTTGCAAGAGCAACAATAGCTGTAAGAGCCATAATAGCTGCAAGAGCAACAATAGCTGTAAGAGCAATAATAGCTGCAAATCCAGCTCAAAAGGCAGTTCTAACTATCCAGACAATAAAGGAAGCAGCAATTATCCTAAATCTGATGACTCAGGTTACGGTGGTAAGAATACAGACTCAGGGAAAAATAAAACTTCCTGGTAATCTTAATATATTGATATTGATACCTCTTTCTGAGGTATCAATTTTTAACTCTCATTTAGGAAAGTCATTTAAATGGATAAAGCTCAAGCAAAGTCGTCTAAAGTTATGCCTTCGCTAGGTCTTGGACTTGGCTTACGATCTGAACATTATCAGCACATCATTGAAAAGAAGCCGGCGGTGGACTGGTTTGAAATTTTGACAGAAAATTATTTAGTGGATGGTGGGAACCCACTTTATTACCTTGACAAAATTCGGGAGAACTATCCGCTAGTGATGCATGGGGTTTCCCTGTCAATTGGCAGCCGCGATCCTCTTAATTTAGATTATCTACAAAAAGTAAAAGCTTTGGCCGAACGCATTCAGCCCATGTGGATTTCCGATCATTTATGTTGGACAGGCGTAGAACAACGCAACATGCATGATTTATTACCCATTCCCTATACCGAAAAAAATATTGAACATGTCGTTAGCCGAATAAGCGCGGTTCAAGAATTTTATCAGCGCCGAATATTGATTGAAAATGTATCTAGCTATATTAGCTATAAAGACTCTGAAATGAGCGAGTGGGAATTCCTTTCTGAAATTGCCAATCGAGCGGACTGTTTAATTCTACTCGACATTAACAATATTTATGTCAGCGCGTTTAATCATGGTTTTGAACCTGAGGTCTATCTGCAAAATATCCCGATTAATCGCGTACAACAATTTCATTTGGCAGGACATCTTAATTGTAAGGATTATATTATAGATACCCATGATCACCCCGTCATTGCAGAGGTTTGGGCGCTCTATGCGAAAGCCTTAGAACGTTTTGGTGATATTTCCACTATGATTGAACGCGATGACCACATTCCACCCTTTGAAGAACTGTGGCAAGAGCTCAATGAGGCAAAAAAGATAAAACAGACCATTTTAACGAATAGAAATGAGAGCAAATCACGTGAAACCATCTAATCTCGATAATTTATTGCAAGATACTATGTTAAGTGCTGAGCCCCTCATTCATCCTCATTTAGCTAAACCACCCAAAGGATCCCTCGAGGCGCGTGTAGCAATTTATACCGAAGGGTTTTACACTCGACTGGAAGATACTCTTGCTAGTGATTACAGTGCTTTAGCCTTTCTCCTGGCAGGAGGGAAATTTAAAAAATTGTGCAGGGCTTACACTGACACTCATCCATCTTGCCATTATTCTCTTAATAGTTTTGGTCAGCATATGGAAAGCTTTATCAAAGCTAACCCAGTTTTCAATAAAACTCCATATTTGGCTGAATTAGCGCGCTTTGAATGGGCTGAGTCTCAGGCTATTATTGCCGCCGATGCCACCTTACTTAGAGCCACAGATCTACAAGCCTTACCCCCGGCAAACTGGCCTGAGTTAGTTTTTTCTCTACATCCCTCAAGCTGCTTACTTAGATTTGACTGGAATAGTATAGAACTTATTGAAGCGATTCGAAGCAACAATCAAGTCCCTAAGCCAAAAAAGTTAAAAAAACCGCAATCTGTGCTAGTCTGGCGCCGTCAAACTGAGGTGCTTTATTGTAAATTAAATGCTAGAGATTACACTTTGGTCAAAGCAATGAAAGCCAAAGCAAATTTTTTAGAGCTTTGTGAACTGCTAAGCAAAAAAATGCCAGAGGCAAAGGTTCCTCCTTTTCTTGTAAAAGAATTATATGCCTGGCTTTCAGAGGAACTGTTTATAAAGGAGTAGCCGTTTTATGTTTATCATTTTATCTCCTGCTAAGAAATTATTAGATTTTTCAGAGCCTTATTTAAAAAAAACAACTGAGCCAAGATTCCTATCTCACTCTAATGAATTAGTTAAACTCATGAAAGCTAAATCAGCCGAGCAAATTGCAGGATTAATGAGAATCTCGAAAAATTTGGCTCTTTTAAATTATCACAGATATCAAGCCATTAATCTGGATAAATACTCTAAAAAATGCTCCTATCCAGCTATTCTGTTTTTTCAAGGCGATGTTTATAAAGGATTAACAGCCACACAGTGGACAGATGATGACCTGGAATTTGCAGAAAAACATCTGGGTATTTTGTCCGGACTTTATGGTTTGCTGCGGCCTTTGGATAGAATTCAAGCCTACCGTTTAGAAATGGGAGCGCGCTTAAATAATTCTGCAGGCGAAGATCTCTATGATTTCTGGCGTGACATTGTGACAGATGCACTAAATAAACAAATAAAAAATCAAGAAAAACCATTGCTAATTAACCTGGCCTCTCAAGAGTATTGCAAAGTAATTGATGAGAAAAAATTATTATTCCCTTTAGTGACAATTAATTTTTATGAACAAAAAGATAATAAAATAAAAATGATAGGCATTTATGCTAAAAAAGCACGGGGTTTGATGGCAAATTATTTAATCAAAAATAGAGTTAGCTCAGTTGAGAAAATTAAAGAATTTTCTGACTCTGGCTATCAATATTGCGCTGATTCTTCCTCAAGCATTGAATTAAATTTTCTAAAAATACATTGAGCAGACATGTGGAATCTATCCAGTCGTATCCATCACTTAAATCATTTTCCTAATCAAGGCGTGAGCTGTTATGTCAAAAGGGATGACGAACTCGGTTGTGGGATTAGTGGTTCTAAGCTACGAAAATATGCAAGTTTACTGCCTTATTTACTGGATAAAAACATTCGCCATCTTATAATAATCGGCGGAGCTCAATCCAATAATTTGCTTGCAGCCTTGCAAATAGCAAGGGAATTTCAATTTAATCTAACTGCTTTTTTAATTAAACCACGAAGCGACAAAATTCAGGGCAATTTTAAATTAAGCCGTCTTTTTTTTTGCGAAGAAGAGATCCGATGGATTCCACGTGAAGATTGGCCTAAAGTAGATGAGCTGGCAGAACTATTTCTAGCTAACCTTAAAGAAACTGGCTTCATCATTAGCGAAGGCGCCAGTGTTGCAGAAGCAATGCCAGGTGCTGAATCTATCGCGACTGATATCCTTGCCAATGAAATAGACGCAAGCCTTAAGTTTCAGCATATCTTTATAGATGCAGGAACAGGCTTTTCTGCAGCTGCTTTGATTAATGGTTTATTAAAATTAGAACATGAAGCCGATATTCATGTGCTTTTACTAGCCGATGATGAAATGACGTTTAAATCCAAGCTGCTTAACTGGATTGGCCTAATTCCAAAAAACCTGCATTGCTTTATACCGCCTACGGCAAAATCTTTTGGGTCGGTAAATCAAATTATTCAGCAAGAGATCAAACGTCTAGCACAAGAAGAGGGAATCTTAGCTGACCCGATTTACTCAGCTAAGCTATTTTACTCAGCAAGACAACGCATCGAAAGTGAACGTTTAAAAGGAAATATATTGATTATCCATTCAGGAGGAACTTTGACTATGGCGGGTTTTGATTTCTAACAGGGCTAAACATGGAGAAAACAAAAAACAGCTCTTTATGCGGTCATTTGATAATCGTAGATTGACCTGGGATCTAAACTTAAAGGGTCCGAATCCAGAGCCCTGCAATTATCTACCATACCTTTGGCAAAAAATCCCACGCCAGCTAATATTAAGGCGGCACCGATTGCAAGAGCCACGACACCGCCGATACCTAGAGTAGAAGCATTCAAAACAGTAAATGCCAGAGCAACTGCTGCAATACCCAAAACTGCAATAGTTCCTCCCAATATCTGCATAGAAAGGGCAGTAATACAGCTATTCTGTTCAGAAGCATCGTTTTGCTCTTCAACTTTTTGATTAGCAGAAAGAGATTCATCATCTAACTGACTTGACTCGATAACCTCAAAAATTTCTTCGAATTTAGCTTCATTTTCAAGTAAAAATTCTTTCTCAACAAATGGGTTTTCATCAACAATTAATTCCTCTTCAATCGAAGCGTTTTCTGAAACACTGCTGAAAGAATCTCTATTTTCTGTAATTGAATTTTGCAAAAGAGCAGATTGATGTAAAAAAGCAAAGGCGCTTAAACTAAACAACGATGTGCAATATAGAGCCGCTCTGTCTCTTCCTCCAAGATAACCGTAAATTTCTTCCAGCATCAACCAGGTACTTAGGGGATTATTTTTTTTAATGAATTCTATTTTGTCTAAATATCCGCGTAAACTAGACTTAGAGTTGCTCTTGGATTTAGTGCTCTTATGAAAGAATGCAGCGCTTGCTTTAGCAAAAAAGGGGTGAAGTCCTTCATGTGTTGCTATCTGCTCTAACCCATTTTGCGAGTAATCTAAAACCTCCATCTTAAACATTCTATTTTCTAAAGGTAGGCCTAAGATCTTTCTTCCGATGTAGTGAATTGGATTTCCTGAAGCAAAGACAAAAAACCCAGGATTTTTTGCCCTGTTCAAAGCTAAATCATAACCTGACATTAATGCATTAAATATTTTTTCAAGATTATTAGAAGAGTTGATTTCATCAAAAATGATCAGAGCGCCTTCATGAAATAACCTGGTTAATTTTTTTTCTATCGGCGAAAGATCTAATTCAGAATTGGTTTCTTTGGTCATCGTTCCTGAAATTTTAGCCTCATCTGTAAGAGAGATAACATAATAGTATTTTGAATTCGCTGCTTTTTTTTGAGTTGGATCATCACCATTTTTATAACCGAGTGAGATAGCAAGCTCTGTCGCAGTTTTAGTTTTCCCTACCGCCGCTTCTCCTTCCAACAAAAAACCACAAACTGCACCGAAATCAGATAATTCAGGGTATCTTGTTTTGAGTTCTTGAATTTTGATTTGATCTTGCATCAAACGAAATAAATTTTTTCGACATTGCGTTAATATAAATGAGTTGGTTTTATGACTTATTTGTTCATTTAGTTGAGTAATAACGTCGTAGAGGGGAAACTGAGCTTCAATCCATTTTTGAAAAAAACTAATCCAATCAGTTTTATTATGGTTAGATACTTCATCATAAGCTGAAAACCAGGCAGCTAGTTCGACAGATTGCTCGGGTCTTTCTTCTCTAAACAACATAAAGCGTAAAGCCATATTTTCCAGATTTCTGATCGTCCACTGCGCCTTTGGATTTTGTTCATTGACGTAATGATAAACCCTTAAGAGGATATCCATTAGCTCAGCTAATTTTTCTTCATCAAAGGGGTAGGAAATTACCATTGCTTTTTTTAATACCCTTTCTTTTAAATACCAATCAGGAAAATCCATGAATTCAATAACCGGAACCTGTTGTAAAAAATCATGCTTTTGTCTGTTGGCAAAATCGCTATAATTTCCCCCGACTATTAATCGATGTATTTTTGAGCCCTGCTTATTTTCGTCTCCCAACTTTATGGGATAAAATTGACCATCCATTAAAAGGCCGGGATTGGAATTAAACAAACCAGCAAAAAAATCTAAAGAGCCTCGAGGGTATAAATTGATTTCATCCAGGTAAAAAGTTCCACCCTCCTGAGCCCATTTTACTAATTCGTTTAAACCTACGTGGAGCTCTTCTGGAGCAAAATTCTTGTTAACAAAGGTAGTTTTTCCTACACCCGAGGCACCGACGAGAAAGCCTGAAGCAAAAATATCAAGCATCTGATCGACTGCTTGTTTTCTTTGTTGATCAAAATCATTAGCTGAGGAAAACACAGTTTTTTCTTCAGAAATAACAGCTAGTGCAATCTTTTTTAAGGCCTTGTAGTTGGGGTCTAATAAAATAAAAGGTACCAATGGATTTGATTTTGGCCGCTGCCGATAATAGATCAACATGGACTCAAGAGTAGGATAAGATAAATGCAGTTCAATGCCTGCAGATTGAACCTTTGCTAAAAACGATTGTAATAATTGATGCCAGGAGCTTAATAAATTTTCTGGATATTGAGTCGTTAGATGCTGATAAAAATCATCGAAATGATAATTTTGCTGAATAACTGTAGCTGATTTAAAATATTTATTTTCACTTACAATTAAAATTAACTGACTTTTATAAGTCTCTTTTTTACCATTAACAAAGACTGAATTTTCAGCGCTAAATAAGGATTGCAATTTATCGGCGAGCTCCTTATTAATATTTCCTTTTAAAATTACTCTTTCGCCTTCCTGCAATAAATGTTCTCTAATTGGGCAAGACTGCCAATCTACTGCCAAATCTTTTACGTCTTTTTTTAATTTAATTAACTCAAAGAGGTTGGAAAACTGGGTTGTTTCATTAACTGCAAAAATAACAGCTGATCCTTCATCTTCAAGTTGACATTGAAGCGCTGCAAAATGAATGTCATTGGCAACGATAATATAGTTTTGAGTTTTTTTAGGCTGATCCAGCCGTTGTTCTTGCCAACCCACTCGTTTGCGCATGCTTTGCGGCATAAATAAGCTGGATTCAAAAGAAAGCACCGGCAGGCATTGGTAAATTTTAGCAAGATCAAAAAGCTTAGCCCATAAAGACTCGTGCAAGAGGCTTGTAACCCATAAATTAATTTCTTGATGTGCATACTGTGCTAGCCACCCCACGGTAGGATTGAACTGACCCTCGTCGCACTGGAAATTATTAAAAAAATGATAGAAGGTTGTGGAATTTAAAACATAGGAACCTTCTTTTTGAGAACTTTGTTTTATCAATAGATAAGAATACTCAGGAGATGCGAGATCATAATTCTTTGTAACCGACTCATAAGAGAAATGCGCTGGCAAATAAAAGATTTCTCCGTTGGCATCAAATTCCCCGGTATGCAATAGCGTGATTAAAGCCACTCTAAACTCATCCAGAGCCATAGGTGGATTATAGAAACGTATTGATTGCTTACCCGATTTTATCATCTCAATCAAAGCGCCCTCTTTATACTTGACCTGTTGCCCTTCTAATTCAAGGCTGCCAATCAACTGTGCTTTCCATGAAGCTCCATCATAAAAATCAACCTCCAGACATTCTTTATTGCTCATTTCCGGATTTTTAGCTGTGCAAAAAGAATTAAAAGAATTTGTCGGCTTTAATTTGGGCACAAAGTACTCTTGTTCAACAAATCGTGAATAGACATCTTCACTTAGGGCAGTATGGTAAAATTTAACCGCAAGAATTGTTAATTCCTCAGGAATGGGTAAATTTGCAAGCATTCTATTTTTTCTCTCGGCTAAAGCATTTAGCAGAGACACTGTTTTATCATTGTACTGAGTTAGATTAATTATTAAAAAATCCCCAGACTGAGCAAGACCTATCGTTTTAACTAATGCGCTGACCTGGCTTACAGTCTCTCCCGTTTTTGCATCAATCACAAATTCTGAAGGGTTAAATTGATTGGGTTGATGCATCAGTAAAAAACGTTTTTGTCTAGCGGTTAGAGACGAGGAAAAAGCAGCGTAAAAATCTTCAATTTGTACAGCTGATTCAAAGTTTAGCAATAAGTTTTTTTCACCTGCCCTCAATTCCTCTGACAAAGCTATCAAGGGATTTATAAGATCAGAAAAATCATTAGCCGAAAGAAATTTGGGTTGTTTAACTTGATTAAAAGGATTTAGGGATAATACATAACTAAAATCCTTCGCAGCTTGAAGTGCTTTTTCTGGTTCTACGTCTATAACATCCGCACCTGGTTTCAGTTCTACCACTTGGATAAGTGGCTTTTTGAGTGGAACTTCAACTAAGGCCTGATCATTTTTTTGAGGGTTAGCTTCCGCAATTGGTCTAAGTTTAACTGATTTCAGTGAAGAATTTGACTCAATCTTTTGGGCTTCAGATGGCAAAATTTTCTTAAGCCTGGGCTTTTTTCGAAGTCGAGATTCTAATAGCTCTTCCTGATTATCAACAACCTGAGGTATACAAAGACCTCCCAAACAAATCATTTGCCATTTATTGTTTTTCTTCATTTCAATAATGACATGGTTGGAGCTCCAGGCAGCTCGCGCATTTATTCTTAACTGGGGTGGCAGATTTTGATTAAAAAAAGTTTTTAATTCGTTAAAGGCAAAGACATTATGTCTACAACTCCCCTTTCGCTCACGAATTAATAAATTAAACAGGGACTTACCTTTTAAAGAAGGGTTGGATAAATCTCCTGCATCAAAGCGGCAAAAAGCGATTAACAATTCTTCTATAAAATCTCGAGGCTTTTTTAATAAAGATGAAAATTGGTTTTGAAATAGGCTATCAATCTTGGACACTTCGAAATCTATCGCTTGGATGCAAGGAAAATAAGTCTGATAATTATCTATCTCTTCCTCATCCTTAAATCGGATATCAAGTTCTCCACGAATTAAATAAGACAATTTAACTTCACAAGACTTAATACTACGGATATAGAAAAGATTTTCCTCATCAGAATATCCCCAATCTAACTGCTCAGAAGCATAGCAGGCCACCAGTCTATCTTCTGGTGTTTTAGAAGGCAGAGAAAGCCAGGTATTTTTCTCTAATATTAGTTTAGGCTCTGCTAGATAATAATCAGCTTGATTTTCATAGTTAGTTTCATAGAGACCAGTCACATCGTTTCTATAAGGAATATTTTTAAGTAGTCTTATATTTTTGGGTCCGTCATTTTGAATAATTAATCTTAAATAATTAGCTAAAGAAGGCTGTTCTTTTTTCTTTCTGAAACAATCAGAGGAGTTTTCCTTATTAAAAGAAAGATTTTGCCAAGGCTGCTCACCGGTAATTGCGTCTATAGAACTGAGCAAGTTCCCTTGTTTCCGCGGCATTGAGCGAGGCTCAGTTATACTTACAGTTGCAAGATGCGTAATAGAGAGTTGATGTGGGGGATATTCGCTCTCTAATTTTTCTAATTGGCTGTGACTAATATTTGGACAATTTTCTACTGTGAGGACTTTATAGCTAAATTTTGAATTAGCCAACCAATTTTCGAGGAAATCTATTTTTAGGTTAGTATTTTTTAAAAAAAGTTTATGAAAATCATAATTTATTGCCAAGGATGATGGCGATGAAGAGCCAAAAGAAAAATCCTCAAGCTTAATAGTATAAAAATATTTATCGTGTTTTCTACTTAAGAGCAAAGATAAAAGCGAGGGAGGGAAACATATTCCGCTACAAAGTAATTGATCATTAAGCTCCTTATATTTATAGAGCACTTGATAATGAGCATTCCGGGCTGTGTATTCCACTCGAGTCTTCATTAAGGAAACGAGAATTTCCTCTTGATTATTAACCTCAATTAAATTAATTTCATAAAAATTTTCTTGATCTAACATTTTAGCCACATTTAGAGACAATTTATTATGAATACTAATATTTTTAATATAAAATTTTCCGCTTAGCTTTATTACTTTTTGGATTTCATCATCACTTAGTTTATCCCCATGCCACTCCAGCTTATCTTTAGTTATTTTTAAATGGGGAGACTTTAAGGAACAATCATAAGTGTTTGATTTAATGATCAAAAGTTCAAGATTAGCTAATAAAGAAGACGTGTCTTGAAGATTACAGGAAAAGCTAGAATAAGATTTTTCCTCCTGCAAAGCCAATAGTCCATCAAAACCTGGAATATCAAGGGCTTCAATTTTAAGGTGATCAATATAAGCAGAAACTTGCCTATTGGACAATCTTTCCGTGGTTTGCAATCTGCGTTTTTTGTTATCTTCATTCACAATAAAATAAGAATTTTCTCGATAAAGATTAACCGATATACCCTCACTCACGGTATATTTACCTAATTTAGGAAAGTGAGAGATCAAAAAATCAAAAACTTCTGAAAGTGTTCTAGTGCTGGTTAAAGAATCTAGACAACTTATTATTTTTAATCTAGATAAGCGTTTAAATTGACAACCTGCAAACATCTCAATGGGTATAGGTTGAGCAATTTGTAAAATATCAATCTGGGTTGAACTTCTTACTAAGTCAATTAGATAATCCTCGCCAAGTGGTATCTCTACTTTTAATTCACGATCTTTTATAAAAACAAAATGGCTGCCTAAAATAAGCGTATCCATTTTATATTGTTTATTTATGATTAAATTCAAAAATCTTTCGCTTAGTTTTGCGGAAAACTCACCCTTTATAATTAAATGCTTTAACTGCGTTGATGCGGCAATACATAGTATTAAAAGTTCTATAATTGATTCATTATTTTCAGGTAACTCTATTTCTAATAACTTAACCAGGGGTTTATGAACTAAAATATTAAAAATGCTGGGCTCTAACAGCCCTTTGAGAATAAGCCCATCCAGAGACTTCGAAAGAGCAAGACAGTCAATAATCTCTGTGTCAACATTATTTTCGAGGTGTAAGAATTTTAGATGAGGTGATCGAGTTATTAATTTGGCACAAATCTTTGCTGAAAAATCAAAGTTCGAAATACGAAGGGATTTGAAAGGAAAATCGCTGTCATAATCGAAGAATAACGCTTCATTTAAAATTTTACCTTTGGAATGAGTTATTACTAGCTCGCTTAAAATGGAATTATTAAAGTGATCTAACTTAAACAGTAACTGAAAATCCATGTCGTCCCAAATGGTCAAAGAACCACGTGACAATCTAATTTTTTTTAGCTTAATATTTTTTAAACTGGGAAATAGCTCAATATATTCTTTCTCTAAAGATTCAGGTAGCTCTAAAGTTTTTATCTGAGTTAATTTATCTTTATTACCAACCAACAAATCCTTCACCCAAATGCTATCCATTAATAAACCTTTTATTGATAAGAAATGTACATAATCACTGTGGGTTATAAAGGGTTCTAAAATGGCAGGGTCTATTTCTTCGCCTTTCAAAAGGATTTGATGATTTTTTTGATAGAGGATAGTGGCCTTATTATTTAATTGACTGCTTTGTTTAAAGATTGTTTCTTCAATCATGGGTACTTGCTTAAGGAAATTTACAATAAAATTGGGAAGCTCACTAAAGTCTTCTTGTAAAATCGTCATCGAGCGCAGAGAAAGCAGGTATTGTGAATTAGATTGCAATATTTGAATAAGGCTAATTCTTTCTTCAGAACTTTCACTGCAAATATCGACATTTTCTAATCTAAGCTCTTCCAAGTAGATATTATTTTTAATTAATGTTATTAAATAATCGGCTGAAATACTGAGGTCTTTACAGGATAATTTTCTAAGCTGAGTAATTTTTTCAATTTCATTAATGTCTATACAGGCGGAATCTAAGTTCATAGTATTTAGGGTTAATTCCTCAATTTGAGAAGGCAAGTTAACTTTTTTTAAAAGGTTAGGTAGCCATATCTTATTAAGGGTTAATTTCTTGAGCTTTATGAATTCTAATTTGCTTTTATTTTCGTTCGTAGAATAATAAAGTTCATTTAATTGTAAAACTTCTAGATTAGGTGCCTTAACACCTATTTCATAAAGAATAGGATTAGTAAATGATGATAAGCTTAGTTTTTGCAAGGAATGAAATGAGCTGAATTGACATTCATTAAAATTAAAACCCTTTAGTTTAATAGACTGTAATTGGTCAGAGAATTGGCTAAGATCAACTAGGTGATTTTTTTCATTTTTCATTGCAAAAGCTTTAATATTTTTTAATTCTTTATTATTAAAAATCTCCGCGCTCGATTGGTAAAGGTCAATTTTCCGAAAATAATAAGGAAATTGCTTTAAAAACCGCATAAAATTTTCATTTTTTAGAGAGTTATTGGTAGAAAAATTAATTCCCTTTGATTGCGGAAGTGACGCCAATTTTTTTAATAACTCATAATTCTCTAAATCCTGATGAATAAATAAATAAATTTCAAAAAATAAGTAATCGGAAAGGCTAGCGATAATACTCTCTAGAAGCGTCGCTGAACTTACATTTTCAATCTCGGTAAAATTAAGAGACGGTTCAATTGATTTATTGAATTCTAAAATTGCTGAAATTCGCCTTCTCTCAAAATAATCAACAATTTTAATACTATCTTTTTCGATTTCATTTTGTGAAAGAATTATTTCGAGTTGTTTAGGATGAATAGGCTGAATATTTTTTAAGTTGGCTTCAAGCTCATATTGAGAATCAATTTTAACCAATTTGCCAGTCCAGGCATAGATTTCAAAACCTAGATCCATCAAGCAAAAAATCCACCTAAGTTCTTCCTTTTCTAACCGGTGAGTTGCAAGGGACCAATCGCTAATAACAATAACGGACTTTTCAAAGGATTTACTGTCTGCCTGCTTTTCCCAGAATGCGTCCTCTTTACCCAAAAGTTTTGGAACATTAGCGCGGCCATTTGGATTAGTAGTGCAGATATTTTTCTGAACCTCTGTATCAACTTCGACATATAAATCACAAGCAATTAACGATGATTTTGAATACATAGCACGCTCTAAACCTAAAAATACCCGCAAAAATGTTCTTTATTATAACACAACTAGTTTAATTTTTGCACGGTGATTATAAAGAATACATCGTCAACTTATAAGACATTGAGGCAATTAGCTTTTCAAATAAATTGTAGGTATGTATTTGATTCAAAATACTTTGATTTAGTTCTAAAATCTGTTAATAATTTAATTGACAAGCTTGCTACCGAGATTGCAAGCTAAAATTTTTCCAAACAGACTATAAATTTATCACAATTTTTGCGTCAAATTAAAACAATATTTTAAAGGCAATATCTGTCACATAATTATTGACACATGAGTCACGCCAATGTAAGATTGGTTCGAGTTTTAAAGAAAATGACGATTAACCAAGAAGGAGTTAATAATGAGTAGTTTTCGCGATAACAAACAAGACATGCAAAATAAAGCCAATAATCTTTATGAAGATGGTAAAAATAAAATGGCTTCCAAAGCAGAAGAGCTCTATGAAGAAGGAAAATCAAAAGCGGAATCTCTTGCAGACAGCGCTTCTGAACTCTATCAGGAAGGCAAGAAAAAAGTTAATCAACTTCAAGATAAACTAAGTGAAGAGACTGATGAAATCATTAATTTTGTCAAAGAACAGCCTTTAACCTCCTTGCTAATTGCAGGCGGAATTGGTTATGCTCTTTCTAAGCTTTTGAAAAAATAATTTAATTTCTTTATGCAATACCGAGTTGAAGCTGTCCACTAGCTTCACTCACCCTAAATCCCTAATGGAGGACCTAGGATGAACGCTATTGAAGTTTTAATAAACGAACACGATAAAGTTCGAGCTACTCTCCAAAAAATTAGTGACTCGTCTCAACCCTTTGAAAAACAAAAGCAAATGTTTGAAAACCTTAGTAGTGAGATAATCCGTCATGAACAAATGGAGCACACCGTTTGGTATCCTCACTTTAAAAATGATAAGCGTTTAAATGAAACGGTACACCATCTTCTTATTGAAGAAAATCATGCTGAAAAAGCAATAAAAAAACTATCCGAGCTTAATTCACCATCCACTTGGGATGAGCATTTTGAAAAATTCAAGACGGATGTTGAGCATCATGCCAAAGAAGAAGAAAAAGAGCTCTTTCCAGAGGTTAAAAAAATTCTTAGTCAAGAGCAACTGGAAAAAATTGGCATTGAAATGAACGAATTTAAGAAACAATACAAAGATTAATATTTTTAGAACCCCTTTATATTTAAAGGGGGCTCTCTTTTTATTTTATGGAAATTTTAATGCAATTACTGAATGAATTTATGGGCTACTTTGATAGTAAAATGTCACTGGTTAAAAATACGGTCAAATTATCTCTGCTGGAAGCAAAACTTGCAGGCCAAAATATTTTCCCTCTGTTAATTTGCATAGGTCTGTTGATCCCCTTAGCCTTAACCCTTTGGTGCACGCTCATGGTGCTTATTGGCTATTTATTGCTTGCGTTGATAGGAAATTTTCTACTTGTTCTTGCTGGACTAATTACAATTCAAGTTTTAATTTTATTGATTATTGGCAAGAAAATTCTAACTCTTTTAAGAGAGATGAGTTTTGTTCGAACTCGAGCTCTTTTAAATACAAAACCGATGATAAGCAATGAAAAAAACTAAAAAAGAATTACTGCTAGCGATAGATAATACTGCGGAACAGATCAGGCTTAATAAAATCAGCTTTTTTCACCACAGTAATTATTTAGCTGAATTTATGAAAGTTAATCGTCGGCTAATTTTAGGGGCTTCAATTCCAATCGCTTTTTTACTCTGGAAGGTACGCAAGCCAAAGGTATTATTAACAAAGGCAAAATTCATCACACCTTATTTAAAGCGTTTTGGTTTAAGTTTGTTAAAAAACCATGCTTTATTTTTACCATTTTAGAGAATGGACTTTTAAAAAGTCTTTTTTTCTGAGGGCATTTCTAAAGCCTTATTACCCCTTAGATAGGGTAGGATAAAAATACGAAAAATCGTGGTTTTTCTATCTACCTCAGTATGAATTGTATAAACGTAGGTTAATCAGTACGGTAAAAGTTTTTCAAGTATTTTCAAGTGTATTGCTCTCTCCTAAATATAGAAATTAAACTATTTTCTTTGCTATTTTATTAGATAACTTTAATTTGAAAAAGCTTTTGTTAACCTTCTGTTTAGCGCCCCAGCAAATTTGTTTTTAAGCTAATACAACAAGATACCACCTATTTGGTTTATAGTTGATCATCATGGTATAATAAGGATCTAAATTTATTATCCTAGAGTTAACTGATGAAAAGTAAAACTGAAAATTACAAAAGATTGACTCAGGCTAGTTTTTTTCCAAATTCTATACTTACCACAGAACCCACAAAGTTAATCTATTTGGTTGCTCAGCAAGAGCAGTGTGAGCGGAAGAATGAGGCAATTAAAATTTTTCTCGAAACCTTCAATAAAGTTGCAGCGTTAAGACATACAACCCCTTTCAACTTAGCACAGGCTTTGAGTGGCTTAGCTCATTATTTTTTAAACTTAGACAAGTTTTCCAATTTAATGCAGGGTCATCAATGGCTTATTGCCTATTTCTTAAATGAACAAGCCTTAAATATCAAACCTGATTTTGATTACGCCAGAGCATTTAAACAACATACCCTAGCAAACTCCCCTGCCCGGATCGAAATTCCACCTTATACTGAATCTAACGAGGTCAATTGCTTTATTATTTTTAATCAATCTCTCGATGATTTTGTTTATGAATTAGATACCTATTTTAGCTGTTCACCCGATATAATAACGCCTATTCTTAGAATATTATCACAAAAAATTATGCGGTCTTTTGATAATCCCGAAGCGACAGAACTCCTTAATAAAATGATTGAAAAGCTCAAAGTGATTACTTCCCAAGCAAATATTAAGAATCAGGATGATGAGTCTACATTTATGCAAATGCTTTTTTAAACATTTAATGAGTATTTATTAATCACCTTTCTTTTTTTTCAACCTGTCTTTGTGATGAACAAAGGATTAATTGGGTGAATTGTTGATAAGGTTGTCAGATTGAAAAGCGAACTGTGCTTGTCAAGAGTTAGAGCTATACCAGGGAGATCCCTCGCTTCACTCGGGATGACGTATAGCGGTTCATCCCGAGCAAAGCAAAGGATCTCCCTCCTCTCTTCGCCGTCATCCCGAGCAAAGCAAAGGATCTCCCTCCTCTCTTCGTCGTCATCCAGAGCAAAGCAAAGGATCTCCCTCCTCTCTTCGCCGTCATCCAGAGCGAAGCGAAGGATCTCCCTCCTCTCTTCGCCGTCATCCAGAACAAAGCGAAGGATCTCCCTTCGCCGGCACGATATAACTCTTAACGCAGTCAATAAATCCTTCACCAAAAATCAATAAGTTCACTTCTAATAATTGCACAATTGAAAACCACTGTGTTATAATTTAAGCTACCTTTAAAAAGGACAGCCATGTTTCATTTCACCTTCAAATCTACAAATTGCATAATTCAACATCTAACTATTACTGGCAACATTATCAGTTTTTACCTCAATAAAACCGATGCCTCTGATAGTCCAGAATTTAATTATATTAAAACTAAGCTTAGTTTAACTACAGTTTTGGCTGATTCTCTGGAACATCAATTTTTACATAAACCCAATTCAAAATTTGCTGAAAGTTTTGAAGACGATAACGCTCATGTTCATTTTTCTTTCGAGGGCAATCCAAGGGAAATAGTTCCAAAAATAATTGACCATATTATTTTCTTTCAAGATAATACGGTATTAAGAGGCTTAGAGTTCGAAGGATTTTATGCAGAATTAGAGACAATAAGACTAAAAAACAAGGCTAAAATACATCCTGAATTTATAATCTCAATGATTGAAGGTTATGATCGTACGCGGGATTTTATTCCTGCAGTTGAGATCTCGAACCTCACAAATAGTTTTATTGACTATTCCCACCCGCAAAATCCCATGTCCAAACTGATGCGAATTGATGGTTACCTATTTGATTTTATAAATATCAATGAAAGGTTTTTAGGCCAATCAAAAACTAAAGTTGGCAGTTTTTTTAATGACTATTTTAATAATTTACAACTGGCACGAAATGCCTTTTTAGTCTACAACAACTGTAGCAACAATAGAGTTGAATTAGTAAAAGCGAATGAATTGTTTAACACAATTGAAACCAGCGCTCCCATAGTCGCAATTATTTCAAAATTAACTAGTTACATTGAACGAATTGAATCTCAGCGCTCCGAAGGGGGTATAGACTTTACCTATGGCTTTTGGTTCTTCTCTGATTCAAGAGCAATCAATCGCGAAGCCAATTACTGCCTTGCCAAGACTTTGCGTGATAAGTTGTGTGACGGGAAATCTCTTGAATCAGTATTCTCTGATGCAGATAAAACAAGGGCGCTCATTGTAAATAGAAATTTTTCTAAAAACCCCAATTATACCGACCGCGGGTTAAATAGTTCTGAGCTTAATTCTATAATATCTGAAGTCAAAGCATCTTTTCCCCAAAAAGATACCCCTAGCTCTTGTTTTTCTTTCTGTTTTTAATCGAGTTTTGAACCTGATTCTATAATCAGGTTCAAGGTTGAATTAGCTAGAAATTTGTACCAGCGATATTGGAAATAACATGTAAAACCCTTGATTCCCTTTCTTTATGAGCAGGAAATGGCAAATCAGCTTTAAAAAATGATGAAGAACAATCACATAATTTTATCGATTTTTTTGCGTAATTCTCTTCATTGATGCATTTGCTTTGCGAATTAATCTTCTCCATTATAGACTCATAATGAGCACTAAGTTCTTCGAGATTAATCCGCAATAGACTTGTGATATTAAAATCATCATTATATTGCCCAAACTCATACCTTAGTTGTTCTTTTAAATTTGGATTTTCAATCATAAAGTTACAGAATTTTTCATTTTTAAGAAGCGCTTTTTTAAGTAATTCGCCCCGCTGAGTTTTATGCGCTACCAATCTTTGTTGTAAACTTGGACTACCAATTGTCATTGCAGCGATATTGCGATAAATTTGCTCTGTAATTAAAATTCGCTTTAAAAATACTAACTGTACATCTGCATTAAATTCAGCATTTTCTTTGATACCCACTAAGTCTAAAATTTTAGAATCACATTCATCTGGAAAAGAGCGAGGCTTTGCATCCATTAAATAAGGAAACTCATTCAGATCTCTTTGAGTAACAGGAAAAGCATCAATGGGTTTTACGCCTCTACAGCGACCATTCGATTGCTGTGGCCTACTAGGATTCACTCCTAAATATTTTGCAGTAAAAGGCCAGGTAGCTTGATCGTGGTCTATTTTATAAGCCTTTATCTTAAGCGCATCATAGCCAATATTAGCACCTGACAAATCATTTTCTTCTTCACAATAAGCAGCCGCCAGGATTCTACCAATTCCCGACTCAATTAAATGCGTTTGAGACGGCGATTTCAAAAAGCCGGTTTGTTTAGCTTGGCTAAGGTAATATTCATGCAGCGATTGAAAATCAGCTATTTCAGTGGATAACACTCCGATTCGATTACCTTCATCATCATGAACACTACGAACCATCGGTGTGCGATCATTTAATAAGAGGCGATAACAGAGGGCATTAAAGGCTTCTATTTCAGTAATGCGTCCACCGGAGTCCATTATTTTTAAGATATCTATCGTGGCTTTTGATTCTTTTTTTACTTTAATCACCTTATGCAAAGATTTTGGAACCTCAGGATCCCTTTTAACTTTTTCATTAATAGGAATATAGCTCGCATAATTTTTTGATTTAGGAGGTCTATGAGCTGGTTTCTTTTCTGCTAAAACACGGGTTAAGTGTTCATCAATTTCAGTTAAATGACTAATCACTCTTTCGTTAGCAGGACTATTACATTCGGGATTTGAAAGCATTGCTTTAACTATCCGCGCTACTTTTCGCTTGCTGCTAACAGTGATGGTTTGATGTAAGGCAAGATCAGCTTTTTTAACTTCTATTAGGCCCAGCTTTTTAAACTCAGGAAAATTTTGTTGAAGATAAGAATCATTGTCTCGGTTATAGGGTAGCAAGAGTGTTAGTTGGGGCTTAATGTCAGGATCATCAAAGTCGTAGGTAAAAAGCTCCATAAAACTTCCGGTTTTTTCACTGTAAATCTTCATTCATACTCCGAGAATATTTAAATATTTGCTTGTGTAATTAGGTATAGGATAAATTCCCTCTCCTCCCAAATTAGGTTGGAGAGAGCCTAGTTAGGTGCCTTATCCCTTATAGTCCATGTTTGGTTTTATTTTGATCTGGATTTTCCTTACGAAAGGAAATTGATTTTTGAGAGCGGTTCTCTGTTACAAAGACAGAACCAAAATTATTAGTTTCTTGAGGCAGCTCTTTTGTTTTGTTACTACCCTCTAAAATTCCCATGGTTGCATAACTTTCCTGCACGTCCTCCACTCGCACGGGAACCTCGATCTCTGGTTCAGACTTAGTACACCAATCGAAAATAGCTTTCAGAACCATTGGCACACCTGCGGTTAAAAGTCCTGCAGCAGCGCCTAAGCCCATGAGTATAAGAAGGCCATAAAGTCCGACGCCAAAGGGGGCAAACACACCCGTCATAACCAAAACAGTACCAAGTCCTGCGCCTAAAAGTGTCGCTATAACAAGAACCAGAGTGATTAAAATCTTGCTAAGAGTACTTTCCGACAGCTCGCAACCAATCAGGAATTGTTCAAAGCTCATTGCACCAGACCACCAAGCTCTTAGTTGTGGAAATAAAATTCCACGTCCGTCTAACCAAGCACGAAAATCTGCGAAAAGAGGACGTTCCAAACGGAATAGCGCTCGCCATTTTTCAAACGGACGATTATATAAAACTGCTCTACCGTCATGAGCAGGATGGTAGCCATCGACTACTGGGACTTGCATTTTTTTCGCAACAATCGGCTCAAAGAAAGGTTTAAATTCATCTTCCAGAGTTAAAGTTAACCTAGCGGGTAAGGGCACGTTAAATGTTTCTTGCCAATTTTTTTCAATGGCTAGTTGGTAGCCTTTAAAATTGTTATTCACTGCTTCAACCGTTACCTGACCCGATAGCTTAGGAGTTAGCTCTTTACCCAGACGAGTGGCTTGGTAATAGAAAGTTGTCCATTGGCCTTGAGCAGATGTACGTAAATCTTCATCGCTAATTGTAGCGAAATCCCTATAAAATTCACTTTGCAGGGCATGTAGAAAATCAGTCACCTTAAATTGAATAATTCGCTGCACTTGCGTTTTCTGCTCACGAAGAGCTAATTCATTTTCTAAGTAAAGCTCCGCTGAAAAATAAAATCCATCGCGCAGTGTGGATTTACCTAGCCTTGATTTTTCACGTGCCTTGGAAAGAATATAACCGGCTTCACCAAAGTCGCCAAAGCGTGCCACACGGCCAAACAGTTGTTGCTGCTCTTCCAAAGTTTTAGGCAAAAAGCTAAACCTTGCCGTGAAACCTTTGAGTTTGGCGGAACTATCCAAACCAAAATCGGTTCCTCGGCCATGCACCGAAGTTGTGATAGTCACCGCAGCAGGAACACCGGCTAATTTAGCGATATAGCGACTTTCAAATTTCTTATCTGTTTCTGCGGATAGACGGGTGATTTGGGGAATAGCTAATCCCTTGAGGTAAGCCGTAATTTTTTCGCTTTCACTATCGTCTTCACAAAACAAAATGAAAGGACGGTTAGCTTGCTGCGCTTGGCGAATTTCTTTAGCAATCCACTCCATCTGAGTCTGATTATTCTCAGTTAGATAGGTTGGATGAGATAAACGGTTTGAAGGATTTGCGGGTGGAAAAACAATTGTCTTTTCAATCTTATGCAATAACTGCCCTTCTTTTTGTAATTTTAGGGTGCCTGGTGTAGCTGTCGCTCCATAAATAAAACCTTCATGATAATCATCAATCACCCCTTTTGCGGTTAAGGAATAATAAATGCGTTTTTCAGGCTCTTCTAAAAAGGCTTGCATCCTGGGATGGGATGCGGAATATTCAACAATTTCTCTATCCTTAACATTCAATTGCGCATTCTTATCCGCTTGCTTTAACCAATTAAGGCGAGCATGGAGAAATTGATGTACACCTTCGGTAAATTCACCTTTTTCCGGCCTGTTATTCATTAACACACGGGCTTCTGAAACAATTTTAACCCCGCCTTCAGTCTCCTTTTGTAAATTTGATTGAATGGTGAATTTATCATTCAGTTTCATTTCCATAGCAATTAGTGCGGACTCTTGCCAAATTTTGCGTTGCTCAAAGGAGACTTTTTCTAAAAGCTGGGCTTTGCCACTATCTTTCGCTTTAACAAAGCGAATAAATTGCTCATCGCAATAGAGGGCATCCCAATTTTTAGCCTGTGGATTAGTATAAAAAAATTCAATCAGCTCTTCATAAACAAAAGCAAGATTCTTCATTGCCGGATCAGCTTTTGAAAGATTAAAGTGATTATTAAATAAGCCAAAAAAGATGAAATCTGATTCATCAATTATTAAAGTTCTTTGCTGGGGATTGAATTCCAACACCAGATCTAAATGACCTTTGGCATGGGCAACACCTCTGAAGTGCGCCAAATCATGGATAGTGGAGAAATGGATTCCCCCTTTCTGATAGGCATCGATTGGACTATCACCATAGAGGAGTTGCGATTTAATTCCTTGCGCATCAAAAAAGGCTTTATAGGCCAGGTAATCACGCTCGGCTAAATGCATGTCTTTCGTAATAAAATCAACGGTAGTCTTTCTTTGGTGCTGGCAAGCTGCAACGAGCATGTTCACTCGAGATTTACCTTCGCCGGTTTCGAGTTGGCCAATTACTCGTCTTCCTGCTTTTAACTCACCTAAGATTGCTAAATGTTGAATGGTATTGCACTCTTTTGCTGTAGATAGATAAAGTAACCTAATGTTTAGCGCGACAAGATAAGGTAAATTAGGCGGCTGATTTAGACTTAAACGATGTTGAATTTCTACAACATTGAGTCGTTCGGCTTTTTGGATTGCTTCATCAAATTCTTCTAAATCCTTTAAGCTAAATTCAAAACCTTTGATTAACTGTCGGAATGCGTTTGCTTTAGTTAAATCGAAACCATTGTCCTTATCTTTAGCGTAGGGTCTTTGATTAAATTGTTTTAATTTTTCTTCGAAATCTGTAGCCTTCACCAGTTTTTCAGCTTTTTCTAGAGTTGGATAAGGTGCATTGCTATAAATACGTGCTAATTTTTGATAATTTGTCTCAAAATTTTTCAGTAAATTGTTCACAGCAGCTTGCTTAAGCGGTAAATTATTATTGCTCAACTGAGTGATAATCTTCCAGAATAAAGGTTTGTCGGACAGGTTTTGATAGTCAGCTTCACGAATAAAACCTAGATTAAGAGGCTCTTCAGCATCCAGGAGGTTAGTGAATAAAGCCAGCACCTGATCGGAATCATCAAGTGCTCTCAAGCTCTCGCTTAAAATTTTCCACATTGAGTTGTCAAGATCTTGATATTCTTTAATAAATTCAGGCAAATACTCAACTATTTTAACTTTAATTTGCGGATATGTTTTCGTAAGCGCTACTAAATCACCAAAAAACTCCTCCAATTCCAAACGATCAAAATCTGCTTCATTAGCCACTAAAAGTTTTTCACTGAGTAAATTGAGGATAATTTTTTCAGAAAAATAGGGTTGTAATGGTTTTACAAAGTACTGTGCCATTTTAATAAAGGTATGAATTTTTAAGGTTAAAGACTTGTCCTTGGATTGAGCCGATTTCTCAACAAAATAGCTGAAGTAGTGAAGATTTGACTCAAGAGGAAGAAAAGTTAAAAGTTCTTGAAACACAGCCAGATCGCTACCGAAAATCTTGGGTTTGGTTAAATACTCAAATAAAGTATCGCCTTCTTTAATCGGGAAGCTTTGATAAAGGGAATTCAGGGCATTAATAACCAGCAACTGTTGTTCAAGCTTAACTACGGTTGCCTGGCCAAATATTTTCAACATGTTAATTAGTTGCGGTCTTTGTTCAACGTTGAAGTATTGATTGATCTTTTTTATAACGGTATCAGAGAGCTTTTCGGCATTACAAAGCTCAAAAAAATCACTGGAAAAATACTGCCTGCCAAAGGCGTTCTCTACTAAAGCAGATACTTTCTGATGAGGATTTGCAGAAATTGATTCAATAAATGCCTTCAAAGCTAGAATTGACCATTGCTTATCAACAGTCTTCATCGATTGCAATAAGGTCAAACCCTGTACCAGGCGTTGATAATCTTGTGAGCATTCTTCAAAAAAACTGGCTCTTAATTCATCTATGGACTCAAGGCTTGCTTTATCAATTTGAAAATGGCTCATCAAGGAAAGCAAAGCCGCAAAGGCCTCTTTAAGTAGTGTCGGAGGATATTTTTTTTCCTCAGAATAGCCCCCCTTAGGATAAGAGATACCAGAGCCTATTTTTTCACCTTGGGTTTTTGATTCATTAAGAAATCCTGAGTGGATATCATAATTTTTAATATAGAACCTTTGAGTATTTCCTTTTATCTTGGAGCCGACGACTAACCAGATTGCCTTCTGATAAAAATTAAAAGAAAAATCATACAAATTTTTATTATTTTTTACCAAATCATCGTAAAATTTCATAGATTTATAAATTGCAGCACCATATTTTTCAGCAAACTCGTCCCTAACCTTCATAAGGTTACCGATTTTATCAAAACTTGCTTCTGCAATTAAAGCGGCAACTGATTCAACAATCTCTATATTGAATTGCAGCACTTGATTGATAATTAAAAGGTTCGGTGAACCATCCAAATTATAAGAAGCATTCAATAGGCTTCTCCACCCATCTTCAACAGTCATAAATATTCTTAATAGGTATGGCAATCTAAAATCAGAGAGGGCTTTAATAAAGCTTTTCCACAGTTCTTTGGTATCTGCTCTTGTCGAAGGTTCATCACCATGAACTAAACTATTTTCCTCTCCCGTAGTTGTTGACGCCAACAAGGAATAGAGCATAGCTACTACTTTAAAGAGATCATTTCGGTCATCCGATTTTAAGGGAAACCTTTCATTTATTTCCTGCTCCATTTCCTGGTAAAAAGAAAGAGGTAGTCGATGCGCCTGATGGGCGATATAGCGATAAAAATTAGACTGAATTTCTAAAAATGATTTGCTTTTGGCTATAGCTTTAGGATCCCGAGAACCTTTATAACCTATCGTGTGGCTATCCGAGTAATTGTAATATCTGGGTTCAATACGCATCTTTGGCGTAATAAATTCAGGAGGATTAACATCATTCATAGCCCGAATCGCTGCATTGCCATCTAGATTAATTTCAGTAATAGCTGCCCATTGAATGTCTCTATCACAGGTTTTATTTTCCCTAAAAATAGATAAGATAGCGCCTAAGGTGGTAGGTAAGTTTTTTACTGATAAGAAGGCTCTTTCAGAGAGGGGATAAAATTCCAAATTATAGGCTCTGATGCGGTTTGCAAAGCTTGTAAAGGATTCGACTAGTGTGGGTAAATCGTCGAAGCCAACGATTGCAGCGTGTTTCTCTAATAAACGAACAAACCAAGCCTTTTTTTGTTCGTCAAAACTGTCAATAACATCCAAGGCAATTTTTATTTTGTCAATATTTTCAATTAAAGGAATATACGATTCAAGCGAACTGAACAAGCTTGTATTCACTAGTGAAAAGGCGCCTGTTTTTGCCAAGATTGAATACGCATCCAAACCATTTTGGCCATAGATAGAATACACTTCCAATAAGGCCAGTTGTGTTTTTAGAGGCTGATTTTTGGCCTCGTCAATTAAATGAATTAGTTCTAAATCTCGGGGATTATTTGGTGTTGAGGCTAACGCCTTGCATAAGTCAATTAATTGATAAGGCGTAGCTGTAAAGTTTTTTTGAGCAAGCTCTTGATTAAAAGCTGAGGTTAAGAAATTATCATAGGGTTGGCTTTTAAAATTATCTGCAACCTTAGAATAAACCGTTAAAATATAATCAAGCAGTAAAAAATCATAATTATTATCGAGCTGACAAACTTTAAATAAATTATTTAATTGCGGCTCAGAAAATTGCGACAATTTAAGCAGGTTTTGTCTAAAAAGTTCTGAATTAGACAAATCAATATTAGCCCATATCTTTTGCAAAATCGTGGGTAGTTTTTTAATTAATAGATCGCAAAGATCGATCCCTAAAGCCTGAGCCTTTAGGATTTCAAAGGGTTTAGGAGAAAATAAAATTTTCTTTTTTTGAGCCTTAGGTAAATAATGCAAGATTGGCGACGCCAAGGCATGAGGCTTCACAAGTATAAAGCCATTATCAAACTGGAGTGGATTAAGCCCTTGTTGGAAAAACTGTGGATTGTTTAATAGTTGCGTTGCAGCTTCTTCAGATATAGTAGATAGCTGCTTATTAGCTGCACAAAATGGCAGGCCTTGAGGATTATCAATTGCTAGCGCTTCCAGCAAGAACTGTATCAGTTCTAATTCGTCCTCAATTTCTACATCAGATCTTAATATATCCATCTGATGAACTAAATTCTTTTGCCCTAGCAAATTATTTGTATTTTCTATTTCAGTAGATAAATCATATAACTCGCGCTCGGTCATTGTTTTTTTAATGGGATGTAAATCGCCGGAATCAAGAAAAAAATCCCAGTTATCATTAATTTTTTTTAGGTATATTATTCCGGGTTTATGAATTTTGTGAAGATTTCGAGTGAAACATATTTTAATAGGATGTGCACTTTCAAGTTCAGGATTTTCCAAATGAAAAGCAGAGGTTTCACCATAGCGCGATAAAACATCGCCCATCCAACGGTGCCAATGACTTCTTAATGTATGTTCTGTAAGAATTGCGGCGCCATCACGCAGATTCAATCGGCCTTTGATAATTGCAGTTTTCAAGGCTTCAAAATCCATACCTATCAAGTTGCTATTTTGATATTCACTTTGAGCAATTTCTTGATTTATTTCTTGAGACACTACCTGATGTATATGCTGCTCTTGAGCCTGTTCAACGCTGATATTTACCGTAGAATTGAAATGCTGACGTTTGCCAATATTAAAAAAATTCTTTTCGCCTTTGTGAGCGTCTATAAATTGACTAAGCGATTCCCCTTTCTGATGACGCTTCTGTTTTTCATTTTCCGCTAAGATCTCAATGGTAGATTTCATTAATTACTCAAAGAATAAACAATAGCTAATTATAAGCTAAATTAATTAAGGAAAAATTAAGAATTAGAAGAGGAGTGCGCGAAATTTAAACAGGCAGTTTATGGGCCGTGTAGGGTTCGAACCTACGACAAAGAGATTAAGAGTCTCCTGCTCTACCAGCTGAGCTAACGGCCCATTTGCTAAGGATATAATTTTATTAAGGCTTTGCCAATGATCATTTGCTAAAGAGGATCATTTGAGCCTGTATCACTGAGGTGGTCTATGCTATATTGCCTCTTTTGGTTAAGCTTTTTACAAGATTCATGAGAATTGTTTTGTATAGAAAATCTTTTTTGCTAATTTGTTTGCTGCTAATCTTAAACATAAGCGATGCTCTAGCTAATCGAGATTTAGCGATTACCATTGATGATTTGCCTTTTGTTGGTTCAAGCAAAAATTATCATTTGGATATGATAATCAATGCTTTAAGTGCAAATGAAGTTCCGGCAACGGGTTTTGTTATTGCTGGTGAAATTGGCGCGAAGAATTGGCAAATTCTGAAGAAATTTCGTGCAGCGGGTTTGGGTCTAGGAAATCATACTTTATCACATGCAAATCTAAATAAGATGAACTCCGATTCCTATATACAAGAGATTGAAGAAGCAGACCGAATTCTTAAACCTGTGCTTTCCAAACCTAAATATTTTCGCTATCCCTATTTAGCCATGAGTGCTGGTGCAAAAAAATCAAAGGTTTTGGAATTTCTCGCTTTAAATAACTATAAAGTAGCACCCATTACCATCGATTCAAGAGATTTTGTTTTTAATCAGTTACTTATGGCCGTACCTGAGAGTGAACGTCGTGGTTTTCTCAAAGTCTTGAAACCCTGTTATCTTAATTTTATCTGGCAACAAACCCTAAAAGCCGAGCAGCTTAATCGTGCAAACCATAAGCCGGATAAAGCCCAAATTCTATTAATACATGCTAATTTGCTCAATGCCTATTCATTAGAAGATATAATTAGTTTGTACAAAGAAAATGGTTATAACTTTGTTAGTTTAAAGCAAGCCTTAAATACCAGGCAAGCAAGCCCAAAGCTAGTGGCAGCCCTTGACAAACCTCACAGTGATTCGATAATAGAATATTTTTTTGATTGGGATTTTTAAAATCTGGTCTGAGCTTTACTAAATGTTGCGAAAACTACAATTCCATTGCATCATCAACCAAGCTCAGTGGATGGATGCCTCTTGTGACTAGTGACCTTTTGGATGCAAAAATAAATTTCAAATTAATTTTCGTTACGATTTTAGTTGGCATTGTAGCAGGACTAGCTGGTATGTGCCTTGCCCTGTTACTTCATTTTATCCAACATCAGGCTTATGGATATAGCCACAGTTTAGCCCATCCAGAAAATTTTTTGCAGGGTGTAACTGCAGCAGCACCGCTTAAACGCCTTGCTTTACTAGCTCTATGTGGTCTAATTGCTGGTTTTGGTTGGTTTTTCTTATATCGATTTGGCAAGCCTTTATCCACTATCGCCGCTGCAGTTAAAGCGGATGAGCCTAAGATGCCTTTTGGTTCAGCCACTATCAATGCTCTATTGCAAATTATTACTGTGGGGCTGGGCTCACCCTTGGGTCGTGAAGTAGCACCTCGAGAAATTGCTGCTGCCTTTGCCTGTTGGATTTCAGCAAAAAGCGGACTGAGCTGGAAACACAGCCAAATAATGATTGCTTGCGCCGCAGGTGGAGGATTAGCTGCGGTTTATAATGTTCCTCTTGGCGGTACTGTATTTATATTAGAAACACTATTATTTACCTTCAGTTGGTCTGCTCTCATTCCAGCACTATGCATTTGTTCAATTGCCACCGCAATCTCCTGGATTGGCCTTGGTAATGAACCTCAGTACCAGCTTCCAGACTTTAGCCTAAATCTATCATTAATAATTTGGTCTATTGTTGTAGGTCCCCTCTTTGGTGTAGCTGCCTTTTTCTTCAATCAAATCATCAATTCTGCGCGCGCTAAAGCGCCAAAGAATGGTCAACTTATTTTTCTTTGTCTGATTAATTTTATGGCAATTGGTATTCTCGCAGTATACTTACCCGCTTTGCTTGGCAATGGCAAAGGCCCTATCCAACTAGGTTTTACAAATACCCTGGATGTGAGTTTAGCAGCAAAACTATTAGTGCTTAGGGTCTTAATCGTCTGGTCAAGCCTACGTGCTGGTGCTCAAGGGGGTTTATTGACCCCTTCTCTCGCTAATGGCGTTTTGATGGCTACAATCCTTGGCAGCTTCTGGTCGGTATTTTGGCCTGGAACCCCTACTGGCGCTTATTCTGTGATCGGCGCTGCTGCGTTTTTAGCTGCGGCCTTAAAAATGCCCCTCACTGCAATCGTCCTTACCGCAGAGTTTACCAATATCGATTTTAATTTTTTAGTGCCTATACTCTTTGCCGTGATGGGTTCTGTCGCTACTTTCAATTTTTGTGAGGCTAAAAAATCCTTAGGCGCGAAACCTATTATTTCAATCCCTCTATCCGAGAGAAGAGACTCCGTTTGAATATCGCTTAGCTTTGATTGTGTCTCTCATTGCTTCAGCCAGCGTTTGCCCTCAACCATACGAGAAATGAGCATTGAGCTTGAGCAATTTCCAGTTACGTTAAGCATAGTTGCTAGCGGGTCAACTATGATGCTTATCGCCACGATTGAAATTAGTACCGAAGGTGGAAAGCCATAAATAGTTAAAATCAATAGTTCTCCGACCATGCCACCGCTGGGGATTGCACCCATAACTGTACCGACTAAGATTGAAACGCCAATTGCAGTAACTATAACCAGACCACCGGAAAAATCCATTTGAAAAACACCAAATAGGAAGGCAATCTTAAAAATTCCACCAATAACCGAACCATCTTTATGAATAATTGCGCCAAGTGGAATAACCGTTTCTGCGATCTCAGGTGAAACGCGCATCGCCTTAGCCGCTATTAAATTTGCCGGAATGCTGGCTGCACTGCTACAGGTTGCAATCGAGGTGCTAAAAGGCAGAAAAATATGTGTCCAAAATAGCTTTACCCCTTTTATTTTTCCCGCCATATAGGCATAAACCGTAGAAGCAATCAGGAAATAAAGAAAAGCCGCACCACTATAGACTAAAGCAATTTGAAAATAATTTTCCATAATTTTGGGGCCGAGCTCATTAACTAAAACAGCAAAATAAGCGAAAAATCCAATAGGTGCGTAATACATTATTAAGGAAAAAACCTGCATAAACACAGCTTCACCAGCTTCTAACAGACCGAGCATTTTTTTTCCTTTTTCACCTGAGGTAAAGACTGCAAGACCGGTTAAAATTGCAAAAATGATTAATGCCATCATATGAGAATGAGAGAGTAGCTTTGTAAAATCAGATACCGTAAAAATCCCTGCAATTTGATCAGAAAAACTCAATATTTCTACCTTTGGCGATGCTGCTAACGCTAAAAAAACGCCTTTACCCGGGGGAAATAGTTTAACCACAAAGAGAGCGTAAATTGCCGCAATTAAGCTTGTACCTAAAAATACGAGAGTCATGGCAAAGGCAATTTTACCCAGCTTCCCCATTGAACCTGCCCGGGCTATAGCTGAGGACACACTAAAAAAAACAAGAGGAACAATTGCGGTAAAAATCAAATTTAAAAAAATATCACCGAAAGGCTTCAAATTTTTTACCGAAGGTCCCAGTAAATAACCGCATAATCCGCCAAAAATAATGGCAGCGAATAAACTAAGTGAAAAAAGGTATGCTCGAAAAGATTTATGTTGGTTAGCCACAGCGTCTTCATAATTAATTGTTTAATAGACTTTGATAACAGAATTTAAACTAAAAGTCACCGAAATTTGACAAAGAGGATTCAGCTCTCTACGCTTTTTATAGCCGTTATAGAACCTCTTAGAAAAGGATATTCCTATGGTATATAGACTAAATGGAAAAAGGGTAGCTATCTTGGTTGCCAATGGTTTTGAACAAATTGAATTGACTGAACCCCGCAGAATTCTGGATGAAGCTGGCGCTAAAACAGAAATAGTATCCCCAGAAACCAATCGTGTTAAGGGTTGGAAATCAAAAGTTTGGGGCGATGAATTTTTAGTTGATGTTTCCCTGGATGAAGCCCAAGCTAGTCACTACGATGCCCTTTTACTACCGGGCGGTGTCATGAATCCGGATAGCCTTAGACTAGAGAATAAAGCCCTTGAGTTCATCAGAGATTTTTCTAAGCAAGATAAGCCCATAGCTGCTATTTGCCATGGGCCTTGGCTTCTAATCAATGCCGAGCTTGCAAAAGGAGTCAAATTGACTTCTTGGCCATCGATAAAACAAGACTTAATTAATGCTGGAGCGAAATGGGTGGATCAAGAAGCGGTAATCGATGGTAAAATTCTAACCAGTAGAAAACCTGATGATATTCCTGCTTTTAGTGAAGCCATGGTTAAATTATTTTCTCAAAAAGAGATTTAAATTAACAGGCCACAGGTTCTCCATGAGAACCTGTAAACTTAGAAAATTTGCCAGGAATTGAGTATTTCCACCCCTTGTTCCAGCATTTTTTCTCTCAGAGCCTTGTAATTTTCTCTGTCAAGAGGACAAGTCGCATCTTCAATTAATATGCAACTAAAACCCTCTGCTAAAGCATCTTGAATTGAATAGTACACACAAATATCCGCGCATAAACCGCTAAAATAAAGCTTTTCAATTTTTTTTGCGTGAAGAAAGCCCGCTACACCTGTGTTTTTTAAATGATTATTGTCATAAAAAGCACTGTAACTATCTATCTGCGCATCCATTCCCTTTCTAAAAATAGCAGCAATAGGCCGCTTATCGATTTGCCCATGGAGTTCAGCCCCAATTCTGCCTTGAACGCAATGAGTCGGCCACAACGTCTGCTCTAAGCCTTGCAAAGGTATTGTGTCAAAGGGTTTACTATGCGGATGATTAGCGGCAAAACTTTGATGATTTTCAGGATGCCAGTCTTGTGTGGCTATAACCAGGTCAAATTTTGCCTGCAAAGCATTAATAATAGGAATAATTTTATCCCCTTCGGGTACGGCTAATGAGCCGCCAGGCATAAAATCGTTTTGAGCATCAATAATGATTAAGGCCTTCATTTTATCCCTTTATGTTCTTCGATAAGCAAAGCTCGTTGACTATAAAGTTTTTCGCTTAGCCCCACTTTATAAATATGGGGATTAATAATTCGTTTATACTCAATAGGTAAACAACCAAGACGTTGCTGCCGATATTGACTCAATTCCGTAAGCGTTTTAGCGGGAGCCAAAATCTTACCCTCTGCCATAACTTGATGCAATAATTTTTCTTTCTTATGGTGAGCCAGGGAAATTGATTTTGATAGCTCAAAAGGGTGATACATTTTCTCAATTTCCTGTTCTTCAGCTAAGGTGATTGCGTCAGCTCCCCAAAACTGACCGCCATTTTCTAAAATTCGATATACCTGTTTTTTATACGGTAAAGTGATTTTTTTAAAGCTGTCTGAAATTTTTATACGAGGTTTATTATTGGCATAAGCTAATTTATAAATTCCATCTAGAGCGGCATCCGGCACGCCTGTACTAAGATTTGTGCCAACACCAAAGCTATCGATTGGTGAATCTTGCTCAAGCAAACTTTTAATAACATATTCATCCAATTGGTTAGAAACTGAAATTTCGACCTCGTTTAAGCCTGCCTTATCAAGAAGTAGACGTGCTTTTTTTGATAAATAAGCCAAATCTCCACTATCAATACGAATTCCTTTCAATTGATGGCCCTGTTTTTTCATTTCTTGGCCTACTGTAATAGCATTTGGGACACCGCTTGCTAAGGTATTATAAGTATCAACTAATAATACACAATGCTGGGGCCAGCTCTCCGCAAAAACACGAAACGCGCTTAATTCATCATCAAAACTTTGCACGAAAGAATGAGCCATGGTCCCGAGAATAGGAATATCAAAATCTCTACCAGCCCGAACATTACTGGTAGCATCAAAGCCACCAATAATTGCAGCACGACTCGCATAATAACCAGCAGGGCCTTGGGCGCGACGTAACCCAAATTCAATTAATTTCCGATCACCTGAAACTTCTCGGATTCTGCTTGCTTTAGTTGCTATAAGCGTTTGAAAATTTAGAACATTAAGCACTAAAGTTTCAATAAGTTGCGCTTCAATAATATTAGCTTCCACCGTTAATATGGGGCTTGTTGGAAAAATGACCTCCCCTTCATTACAGGAGTAAATTGACCCTTTGAATTGGAAATTTTTTAGATAATTTAGAAATTCATCATTAAAGCCCTGACTCTCTAGATAATCGAGGTCAGTCTTATCAAAGCGGAGATTTTCCAAGATCTCTAATAGAGTATCCAAGCCAGCAAAAATAGCATAGCCGCCTCCAAATGGAAGTTTTCGGAAAAAATAGTCAAATATTGCTGAGTGATCTCTTTGGCCCTTCAAAAAATAAGCCTGCGCCATTGAAAGCTGATATTTATCGGTATAGCTACCTGTAAAATTTATCACTAAGAAATTCCTTTGGAGTGTAGCGAAGCATTATTTCAGAGCTAGGGATATTAATACAAGTGATTTGTCTAATTGGGGTCGTGTTGAAGAACCCCTATAAGAGCGCCAACTAAAAGACAGAACTTTAACTCAAGAGATAAAGTCAAGCATATTTTTCTCAATATCTGGATTTATATCGATACCATTTTTATTAGGTTTTTAAATGTCGCAAACAGTTCACAGCACCTAAACAACCACCGGCTCTTGATCAAATTTTAGAAGTAGGTAAAGCAACCGTGCTTCATCCTAGAGGCGTTATCAAACCTGTAGAAGAGCTTATGAATGAACGAGGCATTTTTTTGCCTAAGAGAAATTTCTTACCTGCACTGCGAGATTTTACAGCGAGAATAGCCAGTTGATGGCGCAGCTTGTGGGCTGTTGCTGGACAACAACCATTTATATATCAAGGAATGGTTCAATTTATTTTTTATATTTTACAATCAAGGGTGCAAGAACGCTGGCATCAACACACGGGTTATTTACCTCTGGGCGTGGAAGGAATTTATAGCATTACTATTTTTTCATTAATCGGATTTTCTAAAAATAAATTTACCTACTAAGCCCCTGGGATTCGATTCTTTTTTCGTGCTAGACTGAATTTATATTTATCATCAGAGCTTTAAAATGGACATTAATAAAAAATTGTTTATTTTAGCAGATGCAGCTAAGTACGATGCGTCATGCTCTAGTAGCGGAGCAAAAAAAACCCGTCCGGGAAAAGGTCTGGGAAGCACTGAGGGCATGGGTATCTGTCATAGTTACACGCCTGATGGCCGTTGCATTTCCTTACTAAAAATTCTGTTTACCAATTACTGTTTCTTTGATTGTAAATATTGTATCAACCGCGTTTCAAGTGATGTCACACGCGCTAAATTCACAATTAAAGAGATTGTCGATTTAACTTTAGATTTTTATCGACGGAACTATATTGAAGGACTTTTTTTAAGCTCCGGAATTATTCGTGATGCCGATTATACGATGGAGCAACTAATCTCTGTTGCCCAATCTTTACGTGAAGAGCATCATTTTCGTGGATATATTCATCTAAAAACAATTCCTAATGCCAGCGAGGCTTTAATTCAAACTGCGGGACTTTATGCAGACCGCTTAAGTGTTAATATTGAGTTACCCACCGCTCAAGATTTACAACAATTAGCTCCGGAGAAGAAACGAGATAGTCTTGAAAAAAATATGGCTGACATTGAAATAAAAAGACAAGAATTTAAAGAAGATAGAAAAAAAGGCATGGCCGTGCCTATTTTTACCCCAGCAGGACAGAGTACGCAAATGATCATAGGTGCTACACCTTCCACCGATAAAACAATTCTCCATACCTCTTCTGATTTGTATAAAAATTACAAATTACGGCGCGTTTATTACTCTGCCTATAGTCCTATTCCACATGCAGACACACGTTTACCTAGTATCATCCCGCCGCTAGTGAGAGAGCATCGCTTATATCAAGCCGATTGGTTATTGCGTTTTTATAATTACACTGTTGATGAAATTACGCCCATTTCAGCACCAGACCTAGCCATGGATATTGATCCGAAGACAAGTTGGGCACTAAGAAATCCTGATTATTTTCCGATTGATTTAAATAAAGGCTCGCGAGAACAACTGTTGAGAATCCCTGGAATTGGTGTACGTTCTGTGGATAAAATATTAAGTAGTAGACGTTTTTATCCCATTAAATTTGAGGATTTAAAACGTCTTAAAATAGCCCTAAATAGAGCAAAATATTTTATAATTGTTTCTAACTACTTTCCGCCTGCGAATTTAAAAACGAGCCAGCTCCATACTATTTTTAGACCCTCGCTACAGTTAGCCTTTGATTTTTAATTATGTATACAGTGAGCGTAGACGATTTTTCTGACTGGCGTGATAAAGCACGTAAACTGCTACAACAAGAAATTGAACCTGCATTATTGCTTTGGCAAGATACCAAATCATCTCAAGCGTTGTTATTTCAAGAAGACCTTTTTTTACTCAAGGCCCTCAATGAAAATAATAAAAATAAAGTCTTGTTAATTCCAAAAAAATTTTTACCCTTTGCAGCTACAATAGCCCTTCATAGAAGCACTAGTAAATGGGAAAAATTGTACCAACTTTTATGGCGCTTAACTCATAATGATAAGCGACTGCTTGAGATAAGCAGCGATCCTTTAATGCATGAACTGCTTTTAATGTATAAAGCCATTAGACGTGATGCACATAAAATGAAGGCCTTCATTCGTTTTTGTAAATTCAAGGATGAAAATGAACATGAGTATTTTTTAGCCTGGTATAAACCAGATCACCTAATTCTTAGATTAGTAGCTCCTTTTTTTAAAAGACGCTTTGAGGTAATGCATTGGATTATTGTCACTGCAGATGAAACAGTATCTTGGAATGGTCAGGAACTTATTTATAGTGAGGGAAGAATAATAAAAGATAACCCTACAGACGGCTTGGAGGATTTATGGCAAACTTATTACAAAGCAATATTTAATCCCGCTCGAATTAAAATCAAAGCAATGAAGCGTGAGATGCCTGTCCGTTTTTGGCATAATTTACCTGAGACTCGAATGATTTCAACTTTGCTAAAAGAAGCACCAAAGCGAGTCGAAACGATGATGCTGCATCAAGAAGGCTTGGCGACTTCGGCTTTAGATTTTCTTCCTAAAGAACTGGGTTTGCTAAGTGAAATCAAGCAGCATGCTAAACAATGTCAGGGCTGTCCTCTGTATCGAAATGCTAATCAAACTGTGTTTGGAGCGGGGAATCCTGCAGCAAAATTGATATTAGTTGGAGAACAGCCAGGCGATCAAGAAGATTTGACGGGTGAACCCTTTGTAGGACCGGCGGGACAGTTATTAAATGAAATTTTATTTAAATTATCTATAAAAAGAGAAAATATTTATCTTAGCAATGCGGTAAAACATTTTAAATATACCTTAAATGGAAATTTTAGATTACATCGTTCCCCCTCAATACATGAAATTAATGCGTGCAAGCCTTGGCTACTTAAAGAAATTGAGTTAATCAAACCCAAAGTAGTACTTTGTTTAGGCCTAACAGCGGCAAGATCATTAATTAATCCAGCATTTAGTATTAAACGAGAGCGAGGGCTATTAAAGCCAACCGCTAATTATTTCCTCGGAGCTACTTTTCATCCCTCAGCAGTTTTACGCGCGCCCACATTAGAAGCTCAAGAAAAATTAGTCAAGGATTTTGAAAGGGATATATTGCAGGCGTTTCTTTTAAGTGAAACCACAGAGGTCTAATAAAAATTTAATTTTGCAGCTATAATTGTCGTTTGAGTCAGCATTTTGAGAGGTTATTTTTAAAATAATTTTTTAAATAGAACGCGTGAGTTTTTTTGGCTTCACAAAGTGATGTAATTTTAAAACCACGAATAGCTATTTGAACATTAAAGAGCATGGCATGACCCTCTATGGAGCGGTTTCTTTGTTCTAGTTCTTGCAGCTGATGCGGAGATAACACATAAATAGGCCAGCCTTCCTCATCATTACTAGTGTCTTTCAGTTCACCGTTAATATCCCTGACCATACGGTGTTTTTTGAGCACCATCTTAAGGTTGTCCAGGCCAATTCGAGCAACTCCTTTTTTCCCCTTGATTTTTTCATCGGTGAATACATCAATCGCTTCAGCCTCAATCCAAAAACGGTGCAAGGAGCCGGAATGCTATGCATTTTGAAACGCTTCAATGATTGCTCGTAAATAAGCGGGCAAGTGCTCAATCATGGAATTCACGGGTTTTTGATCAAAAGGATACGTGCCTTGAACTTCTTGAGCTGTGGTCAAAAAATTTAAGGATATAATCGGTTAACAACATGGTATTTAATAATTCACATTCTAAAAGTCTTTCCGGTGAAAAGCGCATCAGATTGAATGGATGATAGGGTTTATTGGCATCCACGGGATCTAAACTAAAGATAGCGCCACCTAGGTTATTTTCAAGCATTTGCTGTAAGTCAAACAAGGTAAATAATTTCTCATAAAAGCGCTATTACAGAATTCATTCTAACGCTGCAATGGATGCCCCGACAAATCGCGCTAATTAGGGAAAGTAACCCCAATAGGCAATGGATCAAACATGAGCTAAGAGAGTTTCGTGCCGAACATTCTATCACCTGCATCACCCAAGCCCGGTAGGATATATCCTTTTTCATTTATTTTTTCATCAATTGCAGCGGTATAAACCACAACATCCGGGTGTTCTTCGTGGAACGCAGCCAAGCCTTCCGGTGCTGCCAACAAACAGAGAAATTTAATAGACTTAGGATTAGTTTCCTTAACGCCTTTAACTGCGGCTATTGCAGAATTTCCGGTTGCCATCATAGGGTCCACTACTATTACATCTCGATCTTCCATGTTTTGTGGCAATTTTGAATAATATTCTATTGCGCCTAAAGTTTTAGGATCGCGGTAGAGACCGATATGACCCACTCTGGCTGAGGGAATTAACTGTAAAATTCCTTCTAAAATACCGTTTCCAGCACGTAAAATTGATACAAAGACCATTTTTTTACCTTTTAAAACAGGGGCTTGCATCTTTGCAAAAGGTGTTTCCACTTCGATGTATTCTAATTCAAGATCTCGGGTAAGTTCATAGGCTAATAACATTGAGACTTCGTGCAAAACGGTTCGAAATTTGACGGTTGAAGTTTCTTTAGAGCGCATTATTGTTAATTTATGTTGAATAAGTGGATGTCTAATTTCAATTACTTGTCCGGCAGTCATTATTACTCCTTTAAAAAATTGTACCGTCACTAACAATTTGGATAGGCGGCCTACCATCTGGCCGTTTTTGTTTGGCTATTCGCCGCCCCGCTTCCCAGGTTCCGCCTTGAAGAATTTTAGCCAGGGGTAATTCCTTTTCGTTCATCTTAAGTTGGTGACGTAAAGCATCGGCTAATTCATCCAACAAAGCAACAGTCAAAGCACGCCATTCAACGATGAGCTCTGAAGCTGGATCTTGTAAATCCTGCAAAATTTGCGGGTTTTTTGCTTCTAAAACACCCATATCCACTAACAATCCACCATTGCGGTATTCAGGCAGTCCAGTTAATTCAGCTAGATTGGTCAGATGGAAACCCGCAAGTTCTAAAGGTTCAATCAATGAATAACTAAGCCATTGGCTGAGCTTATGAAAAGGAACAAGCTCTGAACCGGGCTGAGCTTCTGAAATTAGAGGAGGATAAACCCATACATCGCCTAAATTAATACCTTTATAACGCAAACGCTCTGGCCAAATTTCACGGAAACAATTTAAAACTGAGGCGAAAATATGGGTTAAGTCAATTACACCCTCATTTTGCATTGTGAGCACCTTCGAGTAAAAGTTTCCTAAGCGCCCCTCTTTGGTAAAAAATTCAGTCTTGTTTTTCAATACCTTGCCAAGTCTATTTAATAAAGCAACTCGTCCCTCCACACCTTCGAGTGGATTTTGCTGGTTAATTTGAAACGCTTTGAGCAAACTTTCTTTAGAAAAATGGAGCAAAACCTCGGCATCAATACGTAATGGTTGATTTCTATCGGCACTTAAGGCGCCAGATAAATACAAATCTAAACTGGCTAAAGCTAGACCTTCTGAACGGCAATAGAATTGCCCGGTTGATAGCTCTTGATAATGCCAGCGGTTGCCTGCCCCTGCATCCAGAAAAACGCTAATAATCACAAGCTCGTAGAGTATTTTTCCTAGTTCTTCAGAACTTAGCCCATAAAGTGTACCTATCAGTTGTTGAATACGGTCGACTCCTCCTGCTTCAAAATGTCGCCAGCGACTGTGGTAAGGGATTTCCAGAGTTGGATATTGGGAATAGATGACTTCTAAAATAAAATTTAGGGTTGCAGGAATTCGCTCTTCGTTAATGCGAAAATATGCTGATTTATCTTTTCGCGCGAGACTTAAAATACGCTGAGACTGGAGGCGGATGGTTTTTAAATTCTGCAAAGATTCCAGTACAAGATCATCCTTATTCATCAAGTTCACGTCCCTTTGGTTTGGCTAACTCATTAATATCAATGATTTTATCAGGAGAATAGTAACCTGCCGCGCGTTTAGCATCCATCTCGACCTGGGCATCTTGCGGAATTAATTCATCAGGAAGTTTAACTCGCTCAAGGACTTCAATCCCTGCCTTTTGCAGCGCATCATATTTCATGTTCGACATAGATACAAAATGATGGATTTTAGTGATTCCCAGCCATTGCAACACATCGGTGCTCAATTCCTGAAAGCGCATATCCTGAATTCCAGCCACACATTCAGTGCGCTCGAAATATTTAGCAGCCGTATCACCGCCTTTTTGCCTTTTTCGAGCATTATAAACTAAAAATTTAGTTACCTCGCCCAACGCCCGGCCTTCTTTACGATTATAAACAATTAAACCCGCCCCGCCTTTTTGTGCCGATTGAACGCTTAATTCAATCCCATGCACTAAATAGGGACGGCAGGTACAAATATCAGAGCCAAAAACATCAGAACCATTGCATTCATCATGAATACGACATGATAATTCAATTTTAGGATCATGGATGGTAGTGACATCTCCAAAAAAATAAGCAGTTAACCCGCCTACTGGCGGTAAAAAGATATTCAAATCGGAACGAGTCACTAATTCAGGAAACATACCTGCCGTATGCTCGAAAAGAATGCGGCGCAACTCCGTTTCTGAAATTTCAAAACGTTCAGCGATACCTGGTAAAAACCAAACCGGATCAATGGCAGCCTTTGTAACAACCACATCTCCTGATTCAAATAAGATTTTACCATCGGGTTTAAGACGCCCCTGACGTATAGCATTTTGTAATTCGGGTAAGTTAATATGAGCCTTAGTTACAGCGATAGAAGGCCTAATATCGTAGCCAGCCGCTATTTCATCAGCGAAAACATCAGCAACTAAATGTCCCCAAGGGTCAATCGACACTATTTTCTGTGGATCAAACCATTGCTCATGAGGACCAATTGTTGCTAGAGGGGTTGTATCCGTTAAATCAGGCTTATGCTCAGGATCAAGAATCCCTGCGGCAACTGCCAGTGCCCTATAAACCGAATAGGAGCCAGAATGTGTGCCAATACAGTTGCGATTTTTAAGATTAGTCAAGGAGGCAATAATCGGACCCCGTTTAAGTGGATCCTTTGCGCCCCAATTGATTTCTAAAGGCACCGACTTGTATCCAGGGTGAGAAGTTAACTTGATATGACCTTTCGCTTTTTTTTTGAATTCACCATTTGAAATTGACATAAATACCCTATGCTAAAGATCTCTCTCATCTCTATATTTTAGACTACGCTGCTAATTTTGTTGGCATTATGCTGCCTTCAATATTTTAGAGTTAATAATTACTTAATATCAAAAAAGTATAATTGAATCTGTATCATCTTATGAGGAATTGGAAATGGGTATTTTTACTGAAAAATCGAAGGATGCAATCAATCGCTCGGCTTCATTTTTTACCAGTGATTGGAGTTGGTGGGCATTTGAATTAGCCGCCGACTACTATAATTCAGAAACCATGTTAAAACGATCACCCGAATTGCTAATCGGTTGGCTCCTATTTATTATACCCACCACAGTAGTTGTCTATTTAGTCCTGCCTGCATTTAATATTATCAGCAATATCAGTTTCGCAGCGCTAAATTTGCTTTGTTCTCCTATAGTAGTACCTACATTAGCGTTTATTCATATAGCTAAAGACTATTTCAGGAAACCAGATCTGGAATTATTTTTAGAATTAGATGAAGCGGAGTTTGATGAATGCGTTGTGAAACCAATAAAAAATTATGAACCCAATTCAAATCTAAGTTTAGAACTTAAAAAATCGATATCAGAACCTCAGGAAAATTCTCAAGTTAAGCAGCTTGATGAACCTTATAGGATTGAGTTCAATAAATTCAGTAAATTTATGCAAAGAAAAACAGTGCTTTCAATGTTTTTTAAAGACACAACGGGTAATTACAATTGTGGTCGAGGTATAGCGTCCCATCTATTAGATAGCTTTACCTCCTACCAGATTGCTAAGGAAGAGCAGCTCAGAGCCCAAACTAATCATAAACAATTGAGTGATAATATTTTGGTTGAAGCAGAACGCCTTAGTAACATCACACCGAAATAAGGAGTTATTGAAACCCGATTATAGGGGTGATTCTAAATATTGCTTCGGTGTAAATCCTCCATTAAATTCTAGGTAGTAATGGAGGAAACAATATTAAACTTTGTAGTCTCTTCTCAGATCATCAGCAGCACTAAGGTTAATTGCGCCATTGCGTTTAGGCGCAAAAATTGTAAAGCAATCCTCTAAGACTTTTTTTGACGCAGGCTGCCATTGGATATCTTCTGGATTATTAGAGTCATTATAATTCCAGGAGCGAGCAATAACTGTTAGCTCTGTTTTTGCCTTTGCTATTTGCTTCTCAGTTAAGTCAGTTAGTTTACCTTTTTTCTGGCTATGAATTAGCTTGGCAAGCAGTGCTTTGATAATTAAAGCCATGCTATTATTCAATTCGACCAGACCATCTTCATTTATCGCCGCAGTATTTAATAACGCTTTTCCTCTTAAGGATAATCTTTGCATAGATTCGCTCTCTTCTATTTTAGGCCTACCTTTTACTAAAGTAAGTAGCCCGCGAAGAGGCATTTTAATAAACCAGGTTAAGGGAGTAAAAGCCAATTGTGTTAAACCCCGTAGTACAGTGCTAACAGCAACGATTGGCCATGAAACCAAAGATTGAAGATAATCTGCACAATAATCATAAATTCTTTGATCACTCTTTTTTCGATTTTCTTTAAAGAAAAAATTATAGGACAGAATACCGGCTGCAATAATAAGGACAAGAGGAGTTAATGTGATGGCAAGGCCAGTAAGAGCACTAGCCCAAGCACCGAGCATTAGATTACCAACTCCATAAACTGGCTGTAAAAAATCATGATTACTTTGATACCAGCCTTTGTAAGGTTTAAAGGTATTAGTTAGATCTTTATACGCATCTACAAAAAACTGGAGAGGACGCATCAAAGCGGTTATAAAAGGGGTTCTTGAATCCCATCCATGTAATTGCTCATATTGCTTGCGGGTCAAGCTAAGTCTCCCAGAATCTTCATTTGGAGTGTTATAGTTTAAATTTGGCATTTATTATCTCGGAGAATTAATTGATGCTGAGTGAATAATAGGAAAGTATTTTAATCTTACATAGATACTAAATTATACACATAATGTGAATTCACCTCAACTATTAGTTTAAAAAATTTACTTTTATCTTGTAAATGTTTAAATTAGTTGCGAGATTAATTGGTTGTAAAGGTTAATTGAATTAAAGTAATCTAAACCTGACCTATGGGAAGGCAGAATGAATCAAAAAAATTAATCTTATCTTAAAAAAAATCATTCAGACTTTTATTATTTCCAGACCACCCATATAGGATTGTAAAGCCTGAGGAATAAGAATATTTCCGTTTTCATCCTGATAATTTTCCATAATCGCAACCAGGGTACGACCTACCGCTAGCCCTGAGCCATTCAAAGTATGGACAAGCTCCATTTCTTTCGTTTCAGGATTTTTATACCTTGTCTTCATACGTCGCGCCTGAAAAGCCTCTGTATTGGAACAAGAAGAAATTTCTCGGTAGCAATTCTGGCTAGGAAGCCACACTTCCAAATCAAAAGTTTTAGCAGCACTCGCGCTCATGTCCCCTGAGCATAAAGACATAATTCGATAGGGCAGATTTAAACGTTGCAAGATAACCTCAGCATGATGAACTAATTGTTCAAGCGCCTCATAAGAATTCTCAGGCTTGGTCACCCAAACTAATTCAACTTTTTCAAACTGATGCTGTCGAATCATTCCTTTAGTATCTTTACCATAGGAGCCGGCTTCACTGCGAAAACAAGGGGAATGACAAACATGTTTTAAGGGCAAATTTTCAGGGGAAAGAATCATGTCGCGCACAGTGTTAGTCACTGATATTTCTGCAGTGGAAATGAGATAATAATCTTGCTCACCTCTTAGCTTAAATAAATCCGCTTCGAATTTTGGTAATTGACCTGTTCCAATTAAGCTGTCAGCGTTAACGATATAAGGAACGTTGATTTCTTCATAATCATGTTCTTGAGTATGAATATCAAGCATAAATTGGATTAAAGCACGATGAAGCCTTGCGAGCCCAGCTTTCATTACCACAAAACGACTACCAGTAATTTTTGCAGCCGTAGCAAAATCCATCTGCCCTAAGCTCTGGCCTAATTCGTCATGGGGTTTAGGGGAGAAATTAAATTCACGAACAGTTCCCCAGCGACGTACTTCTTGATTATCTTTTTCAGTTAAGCCTGGAGGTACTGAGTGATGGGGTATATTAGGTAAGGATAAAGCAATGACTTCTAATTGCTGCAACACTCGCTCAAGTTCTTCTTTTTGAACATCCAATTCTTGACCCAGTAGATTTATTTCTTCGCGCATGGTCTCAATATTTTCACCACGCGACTTGGCTTGACCAACCAGCTTAGAACGTTGATTGCGTTCATTTTGCAAAGATTGAGTAGAAACTTGTAATACCTTTCTTTGCTCGTCTAAAGCACTAAAAGCTTTTGTATCAAAATCAAATCCGCGTTGCTTCAGTTGCTCCGCAACAGCCTGAGTGTTGTCACGTAATAATTGAGAATCCAGCATCTTATCTTACAATTCCTCGAGATGATTGATTTAAAGCATCGATCATGGGAATTACTTCCACACAATCTTTTTGCATAAGTTCCAACTCAGCAACCGCTTGCTGTACAGTTAAGCCCTTGCGAAAAATTACTTTATATGCACGTCTTAATTGATCAATTGTCGCCGCTGAAAATCCGCGTCGTCGCAAGCCGACTGTGTTTAAACCACAGGCTGCTGTAGTGTGGCCGGCAATCATAACGTAGGGTAAAACATCTTTTACAATATAAGTAGCACGGGCAATGAAAGCATAAGCCCCGACATGACAAAACTGATGAATAGCAGCATAGCCGCCAATTGTCGCATAATCATGCACAGTAACATGCCCAGATAATGCTGAATAATTGATCATAATAATATTAGATCCAATTAAACAGTCATGTCCAATATGAGAATAAGCCATCAGATAATTGCTATCACCTACGCGCGTGACACCTCCACCTTTGACTGTACCTCTGCTAATCATGCAGTATTCACGAACAACATTATTGTCGCCCATTTCCAAACGGGTTGGTTCACCTTGATAAGTTGTATCTTGAGGTTCATCACCTACCGAGGCGAATTGGAAAATTTTATTATTTTTGCCTATTACTGTAGGACCTTGAATCACAACGTGTGGACCAATCCAAGTACCTTCCCCAATTTCAACATCGGGACCAATTACGGTGCCAGCGCCTACCGTTACCCCGGAAGCTAATTTAGCTGAGGGGTGGATCATTGCACGTTCATCTATCACTTTTTAACTTCCTTCACTGCACTCATTAAGTCTGCGGAGCACGCAAGTTTTTCTTCAACGAAGACTTCACCATGTATCCGCCAAAAATCGCCTTTCTGATTCTCTAGCCTAACGTCTAGCCGTAATTGATCGCCAGGTGTTACTACTTGTTTAAATTTAGCGTTATCAATGCCCGCAAAGTAAAATAAGAATTCATGCCCTTCTTTGGGAATACGCGATAAATTATATAAAATAGCACAGGCTTGAGCCAAAGCTTCTAACATTAAAACACCAGGCATAATTGGGTTGCCTGGAAAATGTCCAGTAAAGAAAGGTTCGTTAATGGTTACATTTTTTGTCGCAATCAAATAATCAAATTCTTTATATTCTAAAACTCTATCAATCAAAATAAAGGGATAACGATGGGGTAATAATTCAAGAATTTTAATTATGTTCAAAGATTCACTCATACCTTAGCTCTCATTATTTCATATTTTTTATTCACTCATAACATTAATATGAGCTTTGTTCTTTTAAAATCGGAACTATTGCACCCAAAGAGCATTGCTTTGATATTAGCATTGGTTTTATAACTGCCTACCCGAATCAAAGTAACACGACGGTAAGCTGAATATCGATCCAAGGCAAATCATGATCTAACGCTAGTTAATGATGCAAACACTGAGAGGCTGCTTAACATTTTCCATGTAACAGCCATTCAGAGGTACTACCAACTCAGCAAAAATAATAGATTGAATTTCACAGTTAGCCAATTTGTTTCATAACATTTTCAGTTATATCTAACTTATCAGAGCTAAAAGGAGCTGCATCTTTTTGTAAGACAACATCATATTTTTCAGTTTCGGCGACTTTAGCGATCGCTTTGCGGATTTTACCGTAGAGTTCTTCCATTGCTTCATTATGAGCGGCGCTTAACTCTTGTTGATACTGCTGACCTTCTCTTTCAAAATTTTGCTGTACAGTTAGAATTTTTTTCTCAAGATCTTTCTTTTGTGAAGCACTTAACACTGTCGCATCACGCTTAAATTTTTCCATATCTTGTTTTAAACCCTCTTCTATACTGACTAATTTATCACGACGAGGTTTAAAATCTGCTTCTAATTTTTGTTGAATTGTTTTCATTTGGCTAGAGGTTTGCATAATCTTTTGTAAATCAACCACACCAATTTTTGCGCCATCTGCGAAGGCATTAAAACCAAAAACACTCATTGCTACAGCAATTAAAATTCCAGAAACTTGCTTCATTTGTTGCTCTCCTAATTAAAAGACCTTGATACTAGCATATTCTCATTTAGGTTGCGATAAGACAAATAAATCCTTTATTCAAAATTAGCTAGCAAAATCGCTAGCCAATTTTACTGTCATAATCCACCTAAAATGTTTAAACAAGCTCTGTGTCATTTAGCTTTATCTTCCTTAGAATCCGGAAGATAAACTAAATTGAAATATTTGTTTATTGTCATACCGCTGTTTATTGATTGGTATTGCAAGGCTAAATGACAAGGGGCCAAAGGGCGAGCGCCATTCCACAGATACACCTGCCGAATATCGTAAAGGACCGGCATCTGTCCCTCTAAATGGCGCCGGTATCCCTTTCGCGTAGACATTCCCAATATCCGTGAAAACAGTCGTTCTAACGGTATCTCGACTTAAAGGATAAGGCAAAATAAGCCCAAGGTTTGCATTCACTAAAAAGTTACCCCCTAAGGCATTACGCTGATTATCTAGCGGGCCTAAAGAGTAACTATCAAATCCTCGTACCTGACCAGGATAAGCTATTCCGCCTGCATAATAATTTTCAAAGAAGGGTAAGCCACCATCGTTAAATGAATTTCCATAACCTACATTACCTAAAGCGGTTATTATAAATCCTTTAACTAGCGGTTGATAAATGCGAGACATATAAGACAGTTTATAATAAGAAAGCGAGTGTGATGAAGCTGGGAGAGCAGCTAATAGACCTACTTGCTGATTCCAACCTCGTGTTGGGTAAGGCATTTGATCATAGGTATTCCGTGCCCAACCACCACTTAAACGAATCTCATGAAAATCACGTCCTTTCGCAAGGATATAATTACTAATTGGTATCACAACTCCTGGTGACCTGATTCGCAGATCTTGATAGCCATAACCCAATTGTAAACTGCTATATTCACTTAGAAGAATGTTATAGGTTACATCACCCCCAAAACGATCGGCAGTGTATACGCTTATGTCTTTTAAATGTTTTGGATCGATAGTTTGATAATAGAGATTTAATCCACGTCCAACACCGGTCTTGGTATAGAAAGGATTATAATAATTAAACGAATAATCTCTTCCCCAATAGCTTGCATTAAAAGCAAGGCCTATAGAACGTCCGGTTCCCATGAAGTTATGCTGGTTAAAGGCTGCATTAAATTGAGGACCATTTGTACCATAGCCTAATGAAGCAGTCGCCTCAGCTGAAGGAGCTTCTTCAACTTCAACATCAAGGTCAACTTGATTGTTGGCTCCAGGAACAGGTGTTGTTTTGACATTCACATTTTTTAAGTAGCCCAAATTGCGCATTTGTCTTTCAGATTCTTTAATATTATGAAGAGATAATAAAGATCCTTCGTTTTGTCGAATAACATTTCGCAAAACATAATCCGCAGTTTTGGTGTTGCCATGAAAATTAATGCGGCGTACATAGACATGACGTCCTGGCTCGATTATGAAATTAATAAATACTGTTTTGTTTTGTTCATCAATGCGCGGCTCAGCATTAATTGCTGGAAAACCATAACCGATATCCCCGAGAGCTAAACCAATTGCAGAAATACTTTCAGTTACTTTTTTACGGGAAAAGACCTCACCTGATTTGACTTGAATTAAAGACGCTATTTTTTCTTTAGGTAAGATTGTTTTGCCAACAATTTCATAATTTGAAAAATGATATTGCGGCCCTTCTTCAACATGAATATTCACAAATACTTCTTTTTTATCAGGTGCTAGCAATACTTGTGATGAAATTACCCTGAATTTTAAATATCCTCTATCAAGATAGAATGAACGCAAAGCTTCCAGAGAAGCATCCATGGCTGCCTTGGAATATTGATCTTTTTTGGTAAAATAAGTGAAGATATTTGAATTTGAAAGCGAGAGTTGAGAGCTTAATTCTGAACTGGTGAAATCCTTGTTGCCAATAATTTTAATTTCTTTAATACGTGATACACGGCCCTCAGAAACAGTGGCGCTAATGGCAACTCGATTCTCGGTAAGTTGCGTTACACGGGTATCAATTCGGGCATTGTATTTCCCTCTGGCAGTGTAAGATTGCTTAAGCTCTTTCTCTAAGCGTTCAAGTGAGGAACGCTGAAAGACTCGACCTTTTATTAATCCCAATTCCTTAAGCAATTCTTTCATTTTGTCAGAGGGAATTTCTTTATTGCCTACAACAGTTACTGAACCAATAGTTGCACGTTCAATTACATTAACAATTAGGGTATTACCTCTTCTTTCGAGCTCTACTGATTGAAAAAATCCCGTATCATACAAAGCTCTAATGATTTGCCCAGTCGATGAAGCCCCAATTTCTTCACCCACTTGCACAGGTAAATAATTTAAAACTGTACCCGTGCTTATGCGTTGTAAGCCTGTTATTTTAATATCGCGTACAATAAAACCATCTGCAGCAACTAGATGGCTTGACCAGGCAACCAGGGTTGAACAGCAAATACCCAAAAAGAATTTTTTACTGACTTTTTTCATTATTATTTTAGTCCAGTACATCAGATAATCATGGCTCGTGAAACTTAAGCTATCTTAAGCTTTAACGAGAAAATAAATTGCACCGTTTTATAGGAACTCGCAATCCCTGTCAAGAATTTGAATAAATTTTATCAATTTACTAAACGAGAGATATCGTTATTCAATGCTAAAATCATAAGTCCTAATAAAAATATAAGACCTAAGTAAACCCCAATCGATTTGACAACATCAGGTAAGGGCCGCTGGAAGAGAATTTCGATTGCACAATAAAGTAAATGTCCTCCATCCAGCATTGGAATTGGCAATAAATTCAGAACTCCCAAACTAATACTTACTAACGCTAAAAAAGAAAGGTAATAGGTTAAACCAGAACGACCCGACTCACCTGCACCCTGCGCTATTCCAACTGGGCCGCTAATACTCTGCATCGCCAATTTTCCGGATGCAAAACGACCGATTAGAGAAAAGGTTGCAGCGGTTAATTCGTAAGTTTGTTTTAAGGCTGTAGCTGCTGCTTTTAAAGGAGCTTGGCGATCCGTACGTAGCCACTCTTTAGGCCAATCAATTTTTTTCGAACCTAAACCTAAAAAGCCTTCATTTTGCCCTTTATCAATTTTAGAGGTAATTTTCATACTCACAGAGTGAACTTGCCCGTCTCTACTGAAGATTAAAACGATTGAGTCGCCAGGATGAGCTTTTACAAACTCAACTAAATCCATCCAATCATTTACAGGTTTACCATTCATTTGTTGAATAAGATCGCCTGGTTTTAATCCGGCTGCTTCAGCAGCAGAATTATTTACAACTTCCCCGATAATCGGTGTTATTTTAGGAATAAAGGGCACTATCCCAAGACTGCCTAAAGGATCTGGTTTTTTTGAATCAATTGCCCAATTTTTAAGATCTAGAGTAAGTTGCCTTTGATGATTAGTTGCTAGAGATTTAACAGTAATGGGTACGTCTTCATTTGAGCCCAATAAAGGCATTAAAGCGAATTGAAAATCACGCCAGCTGGCAATTTTCTTGCCATCTAAAGAAAGAATTTCCTCTTTAGATTGTAAACCGGCTAAAGCGGCTATTGATCCGGGTTTCACTTCATCAATCATTGGCGCCAGCGAACGCATACCAATAACAAGTACTAACCATAGTGCTAAAAAGGCAAAGATAAAATTAAATAGCGGACCAGCTGAAATGATAGCCACGCGAGCTAATAACGACTTGTTATTAAATGCATGATGGCGCTCACTAGCAGGGACTTCAGCTTCACTTTCATCCAGCATTTTTACATAGCCACCCAAAGGAACAAGCGACCAAACATATTCTGTTCCTTTTTTGTCATGCCAACGTGCTAAAACTTTGCCAAAACCAAAAGAAAAGCGCAAAACTTTAACCCCGCATAAACGCGCCACAATAAAATGCCCATACTCATGCACTATGATTAATAGCAAAAGCGCTAATATAAAATAAAATAAGGTTGAAACCATATTTATAATCCCGGAGCCAGAAAAACGAGGCCGCAATTGAATAAAGGTAAGGCAGCAATAAGGCTATCTAAACGATCGAGAAGGCCGCCATGTCCAGGTAACAGCTGTCCTGTATCTTTTAATTTGGAGCGTCTTTTCAGCATTGAAATAAACAAATCACCAATTACAGAAATCAAGGCGGTTAATATAGCAATTAAAAACCATCTTTGCGCGCTTAGAGGTTGAAAATAATAATAACCAACCAGTGCAACTAATAATGCAAGAATAAAACCTGCTGAAGCACCCTCAATTGTTTTCCCTGGACTAACCTGAGGAATTAACTTATGTCTGCCCCATTGCTTACCCACTAAGTAAGCGCCTATATCTGTTGCCCAAACCAAAAATAAAAGGTAGACAATTAAATCCCGGCCATAGGGGCCATGATAAACTTTAAGCAAAGCTTGCGCAAATAAAGGCAAGGCCAGTAATCCTGCGAAAAAAACAATCAGGGGATAACCCCAAACCTTTTGTGATTTCGGAAAACTAACGATGGCGATAATAATTAACGACCAGAGTACTAATCCCATCAGTAACCAATATTCAAAGTTGAACTGATTTAAATTAGTTAGCGCGAGTATAGCGCCAATGAAAAAAACTTTAAGCCCTAAGGACTTGGCAGGTACTAAAGGAAGCCATTCCAAGGAACAACCAAGTAATACCAAGATCACTAGTCCGGTAAAGATCCAACTATAAGCATAATAAATAGCAAATAACACAAGAGGGATAAGCACAAGTGATGTCAGTAGTCGTTGTCTAAACATGTTAGGCCTCACTTAATTGCTGGGAAATTTTACCAAAACGCCTTTCTCTTCGCTTAAAACTAGCGAGTGCTTTTTCAAATTCCTCAGCGCTAAAATCAGGCCAATGCACGTCTGCAAAATACAATTCTGTATAAGCAAGCTGCCAAAGAAAAAAATTGGATATCCGCTTTTCACCACCAGTACGGATAAATAAATCGGGGTCTGGCAATCCAAAAGTATTCAAAGATTGTGAAATTTGGTGTTCATCAATAGCATCAATCTCAAGCTCTTCTGCCTTTATTTTATTAGCGATTTTTTTAACAGCCTGAACCAAATCCCATTTACCACCATAGTTAACAACAATATTGACAATCAGTTGTTTATTAGTTTCTGTAAGGTTTTCAGCTTGATGCATCTGCTCTTGTAAGGTTGGTGATAAACCGCTCAAATCCCCTGTGAATCGTAGGCTAATTCCATGCTGATGCAGTTCCTGAACTTCACGCTCTAGCGCTTCAACAAAAAGCTTCATCAAAAACGCAACTTCATTTTCAGGCCTTGACCAATTTTCGCTACTAAAAGCAAATAGGCTAAGTATCGGAATTTTATTATGCAAACAGCAGCGTATAACGCTTTTTACCGCATCTGCACCAGCCCGATGCCCTTTAACCCTTAATAATCCACGGCTTTCTGCCCAACGACCGTTTCCATCCATTACAATGGCAATGTGTTGGGGTAATAGTTCATTCAACCTGATTCACCCAAGATCCTAAAATGGCGAATAGTCTAACTGCTTTGAGAAGAAATATTAAGTGTTAGTGCTGATCATCTTGAATCTTTATTAATTCACCCTGTTTTAATAGTAAAAATTCTAAGAATTTCAAAATTCAGAGCTAAATTAACTACTCAGTAAAAACTGTGACATCGCCAAAGTAGAGAGCTTGAGTATATAATCACTCTTTTCAATCGAGAGTTACAATGCAGATCAATTTGCCGCTCGTCCTAATTATTTTAGATGGCTGGGGTTATAGCTCTGACTCTAAATATAATGCCATTGCTTCAGCGCAGACACCCCAGTGGGATGAATGGTGGAAAACTCGACCTCATATTTTGCTTGATGCTTCAGGTTCAGAAGTTGGCCTACCCGAAACACAAATGGGAAATTCTGAAGTGGGACATATGCATATTGGTGCAGGTCGTATCATAAACCAAGATCTCACGCGTATTAATCAAGCAATATCCACTGGCGAATTTTCCAGGAATCAAGTATTTATTAGCTTGATTGATAATTTAAAAGCCAGCGGTAAAACTTTGCATTTGATGGGATTATTTTCACCTGGCGGTGTACATAGTCATGAAAATCATTTATTTGCCTTTTTATCCCTCTGCGCCGAACAACAATTTGATAAAGTATCACTTCATCTTTTTCTTGATGGTAGAGATACTTCACCTCGCCAAGCTTTAGAGAGTCTAAAAAGACTCAATCAACAACTTGAATGCCATCCTGTCGCCAAAATTCGATCAATTTGTGGTCGTTATTTTGCCATGGATAGAGACAGACGATGGGAGCGCTTAGCCCCTGTTTATCATTTATTAACTGAGGCAGAAAGTAATTATCATTTTAAAACTGCTGAGGAAGCGATTAACTTTTTCTATGCAGATAATAAATTTGATGAGTTTATACCTCCCACCTTGATAGGAGAGCCTAAATTCATTGAGGATGGCGACTCTCTTTTCTTTTTTAATTTCCGAGCCGACCGTTCAAAACAACTTAGTCAAGCACTGCTTGAAGAATCCTTTGAGGGCTTTATTCGCAAGGAATGCCCGAAAATCGCGCAATTTATAACGATGACTTCCTATGGAAAAAATATAGCAAGCCAATGTGCCTTTCCGCCCATAGAGTTAAAAAATACCTTGGGAGAAATTGTTGCGGACAGTGGTTTGAGCCAATTACGCATTGCAGAAACCGAAAAATACGCTCATGTCACTTATTTTTTTAATGGTGGTTTAGAGAAAGTTTTTCCCAATGAAGATAGAATCCTGATTCCTTCGCCCTTAATTCCTACCTATGATTTACAGCCAGAGATGAGCGCTTTTGAATTAACTCATGCCTTAGAGGATGCTATTAAAAGCAAAGCTTATGATTTAATAATTTGTAACTACGCCAATGCCGATATGGTGGGGCACAGTGGCGATTTTAAAGCCACAATAAAAGCAATTGAATGCCTGGATAAATGCCTGCAAAAACTCTGGCAAACGCTTGAAAAGGTTGGCGGGGCCTTATTAATCAGCTCAGATCATGGTAATGCGGAATCAATGTATGACGAAGGCAAGCAACAAGCGCATACAGCACATACCTGTCAACCCGTGCCCCTGGTTTTCGTGGGCAGCGGCTGGCAATTTGACTGTGATAAAGGCAGTTTGATTGATATTGCTCCTACTATTCTCGCTTTATTAGGTCTTGAAAAACCCGCAGAAATGACTGGTAATTCCTTATTGGTAGAAGTTCATGATCAAAATAATTAAAAAACAATTTATTTTAAGTAAAAGCACAGCTAGATTAACTTTAATTGCTCTTATTCTTCTAAGCTCATCGGCTTCTGCGCTCGAAACTCCTTCACTCAGCCATACTAAGAATAAACTCAAAGAACTTGATAGCAAGATCAACAAGCTTAAGCAAACCTTATCTACAGCTCATGATAAGCGTAGCATTTTGGATAAGGAACTTAGCGGCACAAAAAAGCAAATTGGCGAAGGAATGCAACAGCTACAGCTTATACAGCAAGGTTTGGAACGCAAAAAACAGAAAATTGTTAATTTACAGCAGCAATATAACGACCTCAACAAGCAATTGCTTAAGCAACAACAACTTTTAGGTGAACATCTGCGCATACGTTATAAAATAGGCGAATATCAACCACTTAAATGGTTACTAAATCAAGATGATCCTCATGCAATAAATCGCCTTCTTAGTTTTCATCAATATTTTATACAATCCCGGCAGAAAATTATTGCTCAAATTGACGAGACTAAACGAAGCCTTGCTCTTAATCAGGAGTCTCTTAAGAGTGAACTTCATAGTCAATTACAATCGCAAAATGAACTTAACAGCCATCAACAACAGCTCGAAAAGAACAAACTTTATCATCAAACATTGTTGCATTCGCTCATTAATGATATTCAAGTTAAACAATTAACTCTTTCAGAGTTTGAGCGTAATAAAGAAAATTTAAGCAAATTATTGAAAAATTTAGTTGCACAAAATTTTATACAAACCAGACAACCTTTCGTTCAAATGCGAAAAAAATTACCAAAACCGATACAGACAGAGAACCTGGTTTTACAAAAAATGAATCAAGGTATGACATTTTTTGCCGGAGAAGGTACAGCGGTTAAAGCCGTGTATCCAGGCAAAGTGGTCTTTAGTGATTGGCTCAACGGTTATGGATTTTTATTAATTTTGGATCATGGCCAAGGCTATATGACACTATACGCCAACAATAAATCATTAACTAAACATAAGGGTTCTACAGTTCAACAAGGCGAACAGATTGCTGCCGTTGGTCATAGCGGTGGGCTTAAACAAAACGGACTATACTTTGAAGTAAGGTATAGAGGTAAGGCGGTATCCCCAACAGATTGGTTGTCATAAATGCCTCTGGCACTTAAATTGCAACGAAGATATTGATACCGGAAGGAGGCCGCTTTCTGCGTGCCAAACTTACCCAAGGAGAACTCTTATGCACAAGAACCGCTTTTACATTGGCGCGATGGCGGCTATGACATCAATCGCTCTGATTTTTCCCGCGCAAGTTTTTTCAGAAAATAATGATACTTCACAAATTCCTATGGAAGATGTCCAACGGTTTTCCAATGCCATTGGCGAAATAAAGAAATACTACGTCAAGCCAGTTGATGATAAGGAATTGTTTGATAATGCAATACGCGGGATGTTAAGCGGGCTTGATCCTCATTCAACTTACCTCGATGAAGATGCATTCAAAGATTTGCAAACTTCAACTAGTGGAGAGTTTGGCGGTTTAGGAATTGAAGTGACTATGGAAGATGGTGTCGTGAAGGTAGTAACTCCTTTGGTTGATACGCCCGCTTTTAAAGCAGGTATAAAATCAGGTGATTACATTATTAAATTAGGCGCTCAACCTGTCCAGGGTATTAGCTTAAAACAAGCGGTTGAGTTAATGCGAGGTAAGGAAGGATCTACCCTGGATCTCACTATCTTGCGTAAAGGAGTGTCTAAACCTCTGAATTTTTCCTTAGTCCGTGAAAAAATTCTCATCAAAAGTGTGAAATCGAAATTATTAGACGATGGCTACGGTTATGTACGCCTCACGCAATTTCAGGCCTTAACAGGTCAAGATATGGAAAAAGCAATTGCACAACTTAAACAACAATCTGGCGGCCATTTAAAAGGTCTTATTCTTGATTTGAGAAATAATCCCGGCGGTCTCCTGGACTCTGCAATTCAAGTTTCGGATGCCTTTCTTGCCAATGATAAAAATGGTAAACCAGAAATGATCGTTTACACCCAAGGTCGTTTACCCGGCTCTAAATTTACAGCGCTATCCACCAATACCCAAGATATTTTAAATAAAGCGCCCATGGTTGTATTAATTAATAACGGCTCAGCTTCTGCATCTGAAATTGTGGCCGGCGCATTAAAAGATAATCGCAGAGCGTTAATCTTAGGTACTCAAAGTTTTGGTAAAGGCTCTGTGCAAACAGTGTTACCACTTGATGAAAAAAGAGGAATTAAATTAACAACAGCCTTATATTACACTCCCGCTGGTGTTTCTATCCAGGCAAAAGGTATTACACCTGACATCGTTGTGGAGGAAATTGAAGTCCCTAAAGCAGCCCCTAAAGCAGACGGTTTCGCAAGTTTTAGTGAATCCGATTTGAGCGGACATTTGGTTAACAACGAGCAGCTTAAAGAAAACTCTAATGCAGTTAAAGATGATAAAGCCTTGCTTCATGAAGATTATCAACTTTACGCTGCCTTAACTATCCTAAAAGGTTTGGCTGTAGCCCATCGATAATCTTGCATTCTCATCCGAAAACCCTACAAGCTAAGAGTGTAGGGTTTTTTATTTTTAGAATTAAAGCTGGAATTAAACGGTAAAAGGATCTCTTAAAATAATTGTCGAATCCCGTTCAGGTCCTGTTGACAACATATCAATAGGAATGCCCAATATGCTCTCAATTCGTTTCACATATGCCAGAGCATTGGTGGGAAGTTGATCGAGCTCAGTCACATCAGCGGTGGATTCCGACCAACCTGGCATCTCTTCATAGATGGGTTCCAAGCCCTCAAAATCCTCTGCTGCCTGGGGAGGCCTGGTTAGCTTATTACCGCTCTGATCAAGATAACCAACTGCAATTTTAATTGTATCCAACCCATCTAAAACATCCAGCTTGGTCATACAAAGGCCGGTGATACTATTAAGCTCAATTGAGCGCTGTAATAAGGCTGCGTCAAACCAGCCACAACGACGAGGGCGGCCTGTCACAGCCCCGAATTCATTTCCCCGATGTGCAAGCGCCTTCCCTGTCTCATCATGAAGTTCTGTAGGAAAAGGACCGCCGCCAACTCTAGTTGTATAGGCTTTGGTAATACCTAAAACATAATCCAGGTAACGAGGCCCAAAACCCGCGCCATTCACAACAGAACCCACACAAGTATTTGAAGAGGTTACAAAAGGATAAGTTCCGTGATCAATGTCGAGGTAAACACCCTGAGCCCCTTCAAATAATATATGATCGCCTTTTGCACGGTGTTCATGCAAACGAGTAACAACATCACAAACCATTTCACCTAATTGCTCTGCCCAGCTTTGAGCTTCCTGTAAAAGAGGTTCCAATTCGATCTCAGGCTGATTGTAGTAATTTTTTAATACAAAATTGTGATAATGCAATAATTCTGTCAATTTGGTTTTAAAACGCTCAGGATGGAAGAGATCGCCTACTTTCAACGCTCTACGAGCTACTTTATCCTCATAAGCGGGACCAATTCCCCGACCTGTAGTACCTATTGCAACTCCACCTTTATGACTTTCGCGAGCTTGATCCAAAGCAACATGGCAAGGTAAAATTAAAGGACAGGCTTGGCTAATATGGAGACGGCTTCGGACATTAACCCCTTTAGCTTCCAGCTCTTTGATTTCATCAAGTAAAGCTTGGGGAGATAAGACAACACCATTACCTATGTAACATTGCACATGTGTGCGTAAAATTCCTGAAGGAATTAACCGTAAAACAGTTTTTTCACCTTTTATTTTTAAGGTATGACCGGCATTGTGTCCACCCTGATAACGGACTACAACCTGGGCATCAAGCATCAAGAGATCAACAATTTTACCCTTGCCTTCATCACCCCATTGTGTACCTATTACTACAACATTTTTACCCATAATCAACTCTTTATTCTGCAAATTAATGAACAATGGTGAGAAGGAAATCCCCTAACCAGCATGCTGAAAAAACTAGTTATGCGTATTATTCATCCAGTTCAATAATAATCTTGCGTAACAATCTTTTCACAGACGCAATACTCCAAAGAGAAAGGGCAAATAACCCTCCTAGAGAATACGTACAGATACTATAAGGCTTCACTGCCATTTTTTAAGAATAATTCCCAAAACTTAGATAGCTTGGCCAAGCTAACCGATAAAGTTAAGCCTTTCCAATAAAAAAGGGTTAAGCGTACTTAACCCGATTTCAGCAAAATTCGCAATTATAATCAGTTTTTATCAGCTACGCTAGCTCCCGTGCTCTTCAATGTTTGTTTAAAATAGTCAAAAAACGCAGAACTTTGGTCAAGTACTAAAAGATCTTGTTTGTTATTAAAGCTATTTTCATAGGCTTTTAAACTTCGATAAAAAGCAAAAAATTCTTTATTTTGACCAAAAGCACTTGCATAAATTTTAGCCGCTTCAGCCTGGCCATGCGCTCTTTGCATCTGCCCTTCGCTTTGTGCTTTAGCAAGCAAGATAGTTACTTGCGCGTCAGCTGAAGCCTGAATAGCTTCTGCTGCAGCATTACCATCCGCACGATGCCGATTGGCAATCTTTTGCATGTCGGCTCGCATTCGCTGGTATACTGCATTGCTTGTATTCTCAGGAAGTTCTATCCCTTTTATACGAACATCAACCACCGAAATACCTAATTCAGCTGCTCTTTGCTGAGCTTTATCGCGTAGATTATCCATTACATCATCACGACCGCCAGAAACAACTTCTGCAATGGTACGTTTTCCAAACTCTGCGCGAAGCGAGGTATTTAATTGTTGTTCCAGCAAGGTTTCCGCTTTAAGTTCAGATCCGCCAGTCGATTTAAAATAGCGAGCTAAATCATCAATTCGCCATTTAACATAATAATCAACAATAACGTCCTTTTTTTCCTTGGTGACAATTCGTGAAGATTTAATATCCATCGTTTGGATACGAGTATCAAAAATACGAATATTCTCAACAAAAGGCGTTTTAATATGTAAACCCGGAGACAAGACCTCGGTTTTACCTTCTTTGTCATTCACTATACGGCCAAGGCGAAGTAAGATACCGTGATGCCCTTGAGTAACAGTATAAACACTAGCCAAAACCACCATGAGGATGATAAAGGCTAATATAGCTAAGGTTGCTTTAGTTGCTTTAGATGCATTCATTGACTAATTTCTCCGACCACTACTATAAGTTCGTCTACTAATATCCCGACTGATTACTGCCAAACTTTCATCCTCATTTGCAGATGATTTGCTATTAGCAGCGCCAACCGACGCAACTTTGGGTAATAAGTCAGGCGGAGACATTAATTTATCTAAAGGCAGATATAAGAGATTAGATGATTTCGAATCAACGATAATCTTCGAACTTTTAGATAAGACTTGTTGCATGGTATCTAAATACATTCGTTTAGAAGTTACAGCAGGCGCTAGCACATACTGCGGTAAAAGAGCTAGAAATTCGGCTATTTCTCCCTTTGCTCGCAAAACAACTTGCTGAGCATAGGCTTGCGCCTCTTCATAAACTCGCTTGGCATTACCTTCTGCAATAGGAACTACGCGTGCTTGATAAGCAAAGGCTTGCTCTTTAAAGCGCTTTTCATCTTCCTGCGCTTTAATTGCATCATCGAAAGCATCTTGAACATTTTCAGGTGCCCGAGCCGGTTGTGGTGAAACGTTAACTATTACAATTCCTGTTTTGTATTTTTCAAGAATTTTAGTTAGGGATTCTTCAACATTTGTGCCCCAGGCTTCCCGACCTTCTGTTATAATTTGATCAAGAGTTGTAGTGCCTACAACTTGACGTAAAGCACTGGAGGTAGCTTGCTGCAAGCTTTCTTGAGGATCAGACACATTGAATAAATAAGCCTGCAAATCATTGATTCGGTACTGAACTGCCAGAGAAACTGAAACAAGATTTTCATCTTTAGTCAACATTTGAGCTGAATAAGAATAATCCGAAACTCTTTCCACATTTTTAACGATTTTTGATGAGATAATCCGAGGAATCCAGTGCGGTCCAGGACCTACTGTACCGATGTATCTACCAAAACGAAGAATGGCAGCTTGCTCACCTTCATCAACAATAAATATTCCTGACAATACCCATAAAATAAACAAAAATATAACGCCCATAATAGCAATTAAGTTATTATTCTTTGGCGCTGCGGCAGGTGTTTCCCCATTAGATTGCTTTGAGCCACGGAAAAAAGTCTTCTTTAATTTTTCCTGTAAGCGCTTTAGTGCTTCATCCAAATCTGGTGGCTGATTTTTCCCGCTCCATGGATCTTTGCCCTTATCTGGCTCATTCCAACCCATCAGTCTCCCCTACTAAATAGAAAAATAGAATTCTATGGGGTCTGCACTGTTTAAGCAAGTAAATGTCTACTTAGACTAAAAACCTTAACGAGTTGTATTTTAGTCAGCCTCGCTGAGTTCATTTTTTTTGATGTAAACCAAATCCCACACACCATGACCTAAGCGCTGACCTCGTTGCTCAAATTTAGTTAGGGGTCGCGTTTGCGGACGAGGAGAAAATCCACCTTGGGCTTCACTATTGGCCAACCCAGCTGTTGAGTCCATTACTACTTTAATGTGCTCAGCATACTCTTGCCAATCTGTTGCACAATGAATAAAACCACCCAATTTTACACGTTCTAAAATCAATTTCGCAAAATCTGTTTGTAATAAACGGCGTTTATGATGACGCTTTTTAGGCCAGGGATCAGGAAAAAAAATCTGCACACCTGCTAACGAATCATTAGCAAGCTGGTGTTTGAACACCATCACCGCATCCCCATTGACTACGCGCACATTTTGCACAGCATGATCGCAGAGATCCGCTGCCAAAGCGCCAAGTCCTGCGCGATGCACCTCGATACCAATAAAATTAACCTCAGGTTGCTGCAGCGCCATGGTTAGCAAAGATTTACCCATACCAAACCCAATTTCAACAACTGTCTCCGCTTCCCTACCAAAGATTGCAGCTAAATCCCAAGCCTCGCCTAATGATAATTTATAAGCTTTTAACGATTGGTCTAAGCCCTGTTGTTGACGATTGGAAATTCGTCCCGCACGCATGACAAAACTTTTGATTGTTCTTTGCATTAGATCTCTCAATATTTTTTGTGAGCAGATTATACTCATTTATTGAGGACTCTGCATCTTAGTGATTGTTTGCTAAGAATAAACCTGCTAAAAATAGCTGCAATTGGAGGCTATAGAGATTTAATCTGCATAAATAACTTGAACAAAAGTTCATTTTTTGCTATAAAACCGCTCTTGTATTTTACACCGGCTGAATAGCAACTGGAATTTCCTAATTGTTAGCGCAAATTGAATATTCTGGATTTTATCTTAGCCCAATCTAATTAGTACTTTGGAGTTGGAACATGTCAAGAGTATGTCAGGTCACCGGCAAACGACCCATCACAGGTAACAATGTGTCGCACGCTAACAATAAAACAAAAAGACGTTTTCTTCCTAACCTGCGGAAACATCGCTTCTGGGTTGAAGAAGAAAATCGATTTGTAAGCCTTAAAGTCAGTTCAAAAGGCATGCGAATTATTGATAAATTAGGAATCAAAGTTGTTCTTGACAAAATCAGAGCGAATGGCGAAAAAGTTTAATTGAAGGGGAAATATAATGGCAGCTGTAGCTATTAAAATTAAATTAGAATCGACTGCAGGAACTGGTCATTTCTACACTACTACTAAAAATCCGCGAACCCATCCTGAAAAAATGGAACGTAAAAAATACGATCCAGTGGTTCGTAAGCATGTTCTCTATAAAGAAAAGAAAATTAAGTAATTGAATAGTTATTTCGCGGCTGTGGATTAAGATAGGATAAACAATTCTTATACCACAGTTCGCAAATCTAGCCTTCAAAACTCTAAATTCCAATAGAATAAACTCTAATTAAAATCAGCTTAGAACAAGTTGTCATAATCGCTTTTTAATTTCAACGACCAATCTCATAAAATAAGTAAACTCAGAATTTCACCAAAGATCAATAACATTCTACTCCCAGAGCAAATTTAATGCTTTTTGGGTTAAAGATAATACAAATCTCTACTGGATAATCCTTTCGAATCAGTTAAACTTAATAAAAGGAAAGGAACAAAGAGGATTTGCATGAAACCGTCGTTGCAGCTCAACATCAGTCAACAGCTAACCCTTACCCCGCAACTTCAACAAGCAATTCGTCTTTTGCAATTGTCAACGATTGATTTGCAACAAGAAATACAACAAATTGTTGAATCTAATCCTATGCTAGAAGTTACAGCAAATGAAGAAAAAGTAGAGGTTCTTCCGAGTAAACAGAATCAGGAAGACTTTGCCGACTTTCAATGGTCCCAGCTCTATAGTTCCACTAAAAAATCAAATTTTGATGATATTGATTTTAATTATGAAAATCTCCATTGCACCACCACTAACCTACAAGATCATTTAAGATGGCAGCTTGGCTTAACGCCTATGAGTGACATTGATAGAGTTATCGCTACCGCAATTATCGATGCAGTAGATGATGATGGTTTTCTCAGGTCGTCACTTTCAGAGCTTGATACTAGTCTTAATAGTGAAGAGCACCCCTTGGATTTAGATGAAATTGAAGCCGTACGGCATCGTTTGCAACTTTTTGATCCGGTTGGTTGTGCCTCTTATAATTTGGCTGAAACTTTACTTATTCAACTGGAACAACTACCGGCTGACAATGCTGATCTTGAATTAGCTAAACAAGTCATCCGCAAGGATATCGAATTACTTGGTCAACACAATTATCGCCAGTTGATGAAGAATCATCATGTTAATGAAACCCGTTTAGACAATGCGCTGCAAATAATTCAACGTTTGAATCCCAAACCAGGAAATCTCATTCAGCAAGAAGTGACTGAATATATAATACCTGATATCACTGTCAAGAAAGTCGATAATGTCTGGCAGGCGAATTTAAATCCACATACCTTACCACGACTCAGTATCAATACTCATTATGCCTCATTAATTCAACGAGCAGATAACAGCGCCGACAATCAGTTTTTGAAAAATAATTTGCAGGAAGCGCGCTGGTTCCTAAAAAGTATTCAAAGTAGGCAAGAGACTTTGCTAAAAGTTTCACGCTGTATAGTTGATTACCAACAGGATTTTTTAGAACATGGTGATGAGGCAATGAAACCTCTTATATTAAATAATGTCGCCCTGGCTCTTGATATGCATGAATCAACTATCTCACGTGTCACAACTCAAAAATTCATGCATACTCCCAGAGGTGTTTTTGAATTAAAATATTTTTTCTCAAGCCATGTTGCTACAGCGAATGGGGGAGAATGTTCATCAACAGCGATTCGAGCGGTCATTAAGAAATTAATAGCCGCAGAAAATCGTAAGAAACCGTTAAGTGATAGTAAAATTGCCTCTTTAATTGGGGATCAAGGGATAAAAGTCGCACGCAGAACGGTAGCAAAATACCGGGAAGCCATGTCGATCGCTCCGTCAAATGAGCGGAAAACAATTTAGGCTGGAATTTTAACTGAAGGAGAAGGTTATGCAAATTAACTTCACTGGTCATAATGTTGAGGTTACCTCAGCACTGCGCGCTTATGCAGAAGAGAAACTCACTAAATTAGAAAAACATTTCGACAAAATTACTTCTATTCATGTGGTTTTTGATATCGAGAAGTTATCTCAAGTGGCAGAAGCTTCGATAATGATAGCCAAAGCTGAATTGCATGCAAGATCTAGCTCCGAAGATATGTATGCATCCATTGATGATTTGGTTGACAAACTAGATAGACAATTAATTAAACATAAAGAAAAAATTCAAAGCCATCATCGCGATTAACTTTGTACTCGAGATCCACGCAGGGTTAAATGATTAAAGATGGGTATGCAGATCAATTTTAAAACTGAGATTTACCAATTATTGCAATTCTCAGTTTTAAATCGTTTCGGCTTTAATATCTTTAATTAGCTAAAATTTAGCTATTTCTTTTTTGCACTTTTATTAGGTTTTAATTATGCAACTTAGACATCTTATAAAATTAAATTCCGTTCATATTGACTCTGTTTCTCAAAGCAAAACCGCAGTATTACTTAAAATTTCACAACTATTAAGCCAACAGCATTGCGAACTTGATTACCAAAAATTATTTGATGCCTATTGGACAAGAGAAGCTTTAGGAAGCACGGCAATTGGCCAGGGGATTACTATTCCCCATATTCGACATGCCAATATCGCAAAACCATTAGCTTGTGTAATTAAATTATTAAATCCTGTGGATTTTGGTGCGAAAGATAAACAACCGATAGATTTAGTGATTGGTTTAATTGCGCCACTTACCCAAGTTGATCAACATTTGCAAATCCTTGCCACCATTATTAAGCAATTTTCTAACCCCTCGGTTCGAGAGGCTTGCCGTTCAGTTATTGATAGGGAAGTGTTATATAAAATCTTGATAGCAGAAGAAATTCATAAAGAAGAAATGGTTCTAACTCTTTAATGATTAGAAAGATTGTAGAAAATTGCGACACATGATAAATTGCAAGGCTATGATAAAAACTAAAATTAAAATTATAAATAAATTAGGTTTGCATGCTCGAGCTTCTGCGAAATTCGTTTCTACTTGCTCGAAATTTCAAAGCCAAATAACTATTGTCAAAGAAAAGCAAACCATAAATGGTAAAAGTATCATGGGAGTCATGATGCTTGCTGCTACTAAAGGTAGTGAGTTAGATTTAGAGATTGAAGGCTGTGATGAAATCGAAATGGAAACTGCTTTAACCGCCTTGATTAATAATTATTTTGGCGAAGGTGAATAATCCTAATTAGCAACTTTATTAAATGGTTGTAGATCTAGTCATTCGCACGTAATTATCCAGTAAATACATTAGGATTAACTCTTTTATAGTTATTTCTGTTGAAGCTATATTATTTGATAGGCCGACTGGATTAACACTGCAGTGTTATATTGTAACGAAAGCGCATCCTAATTTACCAATCTTGAGCTAATTGAACTTTCTCTTAATTGTCAAACCTGACTCAATTGACTTGTAATTACGCCTTATTTAATGTAAGTTGTTAAATTATGTGAATTTTCATTACACAGGGAATGTAGATGAAAAAATCAATGTTATCATTTATTCTGACCGCTTTTTTTGCAACCACTACTCTTGCAGGGACAATGGGCCCAGTTAGGGAGAGCTCCGAATGGTCTGGAGTTGCTACTATAAGTGGTGGCTCTTCTTGGGTCAAAGCAGGTGAAACCCAAACTTTCTATCTAGCTCCACAAATTGTTAAAACCTACGTTGCGCAGAAATCTTCTCATGTTTTGGCTACAGGAAATTTATTCTTAGGGATACAAAAAAACTTAGATCAGCAATGGATTGGTCAGCTTGGTCTTGAAGGAGCTATTACTAGTCAGGCTAATTTACAGGGTATAATTTGGGATGATGCTGATCCTCGATTTGACAATTATCGTTATCAATATAAGTTGCAACAAAGCCGTATTGCCCTAAAAGGAAAATTACTTCACAAAACAAATTATTGGCTTACGCCCTGGGTTAGTGGGAGCTTAGGGGTGGGTTTTAACCGCGCTTATAACTATACTAACACGCCGCTTATTCCTGAGGCTATACCTAACACAAACTTTAGAAATCATTGCAATACTTCCTTGGCTTATACGATTAGTGCTGGTGTTCAAAAAGCCATTAATCAACATTTACATGGCGGTGTTGGGTATGAATTTGCGGACTGGGGTAAATCTAATCTTGGTTCGGCTACAGGCCAAAGTTTAAATTCAGGACTACATTTGAATCATTTTATTACCAATAGTATTTTACTTTATCTTAGTTTTTCAGCTTAAGGGTTTTAGATATGAACAATAAATTATTTACTAAAATTTTAATTACGGTTATGGGATTTGTTTTCATGACTAGCACCTATGCAAGAGAGCCACTTTTCAGTTTTTTCCCCTATACCCCTACTACAGTGACAGTTTCTGAAAATAGTATTGATATAGTTAGATATTTAGTCACTAATAAGTCTTTCAAATCTACTTTCACTCTTTCTATGACTTCTTATAATAATCCGGGCATTCTTCAAGACCTGTCTCCAGGAAATTGTTCAAACCCCTTTATTTTAGGACCTCAACAATCTTGTTTTTTACAATTAACCCTTATTGGGTCTGCAATAAAAACTAACATAGAGGGCGGTCCAAAAGTATGTACTTTAGGCCTTCCTATTCAATGTTATAGTTCAGAAATATTTCCCTTACGTATTATTAAAGGTTCTATAAATTCTTTTACGGTGGGTGGAGAGACCACTGGCCTTCTGGGAACCTTGGTTTTAGTTAACAATGGCTCTGATCCGCTAACTTTAACGACTAATGGTTCATTCATTTTTTCACAAGGTTTACCGTCAGGAAGTCCTTATGCAGTGACAGTGCTTAATCAACCGGCTAATCAAACTTGCCTTGTTAACAACGGCACTGGGGTTATTCAAAACCAAGCAATTAATAATATAACTGTGATTTGTACTCCAACTCCGACTGCTACTTTAACTATCAGTAATTTAAACTTAGCTCTTTTCATAAATGGAATTTCAAGGGTGCTTACCGTAACAAATACAGGTTCACAAACTGCTACGGGTTTAATGACTATTCCCCCTGCAGCTGGATGGCCTCCAGGAACTATAAATTTAACAACTTGTAGCGGAAATTTAGCACCGGGTAACAGTTGTACGATTACTATAGATCCAGGTCCGACCCCGACTTTTGATGGTGGTACAAACCCTTGTAATTCAGGAACAGGAACAGCTCCGGCCCCCAGTTTAGTGCAGGTCACATCGACTAATGCGAATACTGTAGCTTCTAATGTGGCAGTATTAGACTATGGTTGTATTTATAATGGTGGATACTTATTTGCAGAAGATGACTCTACACCGCCCAACACCAGTATAGGAGGAAAAGTAGTCGCACTCACAGATGAAGGCTCTCTAGTGTGGGGCACGGTATCTGGGGTCACTGCAGCATCCAGTTTTTCAGATGGACTAACTAATACTAACGCTTTAGCTAACCCTGTAGGACAGTACCCTGCAGCACAGAGTTGTTTAAATAAAATAGATCAAGGTTTTTCGGACTGGTATTTACCCGCCATTTGCCAAATCGGTGAAGATCCTATTGGGTCTTGTCCGGGCGTCCCGAATATAACAGATAATCTGGTTGATCGGGGATTAGGTAATTTTATTAACAGCTTTTACTGGAGTTCTACACAAAATTACGCTGCTGCCCCTGCTTTTCAGGCCTTTGCTTTTAACCCGACTAGCTCTACCAGAATGACATCTCCTTTTGGCAGTAGTCGTAGGGTTAGGTGTGTTAGAGACTTTTGATAAAAATGTTGAATAATTAGTTTCACGCTCTCGCAACTGCAATACTAATATTGCAGTTGCTCAAACTCACAGTCTTGCTTACCTGAAGCTACAAGATTGCTGAAAAGTGTTTCATTACGATTGAAAATTAGTCCGGAACATAGTTCGGGAAACCTTTTATCTGAGCGAATGCTTAAAATGGCTTCCTCTATAGTCAAATCAGAATTTCTCCCAATTCTTAACAATTCAGCCAAGCCCTTGATTTTCTCTTTTTTCCTATCAGTATTAACGAAAAATGAGAAACAGCAGCCATCCATTTCTTCCTTCAATTCTGTGATTCTTGCTTCAATTGCTTTAATCTGGCTATCAGAAAAACAGGAGTTTTTAGATAGCTCTGATTTCTCCGTATTCTTAGGTTTTACAAATAAGCTACTCGGGGATCTACCGACAATATTCTGCTCTGGTTTGTTAATTAATGATTGATTAGTAGCTATTTGCAATAAGTTGTTTTGCCCAACATTTCGCTGTGGAAGAGATTCTAAAGAAGAACTTATCAGTTCATTTGTTTTTATCACTAAAATTAGATCCATCTCTTTTTTAGCGCATTCAATTAATGGAATTTTGTTATTTAAATACAAAGTGATTTCTGGGTTATTTGTGTGCTCCGTAGCCCATGCTAGATTCTTATCTTGTCGCTCAGAATCCAGTTTTTCAAATATAAGTTGAAAGGTTTCAAGAGATCCATCTACTGTTATTGTAATTAAGGCCTCTTCAATAATTTCTTGTTCAAAACTATATTTTTCTAATTCGAATAGATATTTAACGATTTCCCCACAATCAAATGAAGCTGCTTTGAGTAAGCTGGCATTGATAGTTTCTTGGTTAAATGCTTTAGTTTCGCAAAGGTATTTAACTTCAATAAGATTAAAAGAAGCCGAAGCTATCAATTTTTCATTGATAGCTTCCGGACCGGGTGAATGCCGTTCTAACTCACATAGACATTGAAGCATTTCGAGGCTAATAGCCTGTGCCAATGCCTGTTCTGTATCCTCTTGATTAGGCGCATTATCTGTATCTAATAAACACAATTTTTTAACCATAGCTAGCTCATTATTCAAAACTGCTGCGAGCAAAACTTTCTTGATGGTGGCAAGACTTGGCTTAAAGTCTTCCGTTAAATCGCAAAGGTAGGAAATAGTTCTTAGCTTTTCAGGATTAGTCCAATTACGATTTATTTGAATGATAGCGAGTAAAATCGCATCGACATCCTCTTGGCTTGGCTTAGTGAGAGATATTTCCACTATATATTTTATTAGATCTAAAGGCGCTTTTTTAAAAACATCACTAATAAATCTTTGGGTGGGCGAGTTAGGGCTTAGGCATAAATTTTTCACTAAGGTCCACTGACCAGCTTTAGCAGAGGCTACAAATGCATTATTGATGGCATCTTGATTGGGTCTGTTATCTGTCTCTAAGCTACAAAAATAGCTGATAAAGTTCCATTTTTTAAATTTCCAAGCGTTCTCCAGGGCAACACTAACCTCTTGCTGGCCAGGTTTATTAAAAGTTGTTTCACACAAAATCTTTATAACTTCTAAAGAAACAGTTGAATTTCTTTTGGAACTTGCGATTAATAGTTGCGCTACAATTTTTTGTGTAGGTACATTATCGGTAGGCAGTGAAATTATTTTTTTTACTAAACTTAATTTGTTAAATAAAACAGCAATGGCTAGAACTTGATTCATAGCTTCTTGAGAGGGTTGCTTATCACCAGTTAAGTCGCTGAGATAAGAAATATAATTCCAGTTCATATTATCATTAAGCTCTTCTTGAGATTTACATATCAAGATTAAAGTTTCACTAACATCCTCTTGACTGGGCTGAGTGATAGAGCTTTCAAACAAATGGGTCAGAACCTCATAAGGCAAACCAGTGTTTTTTACAGAACGATTTCTAATCATGAACATTTGATTTTTCATGCCCGCTATTTTTAAAACCTTCCCTACTGCTTTTTGGCTTGGAGGATTATCCGATTCAAATAAGGTTTTTACAAAAGGCCAATTACCAGCCTGGGTTGCTGCATTAAGTATGTTATCGATTGCAGCTTGATTCAGATTGTTCGGCGATTTTAAGCTACAAAAATAGCTAAGATAGTCCCATTTAATAACAGAGCTTTTTAAAACAGCATTAACAGCAGCAATAATATCGTCTTGGACAGGCAGATTTGTGCTTGATTCACAAAGAAGCTTTATTACTTCCAAGGAAACATAGGAGTTGCGGGTAGAACCGGCATTTTCTATTAATAATTGCGACAGAATCTTTTGATCAGGCCCCAGTAAAAGTAGCGTTTTAATCAAACCCAGTTTATTGTTAGATTGATTAAATAAAACGGCAGCTTTTAAAACCTGAGTAATCGCTTCTTGACTAGGTTTAAATTCTTGAGGTAAGAGGCAAAGATAAGAAATAAAATCCCAGATTTTTTTACCATTTAAGTCTTGTAATTGACAAATTGCGATTAAGGTCTCACTAATATCCTCTTGGCGGGGTTTGTTTACCGATTTTTCGAATAAATGAGTCAGCACCTCATAGGGTAATAGCTCTGTGTTTATTAATGGTTGGCTTTTAGATTTAAACTGTAGGTTTCTTAAGCTGGCTTTCTTTAATAACTCCCCTAAAGCTTTTTGACTGGGAGGGTTAGCTGATTCACATAAACTTTTTACAAAAGTCCAATTAAGAGCTAAAGCTGCGGCCTCTAATACTTTATCTATGACAACTTGACTCGGTTTAGATGCTGTTTTTAAGCTGCAAAAATAGTTGAGATATTTCCAATTTTTTGTTTTGCTTTGTAAAATTGCTTCAATGGCGCTATCAATATCTGCTTGCAAGGGATGATTTGTGCTTGCTTCACATAAAAGCTCTATTAGCTCTAATGAGACATTGGGATTTTGCACAGCCCGAGCGCTTGTAATTAATATTTCTGATACTACTTTCTGCTCAGGAGCATTTTCCCCATCCAGTGAACAGATTATTTTTATTAAAGCCAATTTATTATTGGATTGATTAGACGAAAATGCAGCTCTTAAAACTTGATTCATGGCCTCTTGACTTGGACTATTTTCTCCAACTAGGGCGCAAAGATAAGAGATAAAATCCCAGGTTTTTTTATTAGACTCTTGCAATTTACAAAGTGCGATTAAGGTCGCACTGACATCCTCTTGACTTGGCGGTATCGGAGACACTTCAAATAAACACTTCATTACGTCAAAAGGTAACTCATTATTTCTAAGCGATTGGGTTTTACTTTTCAATTGTGAATTTCTTAAACTCGCTTTTTTTAATAGCTCACCAAGCGCTTTTTGACTTGGAGGGTTAGCGGTTTCAAAAAGCATTTTTACAAAATTCCATTCTCCCGCAGTAGATAAGGCTGCCAAAGCTTCATCCATCCCAGCCTGATTGGGTTTGTTTTCCGCGGTTATTGAGCATAGCTTGCTAATAAGTTTATATTTATTAGCAAGCTTCTCATTCCATTGACAAATAGCAAACAGAGCGTCACTTACCTGAGCTTGGCTAGCCCCACCCGATAAGCATAAATATTCAATAGCATTAATGCTTCGAGCTTGGGTTGATGCAATTAAAGCGTCATTGATATCTATTTCTGTAGGAGCTTCATCACTTGGCAGACTACAGAAGGATTTTATCGTTGCTAGATCATTAGCTTTAGCAGCTGCCAGTAGTTCAGTACGTTTTAAGAATGCCATGCACATTTTCCAAGCTCAAAAGATTGCTCGAATTTTAACATTATATCTATAAGTTACAAGGCAGCTAAATAATAAACACAAAGCCATATGGTTGATCTGAAATCTGTCAGTAATTTTTATAGCTTAATAACTTCGACTGAAAGATGAAACTAGCCAATTAGTCGGGTATCTTGCGTTACTTGCGTTTTCTAAGTTGGCGCAAAGTATAAATAGTTTGTAAAGGCCCCCAAAGAGCATAAATTAGGAAACCCGTAAGTAAAATTACCGAGGGATTCGCAGCAATTGCAACAAAAAGGATAACCATAAGTAGCAAATATAAAAAAGGTACCTTTCCCTTAAAATCTATTTCTTTAAAACTGTAATAACGAATATTAGAAACCATTAACATAGCGACAACGACTGTCATAGACGCCGCAATAAGTGTTATTACCGAATTTCCAAGTTCATTTTGAGAACAAAACCAAACAAAGGAAGATAAAATCGCAGCGCCTGCAGGACAGGCAAGACCTTGGAAATAACGTTTATCTTCAGTTTCCATCTTGGTATTAAAACGCGCAAGTCGAATGGCCACAGCGGCAGTAAACATAAAGGCCACTAGCCAGCCAATTTTGCCTAAAGTTTGCAGGCTCCAACTATAAACCAGTAAAGCAGGGGCAACGCCAAAGGTTACCATATCCGATAAACTATCATATTGCCCACCGAAAGCAGTTTGCGTATTCGTGAGACGTGCAATCCGCCCGTCTAGGCCATCGGCAATCATGCCTATAAAAATAGCTATGGCGGCAATTTCATATTGACCTTTCATGGAAGCTACAACTGAATAAAAAGCGGCAAATAAACTCGCAGTTGTAAACAGGTTGGGTAGAAGGTAGATACCAGAATGGCTTTCTTTTTGATTCACAACTCTAATCCGTCTTAAATTTGATCGGCTTAGATGGTAACATAATAGTCACCCAGGCTGCTATCGCTTCATAATCTTAGCAGGATGATGCTATAATATTCATACTGTTTTTTATTTAAATCCTAAATGACTGACCCTATAAGCAAAAAAATTGTGATTGAAGGTGTGACTTCTCAGGGAAAGACTTTTCGGCCAAGCGATTGGGCGGAACGAATGAGTGGGACGCTGGCGAGCTTTAAAAACAGCCGCATCCATTATTCTCCCCTTCTGCAACCTTCAGTTAATACCGAAGGCTATAAATGCGTCTTGCTTGATCCCAAACTTAAAGAATCCAGTCCACAGGTTTACCAATCAATTCTTGATTTTGCCAAAGCCAATAATTTAAAAATTTGTGGTGAAGAAGATTAACGGCAATTTGAATCTGAGCTTAGTCAGTTAGATTTATTTATTGTTTTTAACACCCGTCACTGAGATTAAATATTCCAAAGCCGAGCTAAGTGCTGAAGCTGTGTTGCGATAATTCATTGCTAAAATTCCGGCACATATAAAGACAAAGCCTTTGGAGCCATGTTTTTCACCGGGCTCACTTGCATGAACGAGTAAGACGCAGCCACGAATAAACCAAATTATTCCTGCAGTTTGTAAGAGAATTCCCATTGAATTATAGATATTATAAGGATTAAAACTGGTGTAGTTCAAAATATTGTTCATGCCGAAAGTGGTCGCTGATAGAGCTCTTACCACAGTGGGCAAATAGAGCAAAGCCGCCCCCCCTAAAAAAAAGGCTAGGGGGACGAAGCCTTTTTCCTGGGAACGTCCTCTAGATTCGCCTATTTTTTTAAATTTAGTGAGAGCAGTGATAAAAAACCCTAATCCTAAAAGATAAGAAAAAAACTCTAACAGTCGTTGCACTGAAAATAAGGAACCACTGAGATTCCCAAGCATGGTAATTAGATCGGTATTTGCACTCATAGTCTAATTATATATCCAATCCGCTGCTTGCTCTTGCAAAGCATGATTTTTCCCCTATTATAAGTGGCTTTCCTAAAACACTGTAAAAATATGCAAGTCACTACCTTTCCTATTAGACTAGTCGAAGCATTTATGCTTTCTTCTTATGTAAAACATTTTATTTTTAGTATTGATGAGGCCACCGTCTTCAATTATCTTCCTGGACAGTTTATTACTGTTCATTTTGAGCGCGATGGAAAAATTTTGAAACGTAGCTATAGTATCGCTAATGTGCCCTCACAAAACAATCGTATTGAGTTTGCTGCAGGCTCTGTTGAAGGCGGCCCTGGAACTGAGCTTTTATTTAATTTAAAAGTGGGTGATACGATTAATGTCAATGGTCCTTTTGGAAGACTAGTTCTTAAGGACGAAATACCAAAACGCTATATTTTGGCAGCAACTAGTACTGGCGTTACTCCTTACCGCTCTATGTTGCAAGAATTGGAGCGCCGTTTGGAAGCGAATCCTAGTTTAAACGTGGTTATTCTTCAAGGCGTACAGAAAAGTGAAGAAATTCTTTATGCAGAAGAATTTAAGCGTTTTGCGGCTCAATACCCTCAAGTTAGTTTTCGCGCCCAGTTAAGCCGTGCAACAGAAGGCAACCTTAAAGACCATGAATATTTAGGTTATGTTCAGCATGCTTTTCCTGGTCTGGCTCTAAATCCATTAGAGGATATTATATATTTATGCGGAAATCCGGGTATGATCGATGAAGCATTTAATTATCTGAAAGAGCAAGGTTTTGCCATGCAGCAAATAATTCGCGAAAAATATATTTCAGCGGGAACAAAATAAATTATTGGGTTAATCCCTGCCACCATAAACGAGGAGATTGTAAAGATGTATTATGATGAATTATCAGCAACAATGGAAATACTGTTACAGGAAGGCAAAGGCATCTTAGCCGCTGACGAAAGTAACGGTACAATTGGAAAACGATTCGCCGCAATCAATATTGAGAATACAGAAATCAATCGCCGTGATTATCGCGCATTACTAGCATCGACTCCTGATTTAGAACAGTACATTAATGGCGTTATTTTATTTGAAGAAACCTTTTCACAAAAAGATGAACAAGGTCGCCCTATTGCTGAAATGTTTGCTGAGAAAGGTATCGTTCCTGGAACTAAAGTGGATAAAGGTTTAGTCGATTTAGCTAGCACTGAAAATGAAAAAGTAACCCAAGGTTTGGACGGCTTAACTGAGCGTTTGCAACATTTTAAAAAATTAGGTGCAAGATTTGCAAAATGGCGAAATGTCTATAGTATTTCTGAGTTCACCCCAAGCCTAACCGCTATTAAAGCTGGCGCTGAAATGCTGGCACGCTACGCTTCTGCTTGCCAAGCTGTTGGCATAGTTCCTATCGTTGAGCCTGAAGTTTTAATGGATGGCGATCATTCTATTGAGCATTGCGCTGAAGCTAGCGAAATGGTTCTCCATGAATTATTTAATGCTTTGTTTATTCATCAGGTAGAGCTAGAACATATTGTGCTTAAACCTAGCATGATCACTTGTGGAAGAGCTACCACTCCTTTTAGTTCCCCTGACGAAATTGCTGATTATACGATTAGCGTATTTCGTAATAATGTACCCGCAGCAGTCCCAACAATTAATTTTCTTTCTGGTGGACAAACTCCTGCTGAAGCCTCGGCCAATTTAAATGCAATTAATAGCACTGGTTATCAACCTTGGAATCTAAGTTTTTCCTATGGTCGAGCATTGCAAGAAGATTGTCTTAAAGTTTGGGCCGGTAAAGCGGAGAATGTTAAGGCAGCTCAAGAAACTTTACTTAAACGCGCTCAGCTGAACTCAGCCGCTTGTTTAGGTGATTATCAACCCGAAAACGTCTAAGTTTAAATGGTCTTTGAAATATAGGATCGACTAACCCCTACCAACCCTGCCTTGTGCAGGGTATCCACTCGATCTCGCATAATCACAGCGCCTTTTATTTGATATGGTGCTTGAAAATACCGCAGCTATTCTGCTGATCCTATCTAGAAAAACTCAAAGCGAGCAAATAAAGGTACATGATCAGATAACATTCGCCAGGGTTTACCAATCAAACATTGTGCCTCTACAACTCGCATACCACGATAATAAATTCGATCAACACAAAGGGCGGGTTTAAAGGCAGGAAATGAACGGGCGAGCTTACCTTCCAAACTGACAAAGGCTTCCTTAACATTTAATTCATCTGCTAATACTTCAGACAAGCGATTTCGCCAGTCGTTAAAATCACCTGCCATCAACAAGGGTTCATCGTCAGGCACTTCTTCTAAAATTCGTTTAATCAAAGCTCGAGTTTGCGAGGCTCTTTCTGCCTTAAACAATCCGAGATGAATACAAATTAAATGCACCGTGATTTGTGGATTTCCAGCAATTTTGATTTGACCATGCAAAATTGAGCGTGACGCTCGATTCATGGTTGAGAGATTTATATTCTCAGAGCAATCAAATAAAAATTTACTCAATATAGCATTACCGTGATGACCTGATTGATAAATTGCGTTTTTGGCATAAAGGAAATGAGGCCAAATTTTTTCAGCAATATATTCAAATTGAGGCGCCTCAGGCCAAGCATCAATTCGTTTTTCGCGTCGTCGATGTTCACCCTGCACTTCTTGTAGAAAAACAAAATCAGGATTAAGAGCAAATAAAGCCGCACGCATTTCGGGAAGTAGAAAACGAATTTTCCCCACACCAAATCCTTTATGGATATTATAAGTAACTAAAGATAGGCTTCGCGGCGTTTGCGACATAGAATAATTAATTAGATAACAAGATCTAAAGCATAACACTAACTGGGCTGAATAAAGAAAGAAATTCCTGCAAAGAAACCTGCAACTGCATGAGCGAATGCTTAATCATCTGGGTAACTTCTCGGCTAAAATAGGTTATGATAAGCCAGTTTTTTCTATTGAAATTTTGACATGAGAACTTCGACCCTTGCCATTCCTGGTTTCAACATCGCCTATAAATCATGGGGAAATCCAGAGCTGCCACCGATGATTGCTTTGCACGGTTGGCTTGATAACGCTAATTCTTTTGATTTGCTTGCTCCCTATTTAGAACAGCGCTTTCATTTTATAGCTATTGATTTGCCCGGGCATGGCCATTCCTCTCATTTACCTCAAGGTTGTCATTATAATTTTTACGAGGGTATTTTTACAGTTCTTGAAGTGATTAAGGCATTAAATTTTAAGCTGATTCACTTGTTAGGGCACTCAATGGGAGCCTGTTTAGCAAGTCTAATTGCAGGCGTAGCTCCAGAACAAATTTTGTCTTTAGTCCTTATCGAAGGATTAGGCCCCTTTTCCAACCCTGAAACCAGTGCCCGTGAACAGCTAGCAAACTACGCTGATAAAATTGCTAAAGTTCGCCATAAACAACCCAAACCCTATTCATCAATTGAACAGGCGACCTTGGCACGAACCCAGCGGGGTTATTTAGCTGAAGAACTTGTTGCGATTATTGCTAAAAGAGGATTGCAAGAAAAAGAGCAGGCTTTTTACTGGCGACATGATAGAAAATTACTCATCTCTAGTCCACTTACAATGACTGAAGGTCAAGTTTTGTCCTGTTTGCAAGGAATAAATGCTAAATGCTGCTTAATCTGGGCTTCACAGGGTTTTGAATTTAATGAGCAGCTGGTAGCTAAGCGCATCGAAGCAGTTAAGAGCCTACAACTTTTTGAGTTAGACGGTGGGCACCATATTCATATGGAACAACCCGCGGCTCTGTTTGAGTGTCTGGCTACATTTTATCAAACGCTTTAAGACGGGTATTTTTAAATTAAAAGCGATATAATCTACAACTGTCGTGTTGGATACTTTGAAATGAGCACAATTACTAAAGATATCAATCTCGCCCTAACTAATTTGCAACAAGGTAATATCGTTGCAATCCCTACGGAAACAGTCTATGGATTGGCTGCTAATGCTGAAAATGAGCAGGCTATCCACAAAATTTTTGCTATGAAAAATAGACCACTTAACCACCCGTTAATCATGCATGTTCTAGATGATTGGGATTTGACGCAATGGGTTTCCTTTATACCCGAGTATGCCCAACAATTAATTAAGAAATTTTGGCCTGGACCCCTTACTTTGGTGTTGCAAACTAAAGCAGGCAAAGTAAATCCTTTGGTGACAGGCGGGCAAAATACTGTAGCTTTGCGCTGTCCTAAACATCCTATTGCCCAACAACTTTTAGCAGAAGCAGGCTTCCCGCTGGTAGCTCCTTCAGCCAATCCCTTTGGTAAAATTAGTCCAACCACCGCGCAGCATGTGCAACATAGTTTTAAAAATGAAGATTTATTAATCCTTGATGGCGGGCGATGTCAAGTGGGAATCGAATCAACTATTGTTTCAGCTATTTATCCTGAAGGTTATGAAATCTTAAGGCCTGGCTTGATTAATGAAAGTCATCTAGCTTCCCTTTTGCCGGGCCGGAATTACAAGAGAGCCAGCGACATTCGAGTTCCTGGGAAGTTAGAAAGTCATTATCAACCTGAAAAAACGCTTTATTGCTTTAATGATATTCAGGCAATACATGATTTTATCGCGCAAAAAACACATGATTCTGTCTTTGTACTGACTTTTACAGCGCTTGCAGAGCAAGGATTTAAATTTTATTATCACTTGCCTAATTCACCCCAACAAGCTGCTTTTGAACTTTATTATCAACTTCGTGAAGCCGATCAATCGTTAGCTTCATGCATTGCCATTGAATTACCACCTGATGAAGACCTTTGGCAAGGAGTAAGAGAGCGAATTCTCAAAGCAGGTAATCTTTGAATCGCTATATTCTGCATAAAGCGCCTATTATGCCGACATCGTGCAGATATCCTCGTTTATCTGGACATTAATATAAAGTTCAGGCAAAATTCCTCAAATTTTGGTAACCCAATTTATAATGAAAAAAATACTTGTTTTGCATGGACCTAATTTAAATCGTCTAGGAAACCGCGAACCCTCTGTTTACGGTAAAATATCGTTAGCTACCCTCAATTTAATGCTTGAGGAACAAGCCGCCGAAGCGGGTTTAGAACTTTCATCTAAACAATCCAATGCTGAAGCTGAGCTTATTGATTGGGTTCAAGAGGCCAGTGATGAAAAAATTGCTTCGATAATTATTAATCCTGCTGGATTTACTCACACCAGCATCGCCCTTCGTGATGCACTTGCGGCAGCCGCAATCCCTTTTATTGAAGTACACATCTCTAATATTTATGCGAGAGAAAGTTTTCGGCAACATTCTTATTTTTCTGATCTAGCCCTTGGGGTTATTAGTGGTTTGGGAGTTAAGGGTTATTCCTTGGCTTTGCAAGCAATCATAGACGAATTCAATTAATAGAGAGTTATTATCCATGGATATCCGCAAAATTAAAAAATTAATCGAATTGCTGGAAGAAACAGGGGTTTCAGAAATCGAGATTAAAGAAGGCGAAGAGTCAGTGCGTTTAACTCGACATCATTACTATAGTGCCGAAGCTCCTCCGATGCGTCATGCAGCGCCAGCGCCTCAGGCTTATCATGCCCCAGCGCCAAATTCCACTCATACTGAACATAAACCCGCACCGGCTACAAAACCTGGTCATAAAGTTCGCTCACCTATGGTAGGTACTATGTATACTTCGCCCTCCCCTGATGCAGCAGCCTTTGTTACCATTGGTCAGACTGTAAAAGTCGGCGATACGCTTTGTATTATTGAAGCAATGAAAATGTTTAATGAAATTGAAGCGGACCGCGCGGGTAAGGTTATTGATATTCTGATTGCTAACGGCGATCCGATTGAATATGACCAACCTTTGTTTATCATCGAAGAATAAAGGGTAAATTGATGTTTTCTAAAATAGTTATCGCTAACCGTGGTGAAATTGCACTGCGAATTTTACGTGCCTGTAAAGAATTAGGCATCCAAACCGTTGCAGTTCACTCTGACATTGATAAAGATTTATTACATGTACGACTTGCTGATGAAACGGTTTGTATAGGCTCTGCCAGTTCCCAAAAGTCTTATCTAAATATTCCTGCAATTATTTCTGCAGCGGAGATAACCGATGCGGTTGCTATTCACCCAGGCTATGGTTTTCTTTCAGAAAATGCTGATTTTGCAGATATTGTAGAGCAAAGCGGCTTTAGTTTCATTGGTCCAAGAGGCGATACTATTCGCTTAATGGGTGATAAAGTTTGTGCTATTGCCACTATGAAAAAAGCAGGCGTCCCATGCGTCCCTGGCTCTGACGGTCCTTTGCTGGAAGATGATGGCCGTAATTTAGACATGGCTCGTTCTATCGGTTTTCCGGTAATTATTAAGGCAGCGGGAGGAGGTGGAGGTCGCGGTATGCGGGTGGTCCACAATGAGGCAAATTTACTTAATGCAATTGCACTCACGCGCAGTGAAGCGAAAGCAGCGTTTAATAATCCTGTTGTTTACATGGAAAAATTTCTCGAAAATCCACGTCATATTGAATTCCAGGTTTTAGGCGATGGTAAAGGAAAAGCAATTCATTTAGGCGAACGAGACTGCTCTATGCAACGCCGCCATCAAAAAGTAGTTGAAGAAGCACCAGCCCCTGGAATTTCAGACGATCTCAGAAAGAAAATCGGCAAATCCGTGATCAAAGCCTGTTCTGAATTAAAATACCGTGGTGCTGGAACTTTCGAATTTTTATATCAGGATGGCTGTTTTTATTTTATTGAAATGAATACTCGAATTCAGGTTGAACACCCTGTCACTGAAATGATTACAGGAATCGATTTGATTAAAGAGCAAATCAAAATAGCCAGTGAGCAGCCTTTTACTCTTCGCCAGGAAGATATCAAATTAAGAGGCCATGCCGTTGAATGTCGTATTAATGCGGAAGATGCAAAAACCTTCATGCCTTCTCCGGGAACAATTCGTCTTCTCCATCAACCTGGTGGTCCAGGAATTCGTTTCGATTCTCACATTTATAGCAGTTATACTGTTCCGCCCAACTATGACTCAATGATTGGTAAATTAATCGCTTACGGTGAAACACGTGAAGAAGCCTTCGCTCGCATGCGTAATGCTTTAGATGAAATTATTATTGATGGCATTAAAACCAACATAGAACTGCATCATAGAATCTTGCGTGATAAAGCTTTTATACAGGGTGGGACTAACATTCATTATCTTGAAAAAATGCTAAAGGAATAAATCCGTGTGGTATCAGCTCCAAATTGATCAATGTCTGCGCGATGAAGTGGAAAATATAAGTGAAGCACTTGAAGAAACCGGCGCCTTATCCATTACTCTTACTGACAAATATGATAAACCCGTGTTGGAACCAGCACCAGGTACTACACCGCTTTGGCCCGATGTGATAGTCAATGCACTTTATAATGATGAAGCAATCGCTTTAGATGCTAAAGCGATTATGATTGGAAAATTTACGAACTTATCTTTTTCTATTAATGAGCTAGCGGAACAAGCTTGGGAACGGGTTTGGATGGATGAATTTAAACCTACACGTTTTGGCAAACGTTTATGGATTTGTCCGACCTGGATTGAACCGCCGGACTATAATGGGGTAAATCTTATTCTGGATCCGGGTCTCGCTTTTGGCACAGGGACTCATTCCACAACCTCACTTTGTTTACACTGGCTTGATCAAGCTGATTTAAAGGATAAAACTCTAATTGATTATGGCTGTGGCTCAGGCATCCTTGCTTTAGCAGCGCTCAAACTAGGTGCTGCCAAAGCTTATGCAATAGACATTGATGAGCAGGCACTTACTGCTACGCGTAATAACGCCTCTTCTAACTCCATTGATAGATCTCAAATCATTATTGATTTTCCGCAAAGTTTGCAAAATCCAGTCGATCTGATTATTGCTAACATTTTATTAGCTCCCTTACTGGATTTAGGAATGAAATTTAGTCAATTAATAAAAGAAGAAGGCAGGCTTGTAGTTTCTGGACTCCTGGAAGAACAGGCTGCGGAATTAATCAGGGCTTATCAAGAACATTTTAACCATCAAAAAACTAGTATTGAGGATGGCTGGGCTTTGCTTGAATTTAAACGAAAATAGGAATTTTAGTTCCTCGAAGAGAAATAATAAATTTGGTAAAAACTTAAAAGTTGGGAACAAGCCCCAACTTTTATCTCAGTTAATTATCTTGGCGTACGCTGAGAGCCCTCACCAAAATATACTTCTTCCGTATCACTTTCTTCACAGTCCGAAGGCTTCTTAACCAGCAACAACCTGGAATCCTTTTTAGCATAGTTTAAGGAATCTTGGGATCGCGTTTTTTCTTGAGAGTGAAAAGGTTTTGAATTGAATAGATTAGCCATTTTCGCAGAGGAAAGTTCGTCATTCATTTCTAAAACAATATAGTTCTTTTTCGAATCCAAACTGTCTTTGATTTGCTCGTCATTACGGAGCGCTGCCCAGCCTACAATAATTGAGATTAATGAACCAAGTCCCAAGCCCACACAAGCGCCAATAACCGTGCCCGCACCTGGAAATACAAAAGAACCAATTATCGCAAATAATCCGGTTAGACCTATGGAAACAATAAACCCGGCAAGAAGGCGTTGAATAGAAATTTGATAGTCTTCCAGGGTGGTTAGCAAGGTCAGTGCCGTCAAGGCAAGCCCCACACTCAAACCGATTAATGTTCCAATACCGGGAAATAAAATAGAGCCGGCTACGGCACCTAGCCCTGTTAGACCAAAGGCAGTCATTAATCCTGCGGCTGTTCGTTGTTTAGAGGTGAATTCCCGTCCAATTAATCGATTGCGAAAAAAGCTTTGATAGCCTGCAAGTGCAGTACCTAAGGCTTCACCACATAATAAGCCAAAACCTGCACCAGGCCCAATACCTATGATTGGAAAAGCAAGGCCACCGATGACGCCGCCAATAGCTGCTCCAATCAAAGCAGGCACTGCCATAGACCCGACAAAAATAGCTATATCATTAATAATAAGCTTCTCAAAGCGATGGCTGCCATCAAGAGAACAACATTTTACCTTACCATCCACACGGATAAAGAAAGTTTTATCGGTATCCTGCTCCACAGATTTCGTGAAATTATCACTCTCTATTACTCCAGGATAGGCAAATTCTAAATCATAATAGTGCTCATCTACTGCCTGGCCTTGCCGGCTAAGACCAAGTTCCTCTAAATCTTTTATAGGTTGAGTGGTATAAATTCTTAATAATTTCTCATTGGTTCGGGTTGCGACAGAAACTTCAATGTTAACTTGAGCTTGCGCTGCTAAAAATAAATACCAGGGTTTTTTGGTAAGTTCTTTGGCAAAGACCAAGGCGTTCATCTCCTGCTGGCCCACAGGAACAGTATGATACATTGATGACAAAACTCGACGATATGGGTTTTCAGAACGAGCTAAATCAAAACGCGGAGGACGGGCAATATTTTTACTGGGATTTTTAGGATCAGGAGTGAAGGTTGGTAATTGTTCGATCACAGTTTTTTCAACTTTAAAACAAGCATCGGTTGAATCATGAGAGCCAGCATTCAATCGATGAATTGGTGGTTTAACATTATTAGCATTATCTTCTAAAACAGCGCTCAGGTTAGCCACATGTCTATTGGTATCACAGCCTATGAATACAGTAGAGGTATCAAATTGTTCGCCCATCTCAGCGATTACCCGTTCAAATTCATTTGGATTTACGTCATGAGTTACGTGACCGCTAAAAACTGAAATTCGATCACTAATCTCATTCACCCAAAGCTGACCGCCGATAAAATTCTCAGGAACGATTTTATCACCTTTGTAGGATGGGATAATTCTTGGGCTAGAAATTTGTTTTTCACAGGGAGTAAATACATTATTATTGTATAAAACTACCGTTTGTTGATTTGCATCGCTGGGGAGAAAGCTCCAGGCATTGTAGGTGATTTTATTTAAAGTTTCTGACAGAAGCTCACTTAAGGGCTTATTAGATTCCTGCAAACAAATTAGATCAGCCTGACGAGCATCTACGATTGCAGTTATATAATCTGCAATCGCTTGATACCGAGTTTTATCATCATCGTCATTAGCTTCCCAATCTTCCTGTCCTTCAAAACCTGACCAATTATTTCTCAAAGCATGAACATTGTAAGACATCAAGGTAATTTTTGCTTCTTTACCAAAATTATTTTTGATGAAAGTATGAGCTATTTTTGGTTCATGATCAGAACGAAGAGTCGTTTTTAGTTTTTTGTTGAGTGGACCACTGGGCAAAATTTCATCAATCGTGGAGGCTTTAGACGCTGAGATATCAATTTTACGTGTATAAACTTCACTTTCAGTTTTCATAAGTCCCTCTTAATGTTATAAATTTTGCATTATACACAGGACAATCATTAAGAGGACATTTTTGTTCTAAAATTCTACAATATCCAGATCGCAAATGGAATCGTAATAAATATTAGTAGACTCTAAACTTTTTAAAATTCATCTTTCTTTAAAACATCTTTCCAGGCTTGCTCTTCGGATTCGGTTTCATAAATCTCTTTATCTGATTTTTGAACCAGTGATTTTGGAATTTTTTCCTCTGGTAATGGCATTGAATCTTCTGAATGTTTTTCAATTTTATTTGCTCTTTTAACCGCATAGGGCTGTGGGTTTAAATAAGTTTTCATGGGTTTTCCTTATAAATTCCTTAAAGTAAGTATAGATTTCCCGGAGCGAAATTATTTAAAAAATTGATTTTATTAATTAGAAATTTAATAACCCTCTGAAAAATATATTAATTTCAAAATGCTATAATTAGGTAAGGAGAATTTGCTGAGGAGATTTTGATGAAAAAATGCATAATTATCTTAGATACATTCTTTATGATTTTTTTAAGTCAATTTGCTTTGGCAGATCCAACACAAAACCCGGTTGCTCCTCAGCCCTCCAAGTTTGTTAACCCTGGTAATTCAAGTGCAACAACTATCAATCATCATTTTAATAATCATCAAAGTTATGACATGAATACCAACCTTAGAAAAAACCCACCTTTAATGTCTACAGAAATCAATGGTGCTGATCCAAGCACTCGTCCTCCTGGTCTTAGACGAGTGCTTTCATTGCCAGGTAAAGATTAGAGCACAATTTGCTAATCATTTTGTTAGCTATTGTAGTGTCCAAAATAATGAATAGCCTGTAGAATTATGTTTTTAAAAAATAGTTAATGAGTCCGCAAATATAATGACTAAGCAAGTATTCTCCTCCTTCACTCCACGAAGAGCTCTTTTAAGTGTCTCAGATAAACATGGCTTGGTTGAATTGGCAAAGGCACTACATAATCAAGGCGTTGAGTTATTAGCAACGGGGAATACGGCCGCGCTAATAAGGGAAGCTATGCTGCCTGTTACTGAGGTAAGTGACTATACCAAATTTCCCGAAATGTTAGATGGTCGTGTTAAAACACTTCACCCTGCAATTCATGCCGGCCTTTTAGCCCGCAATAGTCCCGAGGATGAGCAAAAACTTGCTGAGCATCAAATTGAGCTTATAGATTTATTAGTGGTTAATTTATATCCATTTGAACAAGTTATTTCTAATCACGATTGCAACTTCCAAAAAGCCATTGAAAATATTGACATCGGTGGGCCGGCAATGATTCGCTCGGCAGCAAAAAATCATGCTCGTCTTTTTGTAATTGTCACTCCAGACGATTATCCGCTATTAGAAAAATACCTTAAAACTAAAAAAATCCCCTCAAATTGGGGTTTTGAATTGGCAAAAAAAGCCTTTGCCCATACTGCTGCTTATGATGCGGCGATAGCAAATTATTTGGGTACTCTAAATAATGATAAAATACCAAGCGGTTTCCCCTCCACCTTGACTTGTCAATTTAATAAATTAACCGATTTGCGCTATGGAGAAAATCCTCATCAACAGGCTGTGTTTTATGCTGATAAAAATTCTCCTCAAGGCTCACTAGCCCGATCAGAAATGATTCAAGGCAAGCTTTTGTCTTATAATAACTTACTCGATGCTGACAGAGCTTTTGATTGTGTCAAAGCATTTCCTTCCGAAATGCCTGTATGTGTGATTGTTAAACACGGTAATCCTTGTGGTATAGCTCTTCGTGATACTCAAATTTCTGCCTATTTACGGGCCTTTCAAACTGATCCACAGTCCAGCTTTGGCGGTATTTTAGCCTTTAATCAAAGGTTAAATGCAGATACGGCCTCAGCAATCCTTGAAAATCAATTTGCTGAAGTAATTATCGCACCGACTATTTCTCCAGAAGCTAAAGCAGTTTTGGCAGCTAAACCCAATATTCGGGTAATCTCAACAGGAGAGCGACAACAAGCTCATAAATTTAAATTAGAACTGCGACAAATCGATGGTGGTTTATTGGTGCAAGAACATGATGATTTCCTCGTTTCAAGCGATGAATTTAAAACGGTAACCCAAAAAGAACCTTCTTCTCAAGATTTCAAAGATCTTCTTTTTGCCTGGACTGCGGTCAAACATGTAAAATCAAATGCCATTGTTTTTGCTAAACATTGTGCCACCATTGGTATTGGCGCGGGACAAACAAGTCGTGTCATGAGTACACGTATTGGTTTATGGCAGGCAGAACAGGCAAAATTTAATTCTAAATCAGCAGTAATGGCTTCTGATGCATTTATCCCCTTTGCCGATAATATCGAATTGGCAGCAAAAGCCGGTATTTGCGCCATCATCCAACCTGGCGGTTCGTTACGTGATAAAGAAGTTATTGCAGCGGCTAATGCCGCAGGAATTGCAATGGTGTTCACCGGTTATAGACATTTTAAACACTAAGGCTGTTAGCATACTATTTGATAAACACTTAACTCAAAATTTAATGATCAAGAGCTCTGTAAATATCCATAAAGGTTGAAACACGATTTATATTAATAGGCACATGTAAGCGACGCGCAATATCCGCCGCTGAAAAAATACCGCGAATATAGCGTTCTTTTCCATCAATAACCAGAAAATGTTGCCGACCTTCGTTCTTGAGAGTTTCAACAATATCTTTGATCTTTGCCCGTTTCACATCAATGTAATCAATCGCTTCTAAACTCGAGCGAGGCGTCATAATTTGGCTTACTAAGATCTCCGAGCGACGAAGGTGATTGGCGTGAGCCAAGGCTTTTTCACCAATCAAATCTTCATAGGCAAGCATTCCGACAAAATTGCCCTGATCCAAAACTAATTTTAATTTAACATGTGTTTTTTTCATTAAATCTTCAGCAGTCACTATATCAAGTGTGTGTTCAACAACTAGCGGTTCCGTCTGTTTAAAATCGGTAAAAATATCGAGGGCTGGTGATTCAAGTGTCAAATTTGCGTTATCTTCTGGGCAAACCAGTTGCTTTATTCCTGTTAGGTCATAGGTCTTTAAAATCATATTTTTTCCTTAATTACTTTTATCTAATTTAGAACAGAATTCAAACCAATACAAACAGTTGAAATTAAAGATTGCTAATAAGCAAGGATAATATTCTAATAAAAGAAAGTAAGGAGATCTGACCAAGATGAGTCTTAAGCAATTTTTTTTATTATTTATTATTTTTTTTACTATACAGAACTCGCAGGCGGAAGAAACAGATCAATTTACGCTTCCGCCTTTTGAACTTTTAGACCTTGGACCTACAGTAAGTCTTAGTCTTTATGACGTTCTTGAAGAAGTCCTCTCCCAAACGAATAAAGAGATTCAAGCCATAGAGCCACGAGCTAAACATAGCCGCTTTGCAGCAAAAGAATTAGCTTTGAGGCTTCAAGGTAATTATCTCGTGGAATTATTTTATAGGAAAACAGGACCAGGTTTTCCTCGCTGGCTTCGCGGGCAATGGAGTCATTTACTTAAGCAAACAATGCCTTTTAACTATATAGAAGTCAAACCTTGGAAAACGATTTATTGGCTCAGTTTGTCTCCCTTTCCTTTTCACATACTGATGCTGGCTCCTACAATTAATCTTTATGGTCATTATTTTGGTACTGATAAATTAGGTCATTTTTTTATGATCGGTCATAACTATTATAAAATTTATCGAAAAAATCGTATTAATGGACGGTCTGTTGCACAAGCCCAGGCTGCCATGGTTTCATTTGGTTGCCTCACTGAACATAGTTTTTTGGGAACCTTAAGTAATGGTGTTTATTCCAATGCTGATTTAGCTGCTAATTTTGCTGGATGGAAATTCTATAGAAATCTCACGCATTCCATAAAAATTGCAAATCAGAGCCTTCCGCCTATTCTCCTTTTACAAGGTCATCAATGGACCTTTGCCAAGACAATTAATAAGAACAATTTATTAAAACCTTTTTTATTAGATCACCTAAATGAAGCTCTAAACCCCTCCCACTATACCTTCTCACGCAGCCAAATACGTAGGGAAATCAATTCACGTTGCGCTGACTGGATTAGCAGGAAAGGCCTTAAACCAGAGATAGTCGAAGCAAAACTTAAAGAGACCCTTTTATGGCAAGGTGAAGATTACGGTCACTGGCTTCCAACCCATAGCGCTATAACACTTAATACCTGCTTTGGCGGTTATTGATAGATGGGCTATTTACCTTGCTTGATGGGAATTAACATGGCATCGTTAAGCTTGCCCTTTAAGGTTTGCCGAGCTATGAAAAATTGGAATTTTGCTTTGATCATCTTTAGTTTAAATTTGATGGGCATAAGCAAAATTGCAGCTTCACCGATGTTTAAAATCGATGAGTTAATCCAGATTGCCTTGCAAAATAATAATGATTTAAAAGCCGCAGAATACAATATTACCCTGGCTAAGGCTCGCTTGGTGCAAGCAGGTTTGTGGGCCAATCCCAGTATAGTACTTTTAAATACTGATGATCGCTTTTTAACTAATGAAGGTGAATATACTCGCAGTGCCGGTTTTATTCAGGCTTTTCCAATTTCAGGCCGTATTGCAAAATTGAAAAACGTGGCCAAGGTTGATTTGGCAATCGCTCATGCTGAAGTTCGCAATGCAAAACGTCTGTTGGCTGGTTTGGTAGCAGACAGTTATTATGGCCTACTAATCACCGATCTTCGTTTAAAGCAACAAACGAGGCTTTTAGCAATCAATAAAAAGCTGGTTAAGGTTAGTAATAATCGATTTCTTGCTGCAGAAGTATCCGAGCTGGAGAGCAATACCGCGAGTCTGGAATATCAACGCATTCTGCAGGAAAAGCAAATGCTGAAAAGCCAGAGAATTAATCAAAGGGCGCAACTGAAGCAATTATTGGGAGGAAAAATCCTAACTACTTTAAAATTGAATAAGTCCCTACCCAGCCTAGCTGTCAAACTTCCAAATTTCCACTACCTGGAGCGCCAGGCCCTTAAACAACGCCCTGATATGCAAATGTTAAAACTCAACCTTAGCCGTGCGCAGGCAAATCAGCAACTAGCTCGTACAGAACGATGGGCTGATTGGACTTTAGGTTTGGCTGTACAACAAAGCAAAATCTTTGTAAAAGGCGGTGAGCCTCAAGATCCAGACAGGGCTTTGACTGTAAATCTGGCAATTCCCCTACCAGTACTCAATGGAAATCAAGGCAAAATTAAGGAAGCAGGCATTCTCGGAACACAAGCTCTTATTAAAATGCAAGCGCTAAAACTGGCTATCCAAACGGAGCTGGCTTCTAATTATAATCAGTTAATAACCCTGAATAAAGCGCTGCAACAATCAAAGAATTCCACTTTACTTCGCTCAAGAAATGTTAACTTAGCCAGTTCAGCTTATAAAAACGGGCAGATTTCTTTAGTGGAAGTCCTGCAAATCCAGCGTCAGCAGAATGAACTTCAAGTCGTCTATCTCAATATGCTTGAAAAATACCTGCAAGCTTTAGTTAAATTATGCACGGCGATAGCTAAGTCAAATGATCCTGGCTTATGTCCATTTTTAAGGACAGCGGCTCTAAAATCATCTTCAATTAAAGGGAATTTGGATGTCTAAAATTGACAATAAATCAGTTTATTTTTGTTTTATAAAGCAGCCTATTCTAATTAATTTCTTAATTTTATTAATAACCTTTTTTTTAAGCAAAACTCTGGCTGCGCATGGTGAGCAGTTAAATGTTGCTAAACAACCCAAAGCCTCTTTCACTTTAAGTAGCCAACAAATTAAACTCATCGACCTTGTTACTGTTAAAGCAAGCCTGGAACCCCTTGTAGAAACTTTAGGCCTAAATAGTGAAGTTCGTTTGCTACCGGATGCTCAAGCGGATGTAAGCGTGCGAATTTCAGGAAATGTTAGAGCACTCTATGCTAAATTAGGCGATAAAGTCAGTTTGAATCAGCCCTTGATTAAAGTGCAATCACTTCTCATTGGTGATCCGCCTCCCTCTGTGGTTATGAATGCCACAATGGCGGGCATTATTGATGCGCGCAATGTCAGTTTAGGGCAGGCCGTAGCCCCTAATACTGTTCTCTTTCATATTTCCAATCGCTCCAAACTCAATGTAATTGCCAAAGTTTATGAGGAAGATTTGGATAAAGTTAAACTAGGCCAACCTGCCAATGTCGTTGTTTTAGGTTATCCAAAATTGATTTTTAAAGGCAAAGTTAATCTTATAGAACCTAACCTCGATGCACTCACAAGAACCGTGAATATCCAAATCATTGTTGATAATCCTCAGGATTTACTAAAGCCAGGCATGTTTTCTCGTACTAACTTAATTTTACAGGAATCAAAATCGGCTTTAGTGATACCCAATTCTGCAATTTTGCAAGATAAAAACCAAAAATTTGTATTCAAACAAAAAGGGAATACCTATTTTTATCAACCTGTTAAAACGGGCATCGTTAATGAAGAATTGACTCAAGTTACTGAAGGTCTAATGGTCGGAGATTTAGTGGTTACCCAAGGTAATCGACAACTTTATACTTATTGGTTAACGGGTGGCTCGTCGCCGCAAACCGAAGGAAAGAACTAATGTTTAATGTTCTAATTGCCTGGTCTTTAAAAAATCGTTTATTAGTTCTGGCAATGACCCTTGGATTAGGTATTTTGGCTGGATTTACTTTAACCAAAATGTCCGTCGATGTTTTTCCGGAATTTGCACCACCTCAAATTGTTATTCAAACTCAAGCAGCTGGTTTAGCGCCGCAAGAAGTTGAAGCTTTAATTACCTATCCTTTAGAATCAGCAATCAACGGCACGCCAGGCGTAAGTCACGTGCGCTCCAAAACTGCGGTAGGCCTCTCAACAATTACTGTTATTTTTGCAGATAATATGGATATTTATCGCGCAAGACAACTAATTAACGAGCGGATTCAGCAAGTCATGGGCCAATTACCACCGGGGGCAAATCCTGTGATGTTGCCTGTTATCTCTGCTGTAGGTTGGCTTGTTAAATACGCGCTGGTGAGCAAAACGCTTTCAGCAGAGGATTTGCGTACCCTTTCTGATTGGGTTATTCGGCCCCGAATTTTTGCTCTTGGTGGCATTGCTTCAGTGCTATCGATGGGCGGTGAAGTTAAACAATATCAGGTTCAACTTGATCCAGCGCGCATGCTTGCTTATCGCATTAGTGTTGAAGATCTAACTCAAGCTTTAGAAAATTCAAACCGTAACGTGCCCGGTGCTTTTTTACAAAAATCTGGCACCGAACTTACCATTGGCGCGATTGGCCGCGTAAAAACTTTGGATGACATAAAGAATACCATTATTACCATGCGCAAAGGGATTCCTATTACGATTAATAATGTCGCCACAGTTGCTTTTGGCGGTGAAATCAAACGAGGAGATGCTGCTTTTAATCTTGACAATGCTGTTATTGGCACTATTTCAAAATCATACAGCGCTGATACCTTAGCAACCACTTACAAGGTTGAAAAAACCTTGGAGGATATTAAGGCTTCCCTTCCTGCTGGCGTGCAGTTATACAGCAACGTTTTCCGACAAGCTAATTTTATTGAAGCCGCGATCAGAAATTTGAACTGGGCTTTGTTGGAGGGTGCTCTGATAGTGATGATCATCCTTTTCGTTTTTTTAATGAATCTTCGTGCGTCATTTATCACTTTTGTAGCGATGCCTGTTTCCTTTGTCATTGGCATTTTGGTCTTGTATTTATTCGGCTTTGGCATTAATGTGATGACACTTGGTGGAATTGCCATTGCAATTGGTGAAGTAGTCGATGATGGTATTATTACTGTCGAAAATGTTTTAAAACGACTGCGTGTAAATCGTCTGATGGAACAACCAAGACCAGCAATCCGAATTGTATTTGATGCTGTGCTTGAAATCAGAAAATCAGTTAGCTATGCCACCCTAATTATCTCAATGGTTTTTTTGCCAATTTTCTTTTTATCAGGTGTTGCTGAACGAATTTTTAGTCCGCTTGCTATTGCATATATTGCCTCAGTCATTGGCTCATTAGTGGTCTCCATTACCCTGGTTCCAGCCTTATGTTATATGCTTCTTGTGAGCCGCAAAGAAAAGCAAGAAGCAAATCCTCTCGACTTCTGCGCCCTTGGAGAAGAAGATCGTTTAAAACAACCGGAAATGCTAAATGCAAACCATGGCAAGCAAGAAACAAAATTTGTCCTTTGGTTAAAAGCACATTTTCATCGCATTTTGATCTGGGCTATTAATCATTTTAAAACGGTAATCTCTTTATCTTTATTAGCCTTAGCCCTCGCTTTATCCTTATTACCCTTCTTTGAAACCTCGTTTTTACCAGAATTTCGCGAAGGTAATTTTATAATTGCTATGACAACACTTCCAGGAACCTCGCTTGATGAATCCATGAGAATTGGTGCACAATTACGAAAACAACTTTTACAATATTCTCAGGTAAGATCCATCTCCCAACGTGCTGGCCGTTCCAACCTCGATGAAGACGCTTTGCCACCCAATGTGAGTGAATTTGATGTTAACTTGGACTTTGACCGAGATAAAACGATTCAACCCATTGAATTAATAAAGAAAATACGCAAAGACTTAGCCCTAATTCCTGGCGCCGCCTTTAATGTGGGGCAATTTATAAGTCATCGCATGGACGAGGTGTTATCTGGAGTTCGATCGCAAGTTGCAATTAAAGTGTTTGGTGAAAATCTAGCGACTTTAAACCAATTGGGACAATCAATTGCAGACTTATTGGCGACCACAACGGGCGTGGTGGATATTAACAAAGATCAACAAATCAATGTGCCACAATTAATCATTAAAATCGACCGTGAAAAAGCAGCTCGCTATGGTATTAAAGTCAGTCAAATTTCTGAAGATGTTCAAATTTTACTAAATGGGCTACGTATTTCCAGCGTATTAGAAGGACAGCGCAACTTTGATCTTTATTTGCGCATGGCTCAGTCAGGACGTAATACGGTCAGCGATGTACAAGATATGCTAATTGATGCGCATAAAAATGGTTTAGAAACCGGTGATAAAATTCCACTCCGCGCCGTTGCTAGCATTTCTGAGGAAGAGCAACCTTTTAGTATTAGCCGTGAAAATGTACAACGCATGATTTCAGTAGGGTTCAATGTTCAAGGAAAAGATTTAAATTCTGTTATTAAAGAGATACAACAAAAAATCAAAGAACAACTCAATTTACCCGAGGGTTATTTTATAGAATATGGTGGCCAATTTGAAAGCCAGCAACAAGCTCGATCTACTCTGTTATTAATAGGCCTGCTAGTAATTGCTACAATGCTTTTAGTTTTGTATAAGGCTTTCGCCAGCTTTAGCGAAGCGCTATTGGTTCTTTGTAATCTTCCTCTTGCCTTAATTGGCGGCCTTATCTCCTTGTTTTTATTAAACAATGAGTTAAGCTTAGCAGCACTAATTGGTTTTATTACCCTCTTTGGAATTGCTGCACGCAATGGTATTATCCTTGTTAGTCATTACAGCGTACTGCAAGCTCAGGGTGAATCACTTGAAAAAGTTGTCATTCAAGGCACCCTTGATAGGCTAGTTCCTGTATTAATGACTGCAGCCACTACAGCCTTGGGTTTAATTCCTTTATTGTGGGGCTCACCTGTTGGTAAAGAGTTAGAACGACCTCTGGCGCAGGTTTTATTAGGCGGCTTAGTCACTTCAACACTTTTAAACATGATAGTTGTACCGACAATTTATAATGCAATGGTTAAAAAACGAAAAAATCATCAAGCCTTTATTAAAACTTCCAACGTTTAGGAGTTTCTGCTTTGTTCAACTTTAGATTCCTTAGTGCTGTTTCTCTTTTCTTTTTTATCAATTCGGCTTTTGCAACAATTAAAATGTCAATTGAAAAAATAATCTCTGAGCACCAAACAAAAACTATCATCTTTAAATTGACCGACCTAGCCACCAATAAGCCCGTTCAGCTTAGTGATCTTGGTGAAGTCCATACCCAAAAAATACACTTGCTTGTGATTGATGACAGTCTTAGCGATTACAGCCATATTCATCCTCAGCAAACGGCAGAGCCCGGCGTTTATTTTTTTAAATGGCAACCAAAAATAATGAAAGCAAATTATCGTGTCTGGGCTGATTTGATGCCCTTAACAACCAATCAACAAACTTATGCAATTGCAGATTTATATAAATCAAAATTACAAGCCAGTGAAATTTCTATGAAGCCAACTAATACAGCTATAGTAGGCGACTATAAATTCAACTTAACCTTTGAGGCTGCAAAACTTCAACAAGGGAAAGCCACAAAGGGAAAAATAGAAATTAGCGATTTGCAGGGAAATGCAGTGCTGGATTTAGAGCCAATAATGGGTGCCTATGCACATCTTGTTGGTTTTAGTGAGGATTTAAAATCAGTTGTTCATGTTCATCCTATGGGGACTGAGCCCAAAAACAAATCCGATCGTGGTGGTCCTGAGCTGGTTTTTCACATCCAACCGCACAAAGGAGGATTTGTTAAATTTTTTGCGCAAGTAAAAATAAAAGGGAAAGACTATTTTGCACCCTTTGGTTTGATAGTTGGAAACAAAGGATAAATTTTATTCAACCTCGAATAAGTCGAGCTTTTTAATCTCATTAACAAGGCAGCCATGAAAAAATATTTGTTTCTCTTAAGTTATTTTATTTTGTCAGCTCAGATTTATGCTGAAAGTTATTCATCAATAACGGCTCAACTAGCGAGAAAATTTCAAAACAGTTTTCATGACGCACTATTAACAGAAAAAGTGCGATTAAAAAATTGTCCGCTAATCACCCAAGATTTATCTAATATGACTCTACATACAGCTCAGGGATTGAAAATACAATTCACCATGAAAAAAGATTTATATAAAATTTTGGCAGAAACCTCACATATTCCATTAACTATCCATAACCTTGCTGCCAAGAATAACTGGCAATTTAGGGGAGAGTTATCTTCAGAATTCTTGGCCTATCTCAACTTGTTAAAATATAGCCTAACCATTGTAGACAAAGCAGAGCTTAGTCCCTCGATAAAAATTGAGCTCAAGAGACTTATTACTCTTTCAATTAATTATCTAGCCAGCCTCTTAAAAAATAAGAATATCGATCAACAAAGCTATGCACATTATGCAATGCTCGTACGGCCAAGTATTGAAAAAAATTTGAAAGAGGCCGCTAAAAATCAAATTGAGCAGTTTCATCAACAAATACAAACCTGGCAAACACTTTACCCAGACCAACAGTGGTCCTGTTTAAAAGTTGCCATTCTTGGTATTCATGATGCAAGGGAAGGCTATGTCTTAAAACAATATTTTCAATGGCTACTGAAAGAATCTGGCTCTGAAAAAAACGTAGTCTATGTCGAATTTCCGGAAATTAAGGATATTGTTTCTGATCCCTCTAAATCAACCCAACTAGCACTTGATGCCTTGATAAAAGGTAATTATCAACAAAGATTGGCAGTTAATCTAATGTATGATCCCTATTATCTGCAACATGATGTAATGGCTGAATCAGCAAAGCTTATCTTAGATGCTATGGATGGCTAAAACTAAAAAGTACTGGCGAGACAAAAATAATAATGGTGAATCAAGTTACAAAATCCAGGCCTGAAATTATTATTGCAAGTTTCAGGCTCAGATTTTGCGTAAATATATCTTTAATCTCCAAGCAAGCCCATTTCTTTCACTGCGTCACGTTCTTGTCGTAGCTCATCCAGAGTTTGGTTGAATTTTTCTTTACTGTAATCATTGAGTTTTAAATCCTCAACCACGTGCACATCGTTGTGTTCACGACGGCAAGGATAGGAGAAAATTAAGCCCTCATCGACGCCATATTGTCCTTGAGAACTTAAACACATAGAGAAAGATTCATTAGCAGGCGTGTCATTGGTCAAGGCATTAACACCATGAATAATGGCATTAGCCGCAGAAGCGGCAGACGATGAACCGCGTGCTTTGAGGATTGCCGCTCCACGTTGTTGAACAGTTGAAACAAAAGTATCTTTTAACCAAGTCTCATCGTCAATAACTGTAGCAGCCGAATAGCCATTGATTTTTGCATTATAAAAATCCGGGTATTGCGTGGCTGAATGATTTCCCCAAATGGTCATTTGTGTCACAGCCGTAACATCAACACCCGCTTTTTGGGCAAGTTGAGTACGGGCGCGAAGCTCGTCAAGGGTTGTCATTGCATAGAAGCGGTCGGAAGGAACATCTTTCGCATTATTCATGGCAATAAGACAATTGGTATTGCAAGGATTACCTACGACAAATACACGAACATTATCCGCAGCATTATCACTAATTGCTCTTCCTTGCGCAGTAAAAATACCTCCATTTATCTTCAATAAATCTGAACGCTCCATGCCTTGTTTGCGCGGCACTGAACCAACCAATAAAGCCCAATTAACTCGCTCCATGGCCTGATTGAGATCAGAAGTGCAGACAATGCTTTTCAATAAAGGAAAGGCACAATCATCTAATTCCATCGCCACGCCCTCAAGTGAAGGTAGAGCTTGTTCTAATTCCAGTAACTGCAATTCAACATCCATATTCGGACCAAACATCTGGCCAGAAGCGATTCTAAACAATAAAGCATAACCAATTTGTCCCGCAGCACCGGTGACAGCCACTCTCATTCGTTTATTCATTATTCTCTTCCTTTAACCATTGTTTTACTAATAACAGCGCAGCGACAGAGCGCGCTTCCGAAAAATCTGGGCGTTCTAGCAATTCTTTATAAGCATCTAAAGGCCACTCTACAACTTCAGGGGGCTCAGGCTCATCACCTTGCAAGGGTGAGGGATATAAATCTCTTGCTAAAATTACCTCAAGCCGAGCACCAAAATAGGCCGGCGCTAATGTCAATGAGCGAAGCTTTTCAAATCGTTTTGCGGCAAAACCAACCTCTTCTCGTAACTCACGATTTGCTGCTTCAAATAAAGTCTCACCTTTATCAATATTGCCCTTTGGAAATCCTAATTCATAAGCATCAATACCAGCGGCATATTCTCTTACCAATAACAGTGATTTATTCGCCGTCAAAGCCACAATTAAAACTGCACCGTGACCATGACTTTTAATACGTTCGAAGACTCGCTCCATGCCATTTGAAAAACGAAGATGCATTTGTTCGATAGTAAATAATATTGATTGAGCAATAATAGTTCTTTTGCTGCAAACTGGCTTTTCACGCATTATGAAAAATCACTCGAAATAAGGACCAAGGATTAAAGATCGTTTTATGATACTATTGCACTCCTGAACAAGCTAGCCTGATTTTAAAAACAATGTTACCTACCTCTTTATATATTCATATTCCCTGGTGCATCCGCAAATGCCCCTATTGTGATTTCAATTCGCACAAAAGCCCGACTTCTCTGCCCGAGCAAGAATACATTAATGCTTTGCTAGCTGATTTTAAAAATGATTTAAACTATTTTCCGGCTCGAGAAATCAATACTATTTTTATTGGCGGCGGAACACCCAGTCTATTTTCTGCGGAAGCTTATGAGCTTTTATTTGCAGAGCTGCAGCAGTTAGTAAGTTTTAAGCCTAATATTGAAATCACAATGGAAGCCAATCCGGGAACAGTCGAACAACATCGTTTTAATGCCTATCGGCGACTTGGAATAAATCGTTTATCCCTTGGCATTCAAAGCTTTAATGCCCATCATTTAAAAGTGCTGGGTCGCATTCACGATGATCAACAAGCGCATCGAGCCATTGAAGCAGCAAGGCTTGCAGGTTTTGAAAATCTTAATATTGATTTGATGCATGGCTTGCCTGGTCAATCACTGGCGCAAGGCTTAGCCGATCTTAACACGGCGCTAACCTATCAACCTGAACATTTATCCTGGTATCAATTAACTATCGAACCTAATACCCTGTTTTATAAACAACGCCCAAGCCTGCCCAATGAAGATGAAACCTCTGAGCTGGAAGAACAAGGTTTATCTATTTTAGAAACCAGGGGCTACCTACGTTATGAAATATCGGCCTTTTGTAAACCTGATAAAGCAGCAATACATAACATGAATTATTGGCAATTTGGCGATTACTTCGGTATCGGGGCCGGTGCTCATAGCAAAATAAGCTGCCCGAAAACGAAAGCCATTTATCGCTGCCGCAAGCAACGCCAACCTGTTGATTATTTAAATCCTGATAAAGACTTTATAGCAGCTAAAGAATTAGTCAACTCTGAAGACCTATTGTTTGAATTTATGTTGAACCTGAGTCGGTTAGAACAAGAAATTCCTAAGCAATTGTTTCAAGATAGAACCGGCCTTGCTTTTGAAAAACTTGAGCCTAAATTATTAAAAGCCGCGAAAACAGGATTAATCAAGATAAATGCAACAAGTTGGCAAATCACACCCTTTGGCCGTCGATACACCAATAATTTGCAAGAGGTTTTCTTACCTGACTAAGGTTTTATTCTAAACTTCCCAATTACAGGACTTTACTAGATAATAGAGCTATTTGGTTTGTTGGGAGATAATGTATGCGGATATTGTTAACCATTTTTCTAATGGGCTTAGGATATATCCTGGGTTCCATATGCTCTGCTATCGTCGTTAGTCGACTTTTTTCCCTTCCTGATCCACGTACAGAAGGCTCAAAAAACCCAGGAACCACCAATGTTTTGCGTTTGGCTGGTAAAAAATACGCGATAATTGTTTTACTAGGCGATATGCTTAAAGGTTTAATCCCAGTCCTTTTGGCCAAAGCCCTTGGGGCAGGACCCTTAATTGCAAGCTTGACTTGTCTTGCAGCAGTACTTGGGCACATGTATCCTCTGTTCTTTAACTTTAAAGGCGGGAAAGGAGTAGCTACCACGATTGGCGCGCTCTTGGGCTTAAATTTAATTCTAGGTGTCATGGTTATTGCAACCTGGCTTTTAATCGCTAATTTTACACGCTATTCATCTCTGGCTTCGCTTATTTCAATTTTAATGTCTCCGATTTACTCACTTTTTACAATTGGAAGGTTTGAGATTCTTGGTCCGCTTTGTTGTATTGCATTATTTGTGCTATTTCAACATCGCAATAACCTTACTCGTCTAATCGATGGGACAGAACCAAAAATGAAGTTTAGTCCTAGTCTTAATGAAGAAGTGAGTGCTGTCCTAACAGATCCTACTCAAGAATCAGAACCTGATGAACCAGACCTTAGATCACCGCCCCCAAACAATACAAGGTCTGCTAAAAAACCCGACCAATGAATTTGCTAATAACTTGTGCTCAAAATTTATTTTTGAGCCATATTAGACTCGTGTAAAGGCCAGCGTGCTTTGACTTCAATAGCTAAGCTGGAGTCCTTAAGCCCTTGCATTAATTTAAGCCAACCTGCGTAGGCAACCATAGCCCCATTGTCTGTGCAGTATTCAATTCGAGGGAAATACACCCCGCCTTTTAAATTCTCCATGAGCTCAGTTAATAATATACGTAGCTTGCGATTAGCGCCAACTCCACCTGCCACAACTAATCGTATATCACCAGTTTGTTTTAATGCCCGTTTACATTTAATTATAAGAGTTTCTACTACCGCATCTTGAAATGCTTTTGCTATCGCCATTCTGGCCAGATCATCCTTAGCACTTTTATTCCAGGTTATAAGAGCATGTGTTTTCAAGCCACTGAAACTAAAATCAAGGCCTGGTCTATCCGTCATGGGACGCGGAAAGGGGCTGAGATTATCATCATCGCTTGTGCATGTATCAGCAAGCTCAGCTAAAATAGCACCGCCCGGGTAAGGCAAGCCCATTAGTTTGGCGGTTTTATCAAAAGCTTCACCTACGGCATCGTCTAGAGTATCCCCTAGCAGCTCATACTCACCCAAGGTGCGTGCAGCTAACAATTGTGTATGTCCACCCGATACCAACAAAACTAGAAAAGGAAAATCAAGCTCCGGGGAGTCGAGTTTGGCTGCAAGTAGATGAGCCTCAAGATGATGAATTGCCAAAGCCGGTTTATTAAGACCAAAGGCAAGGCTTTTAGCAAAAGAAGCACCGGTTAATAAAGCCCCTACTAAGCCAGGTCCCGCCGTATAAGCAACCGCATCAATAGCTGATTTATCCATGGAAGCTTGGTAAAGGGCTTCATCAACCAGGGTAATTAAATATTTAACATGGTCTCGTGAAGCCAACTCTGGAACAACGCCCCCATAGCATTGATGTATCGCAATTTGTGAGTGAAGCGCATGCGCAATTAACCCTTTTTCAGAATCATAAATTGCAATCCCAGTTTCATCGCAGGATGATTCAATTCCCAAAACACGCATTGATAGATTACTCTTTCATTGAAAGTCTGCAATTATACTCTTAAATTAGATAAATAAATTATCATGTTCTGCAAATAAACTTGACGACCACCTAAACTGGCACTAGAATTGCCAACTTATTATTGTCAATTAAATTAGAGGAATATTAATGCCTACCGTTCGTGTGAAAGAAGGCGAGAATCCTGAATACGCACTACGCCGATTCAAGCGCTCCTGTGAAAAAGCAGGAATTCTAACTGAATTACGTCGTCGCGAGTTTTACGAAAAGCCAACTGCTGAGCGCAAGCGCAAACAAGCTGCTGCTGTTAAGCGTCATCTCAAGAAAATTTCTCGTGATACTACAGCCGGCCGCCGTCCCTTGAAGCACAGACGTAAATAATTATGACTATTAAAGACAGCATCTCTAATGACCTGAAAGACGCTATGCGCGCCAGAGACCAAAAAAAACTCAGTGCCTTGCGCCTCATTACAGCTGCTGTTAAACAAATTGAAGTGGATGAGCGGCTTGAAGTAGACGAGGAACGCATGCTTGTAATTCTAGACAAGCTATCAAAACAACGTAAAGAATCTATTTCTCAGTTTAAAGCAGCGGGGAGAGATGATTTAGTAGCTCAAGAAGAGTTTGAGCTAGATATTATTAATTTTTATCTTCCTGAACCGTTATCTGATACTGAAATTGAAGTTATTATCAACAAAGCCTACGAGGCAGTTGGGGCAACAAAAATGTCCGACATGGGTAAAATCATGGCTATATTAAAACCTCAATTACAAGGCAGAGCTGATATGACTAAAATCAGTGCACTAATAAAAGCTAAATTAAGCTAATCCCAGAAGAACTTATTACTTCATTTGGTTATCAATTATTTGAGTTTTATGGTTTATATAAAGTTTTAAACGCAATTTAAGGCCTTATTTTTTATAATTCATAGCAAATTGCCTCTTCTGGTTGAATAGAGAATATTATAATTTTTATTCTAAATTGAGTGTTAAGCATTTGGCTTTAAATCACTCCTTTTTAATTTTAATTCCTGGCTAAAATGCCAATCCTATTTTTCGAGTTTCGGGGTCTATGTGACTGGCTTAATACCACAATCCTTTCTTGATGAATTACTGAGCCGAATTGATTTGGTTGAATTGATTGATAGTTATGTCCCTCTAAAAAAAAGAGGTAATAGTTTTACCGCCTGCTGCCCTTTTCACAGTGAAAAAAATCCGTCCTTTAATGTCGTTGCTAAAAAGCAGTTTTATCACTGTTTTGGGTGCGGAGCTAGCGGCAATGCAATCAGTTTTATCATCGCTTATTTAAATCAAGGGTTTATTGATGCGGTTGAGACCTTAGCTGCAAGACTGGGTATGCAAATTCCCCGTGAGGGTAAAATTGATAAAAATCCGCAATCTCTTAGTTTTTATCAATTATTAACAAAAGTTAGTCAATTTTATCAACACTCATTAAAAGTTAATGGACAACAAGCTATTGACTACCTTCGCCAACGTGGACTTAGTGGCCAAATTGCCAAGTTGTATCAACTAGGCTATGCACCTCCAGGTTGGCAAACTCTGGAAGCTCAATTTAAATCCAATAAAAACGAATTGATTGCCACTGGTATGCTCATTCAAAAAGAAGATGGGAAGGCTTATGATCGCTATCGTCATCGCGTGATATTCCCGATCCACGATCGCCATGGTCGCATCATAGGCTTTGGTGGACGTGTGCTTGATGATAAGCAAAAACCTAAATATCTGAATTCTCCTGAAACCTCCATTTTTCAAAAAAGTCGTGAACTTTATGGTTTACATCAAATTTTGCAGCAGCAAGATTCAATCCCAAATATTGTTGTTGTTGAAGGCTACATGGATGTAATTGCTTTAGCACAGCACGGTATTAGAAATGCGGTTGCCACCTTAGGAACAGCAACAAGTAGCGCCCATCTGCAGTTGCTTTCCAAGCATACCAGGCAGCTCATTTTTTGTTTTGATGGCGATTCTGCAGGTCGACAAGCTGCATGGCGAGCACTTGAAAGTTGTATACCCGAATTAAATGAGGGTTTAGATGCTAGCTTTATTTTTTTACCCGAAGGACAAGATCCAGACAGTCTTGTTAGAATGGAGGGTAAAGAGCAATTTCTAAGCCGTTTAAATAATGCAAAGCCTCTAAATCAATTTTTTTTGGAAACTATTGCCAATAAAATTGATACCTTTAGCCTTGCTGGCAAAACCCAACTCATTAATGCAGCTAAACCTTATCTTCTTAAAATGCAAGAAGGTGCTTATAAACAATTATTACTGAATGAATTGGCTCGTATGACTCATATAGAAAATTATCGACTCATGCAAATTATCAATGAAAATCTGATTGAAGCACCAAAAGAAATCGATACAAAAATTACCAATTCACCTATTCGCCTAGCTATCGCCCTACTTATTCAAAATCCAGAAATTTTAATGGCCTGCAAAGAGCAAATCAATATCGATCTACTGGATGGCAAAGGGCAGGAAATATTACAGAAATTGTTAATTCAGGTTAAAGAATCACCAAATGCAAACACTGCCACTTTGATTGAAGCTTGGCGGAATTCTTCTTATTTTATTCCTTTGACCAAATTAGCAGGCTGGGATCATCAAGAACCTGACGAAGAATTGAATAAGAAATTTACAGATATTATTTTATTTATTCAAAAACAAAATTTAGAAAATAAAATTAATGATTATCTCACAAAATCACGAGACCAAGGCTTAACTGGTTCAGACAGAATTTTACTGCAAAAAATGATGAAAAAAAGGCATCAAATTGCAGATGAAAAAAATAACACTTAACTAATACTGGCAACTTTCTCAGGGTGGGTTTATAATCAAGACCTTTTTGTACCTAATCTCATCATCTATAAGTATCTATGACCATGAATGATCAAGAACAACAGCGCTCGCAAATCACAAAAGTCATTAGTTTGGGTAAAGAACAAAATTACTTAACTTATGCCCAAATTAATGATCTGTTACCTAATATTGTCGATACTGAACATTTCGATGTCATTATCTCTATGTTAGAAAGTATGAACATTAAAGTATTCGAGCTACCACCGAGTGATGATGAACTAGCATTGCTGGGTAATACCGAAGAAATACCAGAAGACGTGGAAGAAGCTGCTGCAGTTCTTGCCTCTGTTGACAAGGAAACAGGACGAACGACAGATCCTGTCCGTATGTACATGCGTGAAATGGGAACTGTGGAGCTCTTGACTCGTGAAGGTGAAATTCGCATTGCCAAACGAATTGAGGAAGGAATTTACCAGGTACTCAAAGCATTGGCCCATTATCCTGAAACTGTACAATTAGTATTAGACGATTACGATCGAGTCACTGTCGAAGAAATGAGATTGAATGAAATCATTTCTGGCTTTGCAGATTCTCAAGATGAAGCACCAGCAGCATCTATTGGCTCTATGCTTGAAGAAACACAGCAAGAAGATATCACGGTTGAACCTCTTATTGCCGAAGTGGAAGACGAAGAAGGCGGCGAAGGCGCCATTGCAGAAGTTGATGAGGGTCCTAATCCCGAACAAGCAAAAATCTATTTCGATGAACTTCGCGAAAATTTTGTTAGCGCAATGAAAGCCTTGAAAGAACATGGCCGCGATAACAAAAAAACCGTAGAATTATTGGACATCATGTCGGATTCATTCTTGAAGTTAAAATTAACATCAAGACAAGTAGACAAACTGACTCGTCATTTCCGTCAATTAAGAAATCATATCCGCGATTTTGAACGAGCTATAATGCGCTTATGCATTGAAAAAGCACGGATCCCTCGAAAACTCTTTATCGATACCTTCCCAGGTCAGGAAACTGATTTGAAATGGCTTGATGATTTAATTCAAAAGAATGGAAAAAAACTTGATCTTGATCGTATAAATGAAAACCGTGAAGAAATTCGAAATCTTCAAATTAGACTTAAAGCCTTTGAAGAAGAATTCGGCTTAATTATTAATGAAATTAAAGACATTAATAAAAAAATGTCTATTGGTGAAGCAAAAGCCAGACGCGCTAAAAAAGAAATGGTGGAAGCAAACTTAAGATTAGTAATTTCTATTGCCAAAAAATATACTAACCGGGGATTACAATTTCTCGATTTGATTCAAGAAGGTAATATTGGCTTGATGAAAGCAGTCGATAAATTTGAATATCGACGTGGTTACAAATTCTCAACTTATGCAACATGGTGGATTCGACAAGCAATAACCCGTTCAATTGCGGATCAGGCACGTACGATTCGAATTCCTGTACATATGATTGAAACAATCAACAAGCTCAATCGTATTTCTCGACAGATTCTGCAAGAAACAGGGCGTGAAGCAACACCTGAAGAATTAGCTGAAAAAATGGAATTGAGCGAAGACAAAATTCGTAAAGTGTTAAAAATTGCCAAAGAACCTATATCAATGGAAACGCCGGTTGGTGATGATGATGATTCTCATTTAGGCGACTTTATTGAAGATAGTAATATCGAATCACCCATTGACCGGGCAACTGCCGAAGGTTTACGTGAAGCCACACTTGAAATTTTGGAAACCCTCACGCCTAGAGAAGCGAAAGTTTTACGCATGCGTTTTGGTATCGAAATGAACACGGATCACACTTTGGAAGAAGTTGGAAAACAGTTTGATGTAACCCGCGAACGAATAAGACAAATTGAAGCAAAAGCTTTACGTAAACTACGCCATCCTTCTCGTTCTGAGAAACTTCGTAGCTTCCTTGAAGGCGATGAAAGCTGATATTAAATCCTTTGGAGACAGGCTTTGTCTGTCTCAAAAAGATATAAAATTTTCTAGCAATAAATTCTTTTAGCCATTACAATGGCAAACTCTGCGGGCCCATAGCTCAGTTGGTCAGAGCAGCGGACTCATAATCCGTTGGTCCTAGGTTCAAGTCCTAGTGGGCCCACCAATTAAATCATCTAGTTTTCGAAATTCTAGAAAAATCAAAACTATGTGGACATAATATGTAGAAAAATCAAATGCAAACCAAATATCCTCCTCACAGTCTTATCAAAGAAATTCTTCCAAATATTTTTTTTGTGAAGGGTAATAATGTCTACGTTGATGCCAATGGTGAGCAGCAACAACATAGTCGAAATATGATAATAGTACGAGAAAGCAATAACTTACATTTAATTAATACAGTTCAATTAACGGAAGAAGGTTTAAAAACGCTTGATAGTTTAGGCAAAGTAAAATCTATCATACGTATTGGTGCATTTCATGACCGTGATGATGGCTTTTATCTACGCCAATATAACAATGCAACCTTATGGGCTATTCCTGGGATGAAACACGCTCATGATCACCCGACTAATTTTGAACTTACACTAAATGGTCCTAAACCCTTTCCTACTTGTTCTGTATTCATCTTTGATAACTCCAAAGAACCCGAAGGCATACTGCATATAAATCAGGACAAAGGAATTCTTATAACCTGCGATAGTATAAAAAATTGGGTAGCGGCAGATGAATTTTTTAGCGAAAAAACAGCAAAGGCTTATAAAATTGCAGGCTTTTTCGGCAAAGCCTCTGTCTCAAGTGTATGGAGAAATTATTGTCAAGTTAGCCTCTCTGATTTTATGCAATTAAATCAGTTTGATTTTGCCCATTTGCTCAGTGCACACGGGGAACCCTTGTTAAATATTGATAAATCTCAATTGCTAAAAAGTATTCAAACTCAATACGATAAGTCCAATATTAATTTATAAGATTGCTGTCTATATTTACATCTCCCTATGATTTGGGGACTTCCGAAGGATGATTTGAATTATTCTCTGCGGTGGAAAAAAATAAAAACGTTGTTTACAAAATCGGTTATCAAATCCGGGATTAAATTCCCCAAAACAAAACACAATGAATATCGTCTTGGCAACGACGATTTTGGGTGCACACAATTAAAGATAGGTTGGATTATGAAAATCATGTTAATTATATTCATTACAATCCATTAAAACATGGCTTAGTAAAGACGCTGAATGATTGGCCTTGGACTTCATTCCATTACTATGTACAAAGTGGCCTGATAAATGAAAATTGGGCAAGTTCAACTCTGAACATGGATGCTTTTTGTTGCGGTGAATGAAAACCTTGATTACGCTGCGCTACATCAAGGCTACGCTTGCTGATATTTCTGAAGTCTTCATTGATCCTGAGCAGGGAAATAAACGAGCAATCCATGTTTATCAGAAGGTTGGATTTCAAATTGTAGGGGACTTTATTGCCTCATGGCACCCAGTCCCGCATTATTTAATGAAGCTCGATATGAAAGCACTGATTCCCTAGAGGATTACTGGAGGGAACAATTTTCATTGTTATCCCGCTCGTCCAACTCCTCAACTTCTTCTAACTTTAAGTCTTCTTTGAGCTTGGAAAAACGCTCATCTTGAATCTGATTAAGTAACTTGGCTATCTCAGACCTACAAATAATTGCTATTGGCTTAGGTTTATATCTTTCATCACTATTATCCATACCCCTCGGGTCGATACATTTTAAAGAGTCACCATAAGCGATAAGAACGTTAAATAATTCATTTTTTCGATGCATTAATTGATTGTAACTAAGTTTTTGATGAAAGTTCCAACCACTTTTATGAGTTCCTTTAGTTAACCGATTGAGACAAATTAAATTGGTACCTAATAACCATTGTGTTGTTTCATAGCAATTGCGTACAATTGCTGCTTCCGTAGTTTTTTCAAGGAACTTCAATTCGGCATCACAGCTTTGAGGAAAATTGGTCGTGTTTCTAACGACAAGAATAGCTTCTTGCACTCTTTGCTTTTCTTCCAGACTCAAAAAACTAAATGCTTTTTCTGGGGGAAGTTGCGGTTCACGACTTTGCAATTGTGCTTGGCATTTTAGATAATTACGGATTTCCTCTGGGCTGTTTTCTATAAAAGGTTTATCAAAAGGATGATCTAAAATATAACCCTGCTCTACTAAAATTTTTACCAGCTCAAAATGATTATTTTTCAGAGCCACTGTAAACGCTGAGTCAAAATTAAAGTTGCGATAGTTAACATAAGCGCCCATTTTAATAATGGCATCCAGGAGCTCTGCATTGCCCGTTTGCGCGGCTGAGAGTAATGCGTTTTCACCTTGGTAATTAAATTCGTTTATATCATAACGCCACTCAGCCTCTTGTTTAAGCCCCATTAAGTACTGATAAAATTGTGTGGGGCAAGGACGATAGTCCTTAATAAATTTAATAACGGAGTCAGCATCGATATCACTATAGCAAAGAGGAAACGAGGCATCTTTCAACATAGTTTCTTCACTTTCTCGGCTAAAAAATAAGATTTTTTCAGGCGTATCATGTTTTTTGCAGAAACTACTATGAATAGAAACGACTGGGTCCAAGACTTTTATATTGCTTATTATTTTCTTTCTATCTTCAATTGCAGGAATAAGACTAATTAGATTTGAAGGATGAACATAAATATGCTCGATTTCTCGATAAGCCAGGATGTTTTTTAATTTGATAAAACTGTCGGTATCGGTCCATGATTGACGAAACAATAAAGCATTGCAAATCATTGTACGGATAAACTCATAACCATAATCAAAAAATAATCTTCTTAAATGATCGTATAAGTGCTTATGTTTTTGCTCTGACCAAGAGAAAAGTGAGATTCCCTTTAAAACATAAAGTGGCTCAGATTCTTCAAGAAAAAGGGTTAGATTGGCTAAACATAAGTCTTCTGATGCTGTTTTATTATTATCCTGCATAAATGCTTGCAGGTTTTTCCAAAATTGATAAACCGATTTACTATTATCCATGATTAATATTAATGGCACTTTAGATTTATCTATTTTTTGCTCTAAAGTCATTGCTTCGTTTTGTTTTTTAAGCTGGCAGGCTAATTTAATTGCTCTTAAACCAGAGGTTGAAAGAATAGCAATTCGTCCAGGTTGCTGATATTTTTTTAGAGAAATAATTTCTGGATCATTGCCTATAGCAAAGGCAGGGTAACGAGTTAGTTCTTTATCAAGTAATTGAGAAATAGTATATTTTTTTCTATCGAGAAATCCTCTTATCTGATTCTGTATGGAAACCACATCGGCTATTTTAGGAATTGTAACTAAAGCGAGTTTGTCAGAGCGCAGGGTAAATCGACTATGAAAATAGTGATCTTGATTTTCTAGAAATAAACTATGCTCTTGAAACACATCAGCAAATTTAAAATGACTCCAATCCTTGCTGATAATTTTTTCAGGATTATTGAAAAAAATCTCAATCGCTTTAAACGCTTGCTCTTTAATCTCTAAACTACCTTCATTTTTAATGAATTGATGGCCGCCACTTTCAAAATATAATTCTTTTATTAGACAGTTTCCCTGATTTTTAATTTTCTTCGCCAATAAGATAGAACTTTGAAAAAATACCTGCTCATCATCCGTAGCATGCAACAGCAGCATGGGCGGGAAGTGAGATAAATCGCCATAATGCACTGACACTTCTTTATTGAGTTCTAAATTTATACTAGGATTATTAGTTGCAGATAGGGAGGGGCCTGCCTGATTTTGATTTCCACGAGATTTTAAACCAGTTTTAGACTGCAATTCTAACTCTGTATAAAACATATGTTGACTGTGCTCTAGGGAATCGCCCTCCTTCCATATATCAAAGGCTCTCCAAAATCGGTTTACGCCGTAATCATAGGTGCCAGCAATATTAGTAATAGCCGCAATTTTTTGATTTAACTCAGGAAAAAACTGTAAACTACGAAGAAGATGATGGCAGCCTAAGCTATGGGCTACTATAGAAATTTTCGTATCGGGATGTAATTCAGTGATATGGTTAATGATATCCTTAATATCAAAAGCATAGTTCTTTATAAATTCATTCAATCCTGAGTCCCAGTATTTATTAAGGCTTAAAAGTTCTAAATTTGTCGGGATGAGCGAAGGATCAAAGCCAACTGGCCAATTAGACTCCTTGTAATACATACCGCTCCCTTCTATCTCGGGAATATAAACGGCATGGCCTTTTTGGGTAAAATAATTAGTAAGATCACTGTATTGTTCTTTATTTACAATTAACGGTCCCCCATGAAAAAAAATAATGGGATTCCCCCCTTGTGCTTGAGAGCCATATTTTTTCATATAAACCGCATTTCGGGTAACTTGACCCTCATTTCCATCATAGTGATGGGGTATAGAAGTCGGTATAATTAAATGTTCGACTAAATTCTCGTTTGTTGAGTGAGTGAACCGTTCTTGCATTGCCGCTCCAATAGTTACTACATATAAAAAACGGGCATTATGCTTAGATTTTATCTTAAATGTCAAATATGAGATTGTTTTGCATTAATATAATCCCTTTTGGATTGTGACTGATTTACGATTGTAAAACTTAGACAGACAGATTGGCTGTAACTAGTAATTAACTAATTTTTTCCAACTTATTATATAATACTCAGTCAAATACTGGATTTAATTATTAGGCTAATATCTTGTCGAGAACCCAACGTCTTTTTGACCTTCTTCAAATACTTCGACGCCATCGCTACCCCGTTACCGGGAAATTTTTAGCCGATGAACTTCATGTAAGCCTTCGCACGCTTTATCGTGATATAGCCACCTTAAAAGCTCAAGGGGCTTCAATAGAAGGTGAAGCAGGCTTGGGCTATGTCCTGCATGCTGGTTTTTTATTGCCACCGATGATGTTTTCTGAAGAAGAAATTGAGGCCCTAGTTTTGGGTTCACGGTGGGTAGCGCGTCGAACGGATAAGAAATTACGCCTTGCTGCAACGAATGCTTTAGCAAAAATATCAGCAGTTCTTCCGCAAAATCTTCGTCAGCAACTTGAATTTTCAGGTTTAATCATTGGACCTGCCAAGACTGCTGTAGAACAGGATGATGAAAAGGAAGCCCTAATTCGTCATGCTCTTCGTAAAGAATATAAACTTCTCATTAGTTATAAAGATGCTAAGGGCGATAAAACTGAGCGAATTATTTTGCCTTTGGCGCTTGGTTTTTTTGAAGAGCTACATGTACTTGTTGCTTGGTGTGAATTACGCCTTGAATTTCGTCATTTTCGAACTGATAGAATTGCCAACCTAAACCAGCTTAATGATAGTTTTCAAAGCCGTCGTCGAGCTTTGTTGAATAAATGGCGTAAACTCCACGGTATTTCTGAGCAATAAGTAACGGCATTCGCTACTGACACAAACTGTCACTCTTATCGAATACTCTACCCTTGAAAGCTATCTTTTTTCAAAGGGGAAAAAAATGACAATTGTACCAACTACGATAGTACTTTATGTAACTAATCTTGCGATTTCTAATCAATTTTATCAGAGTTTACTGGGAAGAAAGGCCGAAGAAGCCTCTACCACATTTCATAGTTTTACATTCAACAACGGAATCTCTTTAGGTTTGAAGGCTAAAGCTAAAGTATCGCTACCTACTAAAAATGACAATTTGGAATTAGCTTTTAAGGTTGAGAATGATGATGAGGTTGATGAATTATTTGTAGACTGGCAAAAAAAAGCAATAGCAATAGTATTCCCCCCCGCCAATTTACCCTATGGCTATACGTTTCTCGCACAAGATCCGGATGGCAATGGACTCCGAGTGGTCTCTCTTAATCAAAATCCAATAAAAAACCGGGAGAATTAAAATGTCAGATATACAACCAACCCTAAAATATTTAGAAAGTTTCAAAGTAACTGGCTTAACTTTACAAACCCGGAATAGCGATGAATTCAATGAAAAGACTGCAAAACTACCTAAGCTCTGGCAGCAGTTTCTTGCCAGCGCTTTAGCTTCAGAGGCTAAATTATTTGAAGTGTATTCAGATTTTGAATCAGACGCTGAGGGTCTCTACACGGTTACTTTAGGTGTCAAGGATGGGGAACGAGAAGGATTTTCCACGGTTATAATTCAAGCTGGAAACTACCTTGTGTTTCAAGGCTCCGGACCTATGCCTGCCTCAGTAGTGGAGACTTGGAACACAATCTGGCAATATTTTAAAACCAGCATGGAGTTTCAACGCAACTTTCTCAGCGATTTTGAAATGTATACAGATGTTGAGAATGTAGAAATTTATATCGGAATTAACTAATAAATTAAGTTTTTCTATCAGTTTAGTAAGTTGGTAATTTCGCAAAAAGAAAGCCTAAGTGCTAAAGTTTAAACAAGCCGATATTAAGGGGGTAATCTTGAGTTATAGAAATCTATTTTCCTTAGAAAATCAAGTGGCTATAGTCACCGGCGCTTGTGGTGGACTTGGACAAGAGGTAGTCAAAATTCTGGTGGATGCAGGAGCAAAGGTTGTTTTAACGGATCTAAATCAAGCTAATTTGGAAACCTTGTTTGCTGAAATTGATGCTACTAAAAAATATCTTTCGGTTTGTGATGTTACCGATAGAAATACCATTAACCAGCTTATTGAACAAACCCATAAAAATTTTAATCGCATCGATATTTTGGTAAATTGTGCCGGTATTTTAGGTTCTGATGATATTTTATTGGAGACCACAGAAAATGAATGGGATAATGTTTTAGAGGTGAATCTTAAAGGAACTTGGTTGATGTCAACCGAAGTAGCTCGATACATGACTCAACAAGCAATTAAAGGAAAAATAATCACCATATCCTCCTCTTTGGGTTACCGCGCACAGCTAAAACGAATCGCTTATGCCTCTTCAAAGGCTGCAGTTGAGCATCTTACAAGATCTATGGCTATGGAATTAGCAGAACTTGGTATTCGTGTTAATTGTCTTGCGCCAGGCTGGATGGAAACCCCCATGGTTAAAACCTATCTTGAAGGTGCGGAGGGTGAGAAATGGCGTAAAACTATACCCTTGAAAAGAGCTGCCAAACCCCATGAATTAAGCGGTGCGTTGTTATTATTAGCTTCCGAAGCCTCAAGCTATATGACTGGCGTGGTATTACGCGTAGATGGCGGTTATGCCTGTTGTGGAATTGAAGAAAAAGGAGTGTAAATGAGCTCTAAACAAAATCTTATTATACTCCCAGGTTGGGCAGGAAATAAAATGCTTTGGCAACATCAGTGTAAGTCGCTAAGGGATATTGTTAATGCCAAAGTCATTGAGATTAGCGATCAGGAAACTGTGGCTAAGATGGCAAGCGCAGTCATAAAGCAAGCACCCGATAGATTCATTTTAGTGGGACACTCATTAGGTGGTTGGGTTGCCCAGCATATTGCAATTAATTTTCCGGAGCGCGTTAGCAAACTTGTCTTGTTAGGAACTTGGACAGGTGATTCTAAACCCGAGCTAATTAGTCTATTTAAAACTTTGCTTCAACGTATTCGCAATGGAGAAACTAAAGAGGTTCTGGATGAATTGAGGCCAGGCATTGTTCATCCTCAGCACCGCAAAAATTCTAGACTTTTACAACTTATTAAGAAGAGTCAAAATCAATTTCCAATAACAGGATTAATCAATCAAACCTTGGTTGAAATCAATGGGGGTGATACTAGTCCTTATCTCCACAAGATTATCTGCCCTACTTTAATAATACATGCCCGACAAGATCCTTTTTTTTCATTAAAAATTCAGAAACTCATAAAATCGAAAATACCTCATGCTAAATTGACAATTATTGAAGACTGCGGCCATATGATCCAGATCGAGCAACCCCAGGCTCTAAGCGCCCTTTTGAGGCTTTGGATTGACGCGGACTTTGCAACCCAAGGTTGAACCTAGAGCTATACTCTGCTTTCGATTAAAACCTACCCTTAGTTTTAGAGAACCAAAGGCAACTTTATGATGGGGTCAGGGACTAAATTTTAAGAGTATTTAGTGAATCCGGTTTTTCTTCAGGAGCTGAGATCTTAGGGTTGGAATTAAAGAAAGTAAAACCAGAATAAGGCAGATCGTAAGGAGCATCCTTTAATATAGGGTCAGAATTTTTTTTTAAGGTATTTATACTTTCTTTAATGGGTTTAATAGAACTTGCCTGCTCTAAGAAATAAGTTGAATTGCTATCGAATGAGGAGATTGGGAGATGATAAGATGAGTTTGGGGGATTGGACAAATCAATCTTAGCTGTAACCTGTTTTGAGGAAAATTTTTTAACAGATAACATAGGATTACGAATTATTTTGGTAAGCATTTCTCTATTCCTTTAAAAAAAATAAGATGCTAATCAATAAATAATTCGCTGTCAAAACAATTATCTAAGAAATAAATGCGTTAAATTTGCACTTATTTCTTCATTAAATAGCCTAATAAAAACCCAAGCCCTGCGGCAACAAGAACGAAGGGAAAAGGATTCTCATGAACAAGCAAAATAACCTTATCAGAGCTCTCTTGCAGATTGGCTTGTAAATCATCGAGCTTTTCTTTGCCATCTTCAAAAATGTGATTCCCCAGATTTTTAGCGCCATCAACTAAACGGCTCGCTTTAAATACCATTTTTTTCTCCTTAAAAGTTGTGCCTAATTTGCCTTAATTATAGTCCCTTTAGAACATTAGGTGTGTGCAGTTTAAAACCAAATAGATAACTGTTTGTAAAAAGGATAATTTTTGGATAAAAAAAATAGAATTTAATGAATTTTTCTTGACTTAAAAATGAAAAATTAAGTTACACTAAATTTTCATTGCTTAGACAAGGATAGAGTTATGACAAAAAAAGACGAAAAAACTGATGATAGAACAACCTGCTATAAGACAATTAAGCTTCATGACGAAACTCTTTTACAAGGTACAGGCGGCGACACTCATCTCCTGCCCGATAAATCATGTCCAATCCTCACTACTCAGCAAGGCGTACCCATTAGCGATGACGCTAATTCCTTAAAAATTGGCTCGCGGGGTCCGACTTTGCTTGAAGATTTTATTTTACGCGAAAAGATATTCCATTTTGACCATGAACGCATTCCTGAACGAGTTGTTCATGCACGAGGTTTTGGGGCCCATGGTTATTTTGAATCCTATGATAATTTAAGCGCTATAACCAAAGCTGATCCTTTCCAAGTTAAAGGAAAGAGAACGCCGGCTTTTGTTCGCTTTTCAACTGTTGCAGGCAACAAGGGTTCGCCGGATTTAGCTCGAGATGTGCGTGGATTTGCAGTCAAACTTTATACGCAACAAGGTAATTGGGATATAGTGGGTAATAATATTCCTGTTTTTTTCATTCAAGACCCTATTAAATTCCCCGATTTAATTCACGCGGCCAAAGATGAGCCGGATCGCGGTTTTCCTCAAGCGCAGACTGCCCATGATAATTTTTGGGATTTTATTTCACTGACGCCAGAAAGCATGCATATGATTATGTGGATCATGTCGGATAGAACCATTCCACGCTCATTTAGATTTATGGAAGGGTTTGGTGTCCATACTTTCCGTCTAATTAATCAAGAGGGTAAATCGACTTTCGTTAAATTTCATTGGAAACCTAAGCTCGGTATGCAATCAGTTACTTGGGACGAGGCTGTTAAAATTAATGGCGCTGATCCTGACTATCACCGGCGCGATTTATGGAATTCAATTCAAAACGGCGATTTCCCAGAATGGGAACTAGGTTTACAACTTTTTGATGAAGAATTTTGTGAAAAATTTGCTTTTGATGTTCTTGATGCGACTAAAATAATTCCTGAAGAAGAAATTGCTATAACGATTGTTGGTCGACTAGTTTTAGACCGTTGTGTCGATAACTTTTTTGCTGAAACTGAACAAGTTGCATTTTGCACACAAAACATCATTCCTGGTATCGATTTTACCAATGATCCATTATTGCAAGGACGAAATTTCTCCTATCTTGATACTCAACTTAAACGCCTTGGTAGCCCTAATTTTACGCAGCTTCCAATTAATGCGCCGAAATGCCCTTTTGCACACTTTCAACAAGATGGTCACATGGCATTTACTAATCCTGTAGGACGAGTTAACTATCAACCCAATTCCTGGCAGGAAGGGCCGCGAGAAAGTCCGTCCACCGGCTTTGCCTCCTATGCTAGTCATGAAGCAGGTGATAAATTAAGAATTAGACCAGAAAAATTTGCTGATCATTATAGTCAGGCGCGGCAATTTTATATTAGTCAAAATAAAATTGAGCAGCTTCATATCGCTGACGCCTTAACGTTTGAGTTATCAAAAGTTGAGCGAGCTGATATTCGTATTCGCATGGTTTCACATCTGATTCATATTGATCAAAATCTGGCAAAATCCGTCTGTAAAAATTTAGGACTTGAAGCTCTCCCACAACCTGCAGAAGCCAGAGTAACAGTGCTCACAGAGCTTAAACCCTCGCCTAAACTGAGCATTCTAAAAAATTCCAAGCCTACCTTTAAGGGTCGCAAATTGGGACTTTTAATAAGCGACGGAACTGATGCTACCCTTGTTGATTCATTAATAAAAGCAGTTCAAGAAGAAGGAGCGACAATTACGGTTATAGCGCCTCAAATTGGTGGTGCTACCTTAAGTGATGGCTTGAAACTTGGAGCGCAGGAAAAAATTGGTGGCGGACCCTCGGTGCTTTATGATGCTGTAGCCCTGTTAATTTCTGATTGGGCAGCATTAAAACCAATGGATTTATTTAAAGTTGAAGAATTTGTTAAAGATGCCTATGTGCATGCAAAATTTATTGGCTATTCTAAAGGATGCGAGAGCCTTATAAATCAACTTCAACTAAAAAAAGATAAAGGCTGTTGTTTATTGGCTTCAGCCACTGACAGCGCTGGCTTTTTATCTCTCTGCTCTAATTTAAGATTTTGGGAACGCGTAATACCTTAAATTAAAAGAGAAATTAGGCATTGCGTTTAATTTAGATTTTACTCTACACTAGAAGAGACTACTAAGGAGATCAAATGGGATATATTTTTGGGTGGTTACTTGGCATACCAGTTACTATTTTGTTGGTAATCTGGCTTCTCTCTCACATTTAAAAGGAATTTACTATGAATCACGATACTTTAGTAACAGATACAGCAGCTTCCTGTAATATGCATAACCATGCAAGAATTTCCTGGTCAGCAGTCTTTGCCGGTGCTTTTGTTGGTTTAGGTTTAAGCTTTTTACTGCAACTTTTCAGCTTGGCTATTGGCTTAAGTGCTTATAATTCAAATGCTGGCGCGACAACTATAGCCATGGGTGGTTTTCTAGGTTTGCTGATTGGTGGAATTGCAGCTATGGGTGCAGCAGGCTTCGTTTCCGGTTATCTGGGACGTTTTCACTTTACGCATGGGCATGGTGGCATAGTTTATGGCTTTGTGACCTGGAGCCTTGCTTTATTATTAGCCGCCATTTTTGTAATCCCTTTAAGTCATTATATGTCAGCTTATAACAGAAGCTTGGCACCTAAAGTTATGGTTTCTGATACAATGACACAAAGAATTGATATTACAGAAACGACTAATGCATCCAATAAGCCAGCGGCTAATCAACCAGTGGTTAAAGTTGACTCTGATACTTTAACAGGTAGTTCCTGGTTAATTTTCTTACTATTCTCTTTAGGCGCGCTTTCAAGCTGTGTCGGTGCTTGCTGGGCTATGTCTTGCAAACGCAGAGATTTAGATGATATGCATTCGGATGCTATTCCTGTAGCCCGTAAAATCCGCTAAAACCTTAAGCCAGAGGGCTTAGCTCTCTGGCGCTTATTTTTCTTATGCTTCAATTAATTCTTCCTTTAACACTGCCTCACTAGAAAAATGCAATTATTTTAATCCTGACACTCTATAAAGAGGATTTTTGTTTTATAATTTGTCATTTTTGGAGCTAGTCGGTTAAGGTAGAATTAATTATGAAGAAGTCATGTACGCAGACTATAGTGCCCAGCGAGTTCAACCAAACTTTTCCTCAGGAACTTTGGGATTTAATTTATCAACAAAGCGAATCTCAATCCTTAGCATACTTCTCAGAAACATCGACTTTCTTCAAAAAATCTACCTACCATGAAATGAAATTACGTTTAGATCAAGCAAACCTTTTAGCAAGCAAGCTCAGCAACTTGATTGATAATACAACCAGAACAGAGACTAAGGAAAAATTGTCCTTATATAAGGAAGGCTTTAATTGGATTAAGCAATCTTTGCGTAATAATACAAAATTAGAATTTCAAATAATCATTAAAAAAGTTCTTAACTCCTCAACCTACGATAAAAATCATGAGTTTATCAAAGGCTATAACTTGGCAACGGTTTGCTTGCATCTGAATCAACAAAAAGCATTTGATTATCTAATTAAGTTAGGGTATGACAGCTGTCCAGTTGATGAGAATGGACTTACTCCTCTTTTTAAATTATGTAGACAACATGCGCAATTCCGTAATACTCGTATTTTTAACGCAATAAAATATTTAATTAATAACCACAAACCCAATTTAAATATTACCTCAAAAGATAATCTTAGCCTGTTAACCGTACTAATGATTGAATACTCATCCTATCTGGACGAAATCAAAATGCAGCAAATCAAGGAATTAATTTCACTTATTATTGCTAAACAAGATAAAGACTATTTGCAAAATATTGAGATAGATTATCTTGATGACTTAAGAGATGGCTATAGCAATAATTACTATCTAACTCTTTATGACCATGCACTCGATGAAATTGATAAAAAATGTGGCATCGATTCAAGCTCAGCACTCATTCTTTAAATCATCTATTAAAATTCTATAACGCTATTTTATTAGTTTATGCTGCTAAATACCTCGAGTGAGCTAGATAATTACTATCCGGGAAATATGCGAAAACGACAGAGCCATTTTTAATCGCATTAATTACCGGTTTTGCTAAACTGGCTGCAATAGCTGGACATCCCCAAGAGCTACCAGCGCGTCCTTCTTTTTGAATATAAGTGGGCTCAACATACCACGCGCCGTGTACGACCACTCGACGGTCGTAAGCATTGGAATTGAAACCTTTTTCTAAACCTTCGAGGTTTAAGGAATAGCCTCTATGACCAATATAAGTATTTTTGGTAATGTAAGTACCAAGACTTGATTTTTTACTTGAGAGCTCATTTGAAAAATGATTAGGCCTTGCTCCTTCTCCAGAATTTTTGCCATGGGCTACATATGTTTTGAAAACTAATGCATCATTATTCATGTCAAAGATCCACATGCGTTGTTGATTGGATGGTAACGAAAAATTGATAACAGTAAGCACAGGATTCTTAACCTCGCCCTCGATATTCGCTTTTTTATAAGCTCTTAAGGCATATTTGAGAGCATCTCTGTTTAGTTGGGGGGCTGATTGGCTAAGCTTTTGTAGTTCAACTTGTTCACTAAGTGAGCTTAACGGATCGAGTTTTGCTTCTAAGGCCAATGGCATGTGGGTAGTTAAGGAAATAGTTAGTAATGCAAATAAATTAATCATCATACCTCTCAAATCTAAATTCTCACTTCCCTGTTAAGATCTTATCAGAACCAGAATTGTATATTATTTATACATGTATGTCCGCAATAACTGATGTTTTAACGATAAATTTACATAAACTTAACTAATTTGATTGCCTAAAACATCTATTAATGAATAATTTTTATTACATGTAGGTATGGGAATAATTGTAAAATAGGGCTCGTTATCGTCGTTTATTAGTAAATCCTTGATTACGCTACGCTGCATCAAGGCTACATCGAAAGATAGCCACCTAGCGTAATCAAGGGTTCCATTCGAATAAGGGGATATTCAAGCACTAGGTAAGAATGATAGAAACATGTCCTCCAATCAGTAAGAGGCTAAAATTCATTTTTATGTTAAGCGTTCTATAGTTTAACTTTTGAGAAGTGCTTTTAATCCTTCTCTGTAGCTTGGGTAAATTAATTCCAGGGTTAAAGCCTCTTTAATTTTTGCGTTCGATACCCGACGATTATTCGCATAAAATTCCTTTTCCATGGGTGAAAGTTCTGCTTTTTCATAGGGGACTAGCGGTAATGCTGGGTGATTAAGCAAGGAGGAGGCATAAGCATCAACCAAATGAGGCGCTGCTGGCTCATCATCACTAAGGTTAAAGATTTCAAACGCCTTGGGGGTTTGGCTTGCCAGATAAAGCAGCCTGACAAGATCTTCGACATGTATTCTCGAGAAAAATTGACCCTCTTTATATATAGAGTAGGGCTTGCCAGCTTGCAGGCGCAGCAGCGCGTTACGTTGTGGTCCGTAAATTCCTGCCAAACGAAAGATCTGCAAGGGTAGATTAAATTGCTTTGAAAAATTCATCCATGCTTTTTCAGCTAGAATTCTTAGCTGACCTTGTATTCCAGGAGTCAAAGAAGATGATAATTCATTGACCCAACGACCTTGATGATCTCCATAAATACTGGTTGATGAAAGATAGCCCAGCCATTGTAGCGATTTAAGCGTTTTTAACGTGTCCACGTAATGAGAAAGCACAGGATCACCTTCTGCCGAGGGTGGTGTGCTTACTAAGATATGTGTAGCAGATTTTAAATGAGTGCTTAGAGCAGGATCAAGAAAATGAATGAGCTGATAATTAGGCGAGTTTTGCTTTCGAATTTTTTCTTCATCGCGTGTCGTGCCAATAATCTTGCAATTAAACTTTGTTAATTTTTGGGCAAAGTATTCGGCGGTATACCCAAAACCAAAGATAAAAAAACAGGGTGGCATGGTAATCCTTTTAATTAATTATACTGCAGTTCGCCCACTGCATCACATTATATTATGAAACTCACAGTTTGCTAGAATCAAGCTCGTATTTACTTTCCCCACATACTACAGCTTGTCCGCGCTATTCACTTGATCTACAGTAGCCAAAAGGCTTTACCTGAATATTAAAGATAAATGCTTAAATGGCCACGATCTGATGTATATTATTTTATGATTGTTTTAGAATAGATCGAATTGAAATATAGCTTAGCAATATAAGTGAGCTAATAAAGCCCTTAACAGTAAATCCGTTTTAGAGGATAAATTATGAGCGTCGAAATATTATCCAGAATTCAATTTGCTTTTAGCATTGGATTTCACATACTGTTCCCTACTTTAAATCTTGGTTTAGCAGTTTTTTTAGTCATTATGGAAGCTAGTTGGCTTAAAACGCGCAACCCTCTTTATTTAAAAATCTGTAAATTCTGGACTAAAATTTTTGCTCTTACTTTTGGTATGGGTGTCGTATCGGGTATTGTTTTAGCTTATCAAATTGGTACGAACTTTGGTCCATTTATAACCCAATTCGGTAATGTTCTTGGTGCTTTGTTTGCTTATGAGACTCTAACAGCCTTCTTTTTGGAAGCAGGATTTCTTGGGGTCATGCTTTTTGGCTGGCGGCGTGTGCCACCCGGCTTGCATTTTACAGCGACAGTTTTGGTGACTGTTGGTACAACTATCTCAGCTTTTTGGATTCTTGCTGCTAATTCATGGATGCAAACGCCAAGCGGCTATGAGTTGATCAATGGAAAATACGTAGTTGCTAACTGGTGGTCTGTTGTTTTTAATCCATCTTTTATTCCTCGCTTTATTCATATGGTTTTGGCTTCCTATGTAACGACCTGCTTTGTCATTGCTGGGGTTTCTTCCTATTTTTTACTCAAAGCGAAGCATCAAAAGATTGCACAAACCTGTCTTTCCTTTGCTATGTGGGCGGCTTTGATCGTTGTCCCTTTGCAAATTTTTATCGGTGATATCGTAGGCCTTGTAGTTAATCATTACCAACCCCTAAAAACCGCAGCGATAGAGGCTAACTGGACGACACAAAAAGGTGCGCCTTTAGTACTTTTTGCCTTACCTTCGCAAGAAAAGCAACTCAATGAATTTGCAATTACAATTCCTAAATTAGCTAGTCTTATCAATACTCACGAATGGGAAGGCAATTTGATAGGCCTAAACTCTGTAGACAAATCTGAGCAGCCTAAAGTTGCTGCTGTATTTTTTACCTTTCGAATTATGGTAGGGATCGGCTTTTTTATGTTAGGTCTTGCTTTGTTTGCATTAATTCTACGCCTTAGAAAAACGCTTTACAGTGCTCGCCTTTTTCATCGATTATGTTTATTTATCGTGCCTCTTGGTTTTATTGCTTCAGTATCGGGTTGGTTAACTGCTGAAATGGGTCGACAGCCTTGGGTTGTCTACAATTTAATGAAAACTAAGGATGCTGTATCGGCGGTGGGTTTGGAAGAAGTTATCATTTCTTTTGTATTGCTTTGTATCGCCTATGGTGTAGTGTTTAGTTTTTACCTTTATTATTTGTTTAAATTGATTCGATTGGGTCCATTGGAGCTTGATAAACATGATATTGAACAACATTCATTCCAATACATGACCGATCAGGGAGAAGAATAATGCTGCCCTTTATTTTCGCAGGCTTATTGGCTTTTATTGTCATTATGTATGTAATCTTGGATGGCTTTGATTTAGGAATTGGTATTCTATTCCCTTTTACGGGTTCAGAACGTGAAAGAGATCGCATGATGAACTCAGTGGCTCCTGTTTGGGACGGTAATGAGACCTGGCTAGTTTTTGGTGGTGCCATGCTTTATGGCGCTTTTCCTATGGTTTATGGACTTTTGCTGCCGATTCTTTACATGCCAATAATGCTCATGGTGATTGCTTTGATTTTTCGGGGCGTAAGTTTTGAATTTCGATTTAAAGCGGAAAGTTCCAAAGTACTATGGAATTGGATTTTCTCACTGAGCTCTTTTGCCGCAACCTTTCTCCAAGGTGTCATTTTGGGTTGTTTTGTTAAAGGCTTTCCAGTGGATCCCGCATCTCTTACCATTAATGACCTCAATTGGCTTAGCCCCTTTAGCTTCTTGACAGGCATCGCCCTTGTTTGTGGTTATGGCTTGCTTGGCGCGACGTGGATGGTTATTAAATCAGAGGGTCGTTTACAACGAAAAATGGTACATTATGCTAAAGGTTTGCTGGTTTTAGTGTCTGTATTTTTAGTTTTTGTATCAATTTGGACTCCATTGCATAGTTCAGAAATATTTAATCGTTGGTATAGTTTTCCAAATATTTTATTTCTTTCACCTTTGCCGATTATTACCGCAATTATGGTTTATATGACTTGGTCCAGTTTAACTAAAAAAGATGAATTCAAACCGTTTATATTTTCAATTATCATTTTTTTATGCTCCTATGGTGGTATTGCAATTAGTGTTTATCCTTATTTGATTCCCCATCGACTGAGTTTCTGGGAAGCAGCAGCACCGGATTCGACCTTAATTTTTCTTTTAGTTGGCGTAGTTATTATGTTGCCAATTTTGCTTGCCTATACTTGGTATGCCTATTCTGTATTTGGCGGCAAAACTGGGGGCGAGGGCTATCATTAGGAGTGGACATGGAACAGTTTTTTGGCTTTAAGGATATTCTTGATTTTGGTCTATATTCTCGCGGCTTATTAGTCACCTTGTATGCAGTTATTATTTTCAGGATGAATTTATCGCGGCTCTATGGCAATCATTCGCCCCTGGATTTTATTATTTTTATCATTCTCGGAGCCATTCTCGGTGAGGCTATTGTTAATAATATTCCACTGCTCCCCTCAATTATTGTTTCAACGCTGATTATTTTTATGTATCGATTTTTTGCTTTTGTATCCTTTAAAAGTCACAAAATTGGTAAATTCCTTAAAGGAGAAAAAATCATAATTGTCCAGGATGGGAAATATTTACTAAGTAATTTACAAAAAGCAAGACTTACAAACAATGACATTTTACAAGCCTTAAGAATACAATATGGTATCAGTTCAATTCAAACCGTAAAAAAAGCAATTCTTGAACGTAGCGGTGAAATTTCTTTTCAAATGAATCCTAAGAGTGAGAAAGGATTAACGCATTCATGATCTAAGTTTTCAAAATTTATAATTAATTATTTTTTTAGGCCATCAATACCCAGTCGTTCAAAAATATATTCACTCATATTTTGCGCCAGCTCATCTTCGCTTAAAAAGATGGCGCCATCACATTCCATGTTTAAGAGAATTTTTTCTTCCTCGTTTTGCGCGCGAATGGCTACACCAATCTTGGGATTATATTTATAAGCTGAATTTAACATTTGTTTGATATTAAATGTACCTGACGTAGCTACGATTAACATACCTGCACCAGAAATATGCGCTTGAACCAGGGCTGAGGAATCAGACCCATTACCTACCACTGCAACACGGTCTGCTTTTCTTAATTGCCTGATTAATTCCGGATTCTTATCAATAACAATAAAGGGTATCCCTCTTTCATTTAATAAATTACCAATACGACTCCCCACTCGACCATAGCCCAGTAAAATTATATGACCGGTTAAGTATTTTTTTTCAGTATTTAGCGGTAATTCCATATTTAGATCTGTCTCTTCTTCAAGTCGACGAACCCAAGAAAAATGAGAACGCATCCATTGTTCAATTGGATTTATTAACTGAAAAATCAATGGATTAAGTGAGATTGACACCAAAGCACCCGCGAGAATAAGTTCTTGTCCTTCCAAGGGTAAGAGCTTTAATTGCACACCGAGGCTAGCTAAAATAAATGAAAATTCACCAATTTGTGCCAAACTTGCAGAAACCGTGATTGCTATATTAAAAGGATAGCGGAATGCAAGCACTAATAAGGCAGCGGCTATTGATTTTCCAATAATAATAATGGCAACAACCATCAACACTTCAAAGGGATGCTCTAAGAAAATATAAGGATTAAAAAGCATGCCCACGGACACAAAAAATAATACAGCGAAAGCATCTCTAAAGGGCAAAGATTCCGCAGCAGCGCGTTGACTAAACTTTGATTCTCTTATAATCATTCCCGCAAAAAAAGCGCCTAGAGCTAAAGAAATACCAAAAATTTTTGAGGCTCCAAAAGCCACTGAAACAGCTACAGCGATAATACATAAAGTGAACAACTCCCGGGAGCCTGTACGGGTAATTTGCCACAATAATTTGGGCAATAACCAGCGCCCTACTAACAACATCAAAGCAATGAAAGAAGAAATTTTGAACAAAGTAAAGCCTAGAGTTACCCATAAACTCCTAGTCTCGCCGTTTAATGATTTCCCACCGAGCCAATCAGCCATTAATGGTAAAAAGACTAGCACTAAAATCATGGCCAAATCTTCAACAATCAACCAACCAATTGCAATTTTTCCATTGATAGAACCCTCTAAATCTTGAGATTCAAGTGTTTTTATTAGCACCACAGTCGAGGCAACAGATAAAGCCAAACCGAAAACTACGGCACTAGCCAAATTCCAGCCCCAAAAATGGGCAAGAGAAGCTCCCATGCAGGTCGCGACAATAATTTGTAACAAAGCCCCAGGTAGGGCAACTTTGCGAATTTCCAATAAATTATCAAGGGAAAAGTGAAGACCCACGCCGAACATTAAGAGCATCACACCTATTTCGGCAAATTCGCCGGCGATTTGGGCATTGGCAACAAAACCTGGCGTGAAGGGACCTAGAATTATTCCGGCCATTAAATAACCAACTAGCGTGGGTAGTTTCAACTTTATTGCAATAAAACCCATTACCAAAGCGAAAGCCAGTGCTGTTGCAAGCGTTGTGATTAAAGGTAAGCTATGGTCCATCTAAAATAACTCCTTGAGATTTCTCTCACTTTAGAGGAGATTAGAGAATTTTACGAGTTTTATTGATAAAGTGAAGTCTAAATTAGATAAATTAAGTACTAAAAGTCATAAATATAATCATGATATTAACCTTTTAAGAGCGAGGCGCTCTAATTAAATACCCTTTGTAAGATAACCATACACTCTTGAAAAAAAGGAAAATTAAATTTTTTCACACAAAAAAAAAAATTTTTCAAAATGATTTTTGATAAAGAACTTCAGTTAACAAAGCGCCGCCTTCGTAGAATTCCTCTAATTTGGTTGCCTCCTTCAGTTTAAAATTTAAATGTTCATAAAATCTTCTCGCTTGGAAATTTTCTTCCAATACCCAGAGAAATATTTTTTTATAACCCAAATTTTTTAATTCTGAAATTGCTGCCCTACAGAGTTTGCTACCCAAACCTTTGCGCCAATAATTCGGATGTAAATAGATGGCACTAATTTCACCAGATAATTCATCGGAGCCGGCATCACGTAAGGCACAAATACTGGCAAAACCAATAATTTTTTTATCGACCTCAATGATCAACACACGAGCCCCTTTTTCAATAAGACTTTGCCATTGCTCACTGCGCTCAACCACTGATAAATTCTTCAAAATTGATTCTGGAATAAACTCTTTATACATTTTTTGCCATGAACAGATATGAACCTGAGCAATAGCCTTAGCATCATTTGTGGTTGCTAAACGAATAAAAGCTGTTGAATTAGTAGTCATTCTGGAATCTCCTGAATCTCACTGCAAAAGCTCTTTTAAATACAAAGCTCTATCTAAGCGGTCTATTATTTAAGGAATCGAGTTTTCATGCAACAAATGTTTGGGATTTAATAGGGATTAAAAAAAGGAGTTTTAAATTGAGATTCTGCTAAATCAATTTCAAGTTGTAGATTTAAAATTGTGGATTTATCCTAAAATGAGGATAAATCCACTCATAGCTAATTATTTTTTAGATTCACAAGTAATTTTTGTGCAATCACGGCAATTTTGAGCAGCTGCATCAAAGGCTTTAGAAGCAGAAGTATAATTTTTAGCCATTTGCTCGTCCGCTAATTTGTCAGCATCGGTTGAGGCAGAGCTAGCATTGGTTGTGCAAGCCCAATTAGCAGCTATATCCGTAGCAGCCATGTTATCAGCAAAAGCTGAAGAGGCAAGTATTAATGAACTGGCGATTAATAATGATTTAATAGTTTTCATGAATTGCTCCTTAAATTAAAAGAAATTTCCGTATAACTCTTTAATAGTAGTCTCAGTTGTAAACTTTTAAAAGTTTTTATCCAATTTTTTTTTCATCAAAAAATTACTCTAATGTCTATACTTAAAGCAACCGTAGATTTAGCCAGTTTTATAAATAAAAAGGAGCACATCATGGGATATATTTTCGGTTGGCTTTTAGGTATACCACTTAGTATTCTCTTAATTATATGGCTTTTATCTCATCTTTAATTAAGTGGGTGGTTTAGATTAAATTTGTCTTATCCAGGGCTAGGCTATAAGCTTAGTCCTAATTTAATCTTAAGGAGTATAAGCATGAGTGAACAACCCAAAGAAGACCCACCAACAGAAATTCCTAATCCACCTATGGAAGATCCACCTTTACCTGACTCTTATGAACCTACCCCCGATAGAAAGCCAGAACCTGAACTTTAATAAGCAACGGGCAATCTTGCCCGTTTTTTATCTGCCGCCAAACTTTTTTATCGACTAGCTAAAAGCTCTTTTTGAACAACTCTTATTAAGCTATCCCATTTAAAACGAAGGCAAACCATTAAAAAAAGAAACAGTCTTAAGTAACCTGCCCTAAAATTTGTTAACCTAATTATGGTCATTATTCTCAGGATGCTTGTAGCCAATTTACTAGCGACGTCCTTCATGCTATTAGTAGTACTAATCTATTCTCTACTAGTTACAGACCTAAGAGCTAATAATAAAAGGACTATTTCATGAAATTTAAGGGGTTGATACTGCTATTTTTAGGAATGCTTTATCTTCTCTTTCCTTCGCTTAGCCAAGCCCAACTGAAAATAGGGGTTATGTTTTTTGATCCGCCTTTAGTAATGTCACCTATTCAAGGGTTTAATGTTGACTTGGCTAATCGAATTTGCAAGGGATTGCAGGAAAAATGCCTCATTCTCCCTATGGTATGGTCTGAGCTTTTTATAGCTCTTGATAAAGGTGAGGTGGATTTGCTTATGGGCGTATTTATCACCCCACAACGCGCTCAGAAATATCTATTTTCACTTCCTTACATGACAAGCAGAGGAAGATTTATTGTTCTTTCTGCTAACAATATTAGCAATTTTTCTCAATTGAAAGGTCGCAAAATTGGCACTCTCAAAGAAGAGTTAAATACGGGAATCTTTTTTAATTACTTACAAGCAAACTATTCGGACTATTTTCAAATTAATAATTATAGGGACATTGGTCTTTTATTAACCTCCTTGTCTAATAATTCAATTCAAGCTGCTTTACTGCATGCAAGATCGGTGAACTATTGGGTGGCGAATACCAGTGGAATTTTCAAAACAATCGGCCAATCTTTCCCACTCGGTGGGGGCTATTCGGTTATGGCCTTGCCAGGTAAACAGCCTTTGATTGATAAAATATCTCAGCAGTTAAAACTAATAAAAGACAGTGGGGAATTTGCCAAAATTTATGGAACTTACTTTAGCGATAAGGATTACTAAATCTGTAAATCATAAGTTCTAAACCGGACTTCACTTGATTCAATCCAGGCCGTGGTTAGGGAATATTCGGGAAGCTCTATCCAGGTTGTACGGTCGTGAGTGAGCGGTTCTGAGGCGAAGAGAATATTAGATCGCTTTTTTGAACCTTGCATTTTATAAACCCCATTATGAATACCGTAATGTTCTCCAAATGTTGCCCAAAGACTGTGATATTCCATAAAGGCTTTTTGCACAAGGTTTATCGTACAGCCAAAATTAAAAACAAAACGCGTTACCAGCAAGTATTTTCCATTGGTCACAAAAAGATTCAAGGGAGATGCTTCAACGATCCCCAGCTCTTCACGTGCTCGCTTTAAGATTTGAAGCGTTTTAATCAAAGCCAATCGAGCATCATCCATTAAGATATCTTTTGTAAAATCATCAAATTGTGATAAAAACAGTGAATATATCCATTCACTATCTGTCGTTCCTTTAATTTGAGCAAAAATTTCGGGTTTAATAAATTCGGTAAGCACTCTCTTCATTCGAGGCATTTCGGCGATGTTGCCATTGTGAGCTAAAATTAATTGAGTATTATCCAATTTGAAAGGATGAACATTTTGTTCTGATACCGTTTCATTGGTACTGTATTCAACACCCCTAACGTGTGCTAACAGACAAGTGGTCGCTATTTTGCGCGACATTCGATATAAATTTTTATCGAAAAAAGGCAATTGGGTTGTTTTATAATAAAATGGTTCTTTAGCATCATAGGAATGCGGAGACCAGGCACAAAATCCAAGCCCTGCTAAATTTTGAATATGTGTCATCATCAAAGGCGCGTAACTTTGATGGGCTAAAGAGTTATCAGGGCCATAAAGTAAATCAAACATGGGAACTTCTTGCGTACCTAAATAGATGAGTACTCTACACATTATTATACTCGCTGTTTAATCGCAGCCATTCTCTATTCATAATGTAAATCAAATCCGTAATAGCCTGATTTATTGCATCATTTATTGCATAAAAAATTTTAGGCTGAGAGTGCTGAAACCCCTTGAAAATTTCCAAATCCAATTCTAAAAAAATACTGTCTTCGCAAGTTAAATAATCAGCTAATAATTGCAAGTCTTCATGAAAAAAATCACCTAATAATAAATCACCTGTTTTCAAAACAGCGAGCGATTTTTTTAGCTCATTATGCTCTTTAATAAAAAACATAGCCGCTCCAGAGTACAGAAAAGCGAGTTTATTTTGTCCGTAATTAGTTTTTAAAAAACGATAACCTTTTTCATAGCGTTTAACTTTCATAAATGGAAGCAACAACTCCTTTTGTTCATGCGTTAAGTGTGGAAAAAAATTAATTTGATGGAGATGTTTAAGATTGAGATCACCAATTTTCAAACTGTAATTTTTCGCCTTTTTATTTTCCAAATAAAGAGCATGATCAAAAGCTATGCGTTGTTTTTCAGGAATTTTATTTAATAGATCTAAAATAGATTTAGAACTTAAATTAAATCGGCTGGCAATATGATGCAAAACTTCTTGCTCAATTTTATAAGCAATTTCAGGTTTTACATGCTTTAAAAGCTCAAGCGTCGGATAATGTAAAATTACGCAACTTACTGATTCTTCTGCTAATACGCTCGCTGTTACTAACGCTTTTGTAAGAAATGTCACGTCGCCAAATAATTGCCCTTGAGCTAATTTTGTTATATTTTTTTGGTAATTTCCGGGGAATACAAGGTTAATGCACACGACACCGGCAACAATCAAATATAAGTCACCTCCTTGGCTGCCTTGCGATAAAATGATCTCGCCTTTAGAGAATTGTTTTTCTTCGAGGTAAGGCTTGATAAAATCGAGTTCTTCACCGCTAAGAGAAGAAAAAAAAGGGATTTTAATCAGGTCAAACTTAATTGGTTTTTCCATTAAATTTTCCACTCAGAGACTGGAATTTCTCGTGTTTGGTTTTGTACATAAATTGCCATCATTTGATTAAAATCCTTGCCATTTTTTTTAATAAAACGACATTGCCAATCAGAACCATTTGTTTTTAAAGAAACTCGGCGTTCAATAACATCAAGATAAAGAGTTATATCAGCAGGATTAATCCCAAAAATTTGCAAGCCTTTACGCGCTAGAGGGATCAATTTTTCGAGTAAGTCATAGGCCATAATTTCCTCGCCTAAAAACCAATTGAATTGAGTATCCATACCCTTTTTTGCTGCTTTATAAAAATTTTTTCGAGCAAAATGAAAAGGCAAAAGGTACTCTATAGGTGTATCTTGCACGGCAAAATAATTTAAAAGACCATAAAAAAAAGCGGCATTGGCAATCATATCGATTACCGTAGGACCGGAAGAAGGGCCGCGATGTTCAATCCGTAAATGGGGTTGATTTAACGAATTAAAATCAATTACAGGACGATTCCAGCGATAGACAATGCCATTTTGGCGTTTAACATGAAACATTTTTTCAAGGGGTAGCTCTAAATCCACTTGAGGCATCAAGCGAGGATAAAACTGATAATTTTGCTCGTATAATTCATAAAAAGAATCTTTTAAGTAATTTAAACCAAAACAACAGCATTTGAAACCGCGATCTGTATCAAAATGAGACACAGTATTTGCCTGATCAAAAGTAACAATGCGGCTATCAGACCAAATATGACGGCCGAAAATAAAGGGACTATTTGCAGAAAGAGCCAAGACAGGACCCGCTATGGCTTGAGCAACATTGTAATAGCGTACAGATTGGCTTAAACCGATTTGCATATGCATTTGAAATGCCGAAACCACACCATTCATAGCCAATGACTCAGGTTCAATATGCAATGACTCATAGCCATCAATATTAATCTTTATGGGCTTGCCTGCGCGGTGCTCTGCCATGCAAGAATCCAGGGTGAGGTAACGCTCAACCTTGGTCATAAATTTTTTTTGATGATGCATTTCGGTAGCTGTTGGTAAGGAGCCAATCAAAGTCAAATGATAATCATTTTGATTTGCAATCTCACAACAATAACGCCAGGATTGTAAAATATTGGCATGCAAGCGCGATAGGCAATCACTGCTAAAATTAAAGTGTTCGGAGTTAATTTCAAGCTGGGCAGAGCCAACTTCTGCTATTAGATAGGGTTTATTGACTAATTTAATTAAGCGTAAATTATCTGGCGCAGGGTTATAGTCTTTATCAAGAAGAAAACATTCAATTTCAGAACCAATTTCGAGTTCTCGTTCAATGAAAATCTTGTCAATAAACCAATTTTCCAGCAAATTAGTCTCTTCAAGCAGCCGGCGATCAAAATCCTGATAATTTATTCTATAGCTATCTAGAATTTTTGCCATTTGTGAGTGACCAAATAAATTTAGGATTGAATTGAGTTTGGTTCACAATCTCTATGCCGTCAAGAAAGCTAATAATTTAACTTGGAGTATTAATTTTTACCTATAATGCCTTGAAATCTTAAGATGGATTGGTCTAAAATTTTAAGTTAATTTTTTTATTTGAGGCTTTGTTAATATTGCGCTCAGGTTAGATTGATAAAATAAGTCAAAATATAGTAACTGGAGCAGCCCATGGGATTATTTGATAAATTGTACACTATCCCCCCCGAACTAATAAAAAAAAGCGAGCTTTTGTCCCAGAGTTGCCAGTCAGAAAGCTTTAAACAATTAGCAATCAACATTAACGAAACTCTAAATCTGTTAAAAGAAAATAACACGGCGCCGAGTATTCTATTAAATACCACAAAGTTAAAAATCAAGGGTAAAGCAATTCGAGATAAACTTTTAAATCCAAAGATAATAGATGAACCATCTTGTGCAGATGCACAAATTATTGCTGATTTTATTCTTTCTGTAACCTTAATGCATGGAGATAAAAAATACAAAAATTCTGTTTTCAAATCGGATAAGCTAACTATTGAGCTTCCAGTAATTGGCCTTAAGACAATAAATCTGAAAGAATTTTCCCTTTTTTATCATAAAAAATTAACTGCTGAGATCGAGCAATATAAGGTTCTAGAAATTGAAAACAATTTTTTTAAGGCTTCAACAAGCACTCATGAGAGGAATGATGAAGACTCAGATTCTGAGGTTACCAACTCCTGTACTGAAGATGAAAACTCTAGTTACAGTGAATCAGCCGATAGCTTAAGCTCTTCCTACGACAATGAAAATGATGAGCCTGTGGAAACTTATTATTACAAATCCTCAAAATCCAAGTTTAGATTTGACAAAAAATGGAATTCTTTCAAAAAAATGCATAGTGAGGAAACTTGGGGTAAACTTTTCAGCGAAGCTTTCTCCTCATTTTTACCAAAAAATCAAACCATTGAACAACTTATTCCAAAATTAATGGTCGTCAAAGATGACTACCAAAGCTCCAAAAAGATTAAGTCTAAGAAATTTTTTTCACGGTCTTCAAGCAAAACAGTGGATTCAGCTTTAATCCTGTCGCCGGTCGAAGCAAATCCTACTCAAGCTACAGCAAAGCAGCCTGAACAGAATTTTGAGTCATTACTCTTTTCTACTACTGAGGAAGCTGAGCAATTAAAACGGCAATTTGAAAAGAAAATTTTAAAAACAGCAGAAGATTGCAGTAACAATCAACAGCTCCTTGAAAATATTAAAGATCAAGACAAGACCTCTTTCTCTGAAAATCCTAAAGTGGATCTTGGTAAAGCGAGCAACAACGGTATATTCGCTCAACCCAAAAGTAGAAAAAAATTAAATGTACAAGACTTAAGTCATTCCAGTGATGAATCTTTTTCAGCCTCGCATGAGGACTCTAATAAAAGTTGGGAAATGCCAAACTGGCTTGTTTGCCTTCTGATTGGTTCAATAGTAGGCATAATACCCTTGGCTGTTTATGGACTTTATTTATTAATCGCTGATTGCTGTTCCAGTACCTCTACGGTCGACAATAATTTAGTGAATGCCAGATAATTAACGCTAGATTTAACTAATCCAGCGCCATAGTTAATAGTAATACTAAGCAAAATCGGTTATAAATTATTAAATTCTATAACCGTAGGTCTTGATGAGTAAATCTTACATTTGCCAAGATAATTCAAATTCATTATGTATTATTTGGCACAATGATGAGTTGCTTTTAAAATCAGGCACCAATCCTATTTCTCTACCCAGAATTGATGAATTACAGTCCTTAAATTTAGAATTTACTCAAAAAGTTAATCTAGGTCTCTATGAAAACACCGCTTACCTCAGTTTTAATCTGGGTAAACGTCCTAACACTCTCCCCTTTAATTTATTTTTTCAGCCCCTTCGTCAGACTCATGAGACGCTTAATAACTCCTCCTTATTTAATTTTATTTGTCGCGCGAAGCAATTGATTAATTGGGATAAGGTTTCGCAATTTTGCGGACGCTGCGGCCAAAAAAATCGTTTTGCTGACGATGAATTTGCTAAAATTTGTATGGGTTGCCAAGCACAAGCTTTTCCGCAAATTTCACCGGCTATGCTGGTTTTAATCTGGCGAAGCAATGAAATTTTACTCGCCCGTTCTGCGCATTTTTTACCCGGAATATATAGTATTTTGGCAGGCTTTGCTGAACCCGGCGAAACTATAGAAACGACTGTAATCAGAGAAGTGAAAGAAGAAGTCGGTCTTCGCATCAAAAATCTCCACTATTTCGGTTCACAAGCCTGGCCCTTTCCAAGTAATTTAATGTTAGGGTTTAGGGCTGAATATGACGAGGGTGAAATCCAGATTGATTATAACGAACTAGAGGATGCACAATGGTTCCCTCTAGCAAAGCTTCCTCAGTTACCCAAACCACTAAGCCTATCCAGGCAGATAATTGATCATCATTTGGCGTTGACATTGACTTAATTAGTACATATTTTTGCCCACTTACTAATTAAACAAATTTACCTTAAAGAATTGAAGTTCAATATGCTCGCTATAATTAATGCCCCACCCTTATCAACTTTGAAATAGCTGCTATGATAAAAAGAGCTAATTAAAGGATCTAATCAGCAATGATAACCCTGCATAATGTCTCAAAATCCTTTGATGGAAAAAAAACGTATTCGGTACGTAATATTAATTTGGCTATTGCTGAGGGAGAAACCCTAGTCTTGCTAGGTTCATCCGGCGGTGGCAAATCGACCTTATTGAAATTAATCAATCACACTCTTAAACCCAGCTCCGGCTGGATCGAGATAAATGGAAAGCGCATCGGCAATTACTCTAAAATTGCCCTGCGACGCTCAATGGGTTTTGTTTTTCAACATACTGGATTATTCCCGCACATGACTGTGGCAAAAAATATTTCTATAATTATGCGCCTAATGAAACTGCCAAAGACAGAGCGAACTCAGAATGTTAAGGAATTATTAGAATTGGTTAATCTCGAGCCTGAAAAATTCTTTAATCGTTACCCTGATGAATTGTCAGGTGGTGAACAGCAAAGGGTTGGTGTAGCCCGAGCCTTAGCGACAAATCCCAACTACATTCTCATGGATGAACCTTTCGCAGCATTGGATGCAATCAGCCGGGAAGCTCTACAAAATGAAGTCATTAGTCTTAAGAAAAAAATAAATAAAACAATTATTATAGTAACTCATGATATTAACGAAGCCTTGCGTTTAGCGGATAGAATCGCCATTATGAATGAAGGTTATTTAGAGCAAATTGGCTCTCCAAACGAGGTTTTAGCCCATCCTGCTACTGAATTCGTTAAACAGTTACTTAGAGCAAAATAATCATAAATGGCTAATTACTGGGATTTTCTAAAAACACACCTTTCCGAACTTGAAACTAAATTAATTCAACATATTTCAATCTCGTTGAGCGCCATGCTTGTTGCAATTTTTATCGGTGTCGGACTAGGGCTTCTAATCACGCGCCTGCCTAGATTAAGAAGTTTCGTGCTGGGTATTACTAATATTTTTCAAACCATTCCGAGTATAGCTCTGCTGGGTTTTCTAATTCCTTTTGTAGGGATTGGTTTGCTTCCAACCTTAATAGCATTGATTGTATATGCACTTTTACCCATAATTTCAAATACCTATACGGGACTAAAAGGGGTATCTCCAAGTTATCTACAAGTGGCGAATAGTCTAGGTTTTACACGTTGGCAACGCTTGTATCTGGTTGAATTGCCACTGGCGCTACCCGTGATTATGGCGGGTATTAGAGTCTCCATGGCGATGACCATTGGCATTACTACCATCGCGGCTTTTATTGGTGCAGGAGGACTAGGTGATTTTATAACCGAGGGTTTATCTCTTAACGACCCTAATCTAGTTTTATTAGGCGCCATCCCCGTAGCTTTACTCGCTTTGACTATTGACTATGCATTAGCGACACTAACTCTTATGCTTTCAGCCCGCCAGCGGGTAAAACTTCGATTTAAATCAATCAAAGTCATTTTTCTAAGTCTATTGATTGGTGGTTTGGTTTTTATTGTAGTCTGCGATTCAATTTTTATGAAGAATCCTAAAAATTCAATCATCATAGGTTCAAAAAATTTCACAGAGCAATATCTTTTAGGCTATTTAATGAAAGAATTAATCGAAGCTAAAACCGACTTAACTGTGATTAAAAAATTTAATCTGGGCACTACTGCTATTTTGCAACAAGCCCTTCTTTCAGGCCAGATTGATATCTATCCTGAATATACAGGAACCGCTTATCTGGTTGTTTTAAAAAAAAATCTTACTAAAAGCCCACAATCAATTTATGAATTAGTAAAAAATGTTTATCTAAAAGAATACAACTTAGTCTGGCTTAAACCTTTTGGCTTTGAAAATAACGAATCCCTAGCCGTTAAAAAACCATTTGCCAAACAAAATAACTTAAAAAATCTAAGTGACCTTGAACAAATTGCAAGCAAACTTAAGCTTGCAGCACCCGCGGAATTTCTAAAACGTAGCGATGGTTTGCCGGGGTTGCAGGGGACCTATGGCTTAAATTTCGCTAAAATACTTCAAATGCAACCTTATCTAATTTATCAAGCCATTGACAAAAATAAGGTTGAGGTTATTGAAGCCTTTACCACAGACGGTAGAATTACCGAGTTTAATTTAAGCTTGCTGGAGGATGATAAACATTTTTATCCCCCTTATTTTGCAGCCCCGATAATTCGTAACTTAACACTTAAGAAATACCCGCAAATAGCTGTGGCGTTAGAGCCCTTGTTGGGCTTAATAGATAATAAAATCATGCAATCTTTAAATTATCAAGTGGACGTGCTAAAGCGGAACCCTGAAAAAGTGGCCCATGATTTTCTTGTACAGAAGCAACTTCTTAACTAAAATTATAAAGAGTTTGCAACCTAAGCTATTCTATGTACTATAATTAACTTGCAACTCAATTATCCAAGGAAGACATCATGCTAGGCACAATTTTATTAATATTATTAGTCCTTGCTTTAATCGGCGGTTTACCAACTTGGGGTTACAGCAGAGATTGGGGATATCGTCCAGCTTCTATTGTGGGTCTAATTTTAGTTGTATTTCTGATTCTCGTTTTATTAGGCCGAGTTCATATCGGTGCTTAAAGAGATTTTGCAGAAAAAACTTTTTAAAGTTTCGAGCCATCCAAGCTGTTGGGATGACTTGAAACTTTTTAATTCAAAGGCTTATTTTCTGTTATAAGTACAAACTGTACTATCGCTCTCATCGCTCGCATGAGAATTCATCTCAATTACTAAATGCTCATTTTGTAAAGATACAGAGCCGTTAGCATAACCAAAACTCTTAATTTGCGCTTTTTCTGAATAGGCGTAATTCACATAGGAACCTGTAATTAAAAGATTACTGTGCTCCTGATTCCATTCCAAGAGTAAGTGCAATATATGAGTTACGGATGGATTTGAGAATGATTCTGTTATTAAAGACCCCATTTGAAGTTCATTACCATCGACCGTGAATTGACTGTCAGTATTTTCAACAACAATAGTTTCAGTACCACTATAACCTGTGCAAGACCCTACCCATGTTCCTGAGAAATCAGTATATTTATCTGAGGCATCCCTTTTTTGGATGCTAAGAGCATTTTGTTTTGCAGAAAAATTAGGATTAAATTTTTGAAAAAAATGAGCAGCGAATACTGGATTTGCTAGGAAACCAGTAATAACAACGGCAGCAGCCAAGGTTTTTTTGAACATAAGAATTACTCCAAGTTAATTAACAATTTAACCAATAATTTTCAAAGGCTATCCTAAAGTATGAATTTTTTTTTGTCAACCTGGCAAAAATGAATAAAAATTGGCTAAGCAACTGGAGAAATAATATGGCGTTCAATGCTTGGCGATAGAGCGGCAATTCTAATTTTTAGTTAGAACAGCTCTATAACTTAAATATTAAATAACCCACCGTGAAAACCTAAATCTAAACTTAGTTCTTGGCATAACTCAGTAAAGAAATCAATAAGAGCAGGTCTTTCGCCTGGATCATTTGCTAGACCCCGCTCAATAAATTTGGCTATTGATGCATAGCATTGAAACAATGGCTCTTTTACAGGATGTTTTGCTAAAATATTACTGAGCATTATAGCTAAAGAATAAACATCTTGGCTTGGGTGAGCCAAAAACTGTCCTTCACCTCTGGTTTCAGGTGCATACCAACTATAATAAAGCATATTGAGGTTTGAAATTTTAGATCTAATTTGATTAATTTCTGACGCATGGCCATAGTCTATGATTTTAACCACTCCATCTTCCGCATTAATGACTATATTATTTGCTTTTAAATCACCGTGAACAATATTCTTTTCGTGTTTCTCTAAAAGCGTCTGGACAATTGAGAGAATAAGAAGCGCTAGCTCATTAAGATTTATTATCTTCAATAAGGCTAAATCAGCATGAACTCCTGTATAGGATGGTTTTATAAAGCGAAAATTATAGCCCTCACCTCTTACCCAAAGAAATCCTCGATGCTCACCATCTTGGTAATTTGCTTTTTGAGTCAACATGATTTCTCGTTCGATATTACGGTGTACATTTTTTTCATTCGTATTTATCTTACGGTTTTCTTTATAAGATTTCACAGCAATAGGGCGCTGATCTTCTGTCTTAAATTCTCTCACTATGCATTTAGCGCTTGACCCTAAGAGTTCAGCTGGCTTGAATAAATCCAGAGTTATTTTATTTGTTTTTCTTTCAGTCTGCATATGAAGATACATTGATTTTCTTTTGTCTTTAGCTGGTTTATAGAGATGACGTGAGATGAAATCCTTGTTTTTTTCGCAAATTGAGCCCACATCTGCGGAATTTAATATGTTAGTAATTTGCAAATTTTCTGAAAAAATATAGGATAAAGAAGGGTCTAAATTGAGGAGTTCAAACACTTGCTCGGCATTATCAACCAAATCAGGAATTGCTGCCTTATTATGTGCTTCAAGTGCAAAAATTAACAGACTGATTATTGCATCATCATCAACACGTTTTTTTAATGAATTAAATTGTTCGCGGTTAATATATAACTCGGGATTAAAACTAGCCTCATGAACTTGTTCAATAAGAAACAGAACTAGATTTTCTTTTTTAGCAAGAGCCGCAATTTCGATAATACTGAACTTATCAGTAAGATCGTGAGGTGGGTTTAAAAAGGAGCTATCCCGTGATATGAAATTTTTCACCAAGTCTAAATGCCCTTTATTAATTGCAAAATGCATTAAATCAATATTGAGGCTTAATCCTTGTTCAATTAAATAATCAACCACCCCGCTATACCCCGAGCCCACAGCAGAGATTAAATCATTCATGTCATAGCTAGTTTTAGATAATTTAAACTGTTGAAGATAATAAGGCTGGAGAAGCTTTATGCATGCATCCTGATTATGATATCTAGCAACATCCATTGGGGAAATTTCGCCCTCTATAGATAAACCCAACTTTAGCTTAGGAACTTGATTTAATTTAAGTAAATACTCAAGAATTTGAACATTGCCGTGTTGAGCTGCCAAATGCAAACAATTAGTTCCATAACTAAGCTTAGCTTGGATAACATCATAACAGTTTGTTTTATTGAATAGATAAAATAGCGATAATTCAGAACCCTTTTGGATGATTAAATGAACCAGTTCTTGCTTCCATTCTAAATTTAAAAAATTAGCACTAATAAAATAATCAATTAGCTCATTAACATTTATAGGATTTTTGTGATCCAAACTGTCTAGCATTTTTTGTTTGGCAAGTAGTAGCATACAACCTTGGTGACCCTCAGCACTTGCATAGCCGAGTGCTGTCGTGTCCTTTTCGGCACCCTGTTGTATCTTGGCTTTAATATCCTGGTTTGCTTTTGCTTTTAGGAGAAATATAACTAACTCTGAACAGCCTTGTGAGGCTGCAAAATGTAATGGCGTGCGGTGAACTTGATCTTTATGATTAATTAACTGTGGATCAATCCGAAGAAGATGCTCCAATAAAGTAATTTTCCCACTAATTACTGCAAAATGAATAAGAGATTTTCCTCGTTCATTTTCAAGTGGCAGGTAGAGCCAGTTTTTATCCTCTAACAGAAATTGGTCAATTGCTTTAGTGTTACCTTCTTCAACATAAGTTAAAAGTGATTCAACATCGTTTGGATTATCATTTAATGAAATTTTAGCTTGCATATTAAAACCTAAAAAATGAATATATTTTAAACAACAATCCATAATTATGCAAGTTAATTGTTCATTTAGGACCCTATTTGATCTTTGAAGAGAGTCCTATCTTTTCAATAAGAATCTTAAAACTTAAAAAGTAATTTGAAGGAGCAATCCTTGCTCTAGTTAAGGTGAAGTTAACATCCCTTCATGCTGTAAGATTCGCACGGAACAAGCGCTTTAAATTCTTCAATTTGTTTAACCGAATTAGTTCTTCCCCAGGCACCAAAAAATATTGAATTGGAGCGATGCTCCCGAAATAAAGGAAGGATTTTTGCTTTATCCAAAAGGTCAAGTTTTTCTTTATCAGAATTTTTTGTTTCTACTTCTTTAAATAAAGTACTAAGGGCCTTTGCTCTTAGTACTCCTAAAGTAATTTGCCATGAAGCTGTATTTTTTCCTAAAATGCAATCAAACGCAGGGTAATCAGGTGTATTTAAACCCTCTATATCCTTAACTTGGGTGTATAAAATGCTAAAGTCCTTGACTGTCAAGTTAGGGGTAGAGATAAACTTAATTAAGGCGCTTTGTTTTAGAGGTTTAGTTTTTAATGTTGTAATCTCTTGCATCAGAATATCGAATTTGTTTATTTGCGTTAAGCCTTTAGTTTTAATGTCTTGATCTTGATTTTTGGCATTACTAGATATACTCGAGGATTTCATAGTTTTATCTTCTTTGGAACTGTTGTGACTTATCTCGGAAGGATTATGATTATTTGTTGTTTTTGTAGGGAGATTAGTAAGCAATTTCTCAGATGAAATAATACCCCTTGACTGCTTTAACTTCAGTTGATTTAATTTCTTTTCTATTGAATTTTCAGGCAAACAATAGCATGCGGGAACGAAGATAGAGTATTTTTTAAAAACTTCATTATATGAGGCTTCATTTATTTTCTTTGAACTCAGTTTGCTTAAAACGCTTTTGCTTTTAAATTTGTTTTCACGCTCGGTGTAATCATCCATCAAAAGACTTAAGGTTTGATAGAAGGGATGACAAAGCAAATTTGTCACATTGCTCTCAACAACTTTTTCTTTAAGTGCTTGGACAAGCGGCTCTTGCTTGAGTAGATTATAAGCGGCATTGATCTCAGCCACTTGATAAGGAAGAACTTTTGCAAAATCCGAAATAGATAAATTTTTATTACCAATAGAGCTTATAACTTCTATTATATAATTTAACTTCCAGGTTTCATGAAAATCTTTTAATGGGGTTTTAGAATAGATTGAAAACATTATTGGTGGGATAAAATCAAAAAAATGATCCTTAGTTGCCGGATTGAATAAAAGATAGTACAGCACTGCAATGATATTTGCCGAGCGATTAATAACAATCAGTGAGTTATTTCCATCGGCAAGTCCCTCCAGAGACTTTATTTCATAATCGTCTTGAGGCTTTAGTTTACAATCCTCTTGCAACACAGTAGCCAGTTTCCTGACACCAGCGCCCTGAGTTAGTTTATGCGTACTCTCGACAAATAATGAAAAATTAATTTCAAGCTTGCCATCTCTTTGAGTGAGCGTACAAGGGTATTTCGTGGGTTTACAAGGGTATTTCGATCGCATAACTTACTCACAAATTATATTGGTATAATTTTAATAAAGCCACATTTTACAGGAGTCAACCTTAAAGAAAAATTAACTCTCGCAAAATAGGAATTCCAGTCTGTTCGGGAAATCTAGTGGTACAATCAACCCACCATCTTCAAATTGATTTTTCTACCCTTGAGTTTGCCATTTTTCAAGGCTTGATAAGCTTTTTTTACCTGCTCTTTATCAATTGCAACGTAGGAATACGAGGCCGTAATATCTATTTTTCCAATAGCTTTCGCTTCTAATCCCGCTTCTTTAGTTAACGCCCCTAAAATATCACCATTGCGGATTTTATCTTTTCGCCCGGCGAATAAACATAAAGTGACCATCTTAGGTGGAGCAATGATAGTAGTACTAGACTCCAAGTCAGCGATTGTTCCCCAGTTTAATGGGCGGGCAAGATTAGTTTCTATAAGGCAAAGCCGTTCAGCATCCCCGGCCGTAGTTAGGCTTAAGGCTAAGCCTTTATTACCTGCACGACCTGTGCGACCCACGCGGTGTGTATGAACATCTTCTTCAAAGGCTAAGTCAAAATTGATAACGGCCGGTAATTCTTTAATATCCAAACCCCGAGCAGCCACATCAGTTGCCACGAGGATTGAACAGCTCTGATTTATAAAGCGTATCATGGCTAAATCACGCTCAACCTGCTCCATATCCCCATTTAGAGCAATTGCTGAAAACCCTTCCTTAACAAGCAAATTAGCTAACTGTAGTGTTTGTTCTTTGGTATTACAAAAAATAAGTGTGGAGGTTGGTTTATAATGAAGCAATAAGGTTTTTAGTATAGGGAATTTATTAGATTGCTTTGAAACTTCATAAAAAAGCTGTTCAATTTCTGATTCAGTATGCTTTTCTTCCACTACAACCCGTTTTGCATCTTGCATAAATTCCTTAGCTAAACCCTGGATTTCTTTTGGAAAGGTAGCTGAGAATAATAAGGTTTGTCGTTTTTTAGGACAAAGCGCTATGATTTTTTTCATGGATTCTAAAAATCCCATATCCAACATGCGATCAGCTTCATCCAAAATTAGACTTTGTAATTTATTCAGCGACAAAGAATTTTTATCCAAGTGCTTTTGAATACGACCGGGGGTTCCTACAACGACATGGGCTCCATGTTTAAGGGAGTCCTGTTGCGGCTTCATCGGCATACCACCTGATAAATTAAGAATTTTAACATTGGCTAAAGAGCGGGCTAATTGTCGCAGTGCTCTCGCAACTTGCTCTGCTAATTCTCGTGTAGGGCAAAGGATCAACGCTTGCAACGAAAAATCCTCAACTCGCAATTGGTTTAATAAGGCTAATCCAAAAGCTGCTGTTTTTCCGCTACCCGTTTTTGCCTGTGCAATAAGGTCATTGCCGTTAAGCATTAAAGGCAGGCTCTGTGCTTGAATTAGCGTCATATTCACATAGCCTAAAGTCAAAAGATTAGTTAACAATTCAGCTCTTAAATTAAGGGTAGAAAAATGTTCACTTACCGTATTGGGTAAATCGGATACTGCAGAATTCATAGCAACCATCGTTTCAGTTTAAAAAAGAGACATAGCTTAGCATTTTTCAGTCCGATTTTATATTAGCTTTAAACTATTCGATTATGTATGCGAAGTTAAGTGGCTATTTTAAATAGAGTTTAATAGTATTTATAAGGCAAATTAAATCCAATAATTTGAGGACCTATGAACAAAAAAAAGATAGTTTATATCTTAGTTAGTTTAATTGTTATAATGATTTTGTTTATTTCCTCAAAGTGGTTTTTGTTCAACGGGTAATTGCTTTCAGTATTGATGATCTACCCCTTGTTTCTGCAATTCAACCCAATAAGCAATGGAAAATGCTTAATCAGCTTTGGGGGGCACAATCATAAAAGTGGTTAGTTTGAATTGTGGGTGAAATTTATTATTCAAGGGTATGTTTACACATTGATGAGCTTGAATCTGATATTGTTCTTGTAAAGATTTAATTTTGAGGGGGTCACAACCAGATACTACTAATAAAAGACCCTTAGACTTTAAATCTTTAGGCTTAATCCAATGACTTTTTGTAAAGGAATACGCCTCAAATAGGACAGGTTTTGAAGGTAAATAAGTGCTTAGATAATAATCTATATCCTCTTCCCCACCTACATAGTAAATAGGTTTATCGGTAAATTGTTCCCAGTAGGACTGTGCAAGATTCGCTAATTGATAACTAGGGAAGTTGGAACGAGCGTCTTTATTAGAGAAATAATGCACTGATTTATGCATCACCAAAACGCCGAAATGCAAACAAAAAGCTGCAATGAACAAAATCGCTATCATTTTAGGCTTGGCTTTAAATTGAAAATAATAAATTAACGCTGGCAAGGTAAACGAAAACAGCGGGTAGCTCCATTCGCTGCGTAAAGAAATTCCAAATAGGAGTGAAATACTGAGTACAAATAGACAAGGGACAAAACCTATATAAACTAGATAACTGCTTTTCAACATATTAGTTTGGTTGGATTTATTCAGGAATTGTTTATAGCTTAGTAATAGAACAAAGGTTAGCAGTGCGGGTGAAAGATTAACAAACTGCTCTAACATCGCCTTGAAAGGATTATAAAAATGATTATATATAAAGCCATGAAAGAGCCCATCACCAACTCGTCCTTGCATAAAAACCCAAGGTAAAAAACCCTTTTCAACCACAGAAAGTAAATGGGGGGCTAACAAAATTAAAGCAAAACTAAAAGCAAGTATCAAATTCACAAGATATTGTTTTTTAAAGTAAACAACCAAATAAAGAACCAATGAAAACAGCATAATAATTGATTCATATTTGGCCAAGATGGCTGCTGCTGTCAGAGCACCAAGTAGAAGCCAATCCAAGGTGCGATTAACTTTTAAACACTTGTCAAAAAAATAACAACACATTACCCAAAAGGGTAACATTATCGTGTTTTGATTAAATTCAAGTGCATAATACATTAAATAAAAAACAGAAAATGAAGACAAAATACAAGCGATCAACGCGTCGAGCTGACTTAAAAATTGTTTCGATAATTTGTAGATAAACCATAGACTGATTGACAAGCAACAGGCAGAGGCACTAAAGGTAGCAAGCTCTATATTGCCTATAAACATGATCATAAGCTTGATAAACCAGGTTCCCAGGGGAGGATGACGGTTATAACTCCATTCCCAGGTGCGTCCCCAAGCGATATTCTGAGCTGAATCAGGAAGAATATTTTGATAAAACAAAAAAGGTATAAGTGTATAGAGCAATGCAAAGGCTAAAAGATAAAACACCATCAACCTATCGCAATTCACTGAGGTGTCTTCATTTTTTAAGCAATAACTAAGATTAAGCAAGTTTGAAATCGCCATTACAACGCTGAATCAAAAAAAAACAGTCTACTTAGCAAGGCTTCTATTTTCAAGTTCTTTGTATTTTTGGGTTTTAAAATCAAGACTGGTTTTTTTAAAAGCTATCCATTAAGATGACTAAGGCCATTTTTATGAGTTAAGGATAACAGGCATCCATGCGGATTAAATTTCTATCATTCCTTTTCATCATCCTATCATCTGGTTGCGCCCATTATGCCGATCTTCGAGGTCAAACCTTAGGTTCAGTAACTGGAGCTATTGCTGGTGGAGTTTTAGCTGGTGCTGAAAGTAGTGGCGATTTAATTTTGATTGGCGCAGGAACTATCATCGGCTCCATTGTTGGCAGCGCGATTGGTGCTAGTTTTGATGATATGTCTCGAAATCATCAAAGAGACCCTTTAGATTGGCCAATAAGTTTAGACTGCTATGATACTTACAGACCTTGGCCTTACAATATTTTTAAACCTGTCACCTTACTAAGTGTTTGTCCGGGGATGGTAGTTCCACCCGAACGGCCAAACTTATATGGCTGTCGTGCCTGGCATGATCTTCCTCTTTTATAATAGAACGACTGACGAATGAGTAGACTTTATATTAAATTGCTTTTGCTATTCATTTTGCTGACTTTTAGCTTAGGCAAAGTGAGTTATGCTGAAACCACAAAGCCCAAATTATTGACTTTGTCACTTAAAGAAGCGGTTTTTCTATCTCTTCGTTTCAATCCGATTGTTAAAAGTTCAGAAATACAACGAGTTGTTGATAAATTCAATTTAGCAGTGGCAAAAAATCAGTTTGAATTGCAATACGCTCTTACCGGCTCTGCTCTACATACTAATAGTGTGGTTGCTGGAGTACCTGATATTGTCACCGGAAGCTATAATCTTGTTCCCGCCGCAAACTTACAAACTGTTTACGGCACAAAATATAATTTAAGTTTGTCAAATCCGGTTTCGCTATCAAAAATAGGACCCACATCGCCTACAAATGTTTTTTATAATCCAGCACTTACTTTAGCAGTTGCTCAACCACTGATTCAAGGCTCAGGCCGAGAAGTCGTTCAGGCGCCTTTGAATGCGGCTTGTAACAGAGAGGGTATTGCAAGATTTGCCTTTAAAAGTAATGTTATTGCCAATGTCACTGTAATTATGATTGATTATTGGGCGGTGGTTGCCGCTGAAGGCGCTTTACAAGTCGCAAAACTAGCATTAAAAGTGTCAATACAAACGGTAAAAAACAATGCATTACAGATACAGCAGGGTTTTTTGGCCAGATCTGAAAATATACAAGCTCTTGCGGCGGTAGCTAACCAGCGAATTTTAGTCGCTTCCAGTGAAAACCAGCTCATGCAAGCCAAACTCGCTCTGCTTCGAGATATGGGTATTTCTCCTTTTACTCCGATTAAAGTTGATAAAAATTTAACCTTTGAGAAATATAAATATCCAAAAGGGAAACAAGCAAAGCGACTGCTTTTTGCCAATAACCCGGCGCTTCAAATTGAGCGATTAAATCTGCGGAACGCAAAAATTAATCTCTTACTCGCTGAAGATCAACAGCGTTGGAGCCTTAATTTAGTAGGTACGATTGTTCAGGGCGGTGGTTTTGGCGGTGGTAGAAATGGGGGGATTGGCAGTTTATTTAATGGATCTAATCGTAGCCGAAGTTTAGGCCTTACCCTGAACGTACCTATCGACAATTTGCCTTTACAGCAACAATTTGTTACTGCAAAAGTGGCGCTTACACAACAACAATTGAACGCAAGACTTTTAAAGTTAAACCTAGTAACACAATTGCTTTCGCAACTTGAAAACTTAAAAATTTTACGCTTACAAATTAAATTGGCTAAGGAATCAGTACAATTGTCCTATCAAAGTTATCAAGATGCTTTAAAAAAAGTAACTTTTGGCCAAGCTTCTATGTTTGAAGTGACGACGCTGCAAACTAATTTCATCAACGCTAGCCTTGCGGTAATTGGAGCGGAAGTCTCATACCTTAATGCTATTGCAGCTTATTACCAATTGTTAGGCATTACGCTGAATGAATGGGCAGTAAACCTGGTTTATTAGCCCTTTTTTTAAGGATTAATCTAGGCTCTAATGTTTCGTTAATTTTTATAGTATATTGATAAAATCTGTTGTTTAAAAATAGAAATTACCCTATTACAACTGTGGTGAAATATGGACAAGAAACCAGCACAACCCTCTATTCAAGCGTCTAAAAGTCTTGCGCAGAGAGAGCTAATTATAAAAAATACACCAGGATTTGCGAAATTAAGCCCTGAGAGCCTGGCTAAACTTGCTGCTAACATGTCTGAAATTCATATTGGTCCCGGTGAAATTATCGTTGCTGAGGGCGATTTTGTAGAATCCATTTTTATTATTGCAGAAGGATCCGCTGAGGTATCAAAAAAAGTAGGTGACGAAAAGAATTCTGCTGAGATTTTATTGGCTATACTAAAGCAAGGAGAAGGAATTGGAATAAAGGAATCCGGTTTATATTCGGAATCCAGTATTCGAACAGCCACTGTTACCGCTAACACCCCTTGTATCCTATTGCAAATCACCATCGATGCTCTACAAAAAATCTTGCAAAAAGATCCTGAAGTGGTCAAGCGTATGCAGGAAACTTTATCTTATTCCCTAAAGCTGCGGATGATAAAAGAAGCTGCTCCCTTTGCCCAATTATCTAATACCCAGATTTCGTCGCTAGTCAGCCTTATCAGTGAAGTGTCTTTTGAAAAGGGAGACATGATTTATAATCAAGGTGAAACGGGTGAAAATTGCTATATGGTTTTTAAGGGTTCAGTCGCAATTATTAATAAGGCATCGGAAGGGGAAGGGGCCAAAACAATTGCAACACTCGAAAAAGGTGAACTCTTTGGTGAAGAAGCATTCTTATTGCAAAAAACACGCAATACCTCCGCTCAAGCGCTTAGTGATTGTACTCTCCTAGAGCTCAATCAAGATTTTTTGCTGGAATTGCGTGAAACTTATAAAGATAGCTTGGCTTCAGATTCTCTGATGATTTTTCTTGCTGATAAAATTCATCCTATTCGAGCTGAAAATATTCAATATACTCAAAGAACCACCGCGAATGGAGATTTAATTGTCACTTTGAAAAATACAGTGGATTTCACTTATTGTCAGCTCAATGAACAAGAATGGTTCGTTTGGAAACAATTAAATGGTGAGCTAACTCCTCCACAAATTGCCGAAATTAGCTGTAAACATTTTCCCATGCTGAAATTGGAAGACGTATCCCTAATTTTACAAAATCTTTTTGATAAAGGATTCGCCTTTTTAGATACAATCCAGAGAAGCCAAAATTTAAAAAAAGCACAAGTCCCAGAAGAATTATCAGGCTGGTTGCAATGGGTTTATTTTCTAAAAAAACCGGATAAGACCGCTAGTTATTTGTATAAACGAGGTGGCTTTTTATTAGCGTCCACACCTGCATTACTCATTTATATAATTCTTGCAGTTATTGGATTGTGGGCTTTTAAGCTTAGTTTTAATGCGGTTTTACTTAAAATACCCCAACTATCTTTATTTTACTTATGGATTTTATTCGCTATACCGCTAAGCATGTTCTTTACTCTATTAACACCTTACCTAAAAATCATGGCCATCAAACGAACGGGCTTTGTCATTCCTCGTATTGGATTAATATGGCAAAAAGTGGGTCCTTCTGTTTTTGTCGATGATTCAGATCTGTTAATGACATCCAGGAGCCCACGTATACGAGTGGGTATTACAACAATACTGGCAAATTTATTAGTTGCCGGGCTCTTGTCTCTTTGGGCTTATTATACTCAAGCGCAAAATAGCTTCGTTCTTTACTGGATCTGCGCTTTATTAGTTTACTTACAAACGCTTCGCTTACTCAATCCTTTAATGAATTTTGAAGGCTATACTTTACTCGTTAATATTTTTGATATACCACAGTTACGGCAATTGGCTCTGAGCAGCAGCAAAAGAGCAATTAGAATTGGTTTTTTTCCTAAAATGGTTTTCCGCCTGGCTTGCCTATTTTATTTGGCAATCAATCTTTTTTTTGTAACCAGGATTTTTCATAAGCTTATCAGCAGATGGCCTGATTTAAGGACCTACTATAAACCCGCTGTAATCCTAATTGTTCTAAGCTTTATTATACCATTATTAATAGAGCGATTTATTAGACCCAAATTACGGCAGGCAAAGTGGACTCTGAGAAATTAATCTCAGTTTTGTTGATTATTTAATGCGGTTTAATGAGTAAGGAGCTTCAGGCGAATTATGTTATTAGAACTAATAAAAACACTTGGTTCATATCTGACTATAGGGATCATATTAGTTGGGTTGTATGCAATAAATATTTATAAACCAATTAAAACAATGATAGTAAAAATGGAAAATACCTCCAATAACTTTTATTTCACTGGAGTAGTTACGCCTACTGAAACCTTTCCTATTACAGTACCTATTGATGGGGAAATAATGGACGTTAAAACTCTGTTTGGCGATCCTGTAAAAAAATTACAGCCATTATTTACCATTCAATCAACCAAGGAAATTGAAAATTTTCTCTCTGCCTTAGCCTCTTTTATTAAGGCAAAGACAGCCTACAAAAATGCACTCTTTAAAAACAAAGGTAACAAAGAACTCTATAAAGCCGGATTAATTTCGCAGCTGACGTTGATCGATAGCGAAGATAACGTTAATAGCACCAATCTTGAGGTATGGAGCACAGAGCAAAGGCTAAAAACGCTTCTGAAAAATATTAATCTGCCCTTCACCCTGTTTAGCAATATGACAGTTGAGCAAATTCCAACCTTACAGCCCATCTTAGAAAAGTCTTTACAAGGTATTACACTTTTAAGTCCATCAGACGGTGAATTACTTTATCCATCTAAAGCATTTGGCAATGCTGAAGGGGATACCAAAAATCGGGTGCAGAAAGGCTCTTTTGTCAAATTAGGACAAGTTATCGCAGTAGTTGCGAATAGCGAAGGGATTCAGCTTGAAATAAAAGTATCTGAAACCAATTTGCATGAGATTAAGAAAAAAGACTTAGTTACAATTACCGGGATTGCCTTTCCGGAAATCACTCTGACTGGATATATCTATTCGATTAATAGCCAGCCCGACCCTAGTGAAAGTCCAGGTGCGGTACCTGTCTATTCAGCCATTGTACGCGTGCCGAAATTAACCTTTAATCAAAAAAAACGTATTGAAGCGGGAATGAGCGCACAAATTACCTTAACCAAAACAAATCCACCTCAATTGCTTATACCCTTCGCTGCAATAATTGAAAATAACAAAGAGTACTTCGTTAAAGTTTTGACCGAAGATAATATTATTGTTGAAATTCCTGTGAAGCTGGGAACCACTAATCAGGAATCCATTCAAATTGAAAAAGGCTTATCACCGGGGGATAGGGTTGTCATACCTAATTGAACTTAAAGATATCATCAAGAGTTACCAAAAAGGGCTCGTAAAAACTGAAGTTTTGCATGGCATAAGTTTAAATATTCATCACAAAGAATTTATTGGCATTATTGGTAGTTCAGGATCGGGCAAATCGACTCTAATGAACATTATCGGTTTATTAGATAGACCAACGACTGGAAGCTATTTGCTTGATGGCAAAGATATTAATAGTTACTCCATTACTGAACTGGCGAATCTTCGCAATCAACATATCGGCTTTATTTTCCAATCTTTTTTTCTTCTCCCAGCCTTATCAGTAGTGGAAAATGTCGGTTTGCCTTTGACCTATCAAGAATTACCTGAAGAACAGATCCTAATGAGGGCGCGTCTCTGTTTACAAAGAGTAGGAATGGAACATCTTGCACTTCGTTATCCTAAAGAACTATCTGGTGGCCAGCAGCAGCGTATTGCAATTGCTCGATCCTTAGTAACCAAGCCCTCGGTAATTCTTGCTGATGAGCCGACTGGGGCTCTTGACTCTAAAACTACTCAAGAAATTTTAAATTTATTTTTTCAATTAAATATGGAAGATGGCAATACAATAATCCTGATAACCCACGATTCAAAAGTATCTGGAAAATGCCCCCGGGTTATTGAAATTGCAGATGGTCTAATCAATAACCCGTTGCCAACATGAATAATAAAATTAGGGAAAGCTTGTGAAATTAAGCTCTCATTTTAAAACCGCAAAACTGAATCTTGTCGTAGGCAAACTTCGAACTGTTCTTGCCTTATTGGGCATTTTAGTTGGAACTTTCTCAGTAGTAATTCTCATATCCGCAGGTGAAATAGCCACTGATACTGCTTTACACCAGTTTAAAGGCTTAGGGATTAATTTAATGGCTCTGTCTTTTAGCCCCAAAAAGGATATGGGTACTGCGGATACTGATATGCGAAGTTTGGCAACCACCATTAATAATTATCTTGAAACTCAAATACCTGAAGTACTAGGAGCAGCGCCTTATGTTATTTCTAACATAAATGCACAATTTGATAAAAAAATACTAGAACCCACTATTATCGCCAGCACCTTTAAGCTTGCATCTATCCTGGGTATGCCTATGAGGGCAGGTCGCTATATTAGTCCAATGGATAAACTACAATTTTTCTGCGTTTTAGGGGCGGATTTAATTAAAAATACTCCAACCCAAGCCATTTTAGGAAAACAGCTTAGAATTGGCGCTGTGATATTTACAGTAATTGGTATTGCAGAAAGCATGCCTGAAAATCAATTTTTTCCCTATGAGTTAAATAATAGCATTTTTATCTCATTAGAAACTGTGCCTTTTTTAGCGGATAAACCTGTTCTGAGTGATGTAATCATGCAGTTAAAACCTGATGCTGATCTTGATTTAGTTAAAACAAAACTAACTGATTTTTTTGCAAAGCAACTACCTAACTATCAATTAAATATTCAATCAGCTAGAGAATTACTAAAACGGATGGCGACTCAACAAAATATCTTTACTCTTCTACTTGGCGCTATAGGAGGTATTTCCTTAGTGGTGGGTGGAATTGGAATTATGAACATTATGTTAGCTGCAGTTGCGGAAAGAAAAGAAGAAATAGGCTTGCGTTTAGCTCTGGGTGCTGAGCCTAAAGATATACGCTGGATGTTTTTAACCGAAGCACTGCTACTTGCCACAATCGGCGGCGGTTTAGGTGTGCTAGCAGGGATTATCGGAACTTATGTGGTTAGTATGGTGGCTGGCTGGACTTATTCCTTTTATATATTGCCACCTATTATTGGCTTCGGTGTAACCATCATCATCTGCGTTTTTTTTGGCTATTATCCTGCTTATAAAGCTTCCAAACTAGATCCTATTATTGCGCTCAGAGGCGCCTAATTGCTCTTTAATCTAAAAATGGGTAATTTAATCGAAATAACTGTTAGGAGATACAATGAAATGCGCTAAATTTTGGCTGGTAAGCTTTTTTTCTGGGTTAGCTAAAGTAAGCTTTGCTTTATCTATTTTGAATAATAGCCTTTACAACGTAAATCTTAATTTACAGGGGAATTTGCTAGTAAATATCCAACAAGGTGGCTCGACTTGCACTAAAGCTAATAATAGTACTCGGACAGTTCCCACCCCTCTGACCTCAATAACTACTCTCAATATTTTTGCAGCTCAGCTAACTGGACAATGTGTCTATTCCATTTCTTAAATTTAAAGAAGATATTTTCGTTGTTTAAACTTTAATTAATGGTTTTAAAGTAAGACTACAATGAATCCAGATTCAGAGATTGTTTTATTTTGAAAAAATCTTCCCAGGGATCTTGTTTTAATTGTGCCAAACGCTTTGGCAAAGTCTTTATAGTGTAGGAATTATCTTCAATTCGATTTGATAATTCATCCCAACTTAATGGGGTTGAAACCGGTGCATGGAGGCGAGCGCGAGTGGAATAGGCGGCCACTGCGGTTGCGGTGCGTTGGTTTCTTAAATAATCAATGAAAATTTTTCCTACTCGTTTTGCTTTAGACATGTTGGAAATATAATCTGAAGGTTTTAATTTTTCGAGAAATTGGACAAATACATGGGTAAATTCTTTAACCTCCTGCCAATCGTATTCCGGGGTAATAGGCACAACTACGTGTAAGCCCTTCCCACCAGTACTTTTTACATAAGAGGTTAGTTGATATTGTGCTAAATGCTCTCGAATATCACGTGCCGCAGCAACCACCTTTTTCCAAGGTAGGTCTGGCGCTGGATCTAAGTCAATGACAATCATATCGGGTTGTTCAATCTGAGAAATTGAACTCCCCCATGGATGAATTTCCAAGACGCCCATTTGCACCAAACTCAATAACCCTTTTTTATCATTGAGATAGATATAAGGTTTCAATTCATCTTCCATTTGGATATCAATTGCATGTAGTGCTTTAGAGGTAGTTTTATTAAAATGACGTTGATAAAAACATTGTTCATAATGAGAGGGACAGCGTACTAAGGTTAAAGGCCTATTCGCTACAAAAGGTAAAATATAATCACTTAGAGCTTCATAATAAGCCAGTAAGTCTTCTTTGCAAATCTTATCCTCAGGATAAATAATTTTGGTCGGATGTGTGAGTATAAATTCTTTTTTCATAGCTGGGCTCGATTTATTAGGCTTTTGAATTACATCGAGCGGAGTCTCTTTTTCTTTAGTAACTTCAAGCGGCTTTTTATCAAGCCTTAAGCCCTTAAAGCTGGGATGACGTAGATGGTTGTCCTTGGTCCATCCTGTAAACTCAACTTCACAAATTAAGGAAGGTTTAACCCAATTAGCCCTCGTATACCCTGGTGGGTTAGAACTAAAGGGATTGCTAGGAGACCTCAAGTGATCAAATTGCTGAGCAAGTTCTTTTAATGAGCGCTCGCTAAACCCCGTTCCTACATTACCCGCAAAATTTAAAATGCCTTGCTCCGAGTAAACTCCTAAAAAAAGTGAACCAAAATGTGAGCGACCTCCTTTTGGAAGACTATAACCACCAATTACAAATTCCTGGCGTTTCATGCATTTAATCTTTAACCAGCTTTTAGTTCGTTTAGACAAGTAACTACTATCTGCTTTTTTTGCAATTATTCCTTCTAATCCTTCCGCGCAAGCATAGTCAAAAAGTTGATTATCAGCGTTTTCCATATGATCACTGTAATGCAAATTATCTGGTGCATTAGCCAGCACCTGCTTTAAAATAGCTTTTCGTTGCAGCAAAGGAAGAGCTCTCAGATCATATCGTTCAAAATAAAGAATATCAAAAATAAAAAAAACATAGGGGGTTTCCTGATTACTTTTGAATGAATTTTGTAATAACTGAAAATCAGAATGACCTTTAGCATCCAATACAACCACTTCACCATCCAAAACCAGATTTTGAAAAGACAGGCGACCAATTGCTTCAGCAATTGAACTTAAGTCAGAAGTCCAATTATTATTTGTGCGCGATTTTAACAAAACTTCATTCGCTTTTTTAAAAGCTAAAATTCGATAGCCATCAAATTTAACCTCGTGAATCCACTCCTCACCTTGAGGCGCCTTATCAACAAAGGTTGCCAGTTGAGGGGGGCTAAATTCCGGAAAAGGTGCTTTAATTAAACCCTTAGGCAACTCAATTTTGATTTTGTGGCTAAGTTTTTTTTTTGCTTTATTTTTTACCAATCCTTCACTTGACCAAATAGCTTCATAATGAGCCGCAATTTCGTCGATAGTTTGCTGACTCAAAACACTTTTATTCAATTCTTGAGTAATATCATAATCTGTTCGCGCATATTCATCGTCAAATTTAATTAAAAACCAATGTTTTTCATCTTTAAAGCGAATTAAATCCCAGCGCCCTTTTAATTTTTCAGCTTGTAATTCAAAACGTAAATGCCCCTTTTCATAAGCTTGAGCAGGATTTTTGTCTAAAGGGAGCCAAATTCCCTTATCCCAAAGCATAACAGTACCACCGCCGTATTGCCCTTTAGGAATAATGCCTTCAAAAGAGCCATATTCAACGGGATGATCTTCTACATGCATGGCAAGTCGCTTAACCTTCGGCTCCAAACTAGGCCCTTTTGGCACTGCCCAACTCAGTAAAACACCATGTAACTCTAAGCGAAAGTCATAATGCAGGTGGCTAGCGGCATGTTTTTGTACAACAAATAGGCGTTCTTCAGCCTGTGTGACCTGCCCTTTTGGCTCTGATGTTTTAGAAAAATCCCTTTTTTTATGGTATTGGCTTAAGCTCATCCAAGCTCCTAAAGTGGTTGTACAATTTACTCCTTAATTTTAGACTATCTGATTCAAACCTACATTACCTAACTTGCTCGGCGTATCGAGCCGGACTTTTATAAACGCTATAGACTCAAAAAAATTTATCTGTTAATGATAGAATGAGCAACTTCTTAATTAAATGTGAATGAAATGGCCTTAATTTCATGGATCATAATTGGTGTTTTACTTATTAATGTTTCAGACCCCATTTTTGCCTGCACCACTTTAATCGTCGGAAAGAAAGCAACCTTGGATGGGAAAACCATTATTGCGCGTAGTTCTGACGCCATTGATTCAAGACGAGCTAAAAATTTTAAAATTTATTATAAAGGCAGGCAGAAAATTTACGTCGGCCTTCCTTACTGGGATTTAGAAACTGATGAAAAAAATGACATGGCCCAAGTTGCCACTAATGCTCGTGGCTTATCTATTAGTGCTACGGAAACAATACAATCGAATGCAAAGGTCTTAGCTCTGGATCCGTCAAGCAATTCAGTAGGAGTAACAGAACGCAACATTCCTTATCTGGTTATGCCCTCTGCTAAGTCAGCACGTGAAGCAATTGATATCTTAGGTAAAGCCATTGAAGTGCGAGGATTAAAATGGAAAAAAGGATTTGGCGTACTTTTCGCTGATCAAAATGAAGCTTGGTATCTAGAAACGCTTAGTGGGCATCAGTGGGTTGCCTTAAAGATACCAGATGATGTTTATTTTGTTGCAGCTAATGGACCTGGTCAGATTCAAGCTTATTCTCCTGCACTTTATGAATACAAACTATCAAATTATATGGGAAAAACGCCAATCGAGTTCGCTATTGAAAATAACATTGCCAAATTAACAATTAACAGAGAATTCGATTTTAGAAAAACTTTTGCTGATGTTGACAACCCTAGAAACCCTAGAAAAAACTTTGTGCGGCTCGCATATCTCCAGCATTATTTTAATTCAAACACACAATTTTTTAATATTAATGTAATTAATAAAGGCGATTTTCCAAGCTTTCTAAAACCTGAAAAGAAAATTTCCCTGCTGGATGTGCAGAAAGTTTTTGCAAGTCACTATCATGAATTTAAAGATTTCGATCCCTATCAGCATCCCAACAAGGATGAAAAGCAAAGACCATATTATTATCCTATTGCAAACTTAAACACCAGCAATGTTCATATTACTACAGTAGGTCCTCCTTTCTTAAACGACGATAATAATCTGGCTAATCTACAATATATAGCCCTGGGGATGCCAACTCTAAGCTTTTATTTACCTCTTTATTATGGTCTTAGCAAAATCCCTAAATCCCTAGTTGCAGCAACTAATCTCGCCGATTTAGAAAACGAGAAGCTTTTTTGGCAGTTTAGACGCTTACAGGTTTTGGTATTTCTAAGTGATCTTAAAAAAAATATTCCTTTTAATCCGTTTAAAAGAATGAAAATAATCCAAAAAAACTACGAATTACTTGCTCTTGAAATTGAAAAAGACAGGCTCATTATGGAAACTAACTATCTGAAAAATCCAAGTTCTCTATTAATTGATAGGTTCACTGCTAAGACAACTGCAAAACTTTCTTATTTAAATCGTAAATTGATAGACGAATTTATGAAGCAACTAGCTATTGTTGCCAAATACAAGCTTCATGAGAAACAAGAATTAGCCCAATGGTTCACAGCAAAAACCCGCGAGCAAGAATGTAATTATAAGCCTGAGCGGTGTAGGAACAAACCTAAAGTTAATACATGAAGACGCGTATTATGATTATGGGGCGAAGTGGCAGTGGTAAATCAACTTTTGCTTATAAGCTCCACCAATTAACAAAGTTACCTTTGTATCATTTGGATAAATTTTTTTTCACGGATAATTGGATAGAACGCAACTACCAAGAATTTCTAAATATACAGTACTCAATAGTACAGCAAGAGCAATGGATCATTGACGGTAATTCGACTAAATCCTTTGAGCTAAGATACAAACAAGCTGATCTTTGTATTTATTTTAATTTCCCCAGATACCTTTGTTTTTGGCGAGTTTTTAAGCGACTTTTTTGTAAAGATTTTAGAATTAAAGATAGAGCAGCTAATTGTCCAGAAAAAATTAGTTGGTCACTTTTAAAATATATGTGGGGTTTTGAAAAACGAGTTGATATCATTCTCGCAAATTTAAAAAAAAATTATCCTCAAGTAGATTTTGTAGAAGTTCAATCCGATAGTGAATTAATAAAATTATTAAACACTTGGGGCTTTACAAAACAAGTTTAGTTTACAATTGACTTGCTTAATTTAGACTCTCGCGATCTAAAACTTTAATTATTGAGAGTTTAAAAAATTCTTGCTCATATCAATAGCATTTGAGGTCGAAACCAGTGGCATTTTAAGCCGCTTGGCATGCTCTGAAAAATCTACATCCTTCATCATGATTGAACGTAAAGCCAGATCACCGTAGGTTCGATAATAAAAAATTTTATGACTAAGATCTTTAAAAACAACCCACTGCGTAAAATCGGTTGCGATTTTCCCCTCGTTAATCGAGCGTACATAACCTGCAGGGATGTCGACATTATTGATAATATGCTGGGCTAAATTAATAAGTTCATTAGAATTTTGCGCTTTAAATACATTTTTTAGCATAAAAGCAATTTTGATAAAGCGAGAAGGCGGTGAAGCATCTCCGGGCAAACCCACTGCGCCAGAGCCCTGTCCAGTAGCAATAAAATTCATGCCATCCTTGGATATCGTTTGAGGATTAAAGGCGGATAGGTTTAAATAATTTCTTAAGTTATTTACATGCCAATCGTATTTTGGTGAGTTGGTCATGATGCCAATATTGTCATAAATATTAATTTTATCGTTATAAAATTCAATAACTATACCTTTACCCGAGGCGTCATAAATAGAGGCATGAGCAGGTAGGACTGCATTGCCTAATTCAGGTACGTTGACGCTGACCACAACCACCTGATTTAGAGCCGATTTTATTTCCTCAATCGTCTTAAAATTACTTAAAATCCAATCACCGAAGTGGATATAAGGAATTGCCAGTTTTTCATTTCCTTCTGAAATTGTTTGATATTGAGTCTCACCAGGCAAATATAAATATTCAAAGGATAAACCTGTCTCATTAATGCCGTCGAAACTCGCATCAAGACCAAAACCATCAACATATAAATAACCATAATGGCTTGCCCAAGACAAGCTTGGCTTATTATTTAAAAGAGTGGATGAAAAAATTCGACCGCGAGGAGAGCTGCGAAGATTAGATTTTAAATCTTGAGCAAACTCCATACTACGGGTAATAAGTATTGTGCCGTCATGCGCTTCAAGCTTAAAATCAGTGCATGCATTTAATGAAGGTGAGGAAAAAATAATTGCTGCAATTACTAAAGACCAAAAATTTCTGCTCACCTGCATTCCTTGCTTCTAATTAGAAAAATTAATTTTAGCAGCTAATTAGGCCAACCTACTATAAAAAATTTACTGCAAATTGAAACATTAAAATCTTAAGAATTGTGCTTATGAACCTCCTAAAGTTTCCCTTCCTTTTTTTTTATGATTTAATGCAATTTTCTCTATCGAGATAAAATGGCAACTTCAACTCTCCCAACAATTGGCATTGTTGGCGTAACCATTCCCGGTGCGATTGATTGTATAAATAAAATAAATCAAAAGTTTCATAATTATTTTACCAGTCACAATCATCCAAATATTATTTTGCATCAACTCAATTTTGGTCCTACCCATCAAGCCCAAATTCAGGGCCAATGGGATATTGTTGAAAATAGGCTAATTGCATCCACTACTCAGTTAACAAAAGCCGGTGCAGATTTTATTATTATTCCAGCGAATACCGTACATAAGGTTATCAATAATATTATCAAGCGCACAGCTATTCCCGTTCTTTCTATCCTTGATAGCGTCGCTGCTGAATGCAAGCGGCTTCAGTTAAAAAAAGTGGGTATTCTTGGAACTTGTTGGACAATGGCAGAACGTTTGTATCAGCAAACTTTAGAATTAAATGGCATAGTGGAAATTATCCCTTCTCCTGAAGAACAAAAGATCGTTCAAAAGGCGATTTTTGCAGAATTAATTCCTAAAGGTGAGGTTCAGTCTACAACCTTAGCCTCTTTGCTAAGCATTGTTGAAAGTCTTAAAATACGAGGTTGTGATGCGATTATTCTTGCCTGCACGGAATTGCCATTGGTATTAAACTGCGAAAATTGTCAAATTACTACAGTTGATACCTCAGCTATTTTGGCTGAATCAGCTGTACAATATGCCCGAGCTTTAATCACTACTTTAGACTACAATTTAACCAATTAGCAGTATCAATAATGACAGAAAAGCAAACCATCCGGCATCTGTTGAAAAGTGTAACTGCCTTAAGTATCAATAATTTTTCTAGATCAATCATGGCAATACCTAAAGAAAAGCAGAAATAGCTAGGCTGATTCTATTCCCACCATAGGGTCTTGAACGATCATTAGTATTGGTCCACATCACAGAAAGACCAAAATTTTTGAAAGTATTTTCAATCTCAAAACTATAATCGTTATAATTAGGTTCTTCTGAAACAAGAGGAAGTTGATAGTGACCAAAACCACCCCGAATATAGAGACTTTTTAATTTAATTATCGATTCAGGAATTTGATAGTTAAAACCAATATTGTAATAAAGAGCCTTTCCACCCGTTGCATAAACATTGGATGTATACCCTACTAAAGCTGTTAGGAAAAACAAATTGAACTCGCCCATATATTCATTATAATTTAATTTTGTCGTTCCAGGGTAAAGATAGCGCACAAACCAGAGATCATAACTTGCATTTTTCCCAAGCGAATTACTAACGCCAATGCTTGTATCAAATTCCATAAAAGCTTGCTCTGGTCCATCCGTTGGAGAAGAATCAGAAGTTGCTTGCTGCGCGGAAAATGCGCTCATATTACTAGTATCACTGGCATCATTCATTGCAGCCTCACTATGGCTACCATTTGATTTGTTATCTTCTCGAAAACGTACATTTGAAAACCACAAATTCGCATAGAGACCGGTTAGCGGTGATTTGGGAATAGTTAGATTGAATTCGCCTTGCAGAGCAGGTCGGTGGGTAGTTTGACTAAAACCGCGCCAAATATAATCAGTGGTCGCAGTAATCGTTGTGTAAACTTCTTCATCCTCATGAGGATTGATTACACCCTTGCCAACCGCCTCGAAACTTGTAACCAAGCTGATGAGCATTAGCAGCGCAGAAACATTTTTTTTTCTCATTAAGCACCTGAGCATGCCAAAAGCAAGTCATAACTAATCAATTATTATAAGTAAGCCATAGTTTCTAAAAAATTTAAACCCGCAGATAATTTTCGAATACCTAACTTAATTTGGTCACATGAAGAATAAGTAAAACTTAATCGCATTGCATTTTTTGAAATTGATTTCTTTATCGAAAAAGCTGAAGCCGGTATGTATAAAACTTTTGATTCTGCAAAAAGATAGTCAGTGTGTTGCTCAATGTCAAGCGTTGGAAACTCAAGCCAAATGAACATCCCATGTTTAGGTACAACATAGTTAAAGGGTATGTGTAGATACTCTTTTAAGGCTGAAATCATACAATCAAGTTTAATTTTATAGAGACTAATTTGAGGCTTTGTAAAATCAGAAATTGAATAATTATCAAGTAATCTATTAATTGTTATTTGATTTATATTAGAAACAGAAAGATCGATCATGTCCTTAAGTTGCTCTAATTTAATTATAATTTCCTTCTTGCCAACCACCCAGCCTATTCTTACTGTCGGGGCAATTATCTTCGAAAACGAGCCGATATAAACTGCATTTTCAGTATAAGCGCAGAGCGGCAAAAATTCTTCATCAGTAAACGATAAATAACCATAGGGATCATCTTCAATCACCATAAAATTGAATTTTTCGGCTAGAAATGCCAGATTTTTTCTTAATTCAGTGCTCCATGTTATAGACTGAGGATTATTTCCATTACATACAATATATAAATAAGGTAACGGCTTTTGCGTTTTAAGAATTGTCTCCAGATAATTTAAATCCAAGCCCTCATTCGATAGGGTTGGAATCGCTAAATAATTTAAATCAAACATAGAAGCTACCTGCAAAAATCCTGGATAAACAAATTCCTCTATCATAAGTGAGGCCTTGTGTTTTAACCAAAGATTTGCGGTCAAATAAATACCTTGTTGAGCACCGCTAGTGATGAGAATTTCATCCAACTCACAATAAACCGATTTTTTTGCCATTAATGTCTGAATTTTCTTCTTCAGTGGATCTATAGGTGACTGATATTGAAAAGAGGAATAACACTCTTCTTCAAGCTGGCGATAACTTTCTTTTAATTCGGATATGGGCAGCACGGAAAGATCAGGTAAGCCAGCTGCGAATGATATAAAATCTTTCTGTCTAGCAAGTTTTATATATTTTTGAATTGCCAAAGGTTGTATTTTTTCATTCATGTCAAAATTACTCTGGCTAAAGATCGGTTTTCAAGTGATCATTTTTCAATAAACTTGGAATCTGGTAGCAAACTGCTACCGCAGTAGACGCACGGTAGCTTCTAATCAAGCTTCAAGTGTTTCATATAAAGCTTTAATATTTACAGTTCCAAATCCTTCACAAAAATCGCGTTGAACGAACTCTAGAAATAGCGTGGGACGAGTTACTACCGGCTTTGTGAATATTTGAAATAAAACTCCCTTTTGATCTTGCTCTAACATTATTCCATAAGGAGCAAGTTTACCTATATTTTCAATTTGATCTGGATAAGTTATTTTGGCTTGCTCGTAATAGGCGGGAGCTGCTTTTCGAAGTTCTCCACCATGTTGTTCATAATGATTAACCGCAGCAATAACGTCATCCGTTTCAAAGGCTATATGATGCACTCCAGGACCATGATTGTATTTAAGATAAGTATGCAAAGGAGATTTTTCCGCACTTGGTTCAACAAGCGGCAATTTAACGCGACCATTGGGAGATTTCATTATAATAATGTGCATTCCACTCTCTTCTGAATAGATATCTTCATTCTTATTTTCAGAAAAATTGAATGCATCTTGATAAAATTTTACCCATTTGCCTATAGTATTAGAGGGGTGACAAAGTGCAATATGGTCTATATTATAGAGCATGGGATTTACTTGAATGATAGTTTCATCATAGTCAAAACCAGGAATTTTATCTAGCGAACTTATCTGCAAAAATTCATGTTCTAAAGAATTAAAAACATCCACTGAGGCAGTACGAACGCCTGCTTTTTTCTCGGGAGAGAAAATAGGTTTAGCACCTTTAGATACTGTATTATTGAAACAGGTATCGACATCATGTACCCAAAAACTAATTTTTTTTATACTATCACCAAATTCGATCAAATGATTGGCTACTTCTGTATCCTTTAGCAGACTTGATGTTAGTAAAATATGAATATCCCCTTGTTTCATTAAATAACTAAGAGAATTTTCATTTTTTTTAATCGAAATATGCTCAAATTTCATAGCATTTATTAGGAAGTTTTTAGCTTGAAATATATTACCGACATACATTTCTATATAAGCAATTTTTTCAATTAAATCTAAGTCGCTTTTTTGGTTCATTATTTTCCCTTATCAGCTAAAAAATCAGAAGAAATTTCTTTGATGTTAGAACATCCACACAAAATCATGGTCTCTATTAATTCAAGTTTAAGTATAGAAAGTGCTTGAAATACCCCAGCACTTCCACCAACAGATAAAGGCCATAAAGCAGATCGTCCAATTAAACTCGCATCGGCGCCTAAGGCTATAGCTTTAAAAATATCACTACCACGTGTTACCCCACCATCCAAATAAAGTTTGATTTTACCTTGCGCAATTTTTTTATGTTCCTGCATTACCTCTAGGGACGAAATGCTCGAGTCAAGTTGTCTACCCCCATGATTAGAGATAATAACTCCTTTAATATTGGAATAAGTTAATGCAATTTCTGTATCTCTCGGGTCCAGAATCCCCTTCAATATAATAGGTAAATCTGTTTCCTGGGCAAGCCAATCCAAGTCGGACCAACTAATACGGTGATCTAACAGTGTAGATAAATGCTTTTTAGTTTTCAGACATTCATTAATAGGGATGCCGAGTTTCTCTAAATGAGTAAAGGATAGATTTTCAGGAAATTTGAGCGGCTGGGCCTGTTCTCGCTCTTTTTTGGCATAAACAGGTGTGTCAACTGTAATTACAATTGCTTCGAAATTGTTTTCTTTCGCGAGTTTTAAATAATTTTTATTAATTGTTCTGTCTTTCAGAAAATACATTTGTAACCATACAGGATTCTTCTTATATTTTGCCAGAAGCTCATGCGCAACGGATGAGAACATACTCACTATCATAATGGTATTGAACTGATTTGCTGCTTCAAGCATGTCTAACTCGCCATTAGGCGATAAGAGGCCTTGATACGCAGTAGGTGCAATGAGTAACGGAGCGGATATTTGATGGTTAAATAGGTTCGTTTCAGTGGAAATCTCATCGAGTCCACGTAGAACCCGCGGTAAAATAGCTAGATCATTAAAACTCTTTCGATTTCTTTTTATCGCCAATTCATCAAGACTTCCACCGTCAATAAACGAAAATATATCCGGAGCTAAAAGTAATTTTGCTTTTTGATAAAAACATTGAATCGAATTAAACACTTTCTTCCTTTTATTATTTTTCTACTAAAATAATAAAAGATATTATGGCACGATAGTGATTTAAAAAAAAGCACGATGAATTAATTGTTGCTGGAAATATTTAATACTAATCAATTGATATCAAAAAAATTCTAATAATAAACTCAACTGTCCAAGGGTTAGGCTTAGTGAAAATAATGCGGGCTTGACACTCAAATATTAGTGATCAGATAATCGCCATTCTGAACTTCATCAGTTTCGATATAGTTCATTGTTATTTAATTCCCCCCCGGAGTAAATTATGGATAAAAAAGCGCTTGAACAGTTCATTGCTGATTTTTATCAGGCATGGAAAAATCGTGATGAAGAAAAAATTCCGACATTTTATGATAAAAATTTACGTGCTTATTCTGACTTTAGTGAAGTTTCGCTAGAAGATATTTTAAATAGGCTGGAATTTTCAAAAAATAAATTTGCGGAAGTTAATTACCATATCGAAGATCAATTTATCGATGAGGCTGAAGGTAAAATTGCTATTCGGATGAAGCAACGCCATATTCTCAAAACTGGCGAACCAGTCAAATGGGAATCAATTATGCTCTATAAAATTGTGAACTATAAAATCACTGATCTCTGGATGTCATTTTATCCAAATGCAGATTATTTGAATAATGACCAATTCTAATGTTTATGATGTAATTATAATTGGTGGCGGGCCTGTTGGTATTGCACTTGGTATAGAATTAGGGTTAAACAATATTAAAACCCTGATCCTTGAGAAACACGCCCAGCCATTGAAAATGCCACGCGCGCAATCATTATCAGCACGAACAATGGAATTTTTTTTACGCTGGGGTATCGATAAAGAGCTTGAGCAAAATCTATTGCTACCACAAACTTTAGCCCAAACTGGAATCTGGTGTTCTACACTTTGTGGAGAGACTTATTTTGAGAGTCTTTGGGGCGACAACCAACTGGAAGAAAATGCCTCTCCTAAAGCAGGCGTTCGAGTTCCAATCTGGATTACGGAGGAGGTTTTAAGAGCGCGGTTGGAATCACTTCCTTCGGTTGATTTTCATAAAGAGCAAGAGGTTCAAAGCATCAAACTGTATCAAGATCAAATTAAAGTTGAATCCTTTGATAGAATAACTAATAAAAACCTTAATTTTGTAGCGTCATACCTAGGCTGTTGTGATGGTGTGACGGGCCCAACAAAAAAATTATTTAATAATTCTTACAGTCAATTATCTGACCAAACTACCATGCTTGGCGTCCTTTTTATTTCCAAATCATTGATGGATTTAAAAACAGTTCCAGACGGAATAATGTATTTTGTACTGGCAGAGGGAGCTATGTCTTTTGTTGGACCTGTTGATTTGGAACAGGGCTTGTGGCTCGCACAGATAGTTTGGTCTGACCCTTCTTTGCTCCCTAATGAATCAATTTTATCGTCTGTTATCGATAAAATTGTTGGCATGCCGATTGAAAAAAAGATTGTAGATTTTTACCTCTGGGACATGCAAGTACAAATTGCGGAATGTTTCAACCTGGGTAATAAAATTTTTTGGTTGGGTGATTCTGCACATGCCTTTGCACCGACTGGAGGGCTTGGCTTAAATACCGGATTGGGTGATGCGCAAAATCTCGGTTGGAAATTAGCGGCTGTCATCAATAAAAATGCCCCTTCTGAATTGCTTTCTACTTATGCACTGGAAAGGCATCCTGTTTGGCTTAGCAATCTTAATTTTGCGAAAAATAATGCGGGAGAATTTTTAGATTTAAAATTAAAATTCCCGCCAGAAAAAGATTATAAAGCTTACACTCAAGCTTACGCTGAGCTTGGAAATCGCTATTTAAGTTCATCTGGGCTAACACTTGGCTATGCTTATTTTAATTCACCTCTAACTCAACTAGAGTCATCGCAATCACAAGAAATTAATCCTTTTGTATACTCGCCAAAAGCCAAACCAGGATATTTTTTACCTCATGTTTGCTTAAAAGGTTTACCTATTTACTCTCAACTCTCCTCAACTGGTTGGAATTTAATTGTTTGCGGACAAGAAAAACTACAAGAAGCTGAAAAGAAAAAAATTAAATTAAATTTATCATTAAACGAGCTACAAATTCTGGAAGTTGATGAACATACTTATCCTCATTCTTATCTATTAGTAAGACCTGATTGGCATATAGCTCGTATTGGAACATGTTTCACAAATATTTCAGGTCCTGCTCAGGAGATTCTCAAATGCATTTAACTTGCCTTTTAATCGGCCAAGATAATTTATTAATTCAATGTGCTAAATTTTTATTAGCTCGCGATCATCAAATTAAATGGATTGTCTCTTCTGTAGAATCCGTACAATCATGGTGTGAAGAGCATAAGATCCCCTGCATTAGCTCGCTGCAGGAATTGCCTTTGCCTAAAGAAGCCTGTGTTGATTATCTTTTTTCTATTGTTAATGGAGCAATTTTAAAGAGTGATGATTTAAATCTAGCTCGCGTGGCTGCTATTAATTATCACGACTCCTTGCTACCAAAATATGCAGGAATTAATGCTACCAGTTGGTCAATCTTAAATGGTGAAACACACCATGGCATCACCTGGCATCTTATTAATGAAGCGATTGATAAGGGCGATATTGTATACCAAAACAAATTTGCTCTCTCTGTCAATGAGACTGCCCTTTCCTTAAATTTACGTTGTTTTGAAGAAGCCTTTAATGGCTTTACGGACATTATCAATAAGCTAGAAACAGGGACACTAAGCACTGAAAAACAAAAGATAGAAAACCGTAGTTATTACGGTTTAAATGCTGTTTTACCCAATATGGGATTTATTAATTGGGAAAAAGCGGATGCCAATTCGATTACTACTTCATACCGCGCACTTAATTTTGGCAATTACAGCAACAATCTAGGTTCATTAAAAATATATTTAAAAAATACTTTTCTTATTATAGACAATGTTGAACAATCAACTTTGCATTCTAATAATCAGCCGAGTGGTACAGTCCTTGCCATAGAAAACGATGGACTAATAATTAGCACACAAACTAAGCCCATTCTTATAAAAACCCTTAGAGGAATTAATGGCAAAGTAACAACCGCTTCTGAGCTAACTAGTAAATATCATCTAACTGTAAATGCCCAGCTTCCCCAGCTTGAAGAAACTCTTGTTCAAAGTTTTACTCCCTTTTACAAAAAAGCATTAACCTCTGAAAAATACTGGCTGGCTCAATTAAATCTTTTAACTGAACATAGTTTTTTTGTCGAACGTATATTTGATCAAAATATAGAGCATCAACATTCAGTTATAGACCTTAGAAAATTTGCAATTAAAACTAGGGATAAATTTAAAGCATACTGCCTGACCTCGATTATAATTTATTTATATCGCATTAATAATTACGAAAATTTCACCATTTTTTATCATAATAACAAAGAGCCTTCTGATTTTGCCCAATTGCTATCTAATTATTTACCATTATCGACTCATAGCTTTCAAAGCACTGATACAGCCTCTCAAATAATAGAACTAGTAAATCAGAACCTTGAATTTTTAAGTGTTAGTTATTTAAACGATTTGATTGTACGTCAGCCGCTTCTAAAAAATATTGCTCATGAAATTAAAGAACATATTATTAGCTTTAGCTTTGATAATGATATTCTACCGGAAAATTCCCTCATTCATTTTAAAATCAATTCCACATCCAATGAAATCACTATTTCACATCGAATTAATTGTGATTTTCAGGGCGGAAGCCTCAAACCCGTTTTGGAAAACATGTCTACTCATATCAAAAATGTTCTGGCTTTTCTGTGCAGAGAACCTGAAACGCGGATTAATCAATTTTCCTTTTTGAGCAATGATGAACAAACAAAATTATTAACCTGGAGCGTGGGCGAATATTTACCCATGCCCTCCAATACTTTCTCAGATTTATTTGAAAAAAGGGTTCGATTCTCACCTAACTCGCTTGTTATTTATGAAGGTACTAACACCATAACTTATCTACAACTTTGGCAGGAAGCTGAAAAAATAACGTCATATATTCAGGCAATGAATTTAGCTCCCCAATCTAATATTGGTATAGTTGTGCCCTTAGGTTCATCCTTATTGGCATTGATTCTAGGTGTTTTAAAATCAGGCTGCATTGCTGTGCCAATCGATCCCGATAAAATTTTAGAAGTTGAGCTCTATCAACTCCAATTCTCAGCAGTGTTTGCGACCCAATCCTATTTTGCTGAGGCGTCAAAAATTAGCCCAGTTTGTTTAGATATCGAGAACTTATCTCATTATTCAGTTTTAGCCCCTAGTCAGCCTAACTTATCTACAGCAGAACAAGATTGCTTGCTTCTAATTTCTCAGAACTTAAAAAGGTATAACCAAATACAACTCATTAATTATAGTTATTGGTTTGCCAATTCATGCAGCTTAAATGAGCATTCAAAGCTTAATATTAGTCCAGTGGTTGCTTATGATCTTATTACGAGCAGTGCTTTATCATTGATTTTGATGGGTGGTGCGCTAGACTTTGCTGACTTAGATCTCCTAACTAATCCCGACTATTATCTACAGCATTTAAGGCAGCAACAAATTAGCCACTTGCGAACTAATTCAAAAGAATGGGAATCGCTTCTGGCCTATTCCGATAATATTATTCAATTAAAAGCCCTAAAATCTGTGATTCTGACTGATGCGCCTAATCATTCAGAACAACTTAATAAATTAAGCGAATTAGACTGTCAATTTTTAGTAGTCGGTTCAGTTTAGATTTAAGCTGAAGTAAAAATAGCAACTATCTTGAATTTTTTAAGATAGTTGCAAACTTTAGGAAATTTAAGTTTTATAGATGGAAGTGTTTAAACTAGTGTGGTTTTTAAGCAAAGGGCCGCCTTCATTTTTGGTGTCTGCAAAAAATAAATTTTTACCACCTACACTGTATAATTTAATTTTTTTCTCAGATAATTTATCCAATTTTTCAACATCTTCTTCAAATTCAGCAGCATTCACTCCTAATGCATTTAACTGATCATCAGAGTATTTTTGAATACTTTTAATAAGCTCATCCCCTTTTAATTGTTTTAGGTAATAGGGCATTATTTCGGATTTCAGGAGCAATCGTGCAGCGAGCGTATCATCATTATCCAGAGAACCCATTTTTGCCGTTGTTTTCCTAATAAAAAGGTTAAATAGATTAATTAACGGTATAAAGGAAAGAACTTGTAAGGTAGGAATACAGATGTAGTATAAGGTCTCTCTTAGCCCATTCCAGATTTCACCTACAAATATCGTGTTAATCAGGTGAGCCCCTGTTGCAAAAGAAAAAAATGAAATGTACAAATTGATTAATAAAAACAGGGCAAAAGTTTTAGGATACATCTGTGCTTCTGGTGAAAATTTATCGCGAATTCCATTCCAGGTCGTGAAATAGCTATAAATTTGATTAAATATGGCCGAACCATAAAAAGCACATAAGACCCCGGTAGAATAAGAGGGAAGACTTCCTGCGCTAATCATTGCAGGTAAGGTTAAATTTGCCAGGTATCCTATGTAAAAAGGATTTCCTATCCACCCCATACAACCTGTTACCATTATTCCCGCACCTAAAACACCCACCCCTCCGTTTAATAAAAAATTATTTACCTTTGACAATACTAATTTTATAGTTGATGGTGGTTTGGGGATTTCCTGGATGGATCTTAATTTAGTAAAATTAACGAATGACATTTCATCATCTTGTATAGCTCGTAACTGTTTTTCGGAACTATCTTCTTTAGATAAATACTGTTGCACTATCTGCTGAGATGTTAAAGAAAAAGTTTGAATAAGAATATCTTTATAGCGATCATAAATAGTTTGTTGTTTGAGGGTAAGCTTTGCATTTTTTCGCTCAAATTCTGAACTCCACCAATCCATCAATTTTTTATATGATATTTCCAAAGGTAAAATGGGTAGGCGGTAATACCAGAGTTCAGGTGCAAGTATAAAACTCCAGGACACTGCATGTAAAATTATATTGGTTAAAATTGAATGGGTCACCGTGAGGCCTACACACCAGGTTTCCGCGCAATTAGGCAGGGGGAATAAATAGGCGACTATTCCAAAAGGTATAACACAAACCACAGAGCCTAAACCCAATTTAAGATATTTTATAGCCAGTTCTTGATTGGTTGGAGCTTCAATTAAATTATTCAATTCGTCAGGAATTTGCAACTCACGCTGTATTGTGTCAAAAAGATCATCGGTAGTTTTTATTAGAAATAAAACATTAGATAAGGGATTCGTTATAGCAAAACTATATTTAATCCAGGGCGCCATACCCTTTGCATATTGTTCAGCGGGTGGCCAAGAATAAATTCCGCCGGAGCTACCTAAAATTTCCAGGAAAAGGCCAAACATATCTGATTTTCGAAATGGTATAGGATTTCCCCCTGTCTCTTTGATCAAATAATCGAATAACTGATTTAAAGTATTATTTTTTTTCTCTAACTCGCTATTCGCTTTATTCTCATCAAATGTAACTATTTTCCAATCGGACAGATCTTGAGTGGTAGCGCTCTCTACAATGTAGTTCTCATCCTCTACAGCACCGTTTAATTCCCATGCTTCACGCATACAGCCTACTCCTACAGTTTGTTTACATCTATTAACTATTAAAATTTTGGAGCTAGAAGCTCTAGATCGTTGATTTTTGACCTAATAATTTCAGGCACAGGAAATTGCTGCAAAATGCTCCCATCATATAAATATAATGAACTGTGTTTATTTTTTCTGACTTCAGCAATTACTTTGACCATGCCGCTAACACTTTCTTTGACGGTTAAAGGAGATGTTGGCCCACCCATATCGGTTTGCACAACTCCTGGTGAAATAGCAAAGGCACAAGGGCGTTCATCAACTCCACCATCCTTTTCTAACCATTCTTTAGCCAGTTGAATATTCCAATTTTGAAAAATTATATTTCCCGCAGCTTTACTTGCACGGTAGGATTGATATCGTCCTTTATAATTATCGGCAAAACTCGATAATGTTGAACTGAGGTAGACTGCGCAACTGTGAGTATTTAAAAGTTTTGGAAATAATTCTCGCATTATTTGATCAGGAGCAAAGGTATTTACCTCGAAAGTCTGCCTCATTTCGTCTACAGTTTCTGTTAATGGCTGAGAACCTGAAGGACAAAGCATAATTCCAGCATTTACAATTAAAATATCAATTGTTGTTTCAAATTTCTCATTAAGCCTCTTGATAGCTTCATAATCTCTAATTTCTAATTCACTAAGCTTGAGCGTATGTGGATAGGTTTTTTTTAATGCCATTAGTCCTTCCGCTCTTCCATTGTCGCGGTAAGTTGCAAGTACTTTATGACCTTGTGAAAGGTAATCTTCTACAAAACCTAAGCCCAATCCTCTGCTTCCACCGATAACAACTACATTTAAAGATGAAAATGATTTTTTATTGAGACTATACTGCAAATTCCGACCTAGCATGATTTGACCTTATTGTTAAGGATTGCGGTTGTTTTAAAAAGCCTGATGCGATTAAAGCTGTTAATTGCTGTTCTATCATCAAGTCATAAGAAGCTGTGGCGATTTTATAATCGGGAATGATTGTTAGATCTGCATCTTTCGTCTCAGCATCAGCTCCAGTTTCACTGTTATAAAAATGAGATAAAGTATAAAGAGCATTCGATTCATCTAAATTAATAATGATTTTACGCCATTCGTCTTTATCGTTAAGAAACTCAAAATTAAAACCAAATTTTTTAGCTAATTTTAAATATTGTATCCAGGAAATGGATTCAGAGTTATTTAAGTTATATGAAAACAATTGAGGATTGAGGCTAATTGCAATGATTGCACGGGCTAATAAATCCACAGGCATCATTTCTATTTTTTCATGTGGATTTATAAACCCTTTCCCTAGCTGCAACATCCCTTTTAATCGCAATAAACTATGGTTATCTTCGGGTTCATAGATGCTAAGCTTACCTGCAATTATATTACCCGGTCGATATACATGGGCAACAATACCTCTTAGTCTCGCTTCATTTAATAAGCGCTCTGCTACCCATTTGCTAACGAGATAGCCATTGCAATTTAACTGAGCTTCAATTGAGTCTGGGTTGAGCTTTGTTAAATTTTCAATAGGTGAAATTAGATTGGTCGCTAAGGTGGAAACAAAATGCACGGCTTTATTTTTAAGATGAACCGCTAGTTTAAGTGCTTCAACAACCGATAGGACATTTGCAGGATAAAGGGTATCGTAATCATATACATGATGAACCCATGCTCCAACATGAAATATAGAGTCTATTTCCTTAGATAAAAATTCAAAATCATTCTCTGTTAAACCAAGTTTGAGCTGTTTTAAATCACCTACTATGGGAACTATTCGAGCAAGATGCTTCTCTTTAAAGAGTTTATATTTTTCTTGTTTAGTTTTAATTTTCTTCAATCCTTCTTCCGAAGAACTTGCTCGCACTAAACAATAAATTTTTGCAGGAGTTGTTTCAAGCAGCTCAGCTAACAAATGAGCCCCAAAAAATCCTGTAACACCTGTAATTAACAGGTTTTTAGGCTTCAGTAGGTCTTGATTTATTTTTTTTAGAGGCTGAATTAAAGTGTCTAGTCTAATGTCCTGAGACAAACGTTTACAGAACTGTTGAGTAGTCTTGCTGGTATCATAATTACTGTCGGCTTGAAACGCTAAGTTAAATATTGTTGGAACTGCTATAAAATGACTGAGCCTGAACTCTATCGTAAATTTTTGACAAACTTGAGTTAGCATTTTAACGACAAGTAAAGAATTTCCTCCTAGGTCAAAAAAATTGGACGATGAACCAATGTTTTCAATTGGAACTTTTAAAATAAAAGACCAGATTTTTGCAATCTCAACCTCAAGCTCTGAACATAGTGGAATAAGAACTTTGGTAGGAGTCAATGTATCTTCGTACTTTTCTAGTACTTTACGGTCAATTTTTCCATTGACAGTCATAGGGAAAAAAGGAAGCTCAACCACAGTTTTAGGCAGCATATAATCCGGTAAAAATGATTTTAAATAGGCAATTAAATTAGCTGTTTCAATATGAACTTGAGGTTTGCTGGTATAATAAGCGGCAAGATAGGCAAAATCACCCTCCCCTTTAAGAACAACAACTGTATGGCTAATACCTTCATAGCTTCCTAATACTGCCTCTATTTCACCAAGCTCGATTCGAAATCCACGCAGTTTTACTTGAAAATCCTTTCTGCCTAAATACTCTATAGAACCATCTGCCATCCAACGCCCCAAATCACCCGTCCGGTATAAAAGCGCGCCTTTCTGCAGGCCTAAAAAAGAGGCGTGAGGATCTGGAAAAAATTTTTCTTTAGTCAAGTCATCGCGATACAAATACCCTCTTGAGAGCCCGCGACCGCCAATGCAAATTTCACCAACTATACCCACTGCACACCAGTCATTATTTTGATCCAATATAGACATTGAAAATTCTTCCAACGGCCAACCAATATTGTCCCTTCCGCGATTAATATCTTGTTGGCTTATGAATTTATAGTTTGTGTAAACGGTGGTCTCAGTGATCCCGTATAAATTAGCCAAACGCGGACTATCCGTACCATATTTTTCCACCCAAGGCCGTAGAATTGATACCTTTAGCGACTCGCCAACAAAGCCTATATACCTTAATGCATCCAGTTTCTTATCATGTGAAAGATCTACATTGATAAACATTTGAAATGCAGAAGCAGTTTGAGTCAGTACAGTTACTTTTTCGGCAGCAACCAATTCATAAAATTGTTGAGAATCTCTAGTGGTTTCATAAGGGATAACTATTAAAGAACCGCCGTATAAAAAAGCTCCCCAAATTTCCCAAATAGAAATATCAAAGCAAAAGGTATGAAAAAGGCTCCAAACATCCTTATCAGAAAGTTCAAATTGTTTATCCAACGATTTAAATAAACAATTTACATTTTCGTGGGTTACAGCAACACCTTTAGGTTTGCCAGTAGAACCGGAAGTATAAAGAACATAGGCAAGGTCTTGGGGGCTAATTAAGTGCTCAACTGTTTTATTTACAAAATGAGGAGAATGGGCAACCGCTGCATCGTCCATATAAATAGTACGATCAGCTGCAAAATCGATATTCAAAGCAACCTGAGATTTTTGAGTTATTAATAAAGAAGCCTGACTATGGTTAATAATATAATCAATTCTATCTTTCGGGTAATGTGGGTCAACAGGGACATAGGCAGCACCAGCTTTTAATATTCCCAGCATGCCAAAAATCATGTCTTCAGATCTGTCGACACACAAAGCTATTAATGTATCCCCTATCAGTTCTTTGCCAAAAGATTCCTTATAAACATGACGAATATAAGTTGCCCATCGGTTAGATATTAATTCGATGGTGACATAATTATAACGTTTATTAGCAAACACCAATCCAATTTTGTCAGGGAAGCTGGCTACTGTCTTGGAAAATAGTTCAGGTAAAGCTTGTGTTACAACGCGATCAAGTTTTGATCTAAAAAACAGGTCTTTCATTCGCTGCTTTTCTGCATCATTAAGAAGACTAATTGATGAAAGTGGGAGCTGAGGATTTTTAACAATATTGCTCAATAATATTTTAAAACCAGAAGCAAATCCTTCAATTAATTCCTGGTCAAATAAAGAATCTCGGTATTCAAAATAGCCCTGGATTGTTTGTTTATTTTTTTCTAATAAAAACAGTGAAAGATCAAATTTAGAGGTCTCAGAAAAATATTTTTGTTGCAGCTCAGCATTAGTACCTTCAAATTTCAATTGCAGTTTATCAGTACTACCCCAAACAAAAAGCGTTTGAATTAGAGGATGTTGACCTGAAGTCTTTCTCATTAAATTTAATTTAGGTGCTATATGTTCAAATGCGACCCCCTGCTTGCACAGGTATGAAAAAATAAGCGATTTAACTTTTACAATCAGTTCTGAAAAATTATCTTTGGGGTTTAAAGTCTGTCGCACTGGCAAAGTATTTATAAAATACCCCATAGTTTGTTTATCAGGATCTGACTCTCGATTTGCAAAAGGTACACCAATAACAAGATCGTCACTACGCGTATGTTGACTAATCATTAAAGAAAATGCTGCAAACAAAAAATGAAAGACTGTTGCACGGTTCAGTTGTGCAAATTTATTAATTTGCTCACAAAGTGTTTTATCCAGATTAAAATAAACACGATTACCAGAATAGATGTCAACCCGTTCTTGTCTTATAGGTGTCGTTAAAAAATTTAAACCGGAATAGCCCCTTAATTCTTCAACAACTTCATCTACTTGTCTAAAATAATCTGACGAGACAAAATTCGCTTGTTCCAGTCTAACCTGCGCATTGAAACCAGCTTGATTTGCTGAAGGCTCAGGTGCTTCATCGCTCAGGATTTGGTTATAAAAACGATTTAAATGCTCAACAAAAATAGTAAAAGAGGTTCCATCTGTAACTATATGGTGGAGAACGATTATAAGTAGATAATTAGTTTCAGTTTGCTTAACTAAAGAAACGCGCATCATCGATGCCTGCTCTAAATCAAAAGGCTGGCTAATTAGCGCCTTCACATAATGACTAATTAAAGTTTCATCTTGTAGTTCTACGATTTGAAAATCCAGGGGAGCAGAAGGATGAACCTTTTGTAGTAAATTTCCTTCTTCATCTTTTATAAATGAAGTTCGCAAAATCGCATGTTGCTCAATTAAGGTTGCTAACGCTTTTTTTAATGAATTTAGAGAAAGATACCCACTAAGTGAATAGATTAACGATTCATTATAGGCAGATTGTGCTAAACCCCCCATAGAATGGATAAACCAAAGTTCTTTTTGTCCTATTGATAAATCGAACTCTTTTTGATCTGGATTATTATTGCATTTATCAGACAACATCTTTAATCATCCTGGAGTTTAAATACTGACACATAGGGCCAAATTCATTATATTTAATAATATCTTCCAAACTAAAATTGGCAAAATAGGCTTTCTTTAGGTAATTGTACAAGTCGACAAAAGCTAGCGAGTCACCGCCTAATTTTAAGAAATCAGAACTAGCTGTTAGCTCGGCTGCAGGAATACCTAAGACTTTTGACCACATAGACTTCAACTCAAAGTGCAAAGATTCACTTTCTTCAACAGAAATCGTTTGGACTAAGGTGGAATTTGATTTTATTTTAGGAATTTCATAATGCTTTCTAATGAAACAATAACCTGGAATAGAAATTTTTCGCGACGAGTCACTAAATTTATTAATTTTTTGCCAGTCAATTGGTATTTGATTTACCCAAAGCAAGCCAATTAATTGCATAAAGAGAACATCAATTATATCAATTAATTTAAGAACCCAATTATCTCTAACTTTAGAGGATATTTTGAGCATCGTTGCTATTACTTCCAGGTATACAAAAAACACCATTGCCAGATCAAAATAATCATCATCATGCAAATAAGACAATGCGATATAATTCTGATTTTCCAATTGCTTAGAAACCAATAAATATCCTCTCTTTTGGAATTCAGCGCGGCCAAATTGCGCAGTATACGCAACATTTTTTAAATCGCGAGAGTCGATGCTAGTTAAGAAATTTTTAAATTTAGTCGCTAATCCATAAAGTGATTCACGATTTTTTGCTGAAAGAGGAATCAAATAAAAAGAAGGATACAAGTCCTTTTCAAATACTAGCTGAGGCGCTTCTTCAAGGATTAAATGAGCATTAGTGCCACCAAGCCCAAATGAACTTACAGCTGCTCGCCGAGTTGTTTCTGATTGCCAAGCCTCAGTTTGGTTAGAAACACGAAATAACTTGTTAAATGATGCTATCTCAGGATTAAGGGCTTCAAAATTTAAAGTTGCAGGCATTAGTCGATGTTTCAAGGCCAAAGATGTTTTTATTAGCCCAAAAACTCCTGCAGCTGAATCGGTATGGCCAATATTTGTTTTAACAGAACCTATAGTGCAATATTCAGCTTGATCGCTGTATTTTTGATAAACATCATGCAAGGCGGTCCATTCGATCGGATCACCAAGCGTTGTTCCCGTGCCGTGGGCTTCTATGTAGCTTATTGTAGCCGGCGAAACCTTTGCATTTTTTAATGCTTTCTCAATAACTGCAGATTGTCCTTGTACAGAAGGTGCTGTAAAAGCCATTTTGGCAGAGCCATCATTGTTAACTGCTCCCCCTTTAATCACCGCATAAATTGTGTCTTTTTGCGCAATAGCATCACTAAGCCGTTTTAAAGCAACCAGACCAACACCTGAGGTAACAACAGTACCTTTGGCTTTCTTATCAAAAGCGCGACAATAACCATCGGGTGATTCAATAAGTTCTTCCTGGTGTAAATATCCATAATTATAAAATACTGAACTACCGCCTGCCAAAGCCATGTCACAGCCCTGAGTTTTTAGGCTTTCACAAGCCTGTTGAATCGATACCAACGAGCTGGAACATGCTGTCTGAGTTGTAATCGAGGGACCAGTCAGATTTAATTTAAAAGATACCCGGGTGCTTAAAAAATCTTTTTCATTGCCAAGAATTGCTTGGAATAAATTAAGCTCAGAACTCACGGAATTGTATACCTGGTCTATAAAATAATTATTTCTTCCTTGAGATGCAAACACAGCGATCTCACCCTTGAATTTTTCAGGAACATTCGCGCTATACTCTAAGGCCTCCCAGGCACACTCTAAAAAAAGACGATGCTGAGGATCCATAATTTCGGCGTCCTTTACTGAATAGCCAAAAAAACCAGCATCAAATTTGAAGCAATCCTCTAAAAGAGCGCCTCGTTTTACATAGGATTTATTTGCAATTAATGAGTCATTAACCTGTTTTTCTTTTAAAATCTCATCTGTGAAATTCACTAAATTTGAATCGCCATTTGCGAGTAATTTCCAAAAAGAATCTGGATCACTGGCGCCAGGAATACGGCATGCCATACCTACAATTGCTATCGCTTCATTCACAGTAGATTGACTGTCATTTTGCAATTTAATGCTAGTTTTTTCAGCTATTTTTATCCCAGACACTTTAAGCAACTCAGATATACGCTCTGACAAAAGCGATAAATTATTATATTGAAATAGCTCAACTATATTTATTTTAATTGCAAAAGCAGTTTCTAGTTCGTTTCTAACAATCATGGCTGCAAGAGAGTTGCCACCCAAATCAAAAAATGACTGCTCAGAATCAAAATTATGAATATTTAAGGTAGCTGACCAAATATCTTGAATAGTTTGTTTAATCGATAAGTTTCTGCTCTTATCAGATTTGTTAGGCGCTTCTTTCAGAAAAGGTTTAGGTAAAGCTTTCCTATCTAATTTTCCATTTGTAGTTACCGGCAAAGTCGCCATATGAACAAAAATGCTTGGCAACATATAGTCAGGAAGGGTTAATGCCAGATGATCTTTCAGTAGTTTTTCATCCAGGATCTGATCTGCAACGTAATAGCCAACCAGGTATGAAAGTGTATTATTTTCCTCAAGTAAAACGACAGTGTGTTTAATTTCAGGAAATTCGAGCAACCTGGTTTCAATTTCGCCTAACTCTATTCGATAACCACGCAGCTTAACCATAAAATCATTGCGACCAATATATTCAAGATATCCTTCAGGCAACCATTTCACTAAATCATTGGTCTTATAGATATTCGGATATTTTTCACCACTTTCATCAAAATAACGATTAGGGATGAATTTTTCCGCTGTTAATTCGGCTTGATTTAAATAACCATTAGACAAACTGGTGCCACCTACAAAAAGTTCTCCTGTTATGCCAATGGGAAGTAATTGAAGGTGTTTATCCAAAACAAGACCAATACGATTTGAATAGGGCCGTCCAATAGGGACTGAATTTAATAAGCTAAAATCCTGATAAATATTATAGGTTGTACAAAAAGTACTGTTTTCAGTAGGTCCGTAGGCGTTTATCAGAATAGACGGTTTATAAATAGATTGTGAAAGTTTAAGCATAATACTTTTGGTTAATGCCTCTGCACCAACCATCATGAGACGCACCGATGCAAAAACAGTTTCATCAAGCGTATATAACAAATCAAATAAGGAGCGGGTTAGCAAGATTACGCTGATTTTGTTTTCTAAGGCTGTTTCTTTAAATAGTTTAGGATTAGATAATAAATCAAAGAAATTATGAGGAATAAATAAACGGGCTCCGCTTAATAAAGCGCCCCAGATTTCTGTTGTAGTTGAATCAAAGGAAACATCAGAAAAAAAGGCTACTGTATCCGACTCGTTCGCAGAGAAATAACTTGCACAGACAGTTTGCGAAATCAATGTAATATGTTTAGCTAAAACACCTTTAGGCGTTCCAGAACTACCTGAGGTGTAAATAACATAGGCTAGGTCATTGGGACTCAACGGAACATCAAGATTAGACGTTTTTTCATTTATGAATAAATTTTGATCTAGATTTATTGCCAAAAGTTTCTCATTGAATGCTTTAAATTTATTCGCTAAATGAGCCTCGGTAATAATAATTTTGCTATCGATATCCTTTAAAATATGACGAATGCGGTTGTCTGGATATTCGGGGTTAATGGGTACATAAGCAGCGCCTGCCTTTATTATACCTAAAATTCCGATAACAAACTCAGCGCTTCGGCCAATACTAATGGGTATTAAGGTATTCGTTTTTAATTCTCTAGCTGTCAATTGTTTATATTGCTGTCGAATATATCTGGCTAGTTGATTCGTGCGTTCATTCAGTTCTTCATAACTTATTGATAAATCTTTATATAAAAGTGCAATTTGTTTCGGTACTCTTGCAACTTGCTCCTCAAATAATTGGCAAGTTGTCTTTACATTGTAGAAACCTGCTTCTAATTGTTGACGGGTACATTGCAGTTGCTGGTATAAATTAGAACTTAAAACAGGCGAAGTCATATTCCCTACTCTCTTAAAATTTAATAGTCCAATTACATTTGCCTCCCTTCGATTTAAGCTAAAGTCCCTTTCTTAAAATCCGATTCTTTCCAGGTCGCTAACAAAAATTTAATTTAGTCTTTTCTTCTTTTACCAAACGCAAAGTTAAAACAGCAATTATTACGAAAACTCCACACACTATAAAGGCAAGGCTGGAACCATAATGATTTAATCCGCCTGTAAGTAAAGGTCCAAGCCCCCAAGTTACTGAAGATAATGCTGCGACTACACCCATAACTCTACCTTGCCAATCACTCTCTGTAATATCTGAAATCATAGTTAGTAAGGCGATGTACATTAATCCGGTAAAAGCAGAAATGCAGGTGAATAAAAGTAGATTTACGGCAAAAGAAATAATACCCAGCGATAAAATTAAATAAGAAACGAATTGAATGACTAAAGAAAAAAAGATGACTTTAGTTTTAGAAAAGTAATTAAAAACATATTTTCCACCAAACATTAGCGTTATCGAAAACACGATTGCTTCGCTACTTAATACAAAGCCTGTAGAAGATGAGTAATCCGTAAATTGACGACTCAAAAAGATTGGAATATCAGAAAAAAATAATCCAAAAGCAACCATGGAAAATAGTAAAGTCACTAAATAATTAGTTAATACAGGTTTGCAAAAGGCAATTTTAATATTGGAAAAATCTTTAGTAAAACTCATTTTTCCAGCAATTGCTTTAGGAATGTAACTTTCTTTAAAGAAGCTTGAGATAGCGATAAAGCCGATAGCACTCATCAGCGCACCAATTAAAAAAGTAGTCGTTCCAGTGGGCGCGTAGGTTGAACTTAGTAATAAATCTCCCAACACCGGCCCCAATGAAAAACCTAAACAATTGGCTAGCATTAAAATTGATAAATTAAAGGCCTTAGTCTTAGGCGTAGAAATGTCAACAATTGCGGCCTGAGCTATTGAAAGCGAACCGGCAGTTATACCAGAAATAATTCGCCCCACAATTAAAAGCCAAATATTAGAAAAATAACAACCCATCGCTCCTAAAACAAAGCCAAAAGTTAAACCTAACATTGAAATTTTCAAGCCGGGTTTACGACCATACCTATCCGCTATTCCTCCAAGAACAGGAGCAAAGAAAAACATAAAAACACTATAAATTGCTAATAAAAATTCATAGACCATATACCTTGACGAATCAGAAATGGTTGCAGGTAAAATGGTAAAATTATCAACAAGAAATAAAGCAGCAAAAACAGAAAAAGCAATTCCCCAACCCATAGAATCAACAAATACAATCCAAATTAAAGAACTTAAGCTTAAATTTTTTCTATTCATAACAATCTTCCTCAGATTCTGATGGGATGCAGTATAATACGTCGTTTAAATACACAAGATCTAAGAAAACTGTAAATTTGAGTTCTCAAAACTTGATTTACATAGAAGGTCCAGTTCTGCTTTGGTTCGAAATCTGTATTCCACCTTAAACCCTTCTTGATGAATAATTCGATAGGAATCATTTTGTTCTAGAAAACATTGAACTAATTCATTACCGGGGAGTATTTTTCCGATGTAGGTCTCATCTGAAACTTTACCATCAACAAATTTCAAGCTATTTAGAACTTTTTCACCTGTTGCCAAGCGGGCATCGATATTTATTTGAGTAGACTGCTCATTTACTAAAATTTGCAAGCTATGTCGAGCAGGTCCCCGTGTATCATTTGGGTGTTTTGAATCTGTATTGGCATAGCTAGTATCACCATTAATAAAAATAACCTGATCATCTCTAGAGCGAAGTAAGGCAGGATAATCCCCACAAGGTTGATGACCTGTAAGCACAATATTTATCTTATTTTTAGATAAATAGTCACTAATTAAATCGGGAACTTCAATAAATCGACGACTTTGATCTAACATGGAACCCGTAACTATCGACCTGTATTCAGAGGGAACACGGAGTGAAAAAGTATCTAAGGTAGAACGTGCTGGTTCTAATTGCAGAGGCATATCATCGTGCCAATTTGCCCATTTAGCTACTTCCAACCGATACCAGTCATTAAATTGCTCAATCCATAAGTGCAAATTGTCTATTGGTAAGTCAGTTGGCGCCATAGTTGGAAGTCGGCCCATATTTTCAGCTGTTATACCGCCATGAACTGCTAAAATTCCCGCGTCCGGTAAAATTACCGCAATCTGAGTTTGTTTAATGTACTCACCAACCAGGCCCTTTGGAGAAGACTGCTCCATAATCGAGTTTAAAACCATAGAATCAGTTACTTCATTTAATTCACAGCCTAACTTAGCTGCCAAATGTTGGGCATGATAATTAAAAGTAAAAGGACAACTTAAATTTTGCTCAAGCATCCACTTTAGATAAATAAGCTGACATTCTTCTAAACTGAGCGATTCAACATAGGATGCTATCTCTTCTTGTTGATCAAAACTCAGATTTTTTTCTTTCATTTGCTTTTTTACATAATCAATTGGTAGCTGTGGATTAGTAAGCCAAAAAGGCGCTCCACCTTTGATCAAACGCTCACGTATATATTTTGGATTTAATTCAACAAAGAAACGAGTTTTACTGGCCTCACGATTACCTACCAGAAGAATAACTCGGTCTGGATAACGTAATTTGAAATCAAGAAGCATTTCGGTAAGTTTAGTATCCCCTACCCCTCTATCCGTTAAATCACCGCCAAAAATAAAATAGGATTTACTAGGCTCATTGCAAAATTGTAATTGCTCTTTTTGATCAAATCTTACGACATTGCCTTTCTTGATTGATTTCGTGAATGAAGGTAAATGACCCTCTGTATCGGTTACAAATTGAATTAACATTTTATGTGATTGAAAAACTGAGGTAGAAAAAAAACTCCTGCGTAAACTGTACATATCCTATTCTCTTCAGGTGTAATTCCTTAAAGTGCAAAATTTAACATAACAGCCAAAGTTAGGTCAAACTAAAAAATAAATTTACACAAGATCTTGATTTCCAGGGAGTATTACGGTTAATGGGAAACCCACTCCATCAACCTTTAATTAACATATTATTGCCTAGATCAATCCTGGAAAAATAGTAAAGCAGCGAATTATTGTCAAAGGATGAATTAGAGACCTACATTTAAATTCTTAAAATAAATTGAGGTAATACCAGACCATAGCTAATTAAAAAAAGATTTTATTGATTCAATCAAATAAATCTCTACATAAAAAACAGCTTGGCATTATAAATAATGACTAAAATATTATCCACATTGCTTAAAAAATGTATCTGCAAATATGATTTTTCAAAAGATAGATCTATATTGAATAATTACGTTGGTAATAATCCAACGACATTAAATGAATATCAGCAAACTATTATCAGCGCTGCTTCCAGATTTCCTAATATACTTAAATTTGATAAATTTCAGGATTACCTTAGTTTGTTGGAACAAGAAGTTATTAATTTCTTTAAAAATAATATAGGAGGTGTGTTTTATAGGCTAGATGCCATGTAGACTTCCGAAATCTGATATTTAGTACCATTTTTTCAAACGCAAATGTTTTTACTAGGGTGTTTAAAGATATATCCTCTATGGAAGCGTTATTTTACTGTGATCCATTTAAAATCGATCCTGTTTTGAATACAATTTTGAATAACGACGACTTATTTCGTCATTATATAATTAACGAAGCCGGTTTAAATTATGCTATGAACCTATTTGGCGCAACGAGAAAACCATTGTTACTAAATAAATATAATGAAATATATATTAATAATGATGATTTAATTAAAGAAAATCAAATTTCAATTTAATTTTTAGATATTTTTTATTTAGAGTCCGTTTCATGGGCCTTTGTAAAAAGGGAAACGGGCTTTCTAAATAGTAAATTTGATTAATTGCAATTTATTGAGGTGCATCATATTAAAAATTTTTTCATGAACAGATTAAAAAATATAAACTCTGTTATTAGTAAATTGGTGCGCTCGGAGGGACTCGAACCCCCCGACACCTTGGTTCGAAGCCTGATGCTCTAGTTGTAAAATCCTTATAAATCAAATCCTGCAACGCATCAAAAGCTTGAAAAACTGCCTAGAACGGTCTATTACTGCCTAGCGCTGCCACAGTTATGTCACAATTTATGACACAGTAAACCTTCTTATTTTTCTCTTCTACTCGCATCAGTGTAAACTTCATTATTTTCTCTTTTACCTACAGCAATAACAGTTACAATCAATTTATTACCGTTAACATGATAAACCAAACGATACCCTGATTGACGCAGCTTTATTTTGTAACAATCCTTAAGTTTCCCCCCTCAGACCTGCTGAAATAATATGGGGATTTTCAAGTCTTTGTTTTAATACTTTTTTAAACTGCTCTTGTAAAATTTTCGCTAGTTTTTTCCATTCCTTCAATGCAAGCGGATGAAAATAAAGTTCATAACTCATCGATAGCAACCTTTATAGAAGTGAAAGGTTTAGACAATCTTTGCGCTACAACTTTCTCCAGTTCCTTTTCATCCACTAAATCCATGAGCAGTTCATAGGTTTCTACAGGTATCAGATAGGCTGCTGCTGTATTGTGATTTAGGATAGCAATGGGTTTTCCGTGGGCATCTTGGATTAATTTGCTAGGGTTTTTCTTTAATTCGCTAATACTAGCGACTTGGTTTGCATATAAAGTTTCCATAATTAGGCCTATATTATGATCGATATTTAGGTCTAATTATAGGTCGTATTTTGATTTTTAGTCAAGGGTAAAACTGGAGTTGCCTAAATTGCGGGATCATTATATTTTCAATATGACATCAATCTTTCGACCTCTTAATTACCGTATGAAGAAAATTTTGTATACGTTTATCCTTAATTGAAAAAATAAAATCTGGATTTTTAAGAGCTATCGCAATTGTCAATTTTTGTTGTGTAAAGTATAAGAGTAAAAGTTCCATGCCGCTTTTTTTGCAAAGCAATTCAATCACCTGTTCTTTATCGAAATCAGTTACTTTCCAAAAGCCTAATTTTGAAAAATCACTCAAATACACATTTTCTTGAACAATGCCTCTAAAAAGATTAATAACTTCATCTATTGTAGTAATAGCAAATCCGTGTCTATAAGAATGAGATAAACGAGCCGTAAGCAGGTTAAAAAATTGATTTTTTTTATCTTTCAATAATGCTTCCAGTATAGTTCCTGAATATTTTTTATCAATTAATGAAGCGCTATCCTCTAGTTTGATAAGATTATTGACGAAATGAAGAAGAGAGCCGAGTGAAAGAGCTTTATTATTACCCATGGATATTTCGAATTTATGTTTCCTCGATATTCCATGTGAACTAAACATTATGGGGTTCTTTACATCCTTTAAGGCAACTAAAATACTCTTATTAAACATCTTTGCAAAAATTTCTGTTTTTTTATCTAAATCTTCAGAGGCGATCAATTGGCTACTATTTTTTTCCATAAGCAGAATATCTTTTTTATTAATGAATTCAATCTGTTCATTAATATTTCTAGTTTGAAGACTTATTTTATACCATTTGCCAATTGAACTAATAATTGTAAACGGAGTTAAAATTTTACAATCTCCGTTTGTTAATTTTTGTATTCGTACATTATTGAATTTAAGTGCTTCACAAGTCTGTTGTTTTATAAAAAAGTCGTAACCCTCATAATTGGAAATATCATGATTAACCAACCATTGATAAGTCGGACTTAGGTTTTTAGGAATTATTAATGTCAGTATTAAACCTGCGCTGAGAAATCCTAAAATTATGCCTTTTGTATTTTTTAACGCATAAATTAAAAATGAAGGTATAAGAAGTATCCCACTTGCTCCTATTAACTTAATATAATTTTCTATCCCAAATGCATAAATATTAATTATTCGAGTAAGAGATAATATTGAGCCTAGAATAAAAATAAACACTAAAGTGCCCAATAGTGGTAATAAAACTCCTTCACCAATTCTGTTCAAAACTTCCATTTTTGTGAGCTTATTTTTACTAAAAGACAATTTTTTTCCGCTAACTCTGCGACGGAATGGCCAAGAGAGTATAAAGCTGCATAGGGCTATAAAGCTTAATAAAAGTCCAATAATTGCCTGATGAACTTTTGTGAAATCATAAAGATAAGTTAATAAAAATGAAATCACACAAAGGTTCGGAAGGTAGAACTCAAACAAAGCCCATTTAAATCTTATTTTGTTAGACAACCGTTTTAAACGAGTATTTTGAAGGTCAAAACATAATAAGCCAGGGTATAATAACGTGCTTGAAAGCACAGAAGTAAGTACTAAATTAATTAGCAAAATTTGATATAGATTCAATGCGTCCGGAATAACCTCAGGATAAACTTGAAAAAAAGCAGTACTTAGTATCAACCCTAGAACTGCTGTTATAATAGGGGCGAGGATAAATGGGTGATCTTTTAGTGCTTTAAATATATGTAATTTTAACTTTCGCATGTATATATTTGTATTTTTTTTAGACATAAGAGAGTTTTATAAATGTGGTTAATACAGCTTATTTGATCTAATTATTTATAGTTTAAGTTTTTTTTTTAAATTTCAGTACAATTAACTGTTTTCAATCCAAGTCTTCAAAAATCCGTAATGATTTCCAAAAAAGCGTAAGGATAATTGAGTTTAATGAAAAACAAAAGGGAATGTTATAGCAATTTAGAAATGTCCGGTGTGCCCCAGTTAAATGCGCCCTATATCCAATTAATCTTAACAATCTAGTTCGAGTCGTTCTGACGAATAGTTTAATTGCTTCAGCAAGAGTGGCAAATAGCATAAATAGATGCGTTATCACCATGCCACCCAACAGTATAAAAATGCTCCAAAAACCTGTGTTAACAGGTAAGAAACTAACAAAGCTAAGGTGTATAGCCCAACGTTTAAAATGAAAAAATCAAAGGGTGCACCTAATACTTTTATGCCTCTTGTCATTCCTTTGGCGATCAAATCTTTTTCTAATAACCGTTTTTGTCCTCTCATAACTTTTTCAAACTTTTATAAGATTGACGAATCTACCTGTCGATACATTACACCAGGTTCACCGCGGCGAACTTGTCCTCTAGAAGGTAATGCTAACCAACTCGCTCAATTGTTTTTATTAGCGTTTAGTGATTAATCAAAGGATATTTATGGAACATAACAATCAACCCTATTCGCGTACATTCAACATCATAGAAGCAGCGAAATACTTAGGTGCACATAAAGAGACTATTAGACGTATGGCAGTCGCTGGCGAGTTACTCGCTGACAAAATTGGAAGAAGTTGGACATTTTTAGAGGATGACCTTGTGACGTACATAAGAAACAAGTACTCTCGCATTGATGCGTTGCAGGGTGTCCATAGGAGTAATGTAAAATGGCACTCTACAAAAGAGATGGAGTCTGGTGGATTGATATTTTCCACCAAGGAAAAAGAATACGTAAAAGTACTGGGACTGAAATAAGGCAAGATGCTCAGCAATTTCACGATCAAGTTAAACATGAGTTATGGTTAGTGAAAGAACTAAAAACTATACCTAATAAAACTTGGATGGATGCTGTAGTTAGGTGGTTGGATGAGTCTGGATATAAACGAAGTCTTGAAACTGATAAGTTTCATTTCGCCTGGCTAGATCAATATCTTAGAGCAAAAAAGTTGTGTGATATAGATAGGGATCTAATTAAATCCATCGCAAAAATGAAGGAGAAAACGAAAGTTTCTCTTTCTACTGTCAATCGGGTCTTGGAACTCATTAGAGCCGTCTTAAACCGCGCTCATAAAGAGTGGGGTTAGCTTGAAACGGTTCCCACAATTTGTATGAGAAAAGTTGAAAATAGGCGTATACGCTGGCTTACAAGATCCGAAGTCAATTGCTTGTTAAGGGAACTGCCTGAACATCCTGCGAAATATGGCGGCCTTTACCTTGGCAACTGGACTAAGGGAGTCCAATGTAACTCAATTGAAATGGAGTCAAGTTAATTTGTATAAAAAGCAGTGCGTTAATACATGCTGATGAATCTAAGTCAAAACGCAACATTCCAGTGCCGTTGAATAAGCAAGCGATAACTATTTTAAAAGCTCAGATAGGCAAAAATCTAAACTATGTTTTTACCTGTCAAGGAAAACCAGTTACTCGGTGTAATAATCAAGCATGGGCAAAAGCTTTGGGACGAGCAGGTATCGATGATTTTCGCTGGCATGATTTAAGGCCTACTTGGGCGAGTTGGCATGTCCAAAATGGTACACCTTTGCATGAGTTACAACAGCTGGGTGGTTGGTCAAATTATGAAATGGTTCTGCGCTATGCGCACCTTTCAATGAGTTTTATGACACGTTTTTGCCACAGTAAATGGGTTTTTGTGACACGATTAAGAGCTAACTCTTTGATTTTAATGGCGCGCTCGGAGGGACTCGAACCCCCGACACCATGGTTCGAAGCCTGATGCTCTAATTTAAAAACCTCTAAAAATCAACAACCTGCGACGCATCAAAAATCACCAAAACTGTCTAGAACAGCCTATTACTGTCTATTACTGCCACAGTTATGCCACAATTTATGACACAGCGTACATTGCCAGATCTCAAAAATCAAGAAAATCAAAAAGCAATGAGCGCAGCGAATACCGACAGTCCCGAAGAAGAATTCTAAGGGCGCAATATACAAACTTTGTTTGTGTTGCTAAGATTGGCTCATGGCTATCGCTTTCGCCCGTGTTTCCATACACTCGCGCTCGAAAGGACATAGCGCAGTAGCCGCCAGTGCTTACCGCACAGCCACTGAATCTCATTAAAAAGTTATTAGAATGTGGTGCTAGCCTTGAAGTACAAACTAAAAAAGGGCAAACCCCTATCGAGATAGCGCATGAACATAGTACAGATGGGCGGGTGATTGCTAGTGATAAACTTCTAGCCGCTTTCCAACAGGGCCTTCAGGCGCCAACTCCCTCAGAATTAAAACAATCCTTGAAACAAATATTTCAGATGAATCCACATCAAGCTAGTGAGGTTGTTTCATTGCCTATTTCAAAACGTGAATATAGTAAATGTGGTGAGGGCACCCTTTATATTCCAAAAGGAGTAGTGGAAAAATTGCATGAGGTTATTCAATGTGCAAAAGGCAATATTGTCCTATTATCGGCTTTTGAATCCGAGTTTAATATTCTAATCAGCTCTCTGGAAAAAGGACATGGAACTGGAATAGTGATGGGCAATGAAGATGAATTTGTCCCTAAATGTTTCAAGGATGCAAAAAACCAGCTAGAACCTGTTATGAACACACTTATAAAGATGAAACATGAAGTAACTGCTTCAAAATTTATTAACACTCCTGAATTTGGTCTGTCATCCCTTAAGGTTGGTTAGAAGTTAGAAGTATGCGTTCGGCTAAATACAGGTTGAATTTACTTTGCATAAAGGTTATGGGGAAATAAACTTGCATAATCCTCGGGAGTTCTGCAAGAGCGAATATTCTCAAAAAGAGTTTTTAAATAATCCAATGGATTAAGCCCATTGACTTTCGCAGTTGCAATGAGGCTGTAAAAGAGCGCACTGGCATGAGCACCTCTTGGGGCTGCCAGAGAAAAAATTGGATAAATTATTACGTGCCGCAATTTTTTGTTATACTGCAAAAAATATCTACAAGAACAATAACGATGCCAAAAATTATTTCGAACAACATTTCTCTTTATTATAAAATTACAGGCAAGGGAGACCATTCAGTTATTTTGATTAGTGGAGCAAATGGCGATCATGAGAGTGTGTGGCCACCTCAAGTAGTAAATGCATTATCTCAATATTTTCAAGTCATCCAATTTGATCATCGTGGAGTTGGGCAATCCGAGCAACCTGATATCCCATATAGTATAGAAATGATGGCAGATGACATAGCTGGTTTAATGCAAGCATTGCAAATTGAAAGAACACATGTGATAGGCTACTCCATGGGTGGTCAAATCGCTGCAAAATTGGCTGAAAAATACCCTGGACAAGTCAACAAGATGATTGGTTGTGTCTGCTATCCAAATATAAACATGCATGTACGATTACTTGGAGAAACGCTAATGGAGCTAATGGAATTAAATTTACCAGACGACATCATAGATAGAATCGGATTACCATGGGTTTTCTCAGATAAATTTCTAGAAGAGAATTTTTCCTCAGTAATGAAATCAGGAAAGGAGCTTAAGTCGAATTCTTCAATAGGCTTCAAACGACACTTTGAAGCGCAATGTGCATTTAAATCTGAAGCAGAATGTTTTAAAAATATTAAAATACCTGTGCTATTTATCGCGGGTGAAGAAGATAGAATCTGTCCTCCATCAGATGTTATGAAATTTGCAGATCTGATACAAAATTCACAAGTAGTAATTTTTCCAGAAGCAGGACATATGCTTTCTTTGGAATACCCAGATAAATTTGCTCAAGTCATTTGTGATTTTCTAGTTTCTTAATCAAGGCACGAGCATGGGGTTTATTAACCGCTTACGTTTAAAGGACAGGGACGTTCACTTTTTTATGTTTTTTTATAGACCATAGCTAATTTAGCTGTTTGCAATTTCAATCGCACCTTTACCGGATAATGAGGGTCGGAGTGAGTAAAAGTATGCGATTCGGCTAAATACATGTTGAATACTTTGTATAAAGGTTATGGGGCAATAAACTTGCATAATCCTCAGGAGCTCTGCAAGAGCGAATATTCTCAAAAAGAGTTTTTAAATAATCAAAGGAATTAAGCCTATTAGCTTTGGCAGTTGCAATAAGACTGTAAAAGAGCGCACTGGCATGAGCACCTCTTGGGCTGCCAGAGAATAACCAATTTTTTCTTCCCAAAGCAAAAGGCCGGATAAGATTTTCTACGAGATTATTATCAATTTCCAAAGAACCATCGAGTAAATAAGCGCATAATTCGTTCCATCGTTGCTGCATATAATTCAATCCATCCCCTAATTTGGATTTTCGCGCTGCTGTTTTTTGAGATTTATCCAACCAGATTTTGATTTCATCAAGAATGGGTTTTGCCTTTTCTAAACGAAGTTCATAGCGTTGTTGATGGGTATAGTGGTTATCACGAGCTACTTTTTCAATCGCGTAGAGTTTTTGAATGTAGGCTACTGCCTGATGTGATTTTCCTGTGGTCTTGGCTAACTTGACCAATTGGGCAAAAGGCCTCCTGGCGTGAGCGAAGCAGCCTAAATGAATTATATCAGGGTGATTATTCACCCAATCATAGCCTTTATAACCATCCGTTTGCAGATAGCCTTTAAAATCCTTAAGTAGTTGCTTTGGCCATTGGGCTTGTCTTGTTTCCTGATAATCAAAAAGCATTACTTTTTTATCGGTAACCGTTCGGCCAACTACACCTAGCGCTAAAATAGGAGCGCATTAAACTGATCACTTTCACAAACAGGAGGCGATCATGAAATACAAAGAAGACTGGCAAGCATTAATGAATGAATATGTGTCCA
>JACCWI010000012.1 GCA_013697725.1 Tatlockia sp.
TGGGCGGATACTTATCTTAAATGTTTAAAAATTTTGGACGATGCCATTTCGGATTGCCCAACTAATGAAGAGAATAACTTTCGAAACTTCTGAGGAAGTCAAATAGTTTGCCTTGTTTCGTTGCAGTCTGTTCAATGTCGACTCTTTCCTGATAGGGAACATCAGATAATAAATTGAGACACTGTCACTTTTGTTGTCAGCGTTATTTTCTATCCACCATATGGAATTTGGAGGGTTCTGTCGAAAATAGCTGGCCTAATTTATAATGGGCGCCAAAAATTAGCAGATAAGGCCCTGTGATGATCAGTTTTAAAGGACGGCATTTTCCAAAAGACTTAATATTAATGGCAGTCAGATGGAAGATTGCTCTGCCATTGAGCTATCGTGCTATTGAAGAATTAATGGAAGAACGGGGTGTCGACTTAGACCATTCCACGGTTCAAAAATGGGTTATTCATTACGCACCCCAATTAGAGCAGGTTTTTAGAAAAAGGAAGAAACCGGTAGGTAAAAGCTGGCGCATGGATGAGACTTACATCAAAGTGAATGGCAAATGGGTCTATCTTTATCGGGCTGTAGATAAAGAGGGAAATACCATTGACTTTATGCTTTCAGAACATCGTGATCGTCCTGCTGTATTGAGGTTTTTTGAAAAGGCCATAGGTTCTAGTGGATTTCCAGAGAAGGTCAATATTGATAAATCCGGATCAAATACTGCAGCACTGGAACGAATCAATACGCTAATTTTTATCTACGGATTATGGCATTTATTGATTGAAGTAAGACGGATAAAATATCTTAATAATATAATTGAGCAAGACCATCGGGGCATCAACAACGTGACCAAATACACGCTCGGTTTTAAATCATTTGAGTCTGCCAAAGCAACCATTGCAGGGATAGAGCTACATCGGATGCTTAAAAAAGGGCAGATGGAAAATGGCGGGGATACTCCTGCATGGAAACAGTTTTATGAGTTGGCGGCCTAACAACGTCCTACGAAAGCATAACTTTTACTTCTTATTATATTTTCGACAGAACCAGGCTGGGTGTAGCTAGTACCTTGGTTGAAAAAGCAAGAGTTTAGAAAAAGTGTTACAAATTTGCTACATCACTTTTTTAATAACTCTAAATTTTAGTATATCTCATTGATTAAATGGTGCGCTCGGAGGGACTCGAACCCCCGACACCTTGGTTCGAAGCCAAGTACTCTATCCAGCTGAGCTACGAGCGCGTTTTGAATTTTTAAGATGGTGGTGGGCCGTATAGGATTCGAACCTATGACACAAAGGTTAAAAGCCTTCTGCTCTACCAACTGAGCTAACGGCCCCCAAAGAGGCTGAAATCATACCGGATTAAGGTAAAATTTCAAGTGTTTTATAGGGTTTATTTTTCATTAATTCGCAACCAGTATACAAATCTTTATTCGTTGCTAAAACCGTCCAACCTTCCTTTTCCAAATTTTTTACTTTCGATTCTAAACAACTAGTTGGTACAATTAATAACAAAACATCTGCACCTAAAGCACCACATCCCTTAGCCGCAAGAACCTCAGGCTGAGAATTAAAAGCACGGATATATTCAAGACTATGTGGTGCAACAAGGCCTAAATCAATTAATTGCTCACTATAGCTCTTTATCGCATCGACCAATAACTCGCAATCAGCCAATTCAAAAGCTTGCCGCGCGCGTTCAACTGTTGCTGATAAAGGATTTATCGCCTTTAGTGGTTTAATGTTCTTTAAATGGTAATGTGTCGCTAATTTTTGTCCACTATGTAAAAGTAAAAATGAAATCTCTTTAAAAGTCCAATCATAGGATTTTGTTACCTGCTGTTTTTGATTGAGATAAACGCAGCGATTTTGTGTTTGAGCTAGCACATCATAACCGCTAGGCTTAACCCCCACTCCCTGCCAACTGCATTGATAATAAGCATCGAGTAAAGATTTTTGATTGGGTATAACCTTAAGTAAATGGCAGCTTGCCAGGTAGGCACCAAGAAATTGAGCGCTAGAAGCGCCAAGCCCACCCCTTCCTTGATAAGAATCTTGCCAGCATAAACCTTGACTAGCTATTCGATGCTGAGCCCACCATTGACCCGCTGGAGAATCGGGATGAATGCCTTGTAAGCCTCCCTCCTTAGTCAAAGTTATTTCAAAACAAGGAGAGGTAGTTAAAATAATTGCAGATTCACCAGCTAAGGCCGCGTATTCGCCTAATAAAAAAGTTTTTGCAGGAATTCGCAGATTCATGTCGCTGCCTGTGCTTGCCTTAGTTCACTTAAAAGGTCACAAGCATTGGTTAAGCTAATACGTTTATTCAAAGCCAAACAATTTTGCAAACGTTCTTTTAAAATTGGCATCTCATTATCAGTAGCGCCTGCTACTAAAAGTAAATTATCAATATGTAATTTCATATGTCCCAGAATAATTCCATCAGTACATAAAGCCTTTAATGCGCCTAAATTTTGAACCAATCCAACAGCAGCAATAATTCTTGATAAATGATTTGCAGATTCAATTCCCATCATGCGTAAACAAAGTTTAGCCGTAGGATGCAAGGCGGTCACTCCGCCTACCGTCCCAACAATAATTGGTGCTTTAAGCTGCCCTCTAAGAACCTTATTTTTATATCGCCACTGGGTGATTGCTTGATATTTCCCATTTCTTGATGCATAAGCGTGAACCCCTGCTTCTACTGCTCGCCAATCATTGCCGGTTGCGATTAATACAGGATCAATGCCATTCATTACTCCTTTATTATGAGTTGCAGCGCGATAGGGATCGATTTCTGCAAACAGAGATGCTTCTTGTAAACGCTCACCTAACTCTGGCTCAACGTCTTGTATTATCACCTTAGCGGTTGTAAGTTTTTGGTCATTCAAATTTGATAAAATACACATGCTAACTTGTTCGCCCGTTAGATTTTCGATGGGCTGTTTCAAGTATTCGAGTACTTGGTTGATAATATTCGCTCCCATGGCATCACAACTATTCATCATTAAATGAATAACTGCCATATCGCCACCGTCTTCTCGTTCCAGCCGCCGAAGATATAAATCAATAACTCCACCGCCACGTTTGACCATGTTGAAAGCAACATCATCATTCGCTTTTTCAATTAAAAATTGTTTACTTTGATTGAAAATGGCTGCAAATTTTTCCCAACTAGCTATTTTTGCTAATTGAATTTGTCCAATAATGCATTCACCATTAATTTCTGTAGTGATTTCACCTTGTTGCCTGATCCATTTTGCAGTTTTAGACAAAGCAGCAATGATTGAAGTTTCTTCAACAGCTAAGGGAATGACGTAGTTTTTGCCATCAATCAAAAAATTGGTGGCAACCCCCAAAGGAAGCTGAAAATAACCAATTACGTTTTCAATTAATTTATCAGCCAACCCAGTATCTTGCACGGCACCTTGCTGCAGATACTTAATATCTTCTTGCGTTAGGGCTCCCATCGCTAATAAGCGGTTGAATCGTTCTTCACGGGCCAATTTTGAAAAGCCTAAAAATAATTGATTAGCCTGGCTTGTTAACGGCATAGTTTCTCCTTTAACTCAGAGAGTTCAAGACTGCCCGTACAAAACATGGCAACTTTTAATTCATATTCAATAGCTTGCATTAAGTCATGCACTTGCTCAGCCCCTTGCATTGCCGCATCCAGCATAGGTTTAGCAAAGCCGACTGTATTAACGCCAAGTGCAAATAATTTTGCCGCATCCAAGCCATTTCGAACGCCACCTGAACCCCACACCTCATAGTGAGGATTTAGCGACAGAGCGTCGGTCACGGATTGCAAAGTGGTAATCCCCCAATTGCGAAAACTTTGCGCTGCCTTTTGTCTAACTGAGCCTTCACCGGCTCGGTGCCCTTCTATTCGTCCCCAGTGAGTTCCACCCAGCCCGCTTACATCAACTGCAGCCACACCCATTTCATTTAAACGCTTTAAAGTTTTAAGTGAAAAACCACAACCCGTTTCTTTGACAATAACAGGTTGCTCCAATTGTTGAATTAATTTAGCTAACGCTGTCCAACAACCTCTAAATTGCGGCGTGCCTTCCGGCTGAATTACTTCTTGCAAAGGATTGCAATGAATTATTAAAGCTTGAGCTTGCAAAGCTTCGATTAGATTTTGGATTTTTATTAAAGGCGTATTAAGAATCTGTGCAAGACCTAAATTACTGAAAAGGTTTAGTTTAGGGAAATCACTTCTTAAAGAATGCCATTCTAGTGCTGCATTTTTATCAGTTAATTCACGCCGCTGAGACCCGACCCCCATGGCCCAGTTATTTTGAGCGCAAGCTTCAATTAAATTACGATTTATATTAATAGATCCGCGATGTCCGGCTGTCATGGAGCTTACTATAAAAGGTTTGGAAACCTCTAAATTAAAACGTCGAGAGTTAATGGTAATTTCATTGAAATTCAAATCAGGTAGAGCTTCATGGATTAAGGACAAACCATCGAAACCATTCAAGTCACTCGCTTGATTATCCTGCATGAGCGCGAGGTCAATATGATCTTGTTTGCGTTTTTCAAATTGATTGTAGTTGTCTTTCATGACCATTATAAGACTTGAAAAAATGGCCTGAATTTTATCACATCTTAACTTTATCAACTAGGATTTTTAACGATCTTTCACTATTATGCTGCGTTATACTTTATTTCGTATTATGCTAGGCTATTGTTTAAAAATGAATCTGAGTCCATGACCGAGTCTAGTAATTCTACCGATTTTAGTTTTGATAAAGAAAACCTTTGTTACCAATGCAAGGGTTCCTGGTCGGTATTGAAATTAAATAATTTGCTTAGCCGCGTTGATTTCTCTAATTTACCCCAGGAAAAAACGATAAAAATCAGTGCTAAACATATTAGTAAATTTGATAGTTCCGGTGCTCTTGCCTTAATGCATTGCATTGATCGATTGAAATCTGAAGCTAAAGAGATCGAGCTGGTCGACTTTAATAAGCAACAACTCGACCTGCTTAAACTTATCGAAGAAAAACGAAACGATCTGGAATTTGAGCCGCCACCGGCTGATCAACGCAATATATTTGCCCGCATTGGCCAAGATACGCACAACAAGCTTATCCAAGCTGATGGCTTTATTATTCTGTTAGGGGATCTATGCTCTAAATTTTTTGAAGCTTTTGGGCAATGGCGTCGCTTTCAATTACCCAGTATTGTTTCCAATGTTTATTCTTCAGGAATTCAAGCCTTACCTATTATTGCCCTTTTGTCATTTTTAATTGGCGTCGTGTTGGCCTATCAAATGGGCTTACAGTTAAAAACATATGGTGCTAACATTTTTATCGCTTATTTATCAGGGATGGCTATTTTCAGAGAATTTGCACCCTTAATTACAGCTATTATAGTCGCAGGACGTACAAGCTCCGCCTTCACAGCGCAAATTGGTTCGATGAAAATAAATGAAGAAATCGATGCAATTTATACCATGGGACTATCTCCAACTGAGTTACTTGTTATGCCTAAAGTCATAGGCTTGTTGTTTGTTTTTCCACTGCTAATATTTTGGGCCGATATTTTTAGTATAATTGGCTCGATTCTAATGTCCAAATGGATGCTTAATGTGAACTATCTTGATTTTCTTGCCAGACTTAAAGAAACGGTTGGATTAAACCAGATGGTGTTGGGCCTTTATAAAGCGCCTGTTTATGCAATGATTATAGCTTTAGTTGGGTGCTATCAAGGTTTCGGTGTGGAGCCCAATGGTGGTGCAACCATTGGTAGTCAAACAACGCGATCAGTTGTGCAGGCTCTATTTTTAATTATCGTTGCCGATGCGGCATATTCAATTATTTATAGCTGGATGGGGATCTAATGAGTGAACCTGTCATTGAAATTAGCGGTTTAAAAAATTATCTAGGTGGGCATTGGATTCATACTGACGTCAATCTCAAAGTCGAAAAAGGAGAGATCTTAGCAATTATTGGCGGTAGCGGCAGCGGTAAAACAACGATTTTACGTAGTCTCTTAATGCTTTTAAAACCTACAGAAGGCTCTATAAAAATATTAGGTGAAGACTTAAACTCTTTAGATACCAGTCAAATCAACGCTCTTAGACGTCGCTGGGGTATGATGTTTCAGCATAGTGCCTTATTCTCAGTAATGACGGTCATAGAAAACATTAAATATCCAATGCGTGAGTTTACTAATTTAGATCCTGAATTTATGGACGAGCTTGCGATGCTTAAAATTTCCCTTGTCGGCTTACCCAAAGATTCAGCGGGTAAATATCCTTCTGAACTTAGCGGAGGGATGCAGCGCCGTGCTGCTGCTGCCCGTGCTCTTGCTATGGATCCTGAACTACTTTTTCTGGACGAACCAACAACAGGCCTTGACCCGCGTAGTGCCCGATTATTTGATGAGTTGGTTGTTTTTTTAAGAGATACCTTGCAGTTAACTATTGTAATGGTTAGCCACGATATTGAATCGTTAAAGCGAAGTGCAGATAGGGTCGCCTTTGTTGGTGAAGGAAAAATATTATCCATAGCCCCCATTGAAGAATTAATGAAAAACCCGCATCCTTTAATTGCGGAATATTTCTCTAAACTTTAAGCCCTGACGTATTGAACTGGGCTTATTAGCTCTAAGTGCAAGTTATGGGTTAAACTAGGTACATTATTAAAACGAGGACAGCTATTTGGAATCCAAAACCAATTATACTTTAGTGGGCTTAGCGGTAGTTATTCTTGCTGGCGCTTTGCTTGCTGCAGGTTTATGGCTATCAGTAGGGTTTGATCAGAAAAAATATAACACCTATGTTGTCTATATGCGTGAAGCCGTAGCAGGCCTAAATGAGCAATCTCCTGTGAAGTTTAATGGAGTAAAAGTAGGCTATGTCAGTACAATTGAGCTAAATCCCCAAGATCCACAAAAGGTTGAAATTATTCTTAGCATCGAAGAAGGTACGCCTGTAACGGTAAGTACTTCTGCAACTTTAATTTCTCAAGGTATTACGGGCAACACTTATGTTGGTCTTTCAGCCAGCTCTTCAGACCTTAGACCCTTAGTTGCCGAAGCCGGACAACCCTATCCTGTGATTCCCGCAAAACCCTCTATATTTAATCAACTTGATAGAGTGCTTAAAGAAGTTTCGGTTAATATTAATAAAGTTAGCCTTAAACTTAGCCAAGTTTTCAGTGATGAAAATATTGTAAATTTCAATAAGTCACTTGCCAATGTCAAGTCTGTCACTCAAGCTGTTGCTTCTCATACTAAACAGATAAATCGTAGCTTGGAAAATACAGATATCTTCATTGCAAATATGAAAAAAGCAAGTTACCAGTTTCCGGAACTCATCACTGAATTAAAGACGGGCTTAGTAAAATTTAAAGAAATGGCTTCTTCACTCACTTCGGCAGGATCCAAAGTATCCTCTACCATGGAGTCAGGAAAAACTGCAATTGACAAAATATCGCAACAAACTGTTCCTCCGGTAATTACATTGATTCATCGATTAGATAATATAGCTGCTAATCTTGAAAAAATGAGCACGCAATTGCGCCAAAATCCCTCTGTGGTTATTCGGGGCACTACGCCTCCACCACGCGGTCCCGGAGAATAAGATGAACTCTAAGTTGATTAATTCAGTCATGATCGCTTTTTCCTTGCTTCTTAGCGCCTGCTCCCCTGTTAAAACGCTGGTTACCAATCAATATAAGCTAGATAGTTTCTCGAGCAGACATTTAGGTCATGCCAATTCAAGGCAATCAATACTCATTACCGTACCGGAAGCAGCAGCTGGGTATCAACTTTCAGATATGTTATATGTTAAAAAACCTTTTGAACTCAGTTCTTTTGCAAATAATGCTTGGGTAGATCAACCCGCTAACATGCTTCTGCCTCTAATTGTGCAAAGCTTGCAGAATTCCGGATATTTTTTTGCAGTGACCTCCAGCGCTAACTCTGAGCAAACGACTTATCGCCTGGATACTCAACTTATTGAATTAGAACAAACCTTCTTAAAAAAACCCAGTCAAATTAACCTGACTGTTAAGGTAGTGTTGACCCATGTTAGTGATAATCGAGTGATAGCTTCACGCCTTATTACTGAGCATGTTAACTGTCCTATGGATACACCCTATGGTGGAGTAATTGCAGCTAATCGAGCAACAACTCTGTTAACAGCTCAGATTACAGAGTTTGTAATATCGAAAGCTGGAAAGGGGTTGCCTTCCACAAAGGAGTTTTGTTTGGATGCTAAAAAGCCAGGCAAATCTTAAATTAGAAGAGAAGATAGATAAATTTGCTGAGTCAATATAGACGATAGCGAATTTGATAAAACAATTGTACAATGGCCGGCCGTTGCGGCGGATTCAATCAATTTAGTACAATAAGAAAAATGAAGGAGATTAGAGGATGAAAGCCAGATCATTTAAGCTAGGACTTGTTGCTGCAAGCATTTTGCTGCTCGTATCCTGTTCGAAAAAAGTGCCCGGCCATGCCGATGGTTTCAGTGAAAGTGGTGGTGCATCCGCACAAGGCCTAGGGCAGTTTACCCAATTTCCTGGCCAAGCACCCGGTGAATCTTATACCACTCAGGCTCCCCATAACCAACGATATCTCTTCTCATACGACGATAGTGCCTTTGCTGCAAAATATAGACCTTCTCTGATGGCGCAAGCTGATTACATGAAATCTCATCCTGGTGCGCGCGTTCTTCTTGCCGGTCATACTGATGAGCGTGGCAGTCGTGAATATAACGTAGCCCTTGGTGAACGACGTGCTAACACGGTGGCCGATATTTTAAGAATGTCAGGCGTTGACAAATACCAAATGCGAGTAGTTAGCTATGGGAAAGAACGTCCTTTGTACACAGGTCATGATGATGAAGCTCATAAAATGAATCGTCGTGTTGAGTTTACTTACGAGGCAACAAGATGATTAAATTCCATCGACTTCTACTTAGTTTGAGCTTTATCTGTTTATTACCCTTACAGGTTTTTGCTGAAGCGCCAGTAGTGGATGATAGTGAAAATTTTGCAATTCTCGATGAACAACAGGCGGCCGTTGTGCAGCCTGTTGCCAAGGCGCAGCTAGATAATGATAGTGACGAAGAGGTTGTAGCTCTTGCGCGAGATAATCATAATACCTCCGCTAGCAACAACAGTGATTTGGTCAATAAATTACAAGGACTCCAACAGGACATCCAGGAATTACGCGGGCAATTAGAAGTTCAAACTCATGATTTAAAACTATTGCAGCAACAACAGCTCGCCTTTTATAAAGATTTGGACACCCGAGTTCGCGGAACAAATAGTTCAGTCCAATCGGCTCAGTTAGCGCCCAATTTACAACCCAAACAAGAGCTTGAAATCGGATTGGCTCCGCAGATAGCGGCATCTTTACCTAATGCAAACCAGGATGCGGTTAGCAATATTAATCTAACTAATACTGCTAGAGGTAATCCTGCTGATGAACAAATTAGCTATCTTGCAGCTTATGAGCTAGTAAAAAATAAACATTTTGACGAAGCATTAACAGCAATGCAATCGTTTATTAACCAATATCCTCATGGGGGCTATACCGCTAATGCCCAATACTGGCTAGGTGAGTTATTTATGGTAAAACATAATTTCCCTAAAGCGATTGAACATTTTGAAATTGTGTTAAAACAATTTCCTTCGTCAACTAAAGCTGCAGCCTCCACACTTAAAATAGGTTATGCACTTGCTGCTTCCGGCAAAGATAACGAAGCAAGAAATCGGCTCCAACAGGTACTTAAAAATTATCCAGATACACCTACTGCACAACTAGCTGCAATTAAGTTGGAGTCGCTAGGAGTTTCATGAAGCAAGTTTCAAAGCAATTACGTATAAGCGAAATCTTTCATTCTCTTCAAGGTGAATCAACGACAGTTGGTTTGCCTACTGTTTTTATCCGTTTAACAGGCTGTCCACTGCGTTGCCAATATTGTGATACTGCTTATGCTTTCAGCGGTGGTGATCTAATAGACATCAGTAGTATTATTAACAAAGTTGCTTCTTATGAATGTCAATATATCTGTGTCACAGGTGGAGAACCTTTAGCGCAACAAGGCTGTCATGAGCTTTTACAGCAATTATGTGAGTTAGGTTATCAAGTTTCACTTGAGACTAGCGGAGCACGCGATATTTCCCAAGTTGATAACCGCGTTATGGTGGTCATGGATCTAAAAACACCCGGCTCCCTTGAAACTGACAAAAATTTATTTACTAATATAGATTATTTAAAATCAATTGATCAAATCAAATTTGTATTATGTAATAGAGATGATTATGTCTGGGCTCAGCAGATCATGGTTCAATACCGCCTCCCAGAAAAAGTTCAAGTACTTTTTTCCCCGAGTTGGCAGGAACTTAATCCAACTCATTTAGCTGATTGGATAGTACAAGATAGGCTACCGGTTCGCTTTCAATTACAGTTGCATAAAATCCTTTGGAATGATGCTCCAGGGCATTAAACTTTTAATTATAAATCAGAGCTAGCTCGTAGATGAATAATTTATGAAAAGCTGATTAGGTAGATTGGAGATCTGGCTATGCAATGGTTCGCTCAAGCGCCTGCAAACATTGCTTTAATAAAATATATGGGTAAAAAGGATAACGAAACCAATCAACCCGATAATCCTTCACTGTCCTATACCTTAAATAATCTTTTAAGCTCTGTTGAACTGGAAAGCTATCCAGGAAAAGTCGATTTATGGGAGCCTTTAGAAACACCGGGTGCTGAATTATTTACTCTTTCATCAAGAGCACAGCAACGTTTTTTACAACATTTAGCACGAGTAAAACATTTTTTTAATTACGAGGGTTCGTTTATTGTTCGCTCAACTAATAATTTTCCACAAGGTAGTGGCTTAGCAAGTTCAGCTTCAAGCTTTGCTGCTCTAACAAAATGCGCAATGCTCGCAATCTCAGAACTAAGTGCTCAACCTTTGCCATCAGTTGAAGACCAAGCCTTGCTAAGCATGCAAGGTTCTGGCTCATCTTGTCGTTCCTTTTTTTCTCCTTGGGCTTTTTGGCAGGATAAAAAAGTAGAGGCCATTAACCTACCTTATCAAGAACTACTACATCAAGTCATTGTTATCAGTCATGAGGAAAAAAAAATCCTTTCTAGCGAAGCGCATCTGCGCGTTAAGAGTTCTCATTCTTACAGTACTCGGGGCCAGCGCGCCCGGGATAATTTAAAAAGTTTAATTAGTGCACTAAAAGATGAAGACTGGCCAAGTATTTACCATATTTGTTGGCAGGAATTTCAAGACATGCACAATCTATTCGCTACATCTAGCCCTCCCTTTCATTATATAAACGAAAACACCCGGGAAGCCTTGAAATCACTGCAAGATTTATGGCGGCGAGAAGGTGATGGACCAATAGTAACTATGGATGCTGGACCCAATATTCATTTGCTCTATCGGCCCGACCAGGCGGATTTAGCGCTTCGATTTAAACAAGATTTTTTGGTTGGCAACTATGATGTCCTTTGATTTCTGCACCACTACTCATGGTAAATGGATCTTGGCAGGTGAACATTCAGTGCTTCGAGGCCACGGCGCTTTGGTTTTTCCTATAAAAGAAAAAAGACTTTGTCTTAGCTATAACAAAGTAGATAGAAAACTTAGCGCTCATTACGAAGGTTCAAGTGGCTCAGATATGCATTTATTATTCTGGAGCGTCCTGGAGCAAGGTCAACAGCTACTTGGTAAGTCACTCAATGATGTTCATGGCTTCTTTCATTTGCATTCAGATATTCCTGTTGGTGTGGGTATGGGCGCCTCCGCAGCACTTTGTGTAGCCACAGCTCGATGGTTTGCCTATCAAAAATTATTAGATGAGGATTCTATTTTTTCATTTGCTAAATCATTGGAAGATTTATTTCATGGCAAAAGCAGCGGGCTCGATATCGCCGGTGTCTCGGCTGAAACTGGTCTATTCTTTCAACAAGGTGATCTAAAGCCCCTTGAACAAAATTGGCAACCGTTGTGGTTTTTATCTTCTTGCGATCAAATTGGCATAACCTCACATTGTATAAACCAGGTTAAAAATCTATGGCAAGCCGACTCAGTCAATGCCTCGCTTATTGATGAAAAAATGGATGCCAGTGTGTCGATGGCAAAAGAAGCGTTGAAAAAAAATTCACCCGACTCCATTAATGATTTGAAAAAAGCAATCCAACAAGCTGCAAATTGTTTTAATAGCTGGGGGCTAGTAAGCGAAACTTTACAGCAACATATGCAAATCTTACTCAATTTAGGAGCACTTGCTGTAAAACCAACGGGCTCTGGCGGCGGGGGTTATGTGATAAGCCTCTGGGATAAAATGCCAACGAACTTACCAATTGAGCTTATAGCTGTTTAATTTGTGCTTTGGGGAGCAATGAAATATAACAAACCCACTTAAATAATAAAGCTAAGAAAAATAAAAATCCAATTCATTAATAAGTCAAACTTTGAAGAAAAGGCTCATTCTCTGATTTAACCAGAACAATTTCACCTATAGATGAAACAAATTAATTTTAAAGTTTAGGAATTAGTACCAAAGTAAATTCCGGAGCACTAAGCCTGAGTGCAACAAGAAGCTAGACAATTTAAACCAATTTGTTAATAATTGAGACAACTAATTGATTTGGAAATATAATAACAATATCACGTTTTTACGATTTGATTTATAAGGAAGATGTGCAAGGGTTGACGGACTTATTAGCACTTGATCATAATCTAATTAATGAAAAATACTGTCCAAATCGATGGGATACTCATAGAAATGCATTAGAATGCTTATAATAATAAAAAATTTACAGCATTTAAAGCTTTGCTGGATAGTCCCTATTGCAGTGAAGACAGCTTAATAGCAGGTCACATTCGTTGTCTTGTTGTGAGTAAGGATGACATTAATCATTTACAATATATTTGGTGAGATAAATGATTCGAAGCTGTTAATGAAGAAACTTAAGAAAATTGGCCTGGTTAATGAAACAGGATCTTTAGCAAGGCGTATTAATTTCCTTGAAAATGTTCTAGATGATTCTGGTCTTGCTCCTTCCTTAAAAATCTAAACAGCTAAGACAGGCTTACAAATTGGTGCGTTTAGCGAGACATGAAATTTAGATCAGATTCTCCATCTCATGAAGGAGAATCTAATCTTTATAGTTGCTTAGCTGGAAAATTCCTCAAAAGCTTCCAAGGCTTCTGCTGCATACATTAGTGACGGACCGCCGCCCATATATATTGCCATCGCTAAAGTCTCTAAGAGTTCCTCTCGGCTTGTTTGTAATTTTACTAAAGCCTGAGAATGAAAGCCAATGCATCCAGGACAATGATTGGAAACTGCCAAAGCCATGGCGATTAATTCTTTGGTTTTTTTATCCAAAACGCCTTCTTTCGTCGCGGCTTGAGCCAAAGAAGAAAATCCAGCCATCACTTCGGGCATTTCTTTACGTATTTTAACTAATTGCGTGCTAAGACCTTGCGTTAGGTCATTATATTTTTTGGACATTCATTGATTTCCTTTTCGATGATGAACAAAAAGAATAGCTATTTTTACTAGATTTAGTCAACTACTAAAAAGCAGACAAAGAATCATAACCAGGAATAAACGGTGTTGTAGGGCATTCTCTTTCGTTTTTACACATTCCCGCAGCAAATAATCCAAACCCTACTAGCATAGCTGCAGCCCCCAAACCAGCGACAATACCTAAGCTTGCTCCACTTAGAAAAATAAAGGCAAGAGCAATTGCAGTAAAACCTACGCACTCAACAAAGAAACCCACTGTCTCCATATTGACATCAAAACAGGCAGGAGCTGCAGGGACAGGCGTTAGTATATCCCCCTTAGATGGTACTTTAACCTCGGGTTTGGGTTGTAAGCTAAAGGGTAGTGAACTTGCAGCAATCTTTTGTAAATTTAATTGTTGAACTTGAACGGAAGAAGAATTTATGTTGGTGCTACAGATTAAAGCTAAATATTTAGCATCTTCTGAGTAGCCAAAGGCGATTTTATCATTTGCATGTTTTGCTTTAAGTTCATAAACATAGTTTTTTTTGAACACTTCTATATTATTCCAATGCTGGTTATCCTCACTATCATAGAATTCAAATTTTCCCTCGGCATCGAATCCAATTTTGTAATAGATGGGTCCTTGCTTTGTATCATGTTTATAATAGTTATACATTAAAGCATCCAATTAAAATAATTGATCCATTATAACCCATTCTAATCATAAAAAACACATGGCTTAAATGTTTTATTTTGTTAGTTATAGCCTTGTGAAAGAAGTGCCTCAGGTTCAGAAGACTTTTGCATACAATTTTGGGAGGTTCCATAACTAAAGAAACTCAATCCCGCTACTAATCCTACAAAGCCAATTGTCGCAGCAGCAATTCCAAGTGGAGTACCACAGGTTGCTACGTTTAGCATAATAAAAGCGAGAGCAACAATAATTCCGCCTACAACAGCCATAAAAAGCCCTAATGTTTGCAAAGAGATATTTAAGCATTTCTCAGAACAATATCCCTGCTCTTCATTAAACTCAGGCTCATAATCTTTGAAGTACTCCTCCTCGTCTGCTCTTCTGGGAGAAATGCCAAACTTGGTCTCATCATCTGTTGTTAGTGTCAAATCTGCAAAACTTTTGTAAGATAGGGAATATTTTTGTTTTTGTTGCAAAGTGAAAGGCAGGCAATGGGGTTCAATTTTAATTAGTCTAAGCTCACGATCTTGAATAGGTAGTCCTTCAGTATCGAAGTTAATTTTCTCGTGCTGATCATTATAAAACTGTATTGGGGAACTTCGTTCAAGATTGCAGTTTAAAACGATTTCATCCGCCTCTTCAAAATAAACAAAACTAATTTTGTCATTGTTTTTTTGAGTCAATTCAAAGGTAGTTAGATTTGAAACCACATCAATTTTTAGCCAATTGTTGTGATCTACACTGGAATAAAATTCAAATTCCCCTCTTAGATTGTAGCCAATACGATAATAAATATTTTTGCCAGACGTTTTTGTAACTTGATAATAGTTAGCCATATTAGCCATCACAACGATAAGTTTGCACTACTATAATACATAACCACTTCAATACAAACATTATTTCTCAAAATCACGCATTAACTCTTTTAATAATTATTACCTGCGGTGGAAGCGATGAGCGCGATGCACCAATCGCCTATTGACGATACGATGTTTGGTATAACGTTTGTTTGAATTAATTTTTAATGGTTTTTGTCCGCCTTCAATGCCGGACAAAGCTGTTTGTTCCCATGTCCAGCGGTGCAAATGAACGGGTTGTAATAATATATTCAGCCAGGATATCGAACGCTCCCCATGTTAAGCTAGCGTAAACATCAAAACCCGGTACTTTATGCCTTAGCACATTAGCGCGTTGGCAAGGATAGACAAAACCGCCAAAGAGCGAACAAGCAGCTGAAAGCTGGCCATTTAGTTGAATTCCCTCTGCATCGGCAATATTTGATATATAACCAAACTGAACTTCTGAACTCCAATTTTTTTTGCTTATCAAATAATCAATATTAGCGCCCCATTCATTGATTGCATTTGAACGGGTAGATTTAGCTGTTTCTCCATGATAAAAATAAGCCGCGGGCCTTTAACTCTGAACTCCCTGCTTTATGGCTATAACCACTATAAGGGTCGTTCAGAAGTAGTAAACAAGAGGCTGTTAGGGGACTATTAATTAGATTACTATTATATTAACCAAAAGGTACATACATTTGACCTATTGAAGCATACCAATCAAATTTTTTTAGATTACCAATCGTCATAAATGTATTGAACATATCCCTATTTTTCAACTCCGATAAGAAACCTGATTGGGTTCCTTAGTTAAAGTACTTCCTTGAGAAAATTAGTCATCGATTGCAGCGCACGATGCTCTGCCTGCGGATTGTAAATTGTCCCTAACTGGACATCATGGGCATTAGGATTACTGAAAGCGTGCTGAGTTTGGCCATAGACATGCACTTGCCAATCCGCATTAGCTTCTGTCATCTCCTGACAAAATTTATCAACATCCTCAGGCTTAACCATAGGGTCGTCATAGCCATGAAGAACAAGTATTTTAGCGCTAATAGCTTCATTTGCAATTTCTTTAGGTTTATTAAGTAAGCCGTGAAAACTAATCACGGCTTTAACATCTGCCCCAGAACGCGCTAAATCAAGAGCACATAAACCCCCAAAACAGAAACCCATTACCGCAACACGGGTATTGTCTACCTCTGACATAGCCACTACCGCATCATAAGCGGCACGGATGCGCTCACGCAGTAGATAACGATCATTAATTAAAGGCTCCATCAGTCCTTTTTTTTCATGAGTAGAATTCCCCTGACGACCTTGTCCGTACATATCTACTGCAAAGCCTAAATAGCCCATTTCAGCAAGCATTGTTGCTTTTTCGCAAGCAAATTCATTTCGACCAGACCAATCATGAACCACTAAAACAGCGGGACGAGGCTTATCGTGGCTATCATCATAGGCTAAAAAACCGTGGAACTCTTGCTCGCATTGATGATGATATAGGTAGTTCGAAGTATGCATAATAATCCTTTTTACATGCTTAAATAGTAAAGCTTATCACGAATTCTGCCAGACAGATTTGAAAAATGCGAGCTAAGCTTGTTTAATATTAAATTTATACCTCAAGCTTTAAACCTCAATCTTCAGCAAAAATTTTATTTTTGTCCTATTATTACAAAAAGCAGCTATCAGATTTATGGAATAACTAATAAATTCATTAGGAAAGGTATCTTATGTTAGCAAATTCAATCCAGGGAATGCTAAATTTTCTTCACGCCCAGCTTTGCTATCAGTTTTTTATTACACCAATTCATTTACCTATTGAAAAAGAATATCGGGAATTTGCTTCAAAAGCCGTTGAATTCTTTGCATCCCATCGAAGCCGAAGCTTTAGCCTTAATTCGCCAAGGCATCATGTTATCCATCATTTTGAACAGAAAACGAATCCCTTAGCACCGAAAATACTTATCGCTCACGGCTGGATGTCGCGCGCAGCCTATATGGCTCGTCTGATTCGTGCGCTTCATAACCAGGGTTTTCAGATTTATGCTATTGATTTTCCAGCTCATGGAGAATCAAAAGGATTACAACTTGCCTGGACGGATGCAGTAACTATACTTCGCCAAACGATAAACAATTTTGGTCCATTTTATGCTGTGGTTGGCCACTCTTTTGGCGGCTCAATGCTTTTAAATACTTTAAATCTTGCTAGCAAATTTCCAGAATGGAAACTCAAATCTGAGCCAGAGCATCTTATACTCATCGCCTCGCCAACACGTATGCGTATTCCAGTATCTAAATTAGCTCGGCGTTTCAAATTAAGTGGAAAAGGACTTATTCATTTAAGAGAATTATTTCGTCAAAGTGCAACAATGGATATCAAACATCTTGATTTGCGCCATTACGTCAAGCATTCCAAAACCCCCATACTTTGTATCCATGGTGAAGATGATGACTCCATAATGCCTTTAGAATCAACTATCTTTTGCCAACAATATCCCCACTCTTCTTTAGCTTTACTTCCTGGCGTTGATCATGTCAGTGTTTTAATGGATGAAAGAGTAGAAACCACGGTTTGCCAGTTTTTAAAATCCGAAACTATTCAACCTAAACCTCCTGAAATAATATTCCCACCTCATTAAAAATTCAGATTTTAAAAACCAGTATCTTCAATTCTCAAGAATAGCGTATAGTGAACACTATTTTTGCATCAATTCACTATAGTAAGTTCGAGCGATGATATGAAATATGACTTAATTGTTCTTGGTGGCGGCTCAGGCGGCATTGCTAGCGCTGTTCGTGCAGCACGCTATGGGGCTAAGGTTGCCGTTGTTGAGCAACGTTATCTTGGTGGCACCTGTGTTAACCTGGGATGTGTTCCTAAAAAAATAATGTTTAATGCCTCTATGATTGCTGAGTCCTTAAAAAAATCGTCTGATTTTGGATTTTCTCCTGTTGATATTCATTTGAATTGGCAAAATTTGGTAGGCAAAAGAGATGCCTATATAAAGCAGTTGCGTGAAAACTATCTGAACAGATTAAATCAATTTAAAATAGACTATCTATCTGGAAAGGGACAATTTATTACTGCTAACACTGTGTCAGTCGAGGGCGTAAATTACGAAGCTCAACATCTGATCATAGCCACCGGTGGTGAACCACTTATGCCCAAGGATTTTCCTGGAATTAAATATGCTATAAATTCTGATGGATTTTTTTCTATGACTGAACAGCCTAAGAAAGTGGCCATCATTGGTAGTGGTTATATAGGGGTTGAACTTGCCGGTGTGTTAAATAGTTTGGGAGCAGAAACTCATTTACTAATACGCGGTCCGCGACCTTTGAGTCGTTTTGATTCTCTATTAGGCGATACTTTAGCTGAACTTATGGCCAAACAGGGCATTCATGTCTACCTAAATCAAAACGCACAATCCATAAGATTACAAAAAAATGACAGGCGAGAAATTATCTGTCAAAGCGGAGCCATTATTTCTGATTGTGATAAAGTCATTGTTGCTGTGGGCCGCATACCCCGTACTAATGATCTAAATCTCGCTATAATTGGTGTTGTTTGCGATGAAAAAGGACTAATAGCAGTTGATTCTTATCAAAATACTTCCATTCCTGGTATTTATGCCATTGGCGATGTAACAGACGCCCCAAGCTTAACCCCTGTTGCTATTGCAGCTGGTCGCAGGCTATCCGATCGTCTTTTTGGCGGTCAAAAAAATGCGCACCTGGATTACAACAACATAGCATCAGTTATTTTTTCTCATCCTCCTATTGGCTCTGTCGGTTTAAGCGAAATTGAAGCGTTGAAACAATATGGCTCAGAAAACATTAAAATTTATCAAACACGCTTTAATCCTCTTTTTGATGCTTTGAGTGCAGATAAAACTCCGACTGTAATGAAACTCGTTACGCTGGGTAAAGAAGAAAAAATTATTGGTTTACATGTGATAGGCCATGGCGCGGACGAAATGTTGCAAGGCTTTGCTGTAGCCCTTAAAATGGGCGCTTGTAAAGCTGATTTCGATAATACAGTTGCTATTCATCCAACTAGCGCTGAAGAACTGGTTACCATGGTTTAATGATGAATAAAGCACTTCGTTCTTTTAATAATAAATACCCAAGTCTTGCAGAAGGGGTTTATGTTGATTCCACCGCGGTTGTCATTGGTGAGGTAGAACTTGGTTCAGATGTTTCCGTGTGGCCGATGGCTGTAATTCGTGGGGATGTCAATTACATTCGAATTGGTAATTCTACCAATATTCAAGACGGTGCCATTTTACACGTGAGTCACGATGGCCCCTTCTCACCCGGCGGAGAGGCACTTATTATTGGGAATGGAGTCACCATTGCTCATCAAGCCGTCTTGCATGGTTGTCGAATTGATGATTTCTGCTTAATTGGGATGAACGCTCTCGTTTTGGATGGAGTTCATATAGAGCATCACGTTATGGTAGCTGCAGGCAGTTTAGTTCCTCCAGGAAAAAAGTTAGAGAGCGGATTTCTTTACCTTGGTAACCCAGCTAAAAAAATAAGAGCGTTAACCAATCAGGAATTAGCGCGCCTGGTCTATTCAGCAGCCCATTATTGTCGCTTAAAAAATACTTATTTAGCTAATAGTTAGCTCTCATTGATTCACATGATAGTTTGACATCGCGAATGCTCTTCATTACTAACAGGGTTTGCACTATAGGTTATTAAAAGACTCGCAATATCATTTTTAATTTTAGTTTGTTCTTTTTTAGAAGCCAATATCATTTCCAGGGCAGTGGTATTGGGATGGATATAGAAAAAATAATTTTGAAAACGTGCTCTCGGAGATTTTTGTTTTGTAGCTGCAGATTTTAAAGAGGGATTGGGCCCGTTGCGTATAAGGCTTTGAATAGTAATTAAATTACCTATACGCATTCTTCGATTCTTTTCAAATAGATAATGAGTTGTTTCAGGAAGCTCTTCAAAATTTTTTTGTGTGGCAATATGAAGTGCAGTTTCTCCCTTTTCATTTTTAAAATCAATTGGCAATTCCTTTCTCGCCATAAAACATTGCAAGATTTAGATTATTCCGTCTTACTACAGAATGTAAAACAGTATCTCCCCAGCGATCTACAGCCATTAGACTGACTTGGTTTTTTATTAAATATTCAGCTATCACTATATCAGTGACAATATACAATAAGCTCCTTTGGCCTTAGCACGAATTCGATATAATTCTTTTAAACTGATTGGCCAAAGAGGGTTGTCTGTCTCTTTTTTAGATTTATCAACCTTGAAAATAGAGTTAAGGTTGAGCTTTGAGGTTGTTCGATTATTAAAGATGAATATAGTTGGAAGTTGTTGATTATTACTAAGAAGAGCATCAACGATTCAGACAGTAAGGAGAGCCCCTTGGATGTAACTGAGTGCATTAAAAAAGAAAAAAAAAGCGGCAATTAAGCCGCTTTCTAGAATAAAACCCTGGCGATGCCCTACTTTCACATGGGGAGACCCCACACTATCATCGGCGCAGGTTTGTTTCACTACTGAGTTCGAGATGGATTCAGG
>JACCWI010000040.1 GCA_013697725.1 Tatlockia sp.
CTATTATGCGGGGCAAGTTGAGCCGGGGTAAACTGGAATGTCAGCTTAAATTTCAAAGTTTAGCCGAGGGCAGCCAATCCATGGCTATTGACGGGCGTTTGGTTAATGGCTTAATTGAAGCAGGCAATCAACTTGCTGAGTCAAAAAATTTGGCAAATGATTTATCCTTAATGGCAGTACTGAGCTGGCCTGGTGTCGTTCAACTTACTCAAGCTGATGTTGAAGTCCAGGCTAAACAAGCTGAGCAATTATTTCACGAGGCATTAAAGCAATTACTTCTTGCCAGAAACACTGAAGGACAAGCGCTGGAAGCTCATATTAAACTTAGATTAGAAAAACTTGATGTTGAAGTGAATAAAGCCAGATTGCATGTTGCCAATTATAGCGAAGTAGCAAGAGATAAGTTATTAACGCGTCTAAATGATTTATCCCTGGAAGTGGATAAAACACGGATTGAGCAGGAAATTGCATTAATGCTAACCCGTTTAGATGTAAGCGAAGAGCTTGATCGTTTACAAACTCACATTATTGAAACCTTTAAAGCTTTAAAGAATTCCGATGCTGCGGGTCGCCGTCTCGATTTTCTTATGCAAGAATTCAATCGAGAAGCAAATACCCTGGGTTCCAAATCAGATTCGGTTGCATTGACTCAAGCAGCTATTGAAATGAAAGTGCTGATAGAGCAAATGCGTGAACAAATTCAAAATATAGAGTGAGCATTATGGATGAATGTTATCCAGGTAATTTAATCATTGTCGCGGCCCCTTCAGGCGGTGGTAAAACTAGTCTTGTAAAGAAACTGGTTAGCAGCTTGGATAAGATAGAAGTTTCCATTTCACACACAACTCGGAAAATGCGCCCGGGGGAAAAAGAAGCTGTCGATTATTTTTATATTGCCGAGCAGGAATTTACTGAAATGGTTGTTGCCAATAAATTTATTGAGCATGCCTTGGTGTTTAATCATCACTATGGAACATCTGCCACACAAATAAATTCTCGTTTGCAAAAAGGAATTGATGTGGTCTTGGATATAGATTGGCAAGGAGCCCGGCAAATCAAGGAAATGTTTCCAACGGCAATATCTATATTTATTCTGCCGCCTTCTTTAAATACTTTGCAGCAACGTCTTTCTGATAGACGTCAGGATAATCAAGAAGTTATAGAAAATCGCATGCATCAGGCGCAGGATGAATTAACGCATTTTACAGAATTTGATTATTTAATTATTAATGATAATTTCGAAAAAGCCGCTATGGAATTAGAATCAATTGTCATTGCTAATCGTTTGCGCACAGTGCGTCAAAAAAGATTACAAAGAAAATTACTTTCATTCCTTCTTGCATCGCAGTAAAATAGAATGTTTTCGGTTGCTAATTGCTTTAAATCCTGGGAGTAAACTTATGGCTCGTGTAACAGTAGAAGATTGTTTAGAACATGTAGCAAATCGTTTTGAACTCGTTATGGTTGCTACCAAACGTGCACGTGCAATCGCAGTACGAGGCGAACAGCCTTTGGTTGATTGGGAAAATGACAAGCCAACTGTAGTTGCTCTTCGTGAAATTGCCGCAGGTTTAATTTCGCCAGATATTTTAAAAGAAGATTAAATTCTTTTACTATGAGTGAATCCCCTCAGTCGACGCGCTAAGAGGGAGCAAGTGCCTCGGCTATACTAGTTTTAAGTTTATAATAAGTAGCAGCAATATAAGGGTTGAAACTCATAATGCTTGAAAATTAACATCAGGCTTAGCCAATTTTTATAGGCAAATGCTGTTTATTGAACAAGAGGGCTTATGCCTGATCAAGTTGAGATAGTGGAGTGTAAAGGGGATAATTGTGTGAGCTACTTTAAGGAACTGGATGAAGAGCTTAAATGTTACCTTGAGCAGGCATTAGTTGAAAAATGCTACCAAGCCTATACCGTTGCTGAGGGCGCGCATCATGGACAAATGCGTCGCTCTGGCGAACCTTATATTACTCATCCTGTTGCAGCCGCATTAATATTGGCTCGTATGCGCCTGGATTACCAAACAATCATGGCGACTCTTCTCCATGATGTGGTTGAAGATACCTCCATTTCTAAAGAAGATCTCAGAGCTCAATTCGGTGAAGATGTCACAGCACTTGTTGATGGCGTTACCAAGTTAACAAAAATTAAATTTGAATCACGTGCGGAAGCTCAGGCGGAAAATTTCCGTAAAATGGTTTTGGCAATGGTGAAAGATATCCGGGTAATTATTGTAAAATTAGCTGATAGATTTCACAATATGCGCACTCTTGGTGCAATGCCCTATGTTAAAAGACGACGCATTGCTATTGAAACCTTGGAAATTTATGCGCCTATTGCTAACCGTTTAGGTATGCATGCAATCTATACAGGCTTGGAAGATTTAGGTTTTCAGGCACTTTATCCCATGCGTTATCGCGCAATAAAATCAGCGGTAGAAAAATCCCGCGGAAATCGTCGTGAACTAACCCAAAAAATTGAACAAGATTTAGAATCCGCTTTAAACCAGCTTAATATTCCTTACGAGCATGTATTTGGTCGACAAAAGCATCTATATAGCATTTATCGTAAAATGAGAATGAAAAAAGCATCCTTTACTGAAATAACCGATGTATTTGCTTTTCGAGTCATTACTGAAGACATTGATTCCTGTTACAGAGTCTTAGGTGCTTTACACCGAACCTACAAACCGGTACCACAACGATTTAAAGATTATATTGGTATTCCTAAAGCGAACGGTTATCAATCGTTACATACTACTTTATTTGGCCCCTTCGGTGTTCCTCTAGAAGTGCAAATCCGCACCCGTGATATGGATAAAGTGGCTGAGAATGGCGTTGCAGCACATTGGATTTATAAATCCTCAGGGTTAGAAGTTAATGAAGCCCAATTACGAGCACGAGAATGGGTGCAACGATTACTTGAAATGCAACGCAGTACTGGAAGTTCTTTGGAGTTTATTGAGAACGTCAAAATTGATCTCTTCCCTGATGAAGTGTACGTTTTCACGCCAAAAGGTCATATTATGGAGTTGCCCAAGGGTGCAACACCGGTTGATTTTGCTTACACCGTCCATTCAGGGGTTGGTAATTCCTGTGTCGCTGCGAAAGTAAATCGCCGTTTAGTGCCTCTGAGTATTCCCTTGACCAATGGCCAAACAGTAGAAATTATCACCTCACCGAGCGCTCATCCAAATCCTGCCTGGCTTAATTTTGTAGTGACAGGTAAGGCGCGTTCAAATATTCGTCACTTTTTGAAGAGCCAACAGCATGCCGAATCTATTGTTTTAGGCAAGCGTTTACTCGAACAAACTTTAGCGGAAATGACTAGTGATTATGCCAAAATTCCTCCGGAAACATGGCAAGCTTTACTTCATGATTTAAATTTCAAGTCCACGGATGAACTACTTTACGCTATAGGCATAGGAAATCAGATGCCGATGGTTATCGCCAAGCGTCTAGTAATTGGCCATGAAGACGATGAGTTAGATTCTGAAAATCGCCGACCATTCGTCATAAGAGGCACGGAAGGCATGGTGGTGCACTTTGCTGATTGTTGCCAGCCCATTCCCGGCGATAATATTGTTGGTCTTTTTCATAAAGGTCGAGGAATTATGGTTCACGCGAGTGATTGTTCTAAAATTTATCAAGCAAGAGGTAAGGCCAAACAATTAATTTCTTTACGCTGGGATGAGCAAGTTCAAGGTGAATACTGGGTTGATATTACTGTTGAGGTAGCGAATCAACGCGGTGTACTCGCAGCACTTGCCACGGCTATTTCAGAATCCGATTCCAATATTGGCAACATTGATGTTGACCCAAGAGATGGAAGACATAATGCAGTTACTTTTTCCATTAGTGTGCGCGATCGCTCCCATTTAGCACGCGTGATGCGTCGTTTACGCGCCAATAAGATTGTTATGCGACTTTATCGTAAAAAACAGGGAGAAAATTAATGCAAGCTATCCATACTGATTTAGCACCAGCATCAATAGGAACTTACAGTCAGGCAATTCGCTGTAATGACACCGTTTATTTATCAGGACAAATCCCACTCGATCCACAAACAATGCAACTCTGCTCAATAGATATCCGCCTGCAAATTAATCAAGTGTTTGACAATTTGGCTGCTGTTTGTGAGGCTGCTGGTGGTTCCCTGGCAAAAATTGCAAAATTAAATGTGTACCTGACTGATCTAAATCATTTTCCCTTAGTTAATGAAGCCATGGCTCGTTATTTTAGTGAGCCTTATCCAGCGCGAGCCGCAATAGGAATCTCCGCTTTACCGCGAGATTCATTGATAGAGATAGATGGAATAATGATACTGTGAGCGAGGCCTCCGACTCTAAAACCGGTCGAACCATGTTCATTATCGCCTGGTTAATTTTTTTTATTCTGTTGTTTCTATTTTTTCGATACTACACCGCAGAAGATAAAGGCTCCTATCAAGTTAAACAGGGAGTTGTAACGATTAAAGCGGATGAAAATGGCCATTATCATATTAATGGGTTTATTAACGATCATCCCGTCAAGTTTTTAGTCGATACAGGTGCAAGCTTGATTGCAATTCCACAAAAATTAGCCAGACAATTAAATTTATCTGGTCGCTATAATGTGACTCTTGAGACAGCCAACGGTTCGGTAACCGGCTCGCTAACCCGTTTAAAAAAATTAAGCTTTGCTGCTTTTGTTCTTAATGACGTAAAGGCCGTTATAATTCCTGGCTCAGACGATGAATTGGTTTTATTGGGAATGAATGTGTTATCCAAATTCAATCTTTCGCAAAAAAATAAAGAACTTGTTATTCAACCTAATAAGGCTGCTGATTAACAACGAAGTCTCCTGTTGAGAGAGCAAAGGAGGACAGGCTTAGGGTTTTGCGGTAGCATAGAGCTCTTTTTTCACAAATTTTTATACAAATAGGCCGGTATGAGTATTTTTTCCCTACAGAATGTAACCTTAAATTTAGGCGGTAATTGTTTACTCGATAAGGTCGATTGGCAAATCCAAACTCAGGAGCGTATTGCTTTAGTCGGGCGAAACGGTGCGGGTAAATCGACTCTTTTACATTTGTTACAAGGGGAATTAGTGCCAGACAGCGGCCAGATACAGTCTTTAAACGGGCTGCGAATTGCTGGTTTAACTCAAGAAGTCCCTTTAGATCTCAATAATGAATCGGTCTATCATTTTTTAGTAACAAGCTTAGGCGAAAAGGGTGATGTACTTGCCCAGTTTCATCAATTATCAGCCCAAGCTGATGATTTAACCGCTTTGGCGCGCTGTCAGGAAAAAATGGATAATTTAAATGCCTGGGATCTCTTACCACGGGTTGAAATGATGGCAACGCGTTTAGGGCTTGATTCCAATGCTAAGATGAATAGTTTATCAGGCGGCATGAAACGGCGAGCTCTTTTAGCGGCCGCTCTAATTGCAGCACCTGATCTCCTCCTGTTGGACGAACCGACTAACCATCTCGATTTGAATGCTATTGAGTGGCTGGAATCCTATCTAAAAACTTATACCGGTTCCATTTTAGTTGTAACCCATGATCGTGAATTCTTAGCCCAAGTCGCTAATCGTATTGTGGAAATCGATCGTGGTAAGTTGTATTGCCATGATTGCAATTACGAAACCTACCTTGACCGTCGTGAAGCGCTACGACTAAGCGAACAAAAACACAATGCATTATTCGATAAGCGTTTAGCTGAGGAAGAAGTTTGGATTCGTACGGGCGTTAAGGCACGCCGTACAAGAAATGAAGGACGAGTCCGAGCACTCAAAGCGTTAAGAGAGCAGCATAAGGCACGACGTGAGCAATCCGGCAATGTGCAAGGAATCAGTCTTGATGTAAAGCGTTCTGGCTCAGTGGTAATTGAAGCACAAAAGCTCAATTACAGCATTGCTGATAAACACTTAGTCAAAGATTTTTCCTTGCTTCTTACTCGGGGTGATAAGATTGGTATTATTGGTCCAAATGGTTGTGGAAAAACTACTTTAGTGCGTTTACTTTTAGGCGAGTTAGTTCCCAATGCAGGAACCATTCGTCACGGCACTTCAATTGAAGTCGCCTATTTTGATCAATTACGTCGGCAATTAGACGAAGAACAAACTTTGATGGCTAACGTAGGTGATGGCGCAGATTATGTAATGATTAACGGCAAACAAAAGCATGTTGCCTCTTATTTACGTGAATTTTTATTCCCGCCTGAACGCTTCAACCAAGCGGTATCAACCTTGTCAGGTGGTGAACGCAATCGCTTATTGCTAGCTAAATTATTAGCAAAGCCTGTTAATCTGTTAGTTATGGATGAGCCCACCAATGATTTGGATATTGAAACCCTTGAAGTCCTTGAAAATATGCTATTGGATTATTCAGGCACTTTAATCATAATCAGTCATGACAGAGCTTTTATCAATCAAGTAGTGACCTCGGTGTTAGTTCATGAAGACGGTCAATTTAATGAATACGTGGGTGGTTATGACGACTATCGCCTGCAGAAAAAACAACAACGCGAGCAGACAAGCGCTTCAGTAAAATTTGAAAAACGAGCAAATAGTTCAAGCAAATTAAATTTTAACGAGCAACGTGAATTAACGCAGTTACCTCAAAAAATCGAGGTTTTAGAGCAAAAAATAGCCGCCTTGCAATTAAAAATGGCCGATCCGGAATTTTATCAGCAGGACGCTGCTAAACTCAGTACCTCCAATCAACAATTAGCAAAGCTGGAAGCAGAGCTTGCTCTACTCTACGCGCGCTGGGAAGCTTTAGAGGCTAGGAAATAATCTAATGGATAATATGACTACCATTGCGCTGGTTGTTTTTATTTTTGCAATAGCGGTATTTTTTGCTAAAGAATTTAGCAATATCATTAAGAAAATAATGGCAATTCCCGGCATGAAGCTGGTTTTACCTTTGCTGTTAGCCACCTTATTTATTGTATTTTTTCAACCCGAAGCATTTTGGTGTCTGACTAAAATTCAATTTTTTGTACTAACCATTAGAGATAAAATAGCAGGGCTTTTAGCTTTTAAAGCACTAGGAGTTTACCTGGCAAGCCTAATCACCTTAATGGGTCTCACTTTTTTGCCGGTTGCAGCGATAAATTATTGGTATCAACGAAAAACGTTCCACGGTTATCTCTATACAGAACTAACACTCGCTCTAATCTGGATATTTATCGCTTTAATGCTTGTGTTGGTAAGTTAAAAAAAATTTACAATAGAGCATAGAGTCTTATACAGCCCCTCGAGCCGCTGAAAAGCCTTACTTCTCCGGCTTGTCCAGGGTATCCACAAAATGTTCAATTTAAATTCATTCAATTAACTAAAATACTACAGTAGAATAAACAATTACAATTAAATTACAAAAATTATTAACAATTAAGGTTCAGTTAAGAAATAACCATTAAACTTAAGATATAAATGTCTCCGGAGTTTTCAATGCCTATAAACGAAATGCTTAGTAATTTGTTAACAAATAATACCACGTTAGATGAACATGCTAAGCCTGCAGAAACGTTTGCTGCTTTAGATGCCATTCTCACTGCAGGTTTTGAGAAAGATGAAAATTTTAGAAAGGCTATTAAAAACCATCAAACATATTGGTCTCCCCTTTTAAAAAATGATTTTAATAGTGAAGGCCAAGAATTTTTATCTTCAGATCAAAATGATTTCGAAACATTAACTCAGTTAGCCCTATCAAAAAGAATAGAGCTAACTCTTAACAATCTTAGCGACAAACAACTCGAAGATATTATTACCTCTCCTACTGGGGATGCCGAATTAAATAAAACCTTTCGTCAAAAATTTTTCGATGATCAAGGAAAAAACAAACTTGGTCAGCCAAATTTAACTCTTAATGCTTCAAGTTCAAAAAAATTACTAGGTTTTTTGGAAGTAAATGCAGACCGCCTTAAACACCAGGCTAAACGAAAACTTTTAATTAAAAAAATAACTCAATGCACCGATATACAAGTCCTCAGCCTGTTCAAGCAAGATTTCCCTCAAGCAGTTAGGGCTCTTTTTAAAGCAGGTGCCAATCCTCATTCAATTGCAGATTCAATGCCGAAAAATCTCCTTCAAGGCGATGTTTCAAGAACAATTTCCAAAAAAGGTCTCCTAATGGAAATTGCTAATAAATCAACTGCAGAAATATTGGAATTAAGTGATGAGACTTTACATGAAGAAGATCCCCATGATTTTAGAGCCGCGTTTGAAGGGTCTAATTTTGCCGCCAATTTAGATGAAAGAGATATAAATACCATTAAAAGTGAACTAGGATCTTGTTTCCTTATCGCATATTTACCAACGCTAAACGCAAATAGAATTAATGATTTAGATAATATTGCAAAATCCACTACCGCTTTAGCGCTTAAAAATGAACTCAATTTACAGCCTTATGAATATGGCGGTGCTTTTTTGGAACAAGTTTTTCAAAAAGATAGTACAATTGAAAAAATTCGAAATGTAGCTGCAATCACTGCGCTTAAGCTTAATATAGCTACATGTAATGAAGAAGCAACTCTTAGTGCTTTAAGCAAAGCTAATACTCCAACTGATATTATACTAGCTCTAAAAAAAGATGAATCTTTAGGGTACAAAGAAGAGAATAAGTTTCATGAAGCTCTCAAAAATGTGAATGTTAAAGATATTGCGGTCCAGGCTTATTTGCGTAAATCGCTTGCTTTAGCTCCTCAAAACTCTGACTTATTTAAAGAGCATTCTGATAAGCTTAAGAAACTTCTTCTTAATGATGACTTCAGTGTGGGATTTTCAAGAGAGTTTATTGCAAATGCGCCCCTAACTCTTCAATCTGAATTAACTAATCATTTTAATATTGAACAAAATATTATTGACGGCCGTCAAAACGCTTTAACAACTTTTATTAAATTAAATCTCTCAACACTTGATGAGGATGCCTTAGCGGATTTTGTGGATGGGGATAATATTGTAGCTCTCAGTGCCAAGATAAACATTCTACTAGGATTACCAACAGAGGATCATCGTTTTGAAAGTGATTATGCGAATACCAAGCTAATTCTTAATATTCGTGGTTATGCGGCTGCTGAAGAACTCATTAGAATTGCACGAAATGCAATTGCTATCACCCCAGATAAACATAAAAGTTTGATAGCTACAATTAACAATTTTAAAAACGATACGAATATCAGCGAGCTACTACAATCTGACGAATTGCCTATAGAAGAAAAATACAGAGTTCAAACTCATTTAGTAGAATCCTTAATCAAAAATTATCCTAATAATGATTCAATTAAAGTTGCCCCGCCCACAGTTACTGAAAAACTAACGCAGCTGGCCAAAGAAACTGATGTAGCCAAATTTAAAGAAGCCTTAACAACCCACTTCGGCCTTACCAATCGCGATTGGGTTACAGAAAAAACAATGGACCAGGTGCAAAAGGCCGCTGTTCAACGCCTCATTGAGCCTATGGCGGCAGTTAAATTTGGTCTTGCAAAACATCCTAAATTAAGGGAATTGCTCACCCAGCTACCTTTAATAACCCAAAAAGCCTTAATAGCCAAACCTGCTGTGATTCGTGCCTTGGCTGACGCGCAGAATGCAGGAGATATTCAATTAATTTTAGGCAATAAAAAATTGGCCTCCGACTCACTTATTAACGAACTTATCAGTGAAAACCGCAATTTAAATCAATTTGCTAAAATAGCTAATGCTGAGTTAAGTAGAGTTCTAGCGCATATTGAACCTCCAATTGATTTGTCTGATAAAAATATTACTATTATTAATGATGTATTATTAGTTAATAGCCTTGATGGTTCGCCATCTCGAACTCGCAATAACGAAACTAACTATCAAGCGGTAATTAACTATATAGCTCATACCCTTAATCCGACCAATCAAGCCGTTATCTACCGAGCGTTTGGTCTGGAAGCTAATGGAGGAACAGGAAATAATACCCAGTCGATAATGAAACCTATCCAGGAACAGCAGGCTCGCAATCAGGTATTATTGGGTGATTATGATGCAGATCCAGATGTAGAGCCTTCGCAAAAGGCTATTGCTTTAAGTTTATTAACGTTAAGTACCTCTAAAAAACTGGAACACGCACAGGCTCAAGCTCTCTTTACAGACCTAAGGGCCGCACCAACGCTAGCCGATTTTATGAAGTTAGCCGAAAAGAGAAAAACACCGCCACAAGCCTATTTGAACATATATAATCCACCTCTTGCTGAGCAGTTAACTCCTCAGCTGTTCAACCGTATTAAAACAAATGCAATAAAAAGCGTATTATTAAGCCCCAACTACGAAGAGGCTCTTGAAGAACAAAAAGCCAAACTCGCCAGCATGCGTGCTAACTTTTCTGAAATAAAAGTAGACTACCTTGAACGAGACAAATTAAAAAAACTGTCTAAAATGGAGCCTGTCTCTTGGTTTAACCCCGCATTTCAGTCCACATCCAAACAACACGCAGCAGAAATGTTGCGCGATTTTAGTGAAATATCAAGTCAGTGTGATAGTTATGTTACCTATTTAAATAACCAGCTTGATGAGATTAATAATCAAATTGCAAGTTTACCTCAAGATATTGAAATCAATGATAAGGGAATTACTGCAAGCAAAAAGACGGAAATGATCGACGCTATAGCTAGCAGCAAAAAAGAATTTGAACTTTTACAAAAAGAAATTCAAAAAGAGTTAAAGCCTTTTACTGCCTTACAGTGTGTCTTCAGGGGCGAGCCAAAGCCAAAGTCAAAGTCAAAGCCAGATTTAGATATATCTCAAGATCCTCTCATGGAGCAAGGTTTGTTGAAATTAATGGAAAAGGCGAAAGCAGGTAAAATGGATTTGGAATTATTGTCACTTGACATTCACTCAACCGATTATGATCTTTCCGAAAAAGCAAAGCTTTTTACTAAAGAGCATAAAGCAGTCGCTAATCCTAATCCAAACTCAGAGTCCATAGAATCTCAGGGAGCTATTAATAATTTTTTCAAAGAAATAGATCCGATTCCTGCTGGAAAATTTAGAGAAAAAACAATAAATTGTGGAACTAAAACAGCAAGCTATATAGAAGAACGTGGCTCGGATAATCTCTCTCCAGTGGTTGACAAAGGTGAAGTTAAATATCCGCCCTCGATTAAGCTTACTGCTGTTGCAATTCCAGATGACGCGCAAGATAAAGTGAAGCTGGCTATGACTATGGCTATTGATTTAGTATCTAAGCTTGAAGGTCCTCCTAGCGAGGATAACCCCTTAGTGGTCAAGATGGGTAATCATAAGGATTTCTCAACCTATTTATGGACTGCCTTATGGTTGACTCTTGAAGCAGCCCATCCAGACCTGAAAATTGACAAAGTACTTCAAGCAGAATTTAATATAAAGTCTCAGTTTACTTGGTTTGGCAAGGCTTGGGATGCAAAGTCTATCTATACTACGCAATTTAAAGAATCTCATCACTGCCATTCTCGATTAGCAGGAATTAAAAAGCTTAATGAAATCCGTTTTGGTGATTCGGATGAGCTTAGAAAAGATGCGCTTGAACATACTAGAGATCTTACCCAATTTTTTAAAGGTAAAATCTCAGCAGTTATCGGCAAAGAAAATGACAAGGAAGAGGAAAATAGACCAACTTTAGGCCCAAGTAGTTGAGTCAAAAAATTTAAATAGGGACATTATGAATAATAATAACTTACCAATTGGTGTTTTCGATTCGGGAATGGGCGGTTTGACAGTGCTTCGCGCTTTGAAAACTGCTCTTCCTAATGAATCCTACATCTACCTAGGCGATACGGCTCGTCTCCCATACGGTACGAAAAGCCCGAATACCATTCAACTTTATGCTAACCAAATGGCTCGATTATTAGTCGAGCGACGAATTAAAGCCTTAGTCATTGCCTGCAATACGGCTACCACAGCGGCCCTACCTCATTTACAAGCGATGTTGCCAGATATGCCCGTACTTGGAGTCGTCATCCCTGGCGCTTCGGCTGTTATAACGGCAACTAAAAATCAACGTATTTTTGTTTTAGCAACAGAAACGACAATTGCCTCAAATGCTTATCAAAATATTATTGCAAAATCTCTACCCAAGGCTGCAATTCGCGCGCGCGCCTGTTCAGTTTTAGTGGCTTTAGCTGAAGAGGGCATGGTTTCCAATGCGGTAGCAAAGGAAGCCTTGAAACACTATTTATCAGAATTTCAAGAAGAAGATACCTTGCTTTTGGGCTGCACCCATTTTCCAGTTTTTAAAACCCTGTTAGCGACGATGCTACCTGAGAAGGTCACGATAGTTGACTCAGCAGAAGCAACTGCCATAGCTCTGCGAGAGAAACTTATTAAAGCTAACTTGGTCTGTGATAAGCATCAAGCCTTGGTTAATTATTTAGTCACTGATTCCGTTAAACGATTTCAAACGGTGGGTGAAATATTTTTAGGCGAAGCACTCCCTGGTGAAAATATTGAGCTAGTAGACATCAAACCCGTTTAATCATTAGACTCTTTAATTTCTGCTCTGATCTCTATCTGTTTTTTACGTGCAGATTGATAACGGGCTTGCATTTCAACATCGATATATCTATCGGTAGTTGCACTGGAACTGTGGCCTGCATCATCCCGGACATGTTCCCGCGGGCGAGATTTCACATCTTCAGAAATCCCGGTATGCCGCAGCCAATGAACCGTAGCTGAAGAAAGATTATCAGCCTCTTCACCAAAGCCTTGGTAACGTAATTGTTCAGCAGCCTTATCGAAACAAAGCTGAACTAAACGGCGAAGTGGTGCGGTATCACTCATGGGGCCGATTCCTTTCATCTTTGGTATCAGATAGGAATTATCTGCAAGAGAAGGCAAAGGCGACAAGCCTAAAAATTGGCGCCAGCGAACCAAACTTGCAAGCATAGCTTCACTCACCGCAATTTGACGTTCTTTATTGCCTTTTCCAACGGTGGTAAACCACCAATAGCCATTAGAATCTTTAGCAAAGTGATTCATTGTCGGTACCCAACGTTCACTGGCAGCCAGTTCCGAAATTCGCAGATACATGCCAAAAAGCATGCTTAAAATAAAACGCGTTCGCTCATGTTTTTCTGGGTATTCTTGAGCGAGCGCTTCCGAAGCGCTTAAGACGGCTTCCCACTGTTGTAAACTCAAACGTCGAATAGGGGCATTTTGCTGCTGTTTTCGAATAAACTTGGATTTCTGGCGAATAAGGGCAACTGGGTTGGCTAAAAGATATTCCTCAGCGATTAAAAAATTAAAAAATGTACTTAAAATAGCAAAAATTTCCTGCACCGCACCCTGGGATAAATTAAATTGCTCAATAGAAACTTCGGCACCCTTTTTCCGGGAAAATTTGCTAATGGTCGCAATAAAAGGTAGCCATTCCGGATTAGGGATTCGCTTACCGTCTTTTTCAATAAAGCGAGGCACTTTTTTGGTGCCAATCCAGGATAGGGGCGGTTTTTGACAAAAACGAACAAATTGTTCAATATCTTGATGTTTAAGTTCACTGAGAGTTACTTTTTTAATAAGCCAGCACCATTGTAATAAGCGCTCAGTTTCCCGCCTATAACTATTGAATGTGCCTAGGCTGCCCGTATAGCTTTTAAGAAAATTTAAACTATGGTAAAAATCTTTGTAAAATTCTGGAGCAGGCAGGACTACATTATCCATGTTATTACGAATTTGAGTTAGGCTGTCAAAAATTGCTAAGAGCTGAATTTTCATAAAGACTTTTTTAATCAATAAAAGCTGATGTTATCTCATTAAAAATATCTCTACCATCAGCTTGCTAACAATTCGCTCTAAGTTAAATAATATTTGAATAGAATTATTGACCTCGTCCGTAGCTCCGAGTATCATTTGCGCTCTGTCTTAGAGACGGTATTAAACGGGGTGTAGCGCAGCCTGGTAGCGCGCCTGCTTTGGGAGCAGGATGTCGGGAGTTCGAATCTCTCCACCCCGACCAGTTTTTATGCGCCCGTAGCTCATCTGGATAGAGCATCGGCCTTCTAAGCCGAGGGTAGCAGGTTCGAGTCCTGCCGGGCGTACCAGCCTTGGGCAGAATATCAGATCCGTTAATAAAGATTATATGGTGAGCGTAGCTCAGTTGGTAGAGCCCCGGGTTGTGATCCCGGTTGTCGTGGGTTCGAATCCCATCGTTCACCCCAGTTCCTCGAGAATTTAGAAAATCTAAAGATGTATTTCAAGTCTTTACAATAAAGACTTACTGTTTGATAATTCCACCCTGATTGCGAAAGTGGCGGAACTGGTAGACGCGCTGGATTTAGGTTCCAGTGGGGCAACCCGTGAGAGTTCGAGTCTCTCCTTTCGCACCACTTATTTAAATATCCGTGAGGTGACTAGATGCAAGTTTCTGTTGAGACCCTGAAAGGTTTGGAACGTAAATTAACGGTTTCGGTACCATCCGAAGAAGTAGAGAAAGAAGTGGGCCTTCGCCTCAACAAGCTTGCTCTTAAAGTTAAAGTTGATGGATTTCGTCCTGGTAAAGTACCACTGCACGAAGTTAAAAACCGTTTTTCACATACCGTCCGTGAAGAAGTTGCCCGAGAAATGGTTCAATCAACTCTGTTTGAAGCCTTGCAAAAAAATGAATTAGTACCTGCCGGATCGCCTAATGTCGAACCTGAACAAATTGAATCAGGTAAAGATTTCGTATACACCGCTATTTTTGAAATATTTCCCAAATTTGATGTGGTTGAACTCAATAATGATGAAATAGAATTAATTCGCTCTCAAGTTAATGACGAAGATGTTAAAGACATGCTTGAAAAATTGCGCGAGCAAAACAAAGAATGGCATGAAGTTTCACGTGATGCGGCTAAAGGCGATAAATTAGTTATCGATTTTGAAGGCTTTCTGGGCGATAGTCCATTTGAAGGCGGTCAATCAGAAGGCTTTGAATTGATACTCGGCTCAGGATCGATGATTCCAGGCTTTGAAGAGGGACTCATCGGCGCTAAAAAAGATAAACCTTTTGACCTCAAAGTAACTTTTCCCAGCGATTATGCGCATAAAGAATTAGCAGGAAAAGAGGTTACCTTTAAGATAACCGTCCATAAGATTTTAGAAGGTCAATTACCACCTTTAGATGAAGCTTTTGCTGAAAAATTCAATATCAAAGAAGGCGGTATGGAAGCTTTGGCAAAAGATATCAAAGAAAACATGGTGCGTGAGCTTGAGCGCCGTCTTTCTTCATTAAACCGTGAAAAAATATTCAATAAATTAATGGAGTTAAATGCTTTTGACTTACCTTCAGCTCTTATTGAACAAGAAATTGAACATTTAAAACACGATATGTATCACCGACTCTATGGTAATGAACACTCCGATAACGAGAAAATTCCGGATTTTCCTCGGGCATTATTTGAAGAACAAGCAAAACGTCGTGTGCAACTTGGCTTATTATTCTCAGAATATGTTAAAAAACATGAGATAGTTGCGGATAAAGAACGGGTCAACGCCATGATAGAAAAATTTGCAAATGCTTATGAAAAGCCTGAAGAACTTCGTGAATGGTACAATAGTAGTAAAGAACGTTTAGCAGAGGTTGAAGCCTTGGTTATGGAAGAGATGGTTGCTGAGAAAATCTCTGAGAAGGCCAAAATTGTTGAGAAAACTCAAAAATACGATGAAGTGATGAATCCTGCTAAGGACAGTAATACTAAAGGAGAGTAGAATGTCAGCTTATTCAAACAATTTGATAAGAAATGCCAGTGGCTTAGTGCCTATGGTAGTTGAACAGACTTCTCGTGGCGAGAGATCTTATGATATTTACTCAAGACTTTTAAAAGATCGAATCATTTTCCTTTTAGGAGAAGTTGAAGATCATATGGCGAATCTGGTTGTAGCTCAGCTTTTATTTTTAGAATCTGAAAACCCGGATAAAGAGATTTCCTTGTATATCAATTCCCCAGGAGGAGTGGTTACAGCCGGTCTTGCTATTTATGACACTATGCAATTTATAAAACCTGATGTGAGTACTTTATGTATTGGCCAAGCTGCAAGTGCAGCAGCATTATTGCTCTGTGCCGGTGCTGCAGGAAAACGATTTTGTTTGCCAAACTCACGTGTAATGATCCATCAACCACTTGGTGGTTATCGGGGTCAGGCAACTGATATTGAGATTCATGCAAGAGAAACTTTAGCTGTGCGAGAGCGCTTAAATTGCATTATGGCTAAACATACCAATAAAACGCCAGCCGAAATTATGCGCGATACAGAGCGTGATAACTTCATGAGCGCTACTCAAGCATGCGAATATGGTTTAATAGATAAGGTTCTCTACGATCGCGAAGCATTATCCAAAGCTGAGTAATTAAAAGACAGATAAGTCTATTTAGACTTATTTGTCTTTTTACTGGCGCTATTTTTTCAATTGTTTTAAATTTTACTAAAATTACCTGAGGAACTAGGTTGCAGTAAGAGAGGGGTTTGTAGATGAGTAAAACCGGTAACGACGATGGTGACAAGATTTTATATTGTTCGTTTTGCGGAAAAAGTCAGCACGAAGTAAAAAAACTGATTGCAGGTCCATCAGTATTTGTTTGCGATGAATGTGTTGAACTTTGTAATGATATTATTCGAGAAGAAACGCAAGATGCCCCCGAAGAGGCTGAAGAAAAATTACCCTCGCCTAAAGAAATTTCAAATTTTCTTGATGAATATGTAATTGGACAGCCACACGCTAAAAAAGTGCTATCCGTTGCTGTATATAATCATTACAAGCGTTTATATCATAAAACAGAAGATGGAATTGAATTAGGTAAATCTAATATCCTATTAATAGGCCCTACAGGTAGTGGTAAAACTTTATTAGCACAAACCTTGGCTCGATTACTTAATGTTCCATTCACCATGGCAGATGCGACTACTTTGACAGAAGCTGGCTATGTCGGTGAAGACGTGGAAAATATTATCCAGAAGTTGCTGCAAAAATGCGATTATGATGTTGATAAAGCACAGCAAGGTATCGTTTATATAGATGAAATTGATAAAATTTCAAGAAAATCAGACAATCCCTCAATCACGCGTGATGTTTCAGGGGAAGGCGTGCAACAGGCTTTATTAAAATTAATTGAAGGCACTATTGCCTCTGTACCTCCTCAGGGCGGGCGTAAACACCCTCAACAAGAATTTTTACAAGTTGATACCTCAAATATTTTATTCATTTGTGGAGGAGCTTTCGCCGGCCTTGATAAAGTAATACGAGAGCGCAGCGATAAGTCAGGAATTGGTTTCTCAGCACAATTAAGAAATCAAAAAAGTGTAAAAGATATGGAAAAAATCCTTGATGGATTAGAGTCTGAAGATCTTGTTAAATATGGTTTAATACCAGAATTCGTGGGAAGGTTACCTGTTGTAACTACTTTAAATGAATTAAATGAAGAAGCCATGGTTGATATTCTTACTCGTCCTAAAAATGCACTTACCAAGCAATTTCATGCTTTACTCAAAATGGAAAACGTTGAGTTAGAGTTTCATGAAGGTGCACTTCGGCTAATTGCTAAAAAAGCATTGGAAAGAAAAATTGGCGCCAGAGGTTTACGTGCAATACTTGAAAATATACTTTTAGACACCATGTATGAATTGCCATCTCTTGAAGGTGTAAAAAAAGTGATTATTAATGAAGCGGTTATTAACAGTAATGGAAATCCTATCCTGATTTATGAGGGAGAGGAAGATAAACAATGTGCTACAGGTGGCGGAGAATAGCCTAAGATAACTGAATGAGGGTTTACTATCTAACTGAAAATAAAGGATTTTCAAGAATAGTAGACCACTTAACTTAGAATTCAGTTTGCGCGCAGTTGATTCAACTGCCATATTTAGGATAGTAATAGGTCAAGTCGCTCTACTATAAAGTAGAGCAGCTATTTTTGGTTGTTTTTTCAATAAAGCAACTAAAATTATTATATTCTCTAGGATTATCGTTTGAATAAGGGCTCATTATGTCTAGCGAAAGCGAAAATGAAATCATACCGTCTGAATCTGAAAGTGAAGATTTCCTGTTACCATTACCTGTTTTACCTCTTAGGGATGTTGTTGTATATCCTCATATGGTCATTCCCCTATTTGTTGGACGAGAAAAATCCATTAAGGCTTTAGAAGCGGCAATGGTTGATAATAAACGTATTTTTTTGGTTGCCCAGCGCAAATCATCTAATGATGATCCTACACCAGAAGACATTTATAATGTAGGTACTGTTTCAAGTGTGTTGCAGTTATTAAAGCTCCCTGATGGAACAGTCAAAGTCTTAGTCGAAGGCGAGCAACGGGCAAGAGTGATAGCCTATAATCTGGACAGTGGATTTATAGATGCAGCTTTAGAGCCCATTCACGAAGAAAGTAAAGTGCTTAAAGAGCAGGAAACTGAAATTTTAATGCGCTCTTTAATGTCACAATTTGAACAATACATAAAACTCAATAAAAAAATTCCCCCTGAAGTTCTAAGTTCTCTTGCCAGTATTGATGAACCCGGCCGCTTGGCGGATACCATTGCAGCCCATCTAAGTTTAAAAGTGGATGATAAGCAAGAGTTACTTGAGACTATCGATGTAGGAACACGTTTAGAACGGTTAATGGCCTATATTGAAAGCGAAATTGATTTGCTTCATGTTGAAAAAAGAGTAAGAGGGCGTGTAAAGCGTCAGATGGAAAAAAGCCAAAGAGAATATTATCTTAACGAACAAATCAAAGCGATTCAAAAAGAATTAGGTGAAATGGGCGAAGAGGGTAATGAAATTGAACAACTTGAAGCCTCTATAAATAAAGCCGGAATGCCGAAAGAAGCTAAAGATAAAACCCTCAGTGAGTTGCATAAATTAAAAATGATGTCTCCTATGTCTGCTGAAGCCACAGTCATCCGAAATTACTTAGATTGGATGTTAACGGTCCCATGGAAAAGAAAAAATAAAATTCAATTCGATTTACTCAAAGCAGAGAAATTACTGGATAAAGAACATTACGGCCTTGAAAAGGTTAAAGAACGTATTATCGAGTATTTAGCGGTACAACAACGGGTAAAACGATTAAAAGGCCCGATTTTATGTCTTGTTGGACCTCCTGGCGTAGGAAAAACATCCTTAGGCCAATCTATTGCTAATGCCACAGGCCGAACTTTTATTCGTATTGCTTTAGGAGGTGTGCGTGATGAAGCGGAAATTCGTGGACACAGACGAACTTATATCGGTTCAATGCCGGGAAAAATTATTCAAAAATTATGTAAAGCCGGTGTAAAAAATCCTTTGATTATGCTTGATGAAGTCGACAAGATGGCGATGGATTTCCGAGGCGATCCTGCCTCAGCCTTGCTTGAAGTACTTGATCCTGAACAAAATCATACGTTTAATGATCATTATCTAGAAGTCGATTATGATTTGAGTGATGTCATGTTCATTGCAACTGCCAATTCTTTGGAAATCCCCGCACCTTTACTTGATCGTATGGAGATAATTCGGCTAGCTGGTTATACAGAAGATGAAAAAATTCATATTGCTGAAAGTTATTTGGTCGATAAGCAACTAGTATTAAATGGTTTAAAACCTGAAGAAATACATATTGCTGAAACTGCAATTCGAGAAATTGTACGTCATTATACCCGTGAAGCAGGCGTGAGAAACCTGGAGCGCGATATTGCTTCCATCTGCCGCAAAGTAGTTAAAGAAATTCTAACCGGTAAAAAAATTAAAAAGGTTAATGTTTCTCGCACTAATATTGAAAAATATTTAGGTGTTAAGAAATTTCGCTATGGGCTTGCAGAAGAATATGATCAGGTGGGTCAGGTTACTGGGCTTGCTTGGACTAGTGTTGGTGGTGAATTACTCACGATTGAGGCATCGATGATGCCAGGAAAAGGGAAAACAACGCACACAGGACAACTTGGCGAGGTTATGCAGGAATCAATTCAGGCTGCTATGACAGTGGTTAGAAGCCGAGCTAAAAGTTTTGCAGTCCCTCCAGACTTCTATGAAAAAAATGATTTTCATATTCACGTTCCTGAGGGAGCAACGCCTAAAGATGGACCTAGTGCGGGTATTGGCATGTGTACGGCGCTGGTTTCTGTGCTAACACAAATCCCTGTTCGAGCTGATGTTGCTATGACTGGGGAAATAACTCTAAGAGGTCAAGTTCTTCCTATTGGTGGTTTGAAAGAAAAACTGCTAGCAGCTCATCGCGGTGGTATCAAACATGTAATCATTCCCGAAGAGAATCGTAAAGATCTGGAAGAGATCCCTGATAATGTTTTAAAGAAAATGACAATACATCCAATGAAAACAATTGAACAGGTTTTAGAGCTTGCTTTAGTAACAAATCCTATCGTAAATCCTACCGAACCAAAACCTGAAAAGGTTATTTCGACTAAAAGTTCTAAAAAAAATGGAAATAAGGATTTACATACCCATTAATCCGGGGTATATTTCACTCCGTTGCCCGCTACTGGCGGGCAATGCAAGGATGTGACTGCTTGACTGGGCTAAAAATTTAGTTATTAATAGCTCACGTAAAGGATGAATAACTGATAGGGGAAATAATGAATAAGAGTGAATTGATTGATGCAATTGCAACTGGATCTGGTGTCACTAAAGCAGACGCTAGTCGAGTTCTTGATACTTTTATGATTACAGTAACCGATGCTTTAAAAAGCGGCGATCAAGTTGTGCTGCCTGGTTTTGGTTCTTTCACCACGGGAAACCGCTCTGCACGTACTGGTAGAAATCCTCAGACTGGTGCTACGATTCAGATTAAAGCTTCAAGAGTTGCTAAGTTTAAAGCTGGCAAATCTTTAAAAGAAGCTGTACAAGAGGCCTAGTTTTTGGGGTGCTTAGCTCAGCTGGGAGAGCATCGCCCTTACAAGGCGAGGGTCGCAGGTTCGATCCCTGCAGCACCCACCATGAGTTGGAGTGGTAGTTCAGTTGGTTAGAATACCGGCCTGTCACGCCGGGGGTCGCGGGTTCGAGCCCCGTCCACTCCGCCAAGATTAACGCGCCGAAGGGCGCGTTTTTTTTATGGATATTAGAATTTAAATGAAGTTAGTTCAAATTGGAACTTGTAAAGGGACTCAGTCATTTAAGCCCAAACTTTTAAATTCTAAATACATTGTTTTACTGTTTAAGCTTAACGAAGACCTGATTTTTTTATCTTAGGTTAAGCCGAGTTAATTATAGTTAATTTACTAGCTCAGTTTTTTAGTACAATTGGTCACATGGCATAGAAGGCCTTTCAAGCTGAGTAAGTTTGATAAGGGCTTAATATTTATAAAATCGATCCTAAATAACGCTTGTTAATGTTGAAATTAATATAACTCTTGCGCAGGATCTCTAACGAATATTTCTGGGTCGAAATGAAGCTGTTTAGATGTATCTAAAATTTCTTGCGAATTTACCAAATATGGATTTAACATGCTGCAGAAACTAAACGAGCGAATACAAGGTGTCGTAGCCTGGATAGTCATCATCCTGATTGCCCTTACCTTCACTTTATTTGGGGTTGACTATTACATGCAATCTCATCAAGCCTCTGATTCTGAAATTGTTGTAAATGGCAAAGTAATCTCCAAACAAGCTTATGAAATTGCTTATAGACGTTATCGGCAGCAAAGCGATATTTCTCAAATGACAGCCGCAACTGAATTAGCACAAAAAAAACAAGTGCTAAATGATATGGTCAATAACGAAGTAAGTGTACAAGCAGCCAACAAGGCTGGCTTTGAAGTTACAAGAAACCAAGCCGATGGAGCTATTCTTGGCATACCTCAATTTCAACAAGATGGGCATTTTTCTCCAGAGCGATATCAGCAAGCTTTAAGTGGGGCGATGTTTACACCTGAATCGTTTAGAAATGAAGTTAGACAGGGCATGTTATTAAATCAACAACGTTTCGCATTCATCGGGACTGCATTTGCTTTACCTGGTGAAGTTGAAAAATTTGTTAAGCTTTACATGCAGACTAGGGATTATGATTATTTAGAAATACCTACAGCGAATTTTATTAAAAATATAAATATTGCCGAGGAAGATATAAAAAAATATTATCAAGAACACCAAAAAGAATATTTAGCCCCGGAAAAAGTGAACATTCAATATGTTCAGTTATCCACAAAACATCTTAAGGACAACATTAAGCTAAGTTCAAGTCAGATAGAACAATACTATGAAGATAATAAAAGCAACTATTTAACTCCGGCCCAATGGCAAGTTGCGCATATACTCTTTGCTCTGCCAGAAGATGCAAGCGATGAAAAAAGACAGCAAATAAAACAAAATGCAATAGACACCCACCAGGCTCTACAAACCGATCCCTCTAAATTCAATGAATTTTTAAAAACCAAATCTGATGATAAGCTGTCGATTACTAGTGGTGGTGTACTTCCGTGGATGGTGGCAGGTCAATCGGGTTTTGATAAGGCTCTTGCAGACTTGACTAAACCTGGTGAAATTTCCGAGCCCGTAGAGCTACCACATGGCTATGAAATATTTAAATTAATAGCCTACAAACCAGCTGTTCTTAAACCTTTATCGGAAGTGGAACCTCAAATTAAAGAGCAATTATTGTCTGAGCTTAGTCAAGCGCAATATGCTCAGGCTCTAGAGCAGTTGGGCGATTTGAGCTATCAGAGTCCGGATTCTTTAACACCTGTTGCCGACGCATTAAAATTAGCTCTTAAACAATCAGAATTATTCTCACGCCAAGGCGGTGGCACTGAGTTAACTAAGTCTAAGCAAGTAATCAATGCTGCGTTTAGTCATGACGTCCTTGAATTAGGTAATAACAGTGAGCCAATTCAACTCGATAATGATTCTGTAGTGGTTATTCGCGTAGATAAACATATCACCGCGACTGAAAGGCCAATCGCAGAAGTTAAAGAGTACATATCTAACTTACTTAAGTTGCAAGAAGCCATAAAACAGGCAAAATTGCTTGGGGATAAGCTGTTTTCAAATAATATGCAGCAAATTGAGCAACAGAAATTGCTTACAGAAAATCAATTAAAATGGCAAGAAGTTGCTAACTCAACTAGAGATAATGACAAAGCAGATACAACTATAAATGAACTTGCTTTTTCTTTGGCGCGAGTAAACAGCCAAGATGGTCGTAGCTTAGCCAATGGAAACTATGTAATTGTACGTCTGAAAAAAATCAATGATGGACAGATGAAGTTACTTAATAAAGAACAGCAAGCAAGTTTAGAGCAACAAATTGAAAGTAGTTATGGTTTAATGGATTATGACTTATATATCCGAGATCAGATTTCCAAAATGAAAATAGAAAAACCTTAATTTAAGTTGATCAACTATAGCTTGATAAATCTTTGGCTAATACTTGCTTAAAGCTATAGAAAAAGAGGCTACAGAAATAAAGCGTCTAACCCTAACCACACGTCTATCAACCACATCGATCTGATTTTAAATAAGATTGTTGTGCTTTTGATATTTTGATGATCATTGATTAAAATCCAGAACCTAAGTTTTCAAAAGCTTTTACCAATGCAAGGGAGCTCCTTCGCTTCGCTCTGGATGACGGGGTTGAATGTTATTAATGTAGGCATTGGATTACGCTAAGTTTCATCCTTTGGTTGAGTTTGGCCCTAGGCAATGGGTTAAGAAAGAAACCTCAAAAATGGCTCTATTATTACGTCATCCAGAGCGAAGCGAAGGATCTCCTTGCAGTTGGCTCGGTTATTATAAAGAGCGATGCTAAACTTCTTCCAGTTTACTGCTATGTTCTCGGATAACTTGGCCTATATTGACAGGGCTTTTGTATATTGAAAGCCTCTAAAGCAGAGATTGTGGCGAAAAAATTGATTTTGAACTATTGTACTGACAGCTTAAAACTATGCATTAAGCTGTCATCTTTTATGTTTCTTAGACAAGATCCGACATGGCCACAGCATGATAACCAGCATCAACGTGAACGACCTCTGCAGTAATTCCTGAAGCTAAATCAGAGCATAAAAAAGCGGCGGTATTTCCAACTTCTTCTGCAGTTACGTTACGTTTTAGTGGTGTTGTATTCGCATAAGCAGTTTGCATTTTGCGAAAATCTTTAATACCTGCAGCGGCTAACGTTTTTATTGGGCCGGCTGAGATAGCATTTACTCGTAAACCACGAGGGCCTAGACTTGCTGCGAGATAGCGAACAGAGGCTTCTAAACTAGCTTTGGCAATACCCATTACATTGTAATTAGGAACGGCTTTTTCAGCGCCATAATAACTTAGGGTTAATATAGCCCCCTTTGTTTCTTGCATCATAGGCAAAGCGGCTTTAGCTAAGGCAACTAAGCTGTAAGCACTGATATCATGGGCAATATGGAAACCACTACGATTAACGCAATCAACAAAATCGCCACTGATTTGGTCAGCGGGTGCGAAGGCTACGGAATGAATAAGTATATCTAATTGGTTCCAATGAGAGCTTAGAGATTCAAACACAGTTTGAATTTCAAGGTCGCTTGCTACATCACAAGGAAACGTTAAATTTGAATTAAATTCAGCTGCCATTTTTTCAACGCGGCTTTGCAGTTTTTCACCTTGATAGGTAAAAGCTAATTCTGCGCCTTGTTCGTGAAGCGCTTTAGCAATGCCATAAGCAATTGAGCGATTAGAGGCTAAGCCAACAATCAAAGCTTTTTTTCCATTTAAAAATCCCACTGTAATCTCCTTTAACCGTTTTGGTGAGTTGCAATTAATTCGCGCATTTTTGCCTGGATCATATCAATAGCAATACGATTTTCACCACCTCGCGGAACAATTAAATCGGCATAGCGACTTGAAGGCTCAATGAATTGAAAATACATTGGCCGAACTGTTGTTTCATATTGATGGACAACCGATTCAAAGGAACGATGACGTTCAACCACATCACGTTTTAAACGGCGTGTTAAACAAATATCTAGCGGTGTTGACATAAAAATTCGAATATCCATTAACTCACGCAATATTTTATCAGTAAAAAGCATAATTCCTTCGAGGACAATAATGGTATGTCCCCCAACACGTCTTGTTTCAGGCAGGCGAATATGTTTTGAATGGGAATAAACAGGAATATCAACTGATTTGCCTTGTTGTAAATCACATAAATGATTACAAAGTAGGGCATGATCGAAGGCCTCAGGATGATCGTAATTGATTTTTTCACGTTCAGTAAAAGAAAGGCCACTATTATCTTTATAATATGCGTCTTCTGAAATTACAACGACGTGATTTGAACCCAACTCATTAACAATTGTATTTGCTAGAAGGCTTTTTCCCGAAGCTGAAGGTCCGGAGATCCCAATGATAATTGCATTTTTGCTCATGGCCAGACCATTCAAAAATTTGTGCAAAGCTTAAGCCTTTATAACAAATAATTCAATTTTTTTCTTCTTTTTGTCGTTTAAGAAGAACATACAAGGCTCCCGACCCTCCATCTTTAGGCAAAGCGCTGTGAAATGCGAGAACCTGAGGGAATTGAGTTAACCAATAATTAACCAAATTTTTTAGAACAGGGGCGTTGTTACCCTGGCCGCCTTTCCCATGAATTATTAAAAGACAACGTTGCTCCAAGCCAGATTTTTCTAAGATAAATTTAATTAGCGCTTGACTTGCAGCTTCCGGCTTCAGACCATGTAAATCCAAGCTTGATTGCCAGGGGATAATGCCATTTTTTAGTTCACGCAGTCGTTTGTTTGGGATACTATGACTACTATATGACAGAATGGTATTCGTCTGAACTTCTTCACGGTAGCTATCAGATAAATAGATTGGATTAGAAGTAATTATGGGTGAATTAGAAATAGGTATTTTAGGCCGCGCAATCTTAAAGGGTTTAGCCTGAGGTTTTTCATCAATCTTTTTAGTTTTATTTAAGGGCTTTACATTAGACATCAGTTGGCGAAATAAAGCTTTATCTTCGTCAGATAGCGAATCATCAGACATGAATTACACTTAGGATAAACTAGATTAGCTATATTATAACTTATTTATCCTCAAACCGAACAAAGTTCACAGGACAAATCCTTCAAATTAGAGTACAATTTGAAGCAATAATGTGCTCTACGTAAAAAATTAAACCCAAGGTGTTTTATGACTAATTCTTATGCAACAGCAACAGCTCATTTTGAAACTCTAACCGATTACATCCGGTTTGGTGTAAGCCAAGCTTCTTCTGCCAATCTCTATTATGGTCATGGAACGGATAATGCCTGGGACGACATACTCGCTTTAATTTTAGGTAGCCTGTTTTTACCTGCCGATATTAACGAGCAATTCTTTCAAGCGCGTTTAACTGCAGATGAAAAATTAAAATTAGCAAACCAGCTTTGGAGCCGAATTGTTGATAAGGTTCCCGTTCCTTATCTTATCAAAGAAGCTTATTTCTGTGGCTTAACTTTTTATGTGGATGAAAGGGTATTAATTCCTCGTTCTCCCATTGCAGAACTAATTAAACAGCAATTTTCACCTTGGATAAATGCTGATCAAGTAGAGCGAGTTTTGGATCTCTGTACAGGGAGTGCATGCATTGCTATCGCTTGTAGTCATGCTTTTCCTGCAGCCTTGGTTGACGCCGTAGATATTTCGCCTGATGCTTTGGCAGTGGCTGCAATTAATTGCAAAAATTATGATTTAGAAGAGACTTTAACTCTTATTGAATCAGATTGTTGGTCAAAGGTGCCAAGAGTAAAATATGATCTAATTGTTTCTAATCCGCCCTACGTAGGACAGGCAGAGATGTTAACGTTGCCAGAAGAATATCTGCATGAACCAGCACTTGCTTTGGAAACTGAGAATAATGGTTTAGCTATTGTTGAAAAAATTCTGGCAAACGCCCATGATTATCTCAGCGAGAAAGGTATATTAGTAGTTGAAGTCGGCGCTACTGAAGAATTACTTGCTGAAACCTATCCTGAGCTTCCTTTTATATGGTTGGATTTCGAAAATGGTGGCTCGGGTGTATTTTTATTAACCCGCCAACAATTACAAGATTATTTTGTGGCCAAAAGGTAATTCAATGAGTGGAAACACATTTGGTAAAATTTTTGCCCTAACTTCCTTTGGTGAAAGTCATGGACCGGCCTTAGGTTGTATTGTGGATGGTTGCCCCCCGGGATTGTCGCTTAGTGCAGAAGATATCCAGCCTTTTCTAGATAAGCGAAAACCAGGTCAATCTAAATACACAACGCAACGGCGAGAAGAGGACAGAGTTGAAATTTTATCAGGCGTCTTTGAAGGGATGACTACTGGAGCACCTATTGCTTTATTAATCCGCAATACTGATCAACGTTCTAGTGATTATGAAGCGATTAAGAATCTTTATCGTCCTGGCCATGCCGACTTTACCTATCACCACAAATATGGTCACCGTGATTACCGAGGCGGCGGACGTTCATCAGCCAGGGAAACGGCGGCAAGAGTTGCTGCCGGTGCAATTGCTCGCATCTATCTTCAGCAAAATCTGGGTGTAGAAATCATCGGTTATTTGCAGCAAATGGGAACGCTTGAGTTAGAATTTGTCGATGATAATGAAATTGGCAATAATCCATTTTTTTGCCCCAATACTCACCAAATAAAAGACTTGGCTAATTATATAGATAACCTACGACGCCAGGGTGACTCCGTTGGAGCCCGTGTTAATGTAATAGCCAGAGGAGTACCAGTGGGGCTTGGTGAGCCTGTATTTGATAAACTTGATGCAAGACTTGCCTCGGCTATGATGTCAATCAATGCGGTAAAAGCGGTTGAAATTGGTGCAGGTTTTGCGGCGGTCAGTCAGCAGGGCAGTGAGCATCGTGATCAAATGTCAAAGCAAGGTTTTTTATCTAACCATGCAGGCGGCGTTTTGGGTGGAATTTCAACAGGTCAACCCCTTGTTGTAAGTATTGCCTTGAAACCAACTTCAAGTATAACTAAGCCAGGATTGACTTTAAACACCGATGGCAAGGAAGTGGAAGTGGTAACAAAAGGTCGCCATGATCCCTGTGTTGGTTTCCGAGCGGTTCCTATTGCTGAGGCCATGATGGCTTTGGTAATTATGGATCTTTATTTATGCAACAAAGCAGTAAACTTAGAATGCAAACCTATCCCTTAAGTTTAAGGTTTAGAAAAAATTGAGGTAGAAATGAAACGATTAAATATTGCAATTGTAGGCGCAACTGGTGCAGTTGGTGAAGCTATTCTGAATGTATTGGCAGAGAGAGAATTTCCCGTTGATAAACTTTACCCCTTGGCGAGTGAGCGTTCAGTTGGCAAGACTGTGATGTTTAATAAAAGGCCTTTAGAGGTTTTGGATTTGGCTTCTTTCGATTTTAGTAAGGTGGATCTTGCTCTATTTTCTGCAGGCGGCGATGTGTCTCAAGATTTCGCGCCTATCGCTGCAAAGGCGGGTTGCATCGTTATCGATAATACTTCTTGCTTTCGCTATGAAAAGGACATCCCGCTTGTTGTACCTGAAGTAAATCCTGAGCGGATAGCCGATTATAAAAATCAAAATATCATAGCTAATCCAAACTGTTCAACGATTCAGATGGTTGTTGCCTTAAAACCTTTACATGATGCAGTGGGTATAAGCCGAATCAATGTCGCCACTTACCAGGCTGTATCCGGCACGGGAAAAAAGGCAGTTTCAGAGTTAATTGCCCAAACTGCTGAGTTATTAAATGGTCGTCCAGCAAAACCTTCAGTTTACCCGCATCAAATTGCCTTTAACATTTTACCTCACATCGATGTGTTTTTAGAAAATGGCTATACTCGAGAAGAAATGAAAATGGTTTGGGAAACTCAGAAAATCTTGGAAGATGAATCAATCATGGTCAATCCGACCACAGTGCGAGTCCCTGTGCTTTATGGCCATTCAGAAGCGATTCATCTTGAACTCAAAGCGCCAATGACCGCTGCAGAAGCTCGAAAAATCTTAGCCAAAGCGCCTGGAGTTAAGCTAGTGGATAATCCAGATAAAATGCTTTACCCCACGCCAATGACCCATGCGGTAGGCTGTGATGAGGTCTTTGTTGGGCGAATAAGGCAGGATATTTCTCATCCTAATGGCTTAAATCTCTGGGTAGTTGCCGATAATATTCGCAAAGGTGCTGCCACGAATGCCGTGCAAATTGCCGAAATTCTGCAGCGTGATTATTTATAAATTATACTTGATATTATGAAAGTCAAAATTGGAAGACATCGAGAAATCTTAACTGAGCCTGCTAAAGCTGGCCAGAAGGGTTCTTATTTGCCTGACGAAACCCCTTTTATGGAAAAAAATAGAAGGGAACAGGTGCAAAAAGGGCATGGGCAATTTGCTAAAGTTAATGTGGTTGAACATTTTGAGCCTCAGCAATCATCTGCCCCAGAAGGAGAACCGCAAAATGATGTTAAGGAACATCCCTGGCTTGATAGCCAACGCAACGATGGTATTGATCCCAATGAAAATCCAGAGCCTGCAATAAACAGCGCTGCTCGAACTGATTTTGATAATGCCAAACGTGAACAAGATCTGGAACATAAACTACGTCTCGGCCTGATGCCTAATACCGCTCCAAAACCTCCTAACCCTTAGGAATTCTAAATGACTATTGCAGACGATATCATTAGTTGCCGCATGCCAGACTTTGATTATTATCTGCGTCAAGGTGAATCCTTAGATGATATCGATGATTATGGTTTTACGCCCCTGATAGAATGTGCAATTACTAAACAAAAAAAAATTGCTGAACAATTATTAGCTCGCGGTGCAGACGTTAATAAATCTGATGTAACCAGACGCACTCCATTACATTGGGCCGTTGATAATGGTGATCTTGAACTATCCCGCTTATTTTTAGAGCATGGTGCAGATCCTAATGCGTATACTAAAACAGGTTTATCTGTCTTGGTGTACCCTGTGTTAAGAGGGCAAGATAGTTTAAAACATTTACTTTACCAATATGGCGCAAAGCTAAATTTTGCTCAGGATTTTATCAATGGTAAATTATTGGGACATCGTTATGAATTAAAAGGCTATGGCGATATAATTAATGGCAAGGGTGAATTTGTCGAGCTTGATTATGAAGGATTCATGCTTGAATTTACTGTTGCGGTTGTCAAAGATTCTATTAGACGTTTTATTTCCAGTTATTCCACCCGTAAATTTCGATCAAATTTTCCTTTTTTACACACCATAATGGATGCATTTTCAGTCGCGTCGGAACTACTTCGCTTACAACATAAGGTGCAATTGACTGAAAGGAACAAATTACAGCTTGCAGCTCTGCTTAAAACAGAAATGCTAATTCTTCCTGCAGCAAGCCGCGGCCATGCTCTTGGCTTTGTTCGTTTTGGCAATTGGTGGGCTAAAATTGATCGGGGTGAAAATAGCCTTAGCGAGGGTACTGTAAATATATATCGCCTCACTAAACCTGAAGTAATTGATGTAAATTTTTTACAACAATTTTTATTTAAAAAACAAAGCCGCCGTTTTTTTCACCATACTATAAATAAACTTTTGGGTTTGGAAGCGGTATTGCAAATGCCTATTAACCCACAAATTACAGGCAACTGCTCTTGGGCTAATGTGCAAGCAATAGTACCCGTAGCCTATGCTTTACAGCAGCTATCTTCAATATCGCTAGCTGATTTTACGCCCACAATAGCGATGAATCTTTATGACAATTGGGTTGAATGGGATAAGGATCGCGCCCTTGACGAATGCATACATCGCTTTTATATTGCCAATCCGAGTCGCCAAGCCAGTTTTACAGCGATGCTGGGTGCAATACTTTTTCAAGCCTGTGATTATAATGATGCACATCATGTTAAACGTGCTGAAAAAATTCTAACTATCCTTACCTTACCTGACTATTATTATATTTTACGCTCTTATTTGGATGCTTATTGCGTGCAACGCCTAACGCGTAGAGGAAATAATTTGTTGAAATTGTTAGACGACTGCGGCATTAATCCCAATATAGGCGTTACTCCTATCGCAACAGGCTTAAAAGATAAAAAATAAATTATCTTACTTAACTATTACCAAATTTTAATTGTTTTCTATTAAATACTAGCAAGCTGTGGAGCTAAAACTTGGTTAAAAGGATTCTCATATTCAGCTTTGTTTCCCTTATTAAAAACAATCAGGCTTTCAATATCTTGAATTTTAAAATTTAAAGCCGCAGTATAAAATCCGTCTAAGGTGGCAGATGCTTGTAGACATTGTTCATTTATTAAAACTTTATAGCATGAAATTGACTTATCGGCCGATAATCGTTTGCACTCTTGAGCTTGTAATAACTCAGGTGAACTATAAAATTTACGCAGAATGTTTTTTTGTTCAGCGAGACTCCAACTTTGTACTCTTTCATAGTCCTTAATTTGCTCAATAATTGGTATGTAAAAGTAGCGATTATCAGCTTGATTACCTGGATTAGTTTCTCGGGGAAAAAATAATTTCATATGTACTCCTTAATATTATCTTAATTCTCATGTAATAAACTATACATACTGTTTGTTTTTTATGAAGAATCCTAATGGCTAGCTTAGCTATTGAAAATTTGATTGAAGAATGGGCAAAAATGATAGCAAATTCCGAGAAAAAAGGAAATAGACTTTTTTTTGGACATTCTTCAGATTATAACGAAAGAAAAAATCTCTACCAGACTTTAGGGCTGAGCCGTGCCATGAGTTTGAGTGATCTTGAAAAAGCGTTACAAGTTCTTGAAAATATCACACTTGAAACTCAATCATTGCCTAAATTTATTTCCCTGACCGAAAGTCTTAAAGAAAAAAAATTTCGCACACTTGAGTCGATGGATCTAGTAAAAAAACCAAATAATGATTGGGAACGATTAATTTTACCAATTTCTGAAAATTGTCCTTTACACCACTTTCTTATTAAAAACCATGATTTACTCCTGTCTTATTACGAAATCGCTTCTCTTCATGCAAACGCTGAAATTCCCGTATCAGAGTTTAATTACAATAAGGATCAACTTATTGAATCGCAAGCTTTTCTTGATTTAGAAACAACGAGTAGAGAGAAACATTCTCCTGACGATTCCACAATAGTGCCTGATCTAATTCGTAAAGGTGTTAGTCTCAGCGGCATAGTTAAAAATGGTCTGTTATTGAGTGGCACAGGGGTAGATATTGAGCCTTATGACCGAGATAATCCCTTAGATCCTGCAGTATTGCAAGCCATTGAAAGATTTACCAATGATTCTCTCGCTTTTGAGTATTCAACAGCCAACAAAATTTTGAATTTTGGTGGTCAAACTTTAGAAGCAACTTTATTGCAAGAATTTAAAAATACGACTCACCATCAACGTTTAGATCTTTACGGTATAGAGCCCGGTTTAACTAAAAGCTATATTGATTGGTTCAAAAATTATGAGTCTGGCGAATTTTATGCCAAAATCCATTTGAAATTATTAACTTGCGCCTACACTAATCCAGTTGACCTTAGAGAGCCGACTAAAATTTTTGCAATAGGAAGTGATGGTCTATCTTTGATTGAACTTAATAATGATGAATTAGAACCGGTAATGCAACTCGCAAGCGCAGAGGTTAGTGGTAGCACTAAAGGCAATATGGTAGCGATTTGCGAAATTCAAGGAAAAATAGATTTAGATTTTGTACCCACTGTTGGCTATCAGCTCAAAGTAGCGGAATTTAAGGTTCACTTCAATACGCCTGATTTGGTTTCAATTAAACATCCAGATTTTAAGCCGAGCAGTTCTGTTTCCTCATTTCAGAGGCAGTAATAACACAGACTAGGCTGTTAATATTTATACCACGATCGGTCTATTTATAGAGCACTCTAATAAAGAGGGCAAGTAATAATGGAGTTATTACCTGCCCTTATTCAATTACTTATCTGAATCTTTATTAACCACTTCTTTCTTTTTAGCGCTGTCAGTTTTTAAGGGAACCACTCGCGAGCTGGTTTGTGTCTGGTTAGGATTAGCTTGCCCTTGTCCTTGTCCTTGGCTTGGTTGTCGTCTACGCTGTGGATTATTTGTACCTGTGCTTGTACGCTGTTGCTGGTTACCACTCGGCCGCCTGCGTCTATTAGCCTGTTGGTTTTGCGGACGTTTTTCTCCGGCGGCTGCAGGAGCTTGTCGATTTTGCTGCGTATTAGAGCGTTTTGTCCTATCTTGTTGAACAGAGCTAGTATTTGTTGAAGTTGATGTCTCTGAAGAAGATTCAGAACCAAATAAACTCGACCAAAGACGTTTAATAAACGTATTATGTTTGCTCTTTTCAGGCTTTTGACTTGAAAACCCTTTCACTGCAGGTTCGACAAATTTAGCATCAAGTTCTGCACGAGTAATCGATAACTCAGGCTGTTGAATCAAAGTATAACTTGGTTTTTTGATCTTACCCACATTGTCTTCTTTAAGTCGGGTTATCGTATACTGAGGTGTTTGCATATAAGGATTAGCGATAATTAAAACATTAACATTATGACGCTTCTCAATGTTCAGGATAAAATCACGTTTTTCATTCATCAGAAAAGTTGCCAATTCTACCGGCAATTGTACCTGTATTTCAGCTGTTTTATCCTTTAGTGCCTCTTCTTCAATTAAACGGGTTATCGATAAGCCGTGTGATTGTAAGTTTCTTACCGTTCCACGCCCTTCGCATCTAGGACAAACTTCTTGGGCTGACTCTCCCAACGAAAGACGTAAACGTTGACGCGACATTTCAAGTAAGCCAAAACGAGAAATGCGTCCGACCTGGATACGAGCTCTATCCGCTTTCAGTGCCTCTTTAAGTTGATTTTCAACGTCACGTTGATTTTTACTTGAGCTCATGTCAATAAAGTCAATGACCACTAATCCGCCAAGGTCGCGCAAACGTAATTGGCGAGCAATCTCATCAGCCGCTTCAAGGTTAGTATTCAGTGCAGTAGTTTCAATATCAGCGCCACTTGTTGATTTAGCGGAGTTAATATCAATTGATATGAGTGCCTCTGTGCGATCGATAACAAGCGCACCACCAGAAGGCAGTAATACTTCGCGTTGGTAGGCAGTCTCAATTTGGCTTTCAATTTGATAGAAATTGAATAAAGGAATTGTATTATTATAAAGCTTAAGGTTAGGTAGAAAATCAGGCTTCACTTGCTCAATATATTGTTTCGCCTTAACGTAGGAAATTTGATCATCAATGATGATCTCTGAAATCGACTTACGTAAATTATCGCGAATAGAGCGGATAATAACATCACCTTCTTGATGGATAAGGCAGGATGCTAATTGCGAGTTATAGGCTTGACGAATTGCTTGCCATTGATTGCAAAGCATATCAAGGTCAGCTTGTAATTCATCAATATTCTTACCCACTCCAGCAGTTCGAATGATAAGACCCATTTCGTCTGGCAGTTGCAGGGCATTTAAAGTTCCCCGAAGTTCATCCCTGTCGTCACCTTCAATTCGTCGCGAAATACCGCCTGAATTCGGGTTATTAGGCATCAGAACCAAATAACAACCGGCTAAAGTAATGAAGGTAGTCAGAGCCGCACCTTTATTGCCTCGTTCTTCTTTATCGACTTGAATTAATAATTCCTGTCCCTCACGGATTAGACTAGTAATAGGCGGTTTATCATCGCCAAAATCATCAGGATGTCTGCTTAGATATTCAGGGGCAATTTCTTTGAGAGGAAGAAATCCTTGACGTTTAGAGCCATATTCAACAAATACAGCATCTAAACTCGGCTCGCGGCGAGTCACCACTGCTTTGTAGATATTGCCCTTTTTCTTGACCTCTGATGGACATTCAATATCCAAGTCATAGAGATTATTATCTTTTACTAGTGCAACTCTAACTTCTTCAGTTTGGGTCGCGTTAATTAACATTTTTTCCATCTTTTACCCCATAAAAGGGCGCATCACACTCAAGAAAGACAGTTTAAGGCTATCAATTTCTTGTTTTAAGATTTTGCTAGAGCTAAAGCCTGGAAGTGGGCTTTTTTGGCTCCTGGGTATTTTTAAGGAGCCTAAGCAATTTTAAAAGCAGGCTAGGCCTGAATTTAACTAACAAAATTCCCTAATAACAAAAAATATCCACTTTAAGCATCAACCAAGAAGACCATAAGGACAGACCTCACGCAAGCTACCAGCAAATATTGCGGCGCATACTTGAAAAAATACATCGACCTTTACTGATTTTTTTGATAAGCAGGTTCGAGCAACTACATTATGCATATGAGCGCATCCCTTGCCTGGTATCCGCAAAATGAGTATTGTCTGATGTAGGGCATGTCGGGCATGCGTGGGTATCTGATAAATTCGTTTTCAATTCGGCTCTGGTACTTGGTTGCTTCCTTTTGCCTAAACTTAAGGGAAGCGCGTTTGGCTTATCTTTAACACCAGTTGAATGGTTCTAAATAAGGTTTTCAATAATTAAAAAATTCTTAGTTAGGGACCAGTGCAGTGGGAAACGATAAAACCCCAATATTAATATGGTCGAGTTTATTCTCAACCTATAAACTTTTTTTTTGTTTATGCGTTATAATTCGGTCGTGTTAATTTTCGCACGAATATTAATACTACCAAAAAAAAACAGTCACAGCAAATAGGTCTATACTCCTCGGAATTGAAAACACTGGTTTGAAGTCAGTTTTTTTTGTTCAGGAAGCAGTAGCGCTAAATTAAAATCGAGTTCCGAGGAGCAAGGTAACATGAGTGATGTCCGATACACCGAAATTAATGCTGAGGAACAAGGTCAACGTCTTGATAATTATTTAATGCGGATATTAAAAGGGGTACCTAAAAGTCATATCTACCGCATCATCCGAGGAGGTGAGGTACGTATCAATAAAAAAAGAGCACAAGCAGCTTCACGTTTAGTGCAGGGTGACAGAATACGCATACCCCCTGTGCGTATTTCTGAGGATAAGGAAATCCACGTCAGTAACAATTTGGAGAAACGACTTCGTGAAGCAGTACTGTTTGAAGATAATTCGCTTTTAGTGATTAATAAGCCTGCGGGAATTGCTGTGCATGGTGGCAGCGGCTTGAGCTTAGGCGTTATTGAAGCCCTACGTAAAACTCGCGTTGATTTAACCTATCTTGAGTTAGTGCACCGTTTGGATAAAGAAACATCAGGATGTTTACTACTGGCTAAAAAACGCAGCATGTTACGTGCAATTCAGGCACTTTTAGAGGCTCGTGAAGTTACTAAAACCTACTGGGCTTTAGTAACAGAACCTTGGCAGGGAAAAAAATCAGTTACAGTTGATGTTTCTCTTGAAAAAAATATTTTAAAATCAGGAGAGCGAATAGTTGTAGTTAGTAAAGAAGGTAAGGCTTCTCAAACACATTTCAAATTGCTGGAAAATTATAAACAAGCCTGCTGGGTTGAGGCCTCTCCAAAAACAGGGCGTACTCATCAAATTAGAGTACATAGTGCCTACCTGGGACATGCTATTGTTGGCGATGAAAAATACGGTAAAACCATGGCACTTGATGGATTAGAAGCAATTAAATCACGACTTTATTTGCATGCAAGAGCAATTCAATTTAATCTGAATGGTGAAAATTATCGTTTTGAAGCAAATTTAGACGAGGGATTTGCTGAAACCCTTGTTAGATTACGCGCGAGGAGCTTGTTGAATTATGGGTAAGCCATATCGCTTAGTGGTGTTTGATTGGGAAGGTACTTTAGGTGACACACTGGGGCAAATATTAAATACAGTAGCCTTAGAGGCCAGACGATTAAACTTTGGCGAGCTTGATGAGCAGGTAGCTCGTCAGTCCGTCGAGTTGGGATTGGTAATGGCCATGAAAAAAACCTTTCCTCATTTGAGTGAACAGCAACAAGAACAGTTAATTTTGGCTGTTCATCATTCATTAGCATCAAAAGCCGCTGAAGTGTATCTAATCCCTGGCGCTCGAGAAATTACGCAAAAATTAATTGATGCGGGTATATTCATTGCCATTGCCTCTAACAAAGGGCAGCAATCTTTGCAAAAGGTGTTACACGCCTGCGGACTCGATGTTCTCTTTAAAGTTACTCGTTCAGCAGGTCAAGCACCGGCAAAACCCTGTCCACAGATGCTGCAAGAGATCATGGACGAATTTGATGTCAGTGCTGAGCAAACTTTGATGATAGGTGATTCAGCTAGCGATATTGAAATGGCGAAGTCAATTAATGTTGATGCAATCGGTGTTGATTTTTACCATCAGCAAGAATCTATTCTTCGTGCTGCAGGCGCATTGAAAATTTTTGATGATTTTCAACAACTTGCAGCCTATTTAGAACTGCCTTAACAAGGGAGCGGAACACGGTGAGCAATTTATCTAGCGTGCCCAATTTACTAACTTTGCTGCGTATCCTGTTGATACCTGTATTTATTCTTGTTTTTTATCTTCCTTTACCATGGGCTCATAGTTTAGCCGCTGCTATCTTTGCTTTAGCAAGCTTCACAGACTGGTTGGATGGATATTTAGCGCGTCGTCTCGAACAAATGTCGCCCTTTGGGGCCTTTCTTGATCCCGTCGCAGATAAATTATTAGTTGCATGTAGTTTATTGCTCTTGGTAGGGGCGAAAGAAGTAGAATATATTACTATTCCAGCTATTGTTATTGTTGGCCGAGAAATTGTAATCTCTGCGCTTAGAGAGTGGATGGCAGAAATTGGCAACCGCGCATCGGTAACTGTCAGCTATATTGGAAAAATTAAAACTACTTTGCAAATGTCAGCTCTTTTTCTATTAATAGCCTTTAAACCGAGTGAATCCTGGTGGGGTGTTTTAGGATTTGTTATGTTGTATGTGGCTGCATTTTTAACTATTTGGTCAATGGTTATTTATCTTAGTATGGCATGGCCGCAACTTATTAAAAAAGAACAGCTTCCTTTAAAAAATATATAATTTAATTCATTGACAGCGTTTTTTAATTAGGTAGAATTGCACCCCGTAGAGACGCGGGAATAGCTCAGTTGGTAGAGCACAACCTTGCCAAGGTTGGGGTCGCGAGTTCGAGTCTCGTTTCCCGCTCCAAATCAAAGCGACGACAAAGTCGCTTTTTTTTATCGGGTAGTAGTCAACAAAAAGTTTGGCTGTGTGGCAGAGTGGTTATGCAGCGGCCTGCAAAGCCGTGTACGCCGGTTCGATTCCGGCCTCAGCCTTCATATAATGCCCAGGTGGCGAAACAGGTAGACGCAAGGGACTTAAAATCCCTCGGTGGTAACACCATGCCGGTTCGATTCCGGCCCTGGGCACCAATTTCACATTTTTAATTGTCGAAAGCATTACATTAGCAGCTCACTTATTGATAAATTCCAGCCTATCAGCACTACTAAAGTTCGTTAACTTTTACCATAACGAACGGTTCGGTTTTAACGTTCATTATAAACATATTGCGGTGGGTTACTGGTTTGAATTAGGCTCAACTTTATCCGATTTTTAATATTATCAAATCATTATTTTATAATCCGCATCTTTTCGCAGCCTTAATTCCAATGAAAGCAGGAGGTAAGCGAACCTTAGGTATTCGAGTACAGGCCTAACAAATCAGCGCTTGATGATTAGTTGGCTATCTAAATTGTTTGACTAAACAATAAATTATTGTTACTAAAAGAGTTAAACAGTTCCATTGCTCCCCAAAGCCTATATACAGAAAGTGTTTCAAGGGCATTGGAGCTACGAAGTGCCCCCTTCGTACGTATCTCGTTTTACCCCTAATCCACGGCACTTAGCTCTTTGTAGGGTTTTTTTCAAAATTCAGGTCAATTTGCTTTTATTCTGCTTAATCAGTATAATATTGCACCTAATGTAGACCTTAGGTGAAAATATGCTATCAAGATCAGAAAACACGCCGGTGCCTATACTTGGCCTTACTGAACTTTACAAAGACTTTATTAAAATTAATCCGCCAGCGGATGGACTACTGAGGATTTTTAATGAACTGGATAATGTTAATATTAAGCTTGACCTGAAATATTTCGAAGCATGTGATCAAATAAGTTATCAATTTTCACCAATGAGCTTAACCTTATCGATGTGCGATGACATAGCCTATTTACCCGTTATACAAGCTTTATTAGACAAAGGCGCAAAAATAACCGTACTTGACCTTTATCTCATGTCTAAACCTGACATTTATGGAGTAGTTCACCCTTTACAACAAAAATTATTTGACCGATTTGATGGTAAAACTGTCAATGATAGTCTTGATAAACAACAGAATACTATTTTGCATAAATTAGCTGATACCAAAAAAACAGTTCCTCCCTCTATTTTAAAATTTATATTAGAAAATGGCGCTGATGTTACAGCTGTTGAGCTGGGTAGCGGTAATCGAGAGTTAGCTCTTCGAATAGCAGCTGATAATAGAAATTATTCTTTCGTTGCGATGCTTCTACCTTATCTACCTAAGCAACTTGGGCTTGATACGGCCAACTATTTCAAATGGGTATATGAGAAAGAGGGTATTTATCATGAAAAAGCATACCAAAATCTAAAATCATTATCTTGTTCTGACGAAATAATCGAGGCTGAAAATTTTGAGAAAGCAATTAATGAATTTTTATTAGGAAATAATTTTAACAATATTTCAGATATGTTTGACGTTGAAAAATATCCGATATGGAATAGGCCGGGTGGCTCAAAAAGTTATTTTGAATTATTAATTAAATCATTTTACTCAAATCCTACTATTGCAAAATATTTGGCGAGGAATACGATTAGTTTTGATGACAAATTATCGCCTAAATATCATCAAATCGAAGCGGAATTTTATCGCATGGCAGAAGAATATAACGATGTAAATTATCCACCTATAAAAGCGCTTACTATTCCTCTTCGAAGTGATTCTCAAAAAAGTCCTTTTATCTTCATGGATGAAAAAAAGAATGTTAATCAATATGCATTTTTTTACACAACTGGAGCAACACCTAAAACTGAGCGCATATATCTGGAAATGGTTCAAGAATCGATGATCGGCCTATCCGAAACTTGTATTAAGTTGATCCTTCCAAAGGACATGTATCATATGGGAGATTTGTTAAAAAAATTATCCCAAACTTCATTGGCAAAAAATGATAGAGGCTTTTCTTATATAATTTCAGGAACTAGCACCCACGGTGTTTCAGATGGCCATATTTTTTCTACACTTTCTATCATTAATACTCAAGAAAAGAAGATTCATTGTCATCTTGTTTTTAATTCTTGGATTAATAATGATTATTTTGAACGTGTATCACGAGGAATTAATAAAGATAAGGTTGCCAGCCCTGTTTTTGATGGTTCTCTCTCTATACAAATTGATGAAAGTGATGCGAATTGTGCACTCTATACCACTCGTATTTGTAAGGCTTTGTATGAAGTAATTTCTAGCAATACTGAGTTGCAAATACGTTTGGAAAATATGGATGTTTCTAAAATTGCCGACTGGGAAAGCATACGTCCTGATTTCCATCGTTGTTTACAGGAGAAATTAACCGAGTGCTATCAATATAATGAAGATATTAAGTCTTTTGAAGTTCGGCCCTACGAGCAATTAATGGAATTTAATTTGCAAATGCGTTGGAAGGCTGGAAATAAATTTATTATGGATAAACATATAAAAAGCATAAATAATATTGAGGAAAATCATGAGGCTTTGGAAAAAATAATTTCTTTTTCTATGTGAAGAAGAACTATATTGAAAGCACAAAAAATTTTATAATTTAATGAATGACAGGAAGAGCGATTAGGATCGGATTTGAAACTTATCGGTAGGTTGATATAAGATTAAAAATTTTCCAGACTCAGGGGGGTTAGGGTCTATACTCCCTATTATTTTTTTAATCTATCATACTTTGTTAACATCACTATTTCTGAGATTACTTAAATAGCCAAATACCGCTATTTCCCCAATTTCTCTATCGACCCAAAACAGAGTAATTTTTTATGAAGTCCCATATAATCATTGGTAATTTCGGTAACCATTCCTTAGCTCTTATGCAAGCTTTAATAGAACGCTCTGTTGAAGATCTTCATTTTGTTTATGTGGAAACAGGTTGGGCGGATACAAGTTGGCCTGAACGAATTCTTGCATGTTCTGACTATGCTAGTAAACAAGGTGTGACAGTTCATCTACTCAAAACAAAAACAACTTTTTCAGAAATGATTAGAGATCGTCAACAGTTCCCTAGCCCTAAATTTCAGTGGTGCGCAAGTTTCTTAAAAGGTCTGACAATATTAGATTTTCTAGATAAACAAGATCCCGGTTGTGAGGCGATGATTATCTCCGGGAAGCGACAGCAAGACTCCAGGCGTTATTTAAATTTAACCGAATTTGATCATAACAATGAACTTTATCAAGGGCGTACTCTTTGGTATCCTCTTTGGCAATTAACGGATAGTGAATTGGTGGGACTAATCACTAGAACGGGGTTTCCAGTGCTCTCCCATCAAAGCTTAGAATGCCACCCATGCATACATGCCAGCGAAAAAGAACTTAACCAACTATCTGATCACACAAGGACACGCCTTGAAGTGCTTGAACAGCAGATTAATGAGACTATGTACCACAAACCGATTAGGAGTTTTTACAGCGCTAATAATATATTCAAGTCTATTGCTGAGGAAAAAAAAATAAATTTGCAACAATTTGAGCACGGCTGTGGGGCGCCTTGGGGTTGTGGAGAATAGTAACTAAACTAGGCTTAGAATTTATTCATTACGTGGAGAACGCTTCATCAGATTGCTCGTTGCTTGCTGGGGAGTGATTTTTCCTTTTAAGAGCTCGCTCACTTGCGAACAGATAGGCATTTCAACATTAAATTGTTCAGCGAGTGCACAAATTTGTGCTGCGTTATATTTGCCTTCTACTACCTGTCCTATTTGCTTTTCAGCCTCAACAAGATCAATACCATTACCTAATTTTAAGCCGAAACGGCGATTTCGCGATTGATCGTCTGTACAAGTTAAGACCAAATCACCTACACCTGCCAAGCCCATAAAGGTTTCTTCACGAGCATTCATCGCTATCCCTAAACGAGTCATTTCAGCTAATCCACGTGTGATCAAAGCAGCCTTGGCATTAGCACCGAATCCTAAGCCATCACTTATCCCGCAAGCGATAGCTAAAACATTCTTTACTGCTCCACATAACTGTACGCCTACCAGATCAGTGCTTAAATATACTCGGAGATTGCTGTGATGGAGAAGAACTTGGAGAGTTTTTTGATAATTTAGATTGTTAGAGGCTAAAGTTAGTGCAGTTGGTAAAAACCTGGCAACTTCTCTTGCAAAAGAAGGTCCTGAAATAGCAGCAACAGGATAATTTTCACCCCAAAGTTTCGCGACTACCTGACTTAGCAGATTGTGACTTAAAGGATCTACTCCTTTGGTTAGCCAAGCAATACCATGTTTTGGCTGTGGTAATTTATTTAAAAGTTCTGCAAAGGCGTGAGAGGGCACAGCAATAATAATTTCCTCTGCTTCGTCAAAACATTGTTTTAATTCTAAAATGGGCTCAAGCAACTCTGGAAAAGTACTATCAGACAAGTATCGTTGATTAGAACCTTGCTTTACCATATCTTGAACATGTTGGGGATGATGTCCCCAGAGTAATACTCGATTGCCACAGTTCGCCAAGTGTATAGCGACGGCGGTGCCCCAAGAACCAGCGCCAAGTATGGCAATCGTTGATTTTTTCATGGTTTAGTGCGAAGTTTCAGCCTCATCTTGCTTTGCTTTACGTTTTTCTTCTGTTTGTTGGAAGAAAAGCGCATCAAAATTAATAGGTGCTAAGACTAATTGTGGGAAACTGCCATGAATTGCTTGGGCTGTAATGACCTCGCGTGCATAAGGGAATAAGATGCCAGGGCAAAAACTACCTAACAAATGATCAAGTTGCTCGCCTGGTGCACCTTGAATTGTAAAAATACCGGCTTGTTTCACTTCAGCTAAAAAGGCAATCACATCCTGATTTTTAACAGTCGCTGTGACTGTTAGAACTACTTCATATACTTGTTTTTCTAGTTCTGTATGCTGTGTATTTAAATCCAAAGATAACTCGGGTTTCCATTCTTGTTGAAAAACGGCGGGTGTATTGGGCGTTTCAAAAGAGGAATCTTTGACATAGATACGCTGAATCATAAATTGTGCTTCGGCTTCTTGTTGTGGAGCATTTTCTTGTTCTGACATGATTTATCCTAGTCTTGTAAAAGTTTATCTAATTGCCCTTGAGCTTCCAGGGCATACATATCATCACAGCCACCTATGGGTTGACCGTTTATAAATAGCTGTGGCACTGTACGGCCGCCGCTCTTAGCTATCATTTCATCTCTTTTTTCAGGATGTTCATCAATTCGAATATCGAGGTAATCTAATCCCTTTTTTTCCAGTAATTCTCTCGCACGAGCGCAATAGGGGCAGTAAGCCGTAGAGTACATGACAATTTTTTCCATGCTCATTTTCCCTTAATTATAGGTAAGTCAGCAGCTTGCCATGCAGCTAAGCCCCCTGCCAATGCCATAGCTTGCACGAAACCTTGTTCTTTTAATTTAGTCGCAAGCGATGTGGATTGTAATCCTTTGGCGCAAACCAAAATAAGAGGTTTATCTTTATATTTGTCCATATTTTTCTTACTGAAATCTTCAGCAGAAGTTTGTCTAGCATCAATAATATGGCCTTTTGTAAAATTTTCAACATCACGTAGATCAAAGACTACAGCATTTTCATGATTTATCAGATTAACCGCTTCTTGAGGTGAAACTTCTTTTGCACGTTTTTTCTGAGAGAGAAATTCGTTGATATATATTAGGATTAACATCAGGATTAGAAGCGTCCATAGTATCCAGTGATTAAAAAGAAATTGTCCTAACTGTTCCATACATTACCTAATTAAAACTGCAAAAACTAAATTATCCTTAGAATAACCTTTTAACGCAAGCAGATTGGTAAAAGATAAATCTCAACTATCAAATTGCTCTAAGACTTTCAGCAAGGGTTGCCCAATAGCGGCTGAGGGTGCCTTGATTTGCATAATCGCAGCTAAGGTAGGTGCTACCTCTGTAAGGCTCACAGGCTTGTAAATCCGTTGTGCCTTAAATGCTGGATTTACGAATAACAAAGGTACAAAGCTATCATATTGCCAAGGGGTGCCATGGGCAACGCGCTGTTTATTTTTATAGCCTAAGGCTTGGAAAGGATAGGGTATTAGATATAGATCACCTGAGCGTCCTGAATAAGCCATTTTATTGATTTTTGCACTTAACCAGTCAGATGCATTATCGGTCAGAGGAAGTTTATAAACTTTAAATAGTCCTGCTTGTTTAGATAAAAACTCGGCTAAATAAGAACTGACCTGGTTAACTGATAAGTGATGGTCATCCAGGAGCTTGTGATTGAGATAGATATAGGGCAAAACCAAATCTTCAATGCTGTTAGCCGGAAGTTGATATTTTCTAGTTAGACCTTCTTGGATTAATTTACGCAATTGCGGAATTGTAAAAGAGTAATTTTCAGCAATTTTATGAGCTGCAAGGTAGGTTGATGAGTCACTAACTCCATGATCAGCCGTCAAGACGATAAGCGTATTTTCCAAGCCCACTTGCTTTTCAATAGCTGCTAGTAATTTGGCTAGAACTTTATCTAAATGCAGTAAATTATCCTCTGATTCCAAACTGTTTGGACCAAACTGATGGCCAACGGCATCAACAGCTGAGAAGCTAAGCGCTAAATAATCAATTTTACCAAGGCTTTGACCTAATTTTTCCTGTCTAAGTAAAGCAATCGCAAAGTCTGCTGTCAATTCATCTGCAAAAGGAGTCATAGATAAGAATTTATAATAATGTCTTGAATCTATCGCTCCTGTTTGATGAGGGAAATTTTCTCCAAATCCGGGAAATCGATTCTTAAATCGAGGAGCTTTAGTAAAACGATAGCTATCTTCTGGTTGACTCAAATTCCAGGTTAAATTCTTAGCCTCGTAATGATCATTCCAATCTCTAACCCATTGAGGATAGTTAGAATAATAATGGTTGCTGGAGATAAAACCCCCATTAAGCTTGTCAAACCAAAACGCTTTAGCAGCATGGCCTGCTAAGGTTATAGCCGCACGGTCTTTAAAAGAAACTGCAAATGCACGACCTTTTTCTGCCAAAACAATTTCATCGCTGAGCGTTGAAGCAATTAGGTATTTTGGCGATTTACCTGCTGTAAGTTTTCGCGAGCGCGAGGTGGTTAAAATTTTGCTTTGAGGATCATCAACACAGTGTATGCGGCGACCCAGTTCCCGATCATACCATTCATTGGCAACAATACCGTGCAAAGCAGGGTAGGAACCTGTGGCAAGCGTGGCATGCCCCACACAAGTTACCGTATGAGCCTGCGGGTAGTGTGCGTTATGAAAATCCAGACCATGAGCTAATAAATAATTAAAACCATCCGGGCCAAACTTTTGCTGATGAAGGGTTATCAAATCACCGCGCAGCTGATCCACTACAATTTGAACAACTAATTTAGGGGGCTTGGCAGAACCAAAAAGGAGCGTGGAGTAGATGAATAATATCAGCGCGAATCTAATTTTCATAATATGAAAAGCTTCCTTTGGATTGGCAAATGGGATAACAGTTATGGATTTTTTCAATCGACAAAAATAACATGTGCTTTTTTTTAAGTCAAATTGAGCTAGTTTACTAAGAATAATCAATGAGTTAATTTTATCAATTAAGCCTATTGAAAAGTCATGACGAACCTAATTATTTAGTTTACACTGCTTTTTCAAACGGAATTAAGGAGGAGTAGCATGGTTTTTATTGTTAGAAGTTTTGATCAGATAATGCAAGGAACTGGCAATCAAGATGGTTTTGATACAGCCTTATCAACTCTAAAAGCTAAGCATATTGGTGAAAAGGTTGGCATAGCCTTACCGCAACCCCGTCGTTATCAGGTCCATCTTATCGAGAAAACAGCTTTGCTATTAGCTGATGACGTTAATAGAGACAGAATTCTAACTGGCATGATCTTAATTGAGCTCTGTCTTATTGCGAAGTCCTATTCGGAAAGTATTTTTGATGCAATTAAATCTCAATCTAAATCGAATTACCGTAGCAGCTACTTCCCTTGTTTATGCAAAGCTATTGGCATTTCAGCAAACAATCTTCCTGAATTTGAAGATATGGAAAGGTTATTGGGTGAGGCCAATGAGTTTGTTAATTCGCAAATCTATATTGATGAAGATCCAAATAATGGAATTCTTTATGATGAGATTTTGGGGAAAGCAAATCATTCCTTTGCTGAGATAGAGGGTCTCGATATTTTTAATCTTTTAACGGTATGCACTGATGTCCTTCAAGAATGTGCCATTAAAAAAGCGAATCATCAGCATGATAAAGATCTTAAATTAATATCTCAAAATAAAGATCACCTCAATAAAAAAATTGCTGAATTTCAAGAAGCCGAATCGAGCAAACAACCTGGTTTACTCTCAGTATTAGCCAATAATATCTATTCAAAGAGTCAAACTCTATTTGGCAGACCCGCGGTCGAAAAAGAATACTTCCAAGATGATGATAATATTGAATCAATCCTTAAAAATTCTGCTCAACAAGCGAATGAAGAGGTAGATTCTGTTGACTATAACAGTTACGGCACAAACCTCTAATCAAGACGCACCCTACCCAGTAGGGTGCCGAAATACTAATCAGAGATAACAGGATAACCCGCAGCCAACCAGTCCATAATTCCACCATCAAGAGAATAAACTTCCTGATATCCTAATTCCATTAAACAATTTGCGGCATAGAGGGAACGAACACCACCTTTGCAATGCAAATAAATTGGCTTATTAGTATCTGAAGTTGTAGCAGTTATTTGTGCTATTAATTTATCTTTAGGAATATGAATCGCTCCCGGTATGCGCAGTGTTTGCCATTCTTCAAGTTCTCTAACATCGATTACGCAAAGGTCTGGCTCTAGATCACGCCTTTTTTTAAGTTCATGAACATTAATTCTTCGTATTTTATGGTCGGTCATAGGATTTATCTCGCATGGACATTGTCGGTCTTGTTAAAGTGGAATGGTGAATAAACCAGTAAATAGTCGCAGTGACTATGCCGCCTAACAAGGTGGCAAACGCCCAGGTTCCGGCTGATACTAAAGCAGGCCGTTGACCTAATTGGTACAAATTTCCAGCATCGCGAGCAACAGCGCCTGCAAAAAGAAGATTTAAAATGGCATTTATCAAGATAAACATATAGCGAAGAGTCTGTAGTTGAACTTCATATTGTTGCATAAACTCTGTTAGCATTCCTTTAGACCTTCTGTTAATCCCTGTTTAAAAAAATTTTTAGGAAAATTCAGTTATTGTTTAGGCTGTCGCCAATGATAACAGAAATTTGCTGCTACCCATATGCTTATGGAGCCTGCTGTTAAATCTTGCTTCCCTTTTCAATCGAGATATTTTTACTCTTCTGTTTAATTCAGTGCTTGAACTGAGTTACCATCCTTTGATGTTGTTTTGCAGGAGAGAAAATGCAAACTGAAGATGTACCTGTGCCCCATTTAACCACCGCTCACAGCGGCCCCTTGCATCATATTGAAAAAATTATATTAAATCAGACCGTTACTGTTGAAACCTGGTTCAGGGAAAAATGGCAGGATACCCCACCACCTATTAATTCTTCAGTTGATTTACGTCATGCAGGTTATAAACTAGCTCCGGTGGATACCAATTTATTTCCGGCAGGGTTTAATAATTTAAATCCTGATTTTATGTCTTTATGCATTCAAGCAGCGCAGTCTACGCTCGTTGATTTTATGCCAAACTGTCGCAAAATTATGCTTTTACCTGAAAGTCATACCCGTAATCTTTTTTATATGAAAAGCTTAGCAATTTTAAAAGATATTTATATCAATGCGGGTTATATGGTGCGAATCGGTAGTTTAGACCCAGAGCTTCTAGCGCCTATAGAGGTTCTTCTCGATGACAATCAAATATTGCGAATCGAACCTCTGCAGCGTCAGAACAACAGAGTAATTTTAGACAATTTTGATCCCTGTATTTTACTTTTAAATAATGACTTATCTAATGGTATACCTGAAATTTTACAAGGATTAGAACAGCCTATCGTACCTACGGCCCAATTAGGGTGGGCCTCGAGGCTTAAATCGAGTCATTTCAATTTCTACGATGAAGTTGCTGCAGAATTTGCCAAATTAGTTGGTATGGATTCCTGGTTGATAAATCCCTATTTTCTAGCCTTTGAAGGCGTTGATTTTATGACACAGGAAGGGGTAGAGAATTTAGCGGTTCAAGCTGATGAATTACTAGCTAAGATTAGTAAAAAATACCTGGAATATAATATTACAGAAGAGCCTTTTGTAGTTGTCAAAGCTGACAATGGTACTTATGGTATGAGTGTAATGATGGTGCATAAAGGAGACGAATTACGTCAGCTTAATCGCAAACAACGTACAAAAATGGCCGCTTCTAAAGGTAGCCGTAAAGTCGATCGGGTTCTTCTTCAAGAAGGGGTTTTTACCTTTGAAACCATGCCGGAAGGAGAAGTGGCAGAACCTGTGGTCTATATGATCGGTAAGTATGTGGTAGGTGGTTTTTATCGAGTACATCAAGGCCGGGGCAAAAATGAAAATCTTAATGCACCAGGTATGCACTTTGCACCGCTGGCTTTTGCCCAAGCTTGTAATATGCCAAGAAATGATCTTGCTGTAGTCGATTGCCCCAATCGCTTTTACACTTATGGTGTAATCGCGCGCTTGGCCGCTCTTGCTGCCGCAAGAGAAATTGCAGCAATTGGAGATTAGCGATGAAACTTGCGATTTTGATGGATCCGATTCATCAAATTAAAGCTTATAAAGATTCCACTGTTGCAATGATTAAGGCTGCCAACGCCTTGGGTTGGTGCTGTGTTTACTTCACGCAAAACGATTTGTATTGTCAGGAAGGACAGTCTTTTGCCAGAGTTTCTTCAATTAATGTAAAAGCAGATGAACGCTCTGAAGTTTGGGCAGATGTTGAGTATTTGGGAGAAAAACCACTCAAAGAATTCGATATTATTTTGATGCGCAAAGATCCTCCTTTTGATATGGAATACATTTATTCCACTTATGCCCTGGAGCTTGCTGAAAAAGAAGGTGTTTTGGTTGTCAACAAACCGCAAAGTCTTCGGGCAGCTAATGAAAAATTCTTTACCTTAAATTTTCCTCAATGCTGTCCCGCAACTTTGGTAAGCCGAGATATTAAGCGGTTGCGCGCTTTTTGGCAGGCACATCAAAATGTAATTTTTAAACCTCTGGAAGGAATGGGAGGGAGCTCTATTTTTCATGTTGATAAGGAAGGGCGTAATCTTTCAGTAATTTTAGAAGTCCTTACACAAGGCCAAAAAACAACTATCATGGCTCAGGTCTACATTCCTGAAATTAGTAAAACTGGCGATAAGCGTATTCTTTTAATCAATGGTGAACCTGTTCCCTTTGCATTAGCACGCATACCAGCTAAGGGTGAGCTTCGAGGAAATCTAGCTGCTGGTGCTCGAGGAGAAGTTGTCGCTCTCAGCGAAAGAGATAATTGGCTTTGTCAGCAACTGGGTCCTTCATTTAAATCTATGGGTTTATATTTTGTAGGTATAGATGTCATAGGTGATTATTTGACTGAAATTAATGTCACAAGTCCCACCTGCCTTCGCGAAATTGCTGCTGAAACAGGCTTGGATATTGCGGGTGATTATTTATTAGGGTTAGCTGAGATGCGCGGTTAAATCGGGCTTTAGGAACCTCCGGCAAAACCAAGTTGTCTCCAGGCTTCAAAGAGAATAATCGCAACAGAATTGGATAAATTTAAACTGCGGTTATTTGGACACATGGGAATACGAATAGCGGTGTAAAGTTCTCTTAACTCCAAGGGTAATCCGCGTGTTTCCGCACCGAAAAGGAGCATATCCTCTGCTTGAAATTCAAGGTCACTGTAATTCTGTTTAGCCTTCGAAGAGCAAGCAATAATCCGGCGATGTTGATTCTTTTTAATGAAATCCAAATCGTTTTCATAATGGATAATCTCGGCCCATTCATGATAATCAAGACCGGCACGTCGCATACGCTTATCATCCAATTCAAAGCCTAAGGGATGTATTAAGTGAAGCCTTGCGCCGCTATTGGCACAAAGACGGATAATATTGCCGGTATTAGGCGGAATTTCGGGCTGATGTAAAGCAACGTGCAGCATTTAGGCTTTCCCAAGCGCTTTTGGTTTTGTTGCTGGAGTTTTTAACTCGGCCGGTTTAGCATCAACGTAATCTGAAACGTCCCCTTCATCCACATAAAGAGAATCATTGGTGTTTTCTGCTAGTTCGCCGTTAATTAGATAATTACGGTGTTGCAGGTATGCATCTCGGATAAAGGTGTATTTATCCAAGGCTTCATCCATTAAGCGTTCACTGTCTAATAATTGAGCACGCAGATCAACATATCTCACGACAGCCAGAGTAGTAAGCACTGCTGCGCCAGGAAGGTAGGGATAAGGACTAAGCATATAGTCAAAGGGTATCGACATGCCATCTCGAATCGTACTGGGCCCAAAAAGAGGGAGAACAATATAAGGCGATTTTTTGTCACCCCATTTGGCAAAGGTCAAACCCATATCGTTATAATGAGGCGGCAAACTGAATGCTTTATCGGCTACATCAAAAATACCGGCCACCCCAAAAGTTGAGTTAATCAGGAATCGCCAACTGTCTTTAATCCCTTGTCGCCATTCGCCTTGAAGTAAATCATTAACTGAAGTCGGTATCATGAGCACATTATTGTAGGCATTATTAATACCTTTGCGTAACGGGGCTGGAAGTACTGCTGTATAAGTTTTTGCCGCGGGTTTCAGTGCTATTTTATCAAGAGTCATATTAAATTTGTGGATTTTTCGATTATAAGACTCATAAGGATCAACGGGATTAGCTCCTTTATGCATGCAGCCAGAAAGTAGTACAGCGGTTGTCAAGGTTGAAAATTGAGCAAGTAAGCGCATGATTTTTCTACTTTTTAATAGCGTATTTTGATGTTACACCACTTTGATTGCATTGGAAACAGTGAAGCTAATCCTTCATTTGACCCTTATCAAAAACTAAAAATTAACTTTTTTAATTAAGACGCATCCAATTTTTGTTTAGAAAGTTCTTTCGAGGCATCGATAATCGCATCTATAATTCCTGTCTCAAGGCTGGAATGTCCAGCATCTCTTATTATTTTTAATAGGGACGTGGGTAAAGCTTGATGCAAATCCCAAGCACCTTCAAGAGGGCAAATCATATCGTAACGTCCATGAACAAGATAAATCGGTATAGGTCTAATTCTTGAAATATTGTTAATTATTTGATTATCTTCAATAAAATAATGATTTTCAATATAATTAGACTCAAGTGTAGCAAGGGCGAGGGCAAAATGCGGGTCGCTAAATTGTTCAATTAAACAAAGATGAGGGTGGAGACTGCTACAACGCGCTTTCCATAAAGCCCAATTTTTAGCAGCCGACATACGAGCCAATTCATTATCTCCCTGAAGACATTTAGCATAATATTGAGGAATTTTGTCCTGCTCCGCTGGAGGAACGAAACTCCTAAACTCTTGCCAGTAATCAGGATAAATAAAGCTAGCGCCGCTTTTATAAAGCCAGTCAATATCTTTTCTTCTACCCAGAAAAATTTGAAATAATAATAAAGCGGAGACCTGCTGCGGATAAGTTTGCGCATAAAGCAGGGCGAGAAGCGAACCCCAACCGCCCCCAAAGAGCACAAATTGATCGATTTGAAGAAATTCTCGTAGCGCATTAATATCGTTAAGCAATGCTTCTGTATTATTAGATTCTGCACTTGCATGGGGTAAAGAGCGGCCGCAACCCCTTTGATCAAAAAGGATCATGCGATACGTTTGAGGATCAAAAAAACGGCGCAAATTACCATTACAACCAGCCCCTGGTCCAGAATGTAAAATAAGCACAGGTATACCTTCAGGATTGCCTACCTCTTCAATATAAAGAATATGCGGTGCACTAACCTTAAATTCATGAGTTTTATAAGGCTTGATAACCGGGTAAAAAGGATGCATAGCGGTCTCTATAATTAGCGATTAATTTTAATCTTATACCTTGCTGAACCTAATTGAAAAGAGAAGCCGGTTTAAAATTACAAAATTCTCTAAATATGAGACTATTAGGCTAATAAAGCCAATTGTTAAGGATGAATTATATGCAAGTTAAAGCCGCCGTAGCCTATGCAGCAGGCAAGCCCTTATCGATAGAGATGGTTGACCTGGAAGGGCCTCGACAAGGAGAAGTACTGGTCGAAATCAAAGCAACCGGTGTTTGTCACACGGATGCCTTTACTTTGTCAGGTGAGGATCCAGAAGGCATATTCCCTACCATTTTAGGCCATGAAGGCGCAGGGGTTGTTGTTGAAGTGGGCGCTGGTGTGAGTTCGCTAAAACCTGGTGATCATGTCATTCCGCTTTTTACACCAGAATGCAGGCAATGTGAGTATTGTCTTTCACAAAAAACCAATCTTTGCCAAGCTATTCGTAGTACTCAAGGAAGAGGGTTGATGCCTGATGGGACTAGTCGTTTTAGTTTGGCGGGTCAGAAATTATTCCATTATATGGGGACTTCGACCTTTGCTAATTATACTGTGTTACCTGAAATTGCACTGGCTAAAATTCGGTCGGATGCTCCTTTTGATAAAGTTTGTTACATTGGTTGTGGGGTTACTACAGGTATTGGTGCAGTTATTTACACGGCTAAGGTGCAACCTGGCTCAAAGGTAGTTGTTTTTGGCTTAGGTGGGGTGGGCTTAAATGTGATTCAAGGTGCCCGTATGGTGGGTGCTGAGCAAATTATTGGCGTTGATATTAATCCCCAACGCCAGGCTATAGCCACTAAAATGGGAATGACCGATTTTGTTAATTCTACTGAATTAGGCGAAGATCTGGTTTCTCATTTAATTGAATTAACCAAGGGAGGTGCTGACTATAGTTTTGAATGTGTAGGTAATGTCAAGCTTATGCGCCAGGCTTTAGAGTGTTGTCATAAGGGTTGGGGTGTTTCGACCATTATTGGCGTCGCTGGTGCTGGACAAGAAATTACAACACGCCCCTTTCAACTGGTCACGGGTCGAGTCTGGCAGGGTTCCGCTTTTGGCGGTGCGCGCGGGCGAACAGATGTGCCAAAAATTGTTGATTGGTATATGGATGGCAAAATTAATATTGATGATTTAATAACCCACATTTTGCCTATAGAACAGATCAATGACGCTTTCGAATTAATGCATCAAGGTGAATCAATTCGTACCATAGTTAGTTTTTAATAAAATTTTTACAGGAATTTTCTCTGATGACCCTCGAACTTATTGAAGAGCATCGTTGTTTTGGCGGCAATCAATTGATTTACTCCCATTATTCAGAGCAAACGCACTGCAAGATGCGTTTTGCGATATTTCTGCCCCCACAAGCAAACCATCAGAAGGTTCCTCTCTTATATTGGCTTTCAGGTTTGGGCTGTGATGAACAAAATTTTATCAATAAATCCGGAGCCCAACGTCTTGCAGCTACCTTGGGCTTAGCATTGGTTTGTCCTGATACTAGCCCTCGAGGAGTTCAATTACCGGGTGATAGGGATTCTTTTGATCTGGGGATCGGCGCCGGTTTCTATGTTGATGCGACTCAAAAACCCTGGTCGCAACATTATCGCATGTCAAGCTATATTACAGCGGAATTACTATCATTAATCGAGCAAAATTTTCCCGTAGATCAACAACGAACAGGAATCTTCGGCCACTCGATGGGCGGGCATGGTGCGTTAATCCTGGCTTTAAAAAACCCCGAGCTATTTCTTAGTGTTTCGGCTTTCGCACCTCTATCATCAGCAATGCAAGCCCCTTGGGGACAGAAAGCATTAAACACGTATTTAGGGATGGAAAAAAGTGCATGGAAAGCTTATGACGCGTGCGAGCTAATTAAATCTAAAGGTTGGCCGCATGCAGCACTACTAATTGACCAAGGAACTGCGGACCCCTTTTTAAAAGAGCAATTAAAGCCAGAACTGCTAGAGCAGGCCTGTACTAAAGCCGGCATAGACTCTAGATTAAGAATGCAGCAGGGTTACGATCATAGTTACTTTTTTATCGCTAGTTTTATTGATGACCATCTTCGATTTCATGCCAAGCAGCTGGGAGCTAAGATCTAATGGCTTTTCAAGTGGATGAACGTATTGAAACATCCTGTGTTTGGGTTGCGAATCTTTCTTTATCAAGCCTTTATTTAAAGAAAGACGCCAGCTATCCCTGGCTTATTTTACTGCCAAGAAAGGAAAATTATAGTGAAATTTACCAACTCAATCCTACTGACAGGCAGCTTTTGATTGAAGAAATTGCCTTTATTTCCTCAATCATGACCAATTATTTTAAACCTGATAAATTAAATGTTGGCGCTTTAGGCAATCTGGTTGCGCAATTGCATATTCACCTTGTAGCTCGTTTTAAAACCGATAAAGCCTGGCCTCATAGCATTTGGCAGGCCAATTTAACGACCGAAGGCTATAGCCCTGAGCTCTTGAATCAACATATTTTCGCATTGCGTAAATTAATCGCGATGAGCCTTTAGGCTTGCTTGGCTCATCTAAACTTAATTAAATCTTGAAGTAAAAATTTTGGTATATACTTAGAGTTATCTAGTAGGATTAAGGGAGGTTAAGATGGCTAATAATTCCTCACTGGCCAATCATCTCTTGATCGCCATGCCTTCCCTTAGTGAACCTAATTTCAAACATTCGGTTATTTATATTTGCGAGCATCATGTCCAGGGTACCGTGGGGTTGATTATCAATAGGCCTATGCAATTCCCTTTGGGTTTAGTTTTTGAGCAAATGCAAATTGAGCCCGTTACTATTGACCAGAATAAGCTTCCTCTCCTTTTTGGTGGTCCTGTGCAGCCTGAGCGCGGTTTTGTGATTCATCGTCCACTCGGTGGGTGGCGTTCAAGTCTGGCTTTAGGAGATGATGTGACGGTAACTACTTCTAATGATATTATTCGCGCCATTGCTCAGAATAAAGGGCCCAAGGATGTATTAGTGACTTTGGGCTATGCGGGCTGGGGAGAAAATCAAATTGAACAAGAAGTTCTTGATAATATTTGGCTAGTTTGTCCTTATAAAGCTGAATTACTTTATGAAGTTCCTTTTTCAGAGCGCTGGGAATATGCAGGTTTAACCATCGGCGTAAAAATGAATCAATTAACTGATACTTCAGGCCATGCTTAAATTTAGTTTTGAATTAAAGGGTAGAATAAATGTCAGATGGTGTTTTCCTTGGTTTTGATTTTGGTTATAAGCGTATTGGCGTGGCAGTCGGACAGCAAATTACTTGCCAAGCCCGTCCTTTACAGACTCTCGATGCTAATCGCGGCGTGCCTAATTGGGATGTGGTACAAAAATTGGTTAGAGAATGGCGGCCAAAGGGTCTTATTGTAGGGTTACCAACCTGTATTGATGATAGTGAGCAATATACTACAAAAGCTGCACGCGTTTTCGCCAACAAATTAGCCAGTCTTTTTTTGCTTCCGGTTCATCTTGTCGATGAACGCTTATCAACGGTTGAAGCGCGTTCCCGATTGTTTGCTGAAGGCGGATATCGTAAAATCAAGCAATCCCAAGTCGATAGCTTTGCTGCTTGTGTTATTCTTGAGCAGTGGCTGCAACATCCAGAATAAAAATATGAAACATTTTTTAGAGATTAGTCAATTATTGCCGCAGCAAATTTTTTCCCTGCTTGACCGCGCCCTCTATTTAAAAAAAACGGGAAAATTTCCTTCCTTAAGTGAATATACGGTAGCCAACCTTTTCTACGAAAATAGTACCAGAACTCGTGTTAGTTTTGAACTGGCTGCCAAGCGTTTAGCCATGTCCGTTGTCAATTTGGATTTGCAAAATTCTTCTGAAACCAAAGGGGAGGTAATTGAAGATACCATTAATAACCTCGCGGCAATGGGTATAAACCTTTTTGTAATTAGACATAGTCAAGATGGCATGCAAAATAGGCTGGCAGATAAATTAGGGGCCAATATCCATATTGTTAATGCTGGTGATGGTCAACATGCCCATCCCAGTCAGGCGCTGCTCGATTTTATGACTATAAGTGAGCAAAAACCTGATTTTAGCCAACTCAAAATTGCTATTATTGGGAATATTCGTCATTCCCGAGTAGCTAATTCCCTCCAATGTCTTTGCGCGGCGGTTAAGGTAGGTAAGTTAAGCTTGGTTGCTCCTCAAATTTGGCAACCGGAAAAAATACATTATGGGGAGCAGACTGATTCTTTACTAGAAGGGCTAGCCGATGCAGATGTTGTGATTTGTCTGCGCGTGCAGCATGAACGCCTGGAAGAAAATGAGCAGATGGATCTACAAATTTATCGCCAACAGTTTGCTTTAACACAAGACCGAATTAAACATGCCAAACCCGATGCAATGGTCATGCATCCTGGGCCGATGAACCGCGGAGTTGAAATCGATTGCCTAGTCGCCGATGGCCCCCAATCTTATATTCTGCAACAAGTACGAAATGGTGTGTTCATGCGTATGGCAATTTTAGAGTCTTTAATTAGTCAAGAAAATCGTGATTATTAAAATTATTGCATATTTATTGTAATAGGAATCCATATTATCTACAATAAGTCCTAATTTTTTATCTGGGATTTGTAATGATTGGGATGCAGCTAGTTCGCCATATGGGTATTGGATTACAGTCTGTGGTTAGAGCACTTGGGCGAGTTGGTCTTGCTTCCTCTTACTTCATCCGGGATGCTTTCAGGGCTCACTATAATATTATCGGACAATTTACCGCACCAATTGAGCAGGAATTATTAGGCATTGAACCCCCAAGTCACACCACTCTTAATTATCTCGGTCAACTTGCACTTACTCCACTGGCTATTGTTAGTTGGCTAATAGCTCTAACCATCGCACCCCTGTTATATAATTCCTGGCGCCTACTTAAACCTGCCTTTCTATTCACAGCCAATTTAGCTTTATTAGATTTACCTCCTGAGGCACAAATTAAGTTATCTGACGAAGAGAAAGCCAAATATAATAAAATGGCTCTGTTACGTTTCATCTATGGTTTACCCGGGATAATTTTAAGCGTTTTGCTCGGTTTTACTGCAACAATGTTTTTAGCCGCTGGACGCATAGTATTAAATTCTATCCAAACTTTATTTAGGGCCGCAGTTTTTATAACGAGCTTTGCTTTGGATAAAGAAGACCAAGAGAAAATTAAGCAATATAGTCTAGAAAACAATGATCGTTCTCGCTTAAAAACCTACGGTTTTGGATTTATTGGCCTAATTTTAGGCCTGTGCCTTGGTGCTTTGGGATTTAATTTGGTGATTTTGACCCGTATTATCACCAATTCTTACCAAAATATTAAGCAACTGGCTCTTTCAGGGCTGAATTTAGCACGCCATGAGGATGAGCAAAAAGAAGGCTCTTTTAAATTCGATACGGAGCAAGCTCAGCGTAAACTAGTTTTAGGTGCTCCTGGTCTTATCCTGGGATTGCTAAGTTTCAGCTTGGGTTTAATGGCTGGCATTATTGAACGAACTATTATTCAAAGCTGGAAAACGGCAAAAGACCTTTCAAAAAGAATTACAAAATTAGCTTTCCTCTACCAGGAAGAACAATCAACAACTCAGCTAGCAAACCTTACAAGTACATTGCAGCAGGGTTCTAATTTAGATTACTACTTGTTTGGTGCACCTGGCCTGCTCCTTGGCACGATTGCAGGTAGCATTGGTTTTGGCACAATGAGTCTCTGGCGAGTGATTGTTAATTCCTGGTTAACTGCCAGGAGACAAATTATCAAGCTAACTAATTTGGCTTTGCACAAAGATGACCTAGCACCAGTTCCGGTTGAGAAGCGTCTTGATAACTATTTTGATATTTACTTATTAGGCGCACCTGGCTTTATAATCGGAACTCTTGTTGGTTCATGTGGTTTCATTGTATTTATTTTTGGTCGAATTATTACAAACTCACTGAAGTCAGCACTCAGTGTTAGTGGTTCGGGAATTAATTTAGCGCTCCATGAAGAAGAACAAATCTCCATCGGTTTGGAAAATGATCACAGACCAGAATATATGATTTATGGTTTAGGGCTTTTGGGCGTAGTTATAGGCTCATTTGGCGCAACTTTAGGTTTTTCTTTTGCTTTGATTCGTCGAACATTAATTGAAAGTGCTAAATCAGCTTATCTAAGCTTTGAGGTCATCATTAACGAAGCGAAAATGATTGCAGAAGACGCAAGACCCGAGTACCTAGTCGAGATTGAACCTAAGGGGATTGTAAGCCCGATTTTAATCACAAAGACCGAAAGTCGTTCCATCTTTGATCAATTTTTCTTGGGCGGGCCAGGATTAGTACTTGGCGGTCTTCTCGGTTCTTTAGCTACCCTAGTTATTTTAGCAAGGCAGACAATAAGCCAATCTTATTTAAGTGCCAAGCACAGTTTTGCTTCTGTTACCAACCTTGGGTTGCATCCGGATCATCAAATAAAAAATTTAGCTCTGTTCGCTGATAAACGCCAGGACAAACAAAAATACATTTTTGGTCTTCCCGGAGTTTTACTTGGAGGCGTAGCCGGCATTCTGGGTTTTTTCATAATTGGAGTTGCTCGAAATTCCTTTGAAAGTTCAATAAGACTTAGTGTTAGTTCTTTAAATACTGTACGTAACGAACAGTTGAAGGAGGATTTTGCGAAAGATCCTCGTAATGGATTTTTTAAGTATATTTTGGGTTTTCCTGGGCTGATTATTGGTACGGTTTTAGGCGCCTCAATAGTTTCAATTGTTCTATTAAATAAATCACGAATTCAGAGCTGGCTTACGACTAGAGAATTTTTTGAACTTATGGTGAGAGGAGCTTTTTCATTAGGTGAGCGTATACAAGAAATAGAGGATGAACCAACTAATTCTTTAGATGAAGGGCGTTCAAAATTTGAACGCTATGCCTTAGGTGGCCCTGGACTATTCGTAGGTCTTTTGTCTGGTTTGGTGGCTGCAACTTTTTTACTTATTGGTCGATCTTTAATTAATTCTTATCAATCTGGTCTTATTGTTTCAATCCAGATAACCAATCTGGGACTTGAATCAGAAAAACAGATTGAAAGCGAAATAGATAGAGATCCACGGTCTAGGTTTTCGAAATTCTTTTTAGGTTTTCCTGGCCTAGTGCTTGGTGGGATAGTAGGTGTTTTTGGTTTTATGGCAGCAATTGTTGGTCGTTCGCTAAATGAGTCCTACAAAAATATTAGGCGACTTGTTATCTCGGGAATTAATTTCGCGAGTTATGGAGATGACCAACTTCCAGATTCTTTTAAATTTGATAGCAGCAATTTTGGGCAAAAATATATTTTAGGCTTCCCTGGTTTAGTTTTAGGAATTTTAATAGCGCCAATTGGCACTCTTATTCGAGGTTCAATTCGCACCGTAGTAGAAAGTTGGAAAACTGCTACTATTGTTTATGCCGAGATAGCTAATCTTGCCAAAGAAACAACTTATGAATTAGGCACCGAAGAAAACTTCGAATTAAGTTTTGATCCTGAAGATGAAGGATTTACTGAGCAAGGCTTTATTACTTTTGAAGGAATTCAGTTGCAGACTAAGCCGTTTTCCTTCGTTAACCATTATTTTTTTGGGGCTCCGGGATTTTTATTAGGATTAATCGTAGGTGGCCTTGGTTTTACCAGCATTATTGTTGGCCGGATTTGGCAGGAGTCCAAGCTGAGTGCTATCAATGTTTTTTGGTTTTCTGTATCTCAAGCGCTTGATGAAAATTATGAGCTCAAGATTATAGAGCCTCCTCGCAGCAAAAAATTAAAATATGGTTTTGGTCTACCCGGTTTTATTTTAGGTGGATTGGCGGGGGCCGTGAGTTTTGCTGCAATCGGCTGTGCGCGGTTAATCGACAATTCAGCGATCAGTACTATAAAATTGTTAGCCTCAGCTATTAACCTTATACGTCATAAACAAATTGCGGGTTCTTTAAAAGAAGATAAGCGAAGTGAATCTCAAAAGCGTTTGGGCATCCCTGGCTTGGTTATTGGATCTCTTATTGCTCCTGTTGCTCTTATACTAGCGCTTGCAGAGAGAGCGATTATTGAAACCCTAAAGACGACTACAGAGCTTTTTATTCTGCTCACTAGTCAAGCTTTTTCTTCTAAAATTTCATCAAAAGAGAGTTTTAGAGATCAACGCTTTAAGGTTCTAATGCCTAGTTTTGGTCCGCGAAGCACGTTAGATATTTACTTCTTTGGTTTTTTTGGCCTTGTATTCGGTGTGGTTTCCGGAGCCCTGGGTTTTTTAGGGGTTGGAATCATCAGGGGAATTGACAATAGCATTTCTTCAGGGCATTTAGCTTTTGTTTATGTCGCTAATCAACATGAAGGCTATTCATACCAACAATTGAATGAAAGTGATGAGCGTAGTTGGTTTGAAAAATTTGTATTGGGTGCGCCCGGAATCTTGCTAGGATCTTTTCTGGGTGGATTGAAATTAATAGGTATTAGTTTTGTAAAATTATCAGAGCAATCGTTTATTTCATGGCGGGCATTGTCGGGTTCAATAGTCAATGGCAGTTTGGAATTACCTGTATTTGAGGGGTTAAGCGCTGATAATCGCAAGGCTAATAAAAAAATTCTAGGCGGCCTTGGTTATTTGCTAGCTCTAGTGACTACTCTGGTTCCAGCTACCGTATTTTTTACTGCAAAGAAATTTTTACTTGCCTCGGCACTCGCAATTGGATTGCTAGGCTCACCTATTGTTGCTGCTTTAAAATGGGCAAAACAAGCCTTTATAGCACCTCGTTTTGAGAAAAGAGTAAACAATATTAAGGTTGATGAAACGGAACAACGCTTTAAAAATCTTTACTCTTCACTCTCGCCCTTTGGCCTACTTAATGAAAATGAAGCAATTAAATCCCATCAAGATGGACGTAAAGGGCCGGCAACTTTTATCCGTAAGGCTTTAACCTTGGATATTTCAACTCCAACCGAAGAGATCCTGGAGGAATTGCTATTAAATTATAGGCAGAGCAAAAATCAAGCTGAGTTTCTTAACTCGGATAAAGAATTTGACGCGATTATCGAATCAATCAAAGATCATTACAGAGCTTTGAGCTGTACGGAACACGAGCAATTTCAAATTAAACCCAGGGAAGAGCAGATAGAAGAGGTTGGCGCCTTTGTCAGGGATTATCTTAGAGCTAAGAAAAATAATGTTCCAGACGGATTATATTCTAAAAATGAATTATCCTGGACGGCAGTGTTTTGGGGTAGGAGTCAAGCAAACATCGCCCAGGATGCGGTCTTAGATCTTGGCACAGACCCTATGTACAAGATGGTTTAAAACTTTTAGGATACAGGGAGGTTCTTGATAGCCTCCTGCAACCCTTCCTGCGACCCTATTTCATAAAAACGCTCGAATACTTCATAGCCACCCAATTTTTGATCGAGGGATACTTTATGAAAGAACTCAGCTAAATCAAAGCAATTGTTAGCCTTAAATTTTTCCAATTCTATGCCACTGAGGATCGAAAGCCCATAATCGATATATTCCATTGCTAAGTTGAGGTGGTATTTGTTGTATTCAAGGATAAGGTTTTTATCAAAGAAAACATTAGAGCGCTCCCATTGATTATTATTTTTAAATACTGCCATTAAAGCCGGGTTTGATCTTTGGTAAAAATAGTGCTCCATTGCCCTAAAATCGATAGGAAGATAAGAATCACCATAGAGAACAAAAAATGTATCCCCTAAAAGGGGCAAAGCTTGTTTTAAGGCGCCGCCAGTCCCTAGTGGATTTTCTCCATCCCAAGAATAGTGAAGATCTAAACCAAAGGCTTGGCCTTGCCCAATAGCTGCTTCAATTTGTTCACCAAAATGGCCAACACAGAGTACAACTTTCTTTATTCCTTGATGCTGTAGATAGCGTAGCTGATGACAAATGAAATAATCCCCCTTAACTTCAATTAAGGATTTTGGTATTCTCTCTGTTAAAGGATGCATTCTAGTAGCAAGTCCTCCAGCTAAAATGGCAACGGTCAATCTCATAATACCCTCTTAGTTCTTAACCTGAATGTTTGGTTGACCTATCGAATAAAATTGCCAACAGCTCAATATGATGATATCAATTGAAACCATAATTTTTGCAAGGTATTTAAAAGGTTAGATCACTTGGATGCTCTGATGCCTAAGGTTATTACAAAAAAAACTCCTCGTCTTGCTATAATTGGTGCCGGACCTTCAGGTTTGGCGGTTGGACAATTTCTCAATGAGCCCTGTGAAATTTTAGAAGCTAAAGCGCATGTAGGCGGTCATGCAGCTTCTTTTCAATCCCAAGGCTTTACCTTTGATTACGGCCCGCATATTTTATTTTCCCGTGATCAGGCAATTCTTGATTTTATCATAGCGATTTTAGGGCAAAATGTGAGTCGCTGTAAGCGTAATAATAAAATTTTATTTAAAGATAAATTACTTAAATACCCCTTTGAAAATAATTTAAGCGCTTTGGATCTCGAAGATAACTATGAATGTATACGCCATTTTATTTTTAATCCCTATCAACAAAAATACGCAGTTCCCACTAATATGAGGGAATGGTTTTTAAAGACTTTTGGTGAGGGAATTTGTACACGTTATCTTTTTCCTTACAATGAAAAGGTATGGAATGTTCCGGTTGAAGAACTTTCTATGTCAATGTCCGATCGTATTCCTAATCCACCAGCAGAGGATATTTTGAAGTCAGCTTTAGGCTATAATACAGAAGGTTATTTACACCAACTTTATTATTTTTACCCTAAAAAGGGTGGTTATCAGGCGATATCTGAGGCTTTGAAAAAAGGGCTTTCAATTCGCTATAATTTTAAAGTTAACAAGATTCAGAGAGTTAATGAGAGATTAAGGGTATTAGATGCGCTGGGAAACTTTGAAGAGTATGAACAGCTGATCTCAACCATGCCAGTCCACGAGCTCCTAAACCAGCTAGACTTTATAATTCCGGAAGAAATTGCTGAGGCCGCAGAGCAGTTAATAGTTAATCCCATGTTTGTTATTTCTTTTGGTATCAAAGGTGTCGATACCAATCAATTCACCGCTGTATATTTCCCTGAGCCCGAATTCCTGGTTAATCGTATCAGCTTTCCCTGTACCTTTTCAGAAGAGAATGGACCTAAAGGACATTGGAGTTTACAGGCTGAAATTACTTGCGCTAAAAACTCTCCGAATTGGCTTAAAAGCAATGAAGAAATTTTAACTCACGTCAGAGAAGGTTTGCAGCAGCGAAAAATTCTACCTGAGGATGAGCAAATAATTTTTACAAAAATCGAGCGAGTTGAGAACTCTTATGTGGTTTATAATCAGGGCTATGAGGAAAAAGCCCAGAAGCTAAGGGAGTGGTTTGCTACAATGGGCATCCATTTGCTTGGGCGCTTTAGTTATTTTGAGTATATTAATGTCGATATGGCTATTTCAAGAGCAACCAAGCTTGCCGCCTTATTTAACGAAGATTCAAGCACTGAATCCACGAAAACTGATTATTTGGCTAAAGCCTTAGCAAAAATAACTAAAATAGAACAGGTTGAGTTATAAATTTTGTTAACAGTTTTTATAATCTAAAATTTTTCAAATAAAAATGAGTGCTTCTATTGTTAAATCCGCTTACTATAAATTTTATTAGATTTTGGCTTAGCCCCTTAATACCGTGCTTTAGCTGCTTTTGTATTAGCTCAATTAAAATTAGGTTGGAGAGATATGCGCATAAATACTGCGTTAGCCACGCGCCTAAGTATTGTTATGATTACTATGAACGAAGAAGAGGCAGTGGGTCAGGTTATACAAGATATTAAAAAATTTGTTCCAGAGGCTGAAATTATAATTGTGGATTCAAGTAAAGATAGAACACCAGAGATCGCGGTGGCACAAGGGGCTATAGTTATCCGTCAATTCCCGCCTTGCGGTTATGGTCCGGCAATGGACAAAGCACTGCGTGCTGCAAGTCGAGAAGTGATAGTTACCCTGGATTGTGACAATACTTATCCTGCAAAAATAATACCTCAACTGGCTCAATTAATCCTGGAAGGGGGCTTTGATTTGGTCGACGCCTCTCGGCTGCAAAAAAAACCTCAAGCCATGCCCTGGCCTAACTACCTTGGCAATGTCTTTTTTGCTAGGTTGGCTAGCGCTCTATTTTTAAAACGACTAACTGATCTACATAGTGGCATGCGTGCCTATCGCAAGTCTATGCTTGATTCTTTACAGTTTGAAGCTAAAGGAGCTGCCTTGCCCGTTGAACTTTTATTAAAACCGCTTGCATTGGGTTATAAAATTCATACCCTGTTTATTGATTATCATGAGCGAATAGGGGAAAGCAAAATGCAATCTTTTGACACCTCATGGTGGACCTTCAAACGAATTATTAAGCTAAGAATGGCTAGATAACTGCGGCTCATTTTTTACCTGAGTAGAGAAAAGCGATGGTTTATATTCAACAATATTTGCAGGAAACAATAGCAATTATAAAGCAGCTCGATGTTGCTGCAATTGAAGCTATTATAAATTTGCTTGTAACCCTTAAAGAAAGCTCAGGGCGTTTGTTTTTTCTCGGAGTAGGCGGTTCGGCTGCTAATTGCTCGCATGCGGTAAACGATTTTCGAAAAATTGCCGGCATTGAAGCTTACGCACCTACTGACAACATCGCTGAGCTAACTGCTCGTACTAATGATGAGGGCTGGGACAGCGTTTTTGTGGAATGGTTAAAAGTATCTAGATTATCGGCCAAAGATGTACTCTTTGTTTTTTCGGTAGGCGGTGGCAATTTAGTTGATAATATCAGTCCCAACCTGGTTAAAGCTCTGCAATATGCTAAAATTGTGGAGGCAAAAATTGCTGGTCTGATAGGACGAGATGGAGGATATACAGCCAAAGTGGCTGACGCTTGTTTAATTGTCCCAACTGTCAATACAGATACAATTACTCCTCACAGTGAAGCGTTCCAAGCGATTATTTGGCATTTATTAGTAACCCATCCCCGATTAAAAAATTTGGTAACGAGAAAATAATGAATGAAGAAATTAAGCAATTAAAGGTAAAGCTTTTTTTAGATGGCGCTTCCAATGCTGATTTACATGAAATTCTCGATAATTCTTTAATCAAAGGATTTACCACTAATCCTACATTAATGCGAAAAGAGGGTGTTAAAAATTATCAAGATTTCGCTCAAGAGATGTTAGCTTTATTTCCTAATCATCCCATTTCTTTTGGCGTCTGCTCCGATGATTTTTTAGAGATGGAACAGCAAGCTTTGCAAATTGCTTCCTGGGGTGAAAATGTTTATATAAAAATTCCTATTATCAACACCCAGCGTGAAAGTTCCTATAATTTAATTGAGAAATTATCAGCACAGAAAGTTAAACTGAATATCACCGCAGTAATGACTGAAGACCAGGTGCATAGGGCTATTCAGGCCCTGGCGCTGGATGTAAAAAGCTATATATCAATCTTTGCTGGCCGTATTGCTGACACGGGTCGCGATCCGGTCGCATTGATGAAGGTTGCTTTGGACTTTCTTAAAGATTCTCCTCAAATTGAGTTAATTTGGGCAAGCCCGCGAGAATTATACAATATCTTTCAGGCCAATGAGGTGGGTTGTCATGTGATCACACTGACTAAAGACCTGTTAAAAAAATTACCACTAATTGGTTGTAATTTAGAGGATTATTCGCTGGATACAGTAAAAATGTTTTATAACGATGCCTGCGAAGCTGGGTTTAAGCTATGATTATTGCGCGTAGTCCTTTGCGAATAACCTTAGGTGGCGGCGGAACTGATTTGTCTTCTTACTACAGTCAACACGAAGGTTTTCTCATTGCTGCTGCAATTAATAAATACGTTTATGTCAATGTAATGAGACCATTCAGCAAAGGAATTTATTTAAAATATTCCGAAATGGAACAGGTTAATTCAGTCCCTGAAATCAAGCATAATATTATTCGGGAAACCCTTAGCTTGTTAGATGTACATAATAACCAAATTGAAATTAGCTCACTTGCTGATATTCCAGCGGGTACAGGTTTAGGATCATCAAGTAGTTTTACTACTGCTTTAGTTGCCGTTTTACACGCTTATAATCGTCGGCTGATTTATCCGAAGGAATTAGCGGAGCTAGCTTGTCATATTGAAATAGAGCGCTTAGGCGAACCTATTGGAAAGCAGGATCAATACATTGCAGCCTATGGCGGATTAACCTGCTTTCATTTTCATAAAGATGGTCAAGTTAGCGCAAGTTCATTGCGCATTTCCCAAGATACTCTTTTTGATTTGGAAGATAATTTACTATTATTTTTTACCGGATTTTCTCGCTCTGCCGCTTCAATTCTAGTTGATCAAAAGTTAAAAACCGAGAAAGCCGAATATGAAATGCTTGAAAATTTACATTACATCAAGCGCTTGGGATTTTCATCAAAAGCGGCTTTGGAGCAAGGTAATGCACTTCAATTTGGTGAGCTTATGGATGAACATTGGCAACATAAAAAGCGTCGGTCCAAGGCTATGAGTTCCAGCCAAATAGATGAATGGTATGAGCTGGGTATGAAAAACGGTGCAGCAGGCGGCAAATTGGTAGGTGCAGGTGGCGGAGGGTTCCTAATGTTTTATGCAGCAGATCGCGATAAATTACGTCATGCCATGCGAGCGGCTGGATTGGAAGAAGTTCGTTTTAATTTTGATTTTGAAGGAACAAAAATAGTGCTGTCCTGAGGTTTGTGGCTGTAATCTTGTTGGTGCCTTGCAAAATCAGCTTTTCTCAGAAGCCTGCTCTCGGAACTGATTTGGGTTACTGCGATCTTGAATACTCTGGACAAGCCGGGGTGGGTAGAGGTGGTGAGCAATTAAGGTTACTGAGCTTTTTTAAACCTACGCGCCCCGGATTGACTCGGGCATTTATTGGCAGACTGTTTACAAAGATTTGCCGCATCACACCCTAGTAAATTGAAATCAAATGCGGAGCTTAAAAAATGGGGGCTAAGAAATTTTACTACGGGGTTATAACCTTATACGTCATTCTCGTTTACGCCTTTTATCCAGCCTTTCATTTAACCGTGAATGCCACGCCTCAAGCCCTATACCAATATCTAACTCAAAGTCTCTTAGCCGGCCATCTTGATATTGGGATTCTGCCCTCAATAGAATTACTGCAATTGCCAGACCCATACGATCCCTTGCAAAATAGGCCTTTCAGAATGCATGACGCCTCTTTGTTTCAGGGCAAATATTATCTTTATTTTGGTTTGCTTCCAGTTATTTTTTTTCATCTCCCATTTAGCTTATTGACAGGTTTATATGCCTCGGAAGGCTTGGTGGTTTTTAGTTTTTTAAGTTTGGCTTTTATGGTTGGATTTAAATTATTATTCAAAATCAAAGAAGACTATTTCCCCACGCTCCCCCAATGGCAGCTAGGTTTAGCAGGCTTGCTCCTGTCGTTTGCTAATGGAGTTACCGTTTTATTTTCCGTACCAAGAGTCTATGAATCGGCAATCGCATCTGCCTTTTGCTTTATGATGATTGCTTTTTACTTTCTCTATCGATTTATCCATGATTACAGAACTCGGGATCTTGGCTTATTCAGTTTGAGTTTAGCACTTACAGTTGCAGGAAGGCCTCATTTTGCCTTAGTTGTTGTAATACTTATCTCCTTAATTTTTGTCTATTTAAATTATCAAACGACCAACGATAAAACTCGGATGCTAGTTGCTCTGTTAATCCCGCCTCTTTTTGTTGCTGTAATTTTAGGGTCTTATAACTATTTACGCTTTGGTTCCGTTTTGGATTTTGGTCATATTTGGCAACTTTCATGTAATAACATTAAAGACTTATATTCTGAACTTAGCCAAATCAGCAAAATACCCCGTAATTTTTGCTATAGCTTTTATTTTTATTTTCTTCAGCCTATTACTCTGAGCCTCAAATTTCCCTACTTTGGCCTGCGGATGCATCATTGTACTCATTTTATTGATAAAGATTATTTCTTTGAAGCCGTGGGAGGGGTTTTCCTTACCACGCCTCTAATTGTTTTGGTTTTAGCTTTGCCTAAAATGCTAATGAGTTATTTTAAAGAGCAAAAAACAAAGCGGCCTTTAGTCTGGTTTTTAGCTTTTCTCTTACTTGTTTCAATAGTAAATGTGCTTATTCTATTGAGCCTACCCTTTGCTATTCAACGCTATAATGTCGACTTTTTACCCTATTTAGTTTTTCTAGCCATTGTTTGTTTTTGGATGATTGAGGATAGCTATAAAGCTTCACGATTGATATTGCTGTTGAGAGTATTTTTTGTTGGTTCATCCGTAATGGCGATTATTCTTGGTTTATGCTTTGCTTTAATTTATTGGGTTTTTAAAAACTAGATAAGATCTCTTCACGGAGTTAAGAGAAACGAACTCTCTTTGCGGTGAGCTAACATAGCGAAAATTGCGTTTTCAAAAGCCTCAGCCGAGCTTCGTTCGCATTTCCAGCCTAGCGTTTTAATTTTATCACTGTTAATACGCACGATAGGAACATCACCTTTCCAACCTCTGTCATCGCCCTGAAAATTAAACTGAACTGGCGTTTGAATGCCCATGCATTTTACAACTAGCCTTGCAAGATCAGAAACGCTAATATAATCTCCAGTAGCGACATTATAGACTTCATAACCGCTCTTTAATTGTGAATTTGCCAGCAAAACAGCTCTGACAACGTCATCAACATGAATATAGGATTTGCTTTGTGAGCCATCGCCCAGAATGTCGAGGAAGCTAGCATCTTTTTCTAATCGTTTAATAAAATCATAACCAACGCCATGCGTTTGTCGAGGTCCCACAACATTTGCAAAGCGAAAAACACAAGCAGTTAAACCAAACATATGGCAATAGCTGGAAATAAAGGCTTCACTCGCAAGCTTGCTGGCTCCGTAAGTAGAGATAGGGTACATGCCACTTTGATTCTCAATACTTTCTTCTTTAACCTCACCGTAAACGCCACTACCTGATGCATAGATAAGTCGCTTAACCTTGGTTAAACGTGCGGCCTCTAATACCATGTAGCTAAGATAAAAGCCTTCGGTAAAATCAACACCAGGCTCAAGCGCGGCGCGAGCGATATCCGGATTTGCAGCAAAATGCAGCACTACTTCATGAGTATTCATCGCCTGCTTAAGTTTTGTTAAATCTTTTACATCGCCTGTAATAACGGCTAGCCGGGAATCCGCCTTATGGTGTTGATAATGCCAGTGCTCACCCGAAGAGAAATTATCATAAATCGTCACTTTTTCAGTTGTTTTTTGGGCTAGGAGTGAGTCGACAAAATGAGAACCAATAAATCCTGCGCCACCCACCAAAAAATAAGTTTTAAAGGACATAAAATGCACCCCATAAGTTTTAAGTATGACATTCTAACTCCGATCGCTAACCTAGACAATTTGTCTTGAGCTAACCTTTAAATGATAAAACGACTCTGCTCATTCATATTTAGTTAGCTGGTAAAGGATTAAAGGTAAAGCGCAATTAATAAATTGACTCTGAATAAATCTGATTTATAATTGATCAGGCTATTGCAGATTTGCAATAAATGAGATAAATATTTGCAGAAGCTGCCTAAAAATCTGATTTTTAACAATTTTGAAGAAGGTGTATTAATGGAAAGCAAAATTGATTCCTATAGCTTGGTATTAAATGAAATTAAAGAAAACCAGGTAAAAACTAACAAAACAATAAACTCCTCAACTTATTCAACCTCAACCACCTCCACAACATCGACCACTTCTACTATATCGACTACGTCGTCAATCCTTAGCACTTCCTCTCAAAAAAAACTCGTCACCAATCCTGCGATTGCAGAGTTATTAGAAACCGAGCAAATTTATAATGGGCGATTAGAGGTTCTTTATGATGCATTGACCAACCCTTTTATCAAATCCCATCCCCAGTTGGGTGTTTTTCTCGAGCCGATAGAATATCTAAAATTATTATCCGATAAATTTCTAAAAAATCTTAACATGGCTATCCAAAGTGAACTCGAAGATAATTATCGGGGGATTTTAAAAAATCATAGAGTTGAGCTAATTAATGACTTTTATAAAAATATTGAGAAATTTCTAGGTCTTTATGAGCCCCTTGCAATTTATTATACGGCTCATAAATCAGAATTTATGGCAATTAATAATTACCTGCGGGATCAACCCACCACGCAGAAAGACAAACCCGGCGGCTTGGAACTTATGGCTTATCTTATAATTCCAATTCAACGTGCTACAAAATATAAACTTTTAATTGACGAGGTTAAACAACAGGGAACAGCCCTGGAACCGCGGCATTATGAAGAATGTATTAAAATCATTAAAATGATTGAAGGAAAATTAAGCACCTTGGATAACTCCATGACACCAAAAAAACTGGAACCCACGGCAAAGCCTCAGCCTTCATGGTGGTCCACTTATAAATTTGGCGATGGCTTTCGTGCTCTATGTACTGCGGCAAGTGAATTTAAAGATGGATTTAATGAGGAATGGGAAAAGGAAGGGCCGTCAAAAGGACCTTAACTTAATCCAATATAGCCTGTTAATTAAACAGGCTTTAAGAAATTAAAAAATTTGGTTAAAAATATGGACTTTGTTCATTTTAGCGATAAAGTCGCAAAATCTTTAAAAGCGGACTAAAATTAAAGAATTGATGAAAATCTGGGTAAAATCATGGCTTTGAGCTGGGATGAAAAGCTGGAAGAATTAATTAAGGGAAGATATAACAGCAAGATTTCTGCCGGGCTGGTTTTAAAATATATTAATAGTCTACCTACAAATTATAAAGATGAATTCTCACCAAAAATTGCACTTAAAGATTTCCACTATTTGGAGAAATTGACCGCAATAAATCAGCTGGAAATCATTTTTTATTCAATACCAAAGCAGGAACATTCTTTGCATTTGCGTCTATATTTATGGCAAGAACCCATGTTTCTTTCCGATATTTTACCAATCTTTGATAATTTTAATTTAAGAATTTACAGTGCTCAAACCTATAGCCTAAAGTCGGCAGCTGATAAATCTTTATGGATTTGTGACTTTGCAGTTTCTTATGGTCAAACCAATCAATTAAAAATCAAGGCAATAGCTAAATTATTCAAAGAAGCGTTTACCATTGTTTACTTTGGTTTTGCAGAAAATGACGGCTTTAACAAACTTATACTCGGCGCAGAGCTTGAGTGGCGTGAAGTCTTAATTTTGCGTTGCTATGCAAAATATTTTCATCAAATTAATACGCGCTATTCGCAAATCTTTATTGAAAAAACTTTAGTTAAAAATAGTGATCTAGCCCATTGCCTAGTTGAGTTATTTCAAGAAAAACACAACCCTGCTAATAAAAAAAGAGAAAAATCCCTTGTATTAGAGTCAAAAATTTTAGAGACACTCGATACCGTGCAAAGCCTTGATGAAGATCGTATTATTCGTCATATTTTAAATTTAATTAAAGCGACTCTAAGAACTAATTTTTATCAGAAAAATGAAGCGAATAAACCTAAAGAATATCTAGCCATAAAATTAGATTCCAAAGCTATTTTGGATATGCCCTTCCCTCAACCTTTATATGAAATTTTTGTTTACACCTCACAATTTGAAGGTATCCATTTGCGCTCCTCAAAAGTAGCGCGAGGCGGTATTCGCTGGTCTGAACGCACTGAGGATTTTCGTACTGAAATCCTGGATTTGATGCATGCTCAAACCATTAAAAACTCCATAATTATACCCTCCGGAGCCAAGGGTGGATTTGTCATTAAAAGCCAACCGGATACCAGAGAGGCACTTCAAGCTGAGATAGTGCGTTGTTACAAGCTTTTCATCTCTGGTTTATTGGACTTAACGGATAATATTCAAGATCAAGGACTAATACATCCCAAACAAGTTGTCTGCTACGATGATTATGATCCTTATTTAGTCGTTGCAGCTGATAAAGGAACGGCTGCTTTTTCTGATCTAGCCAATACAATTTCTGCACAATATCAATTTTGGCTAGGCGATGCCTTTGCCTCCGGTGGCTCAACTGGCTATGATCACAAAAAAATGGGCATTACCGCTCGCGGAGCTTGGGAATCAGCAAAACGACATTTTTTAGAATTAAATATCGATTTATCAAAAAGCGATATTACTGTGGTGGGCATTGGGGACATGAGCGGTGATGTATTTGGCAATGGCATGATCTATTCAGACCGAATAAAGCTTGTCGCGGCTTTTGATAATAGACATATTTTTATTGATCCCGCTCCAGAGCCAAAAATTTCCTATAAAGAACGAGTTCGGTTATTTAACTTACCCCTTTCATCCTGGGAGGATTATCAAGCTCAGATAATTTCTCCAGGCGGCGGTGTTTTTAAGCGCTCAGAGAAAGCAATAAAACTTTCCCCGCAAATAAAAGATCTATTAAAAATAGCAAATAATAGTTTAGCTCCCGATGATCTTATTCGCGCAATTCTCAAAGCCCCAGTACAAATGCTATATAATGGCGGGATAGGAACCTATGTCAAAGCCAATGCAGAAACTAATCTGGAAGTGGGCGATCGTACTAATGATTGGTGTCGGGTTAATGGTGATGAACTTCAAACACAGGTAGTTGTTGAAGGCGGAAATTTAGGATTTACTCAATTAGGGCGTATAGAATTTGCGCTTAAAGGGGGGTTAATCAATACCGATTCCATTGATAATTCTGCAGGCGTTGATTGTTCAGACCATGAAGTAAATTTAAAAATTTTATTAAATAGCCAGATCGCAATCGGTAAATTAACTGAGAAAAAACGTAATAAATTATTAGCTGATGCAACTAATGAAGTAGCTAAACTAGTTTTAAATGATAATTATGAACAAGCCTTACTTATCAGTTATTCCGCCTTCCGCAGCAAATCCAACCTTAGTCTTCATGTAGAATTTATTAAAAATATGATTTCGCAAGGCCTTATTGATCCTGGTATTGATTTCATTCCTGACAATAAAAAAATGTTAGAACGTAAAGCAGCAGGAATTGGCCTAACCCGCCCCGAATTAGCTGTGTTGATTGCCTATACTAAAATAGGCATAAATAAGAACATCTTAACCACCAATTTACCTGAAGAACCTTTACTGATGCAAATTGAAAAAACTGCATTTCCTAAGTCAATTTGTAAAAAATATTGCATTGGCATGGATAATCATCCCTTAAGACGAGATATTGTTGCAACCCAATTATCTAATCGAATCGTGAATGAAATGGGCATTACTTATGTATACCGCTTGCAAAAAGAAATGGGCGCTTCCATAGAAGAAATAATAAGAGCTCATACACTTGCTTCGTGTATTTATAAAACAGAAGAATTACAAGAACTTATTCTTTCTTTAAATTTCAAAATACCGCTTAATACTCAATATGAAATGCTTTATTACATCCGTTATTTAGTAAGTATTGCTACCCGCTGGTTTTTAAATAGCAATTATCTGCAGGAAAATTTAGAGGATGTGGTTAAACGCTTTTCACCTCATATTAAAACCTTGGAAAAACTAACCCCCCAATTGATGGGTGGCCTGACAAAGCAATATCTTGAAAAATTAACTGAAGAATTCTTGGCTTTAGGAATCCCAACCGAAAAAGCTTATCGCATCGCAACCTACCGCACGATGTATTCGGCCCTCAATATTATTGAAATTTCTTTAAAAAATAATTTTGAATTAGTCAGAACCACCAAAATGTATTACGTTGTGGGTGAGCGTTTTAATTTGTTGTGGTTCCGCGACCAGATAGGACACGACAATCGAGAAGGGCATTGGAATACTCTTTCACGCCTGACCATTCGTGACGAACTGGACCTTGCCCAGCGAGAACTTACAATAGCAATTTTAAATCTAGATCCCTTGGAAATGGATGCCAATCGTCTGGTGGATGAGTGGATAAATTGCAATCAACGGATTTTTGCCCATTGGGAGACGTTACTAGAGCAACTGCACAGTACTAATAATGTGGACTACCCTATGATTTTTATAGCTATGCGAGAGTTAATTCGTTTGACCGTAGGTAAAGATAGCGTTTGCTGAATCCCCATTGTAATTTAATTGTGACTTTGACTAATTTTTAGGAAAAGCTTAGATTTTTTGAAGAGGATAATTCATCTTTCTGGTTTCTTGGAGTTAATTATTTTTCCAAATTCTCGCCAGCGCTGCGTATTCACCCGGTGTTAAAATTTGCTCGCTAGTCAGATGATTTTCACTTTTATACCTGGATGTTAATAATTGAGTTAAAAGTAGCTGTTGTAACTGAATAAGAGTTTGATAATTTTTTTCTTCGCTTATGAGACGCCAAATTCCCTGCATTATAAGGGAGCGACCTTCGACATTTGGTAAAAACTGTCCTTGCATAGCAATCCATTCATAGTTTTCCGCAATTTGAATACGAAATTCAGCCTCAAACTGATCATAATAAGTTTTTGAGTGGGTTAGTTTTTCTATAACATCTTTGCGGTCATCAGAATGGATTTTTGTTATAAAAAACTTTGTTTTACAAGGTTCAGAAGAGGTGAAAAGGGGCTTAAAGTAACCAAAATCAGTGATTAGGTCGCTTGATAGCTCCCATTGCCAAAAATTTAATTGAGCCGTATCTAAAATTAAATTGAATTGGGAAGTTGTGATTTCAAACTTAGACTTAATCTTACGCATATTTTTTGATTGATTCATGGGGCTTTAAATTTTAGAGGTCTATTTTTATATTTAACATAGTTTTTATGAGTTTACTAAAAGCCGCTACATAAAAATCACTCAGTTAATTTTTAATTATCAAAAACGAATCAATATCCTAAACGAGTCAGGTACTTAGGGATTTAAAATTAATAGAGAATTGATGCATTTTAAAGCATAGCTATTAAGACTTGTTCTGAATTTAAGGCATGGAATGGATACCCAGGATAAGCTGGGTATCCATGTTAAGAGTCTGAAAATCTCACTTTGATTAATAAGTTGAGCTCGTTAGAATCTGCTTTTCAGGATGAATTTCGTCATCCACCAGTTTACCCATCTCTTCAAAGGCTCCATCATCAGCAAGCAATTCATTTTTATAGTTGTCCAACGCAAATTTACTATGCGTTTGATTGTCAAAGAAAGTCCCTATAAAGCCTTTCTCAGCATATAACGCAGCATAAACCGCCGGTGCAATCGTTATAAAGGCGATAACGCCTGCTAATGCTTTCAAAATCGGAAGAACAAAATCAATAAATTCACGAGCTGCCAAGGGTAGCGCCTCATAAAATTCAGTGTTTTGACGGAATTTGGCAAACTCTGCTTCGCTTTCTTTAATATCAGCAAGACATTTTTTTCTAAAATCCTTAAGTTTTTCCTTAAGTTCTGCTGCTGGGGCAGCATTTTTAAAAGAATTAAAAAATTCATCGCGATAGGCTTTTAAATTCTCAGATAAATTACGAGCAGTCTGTGCAACTTTTTTATAGGCGTTATCTGGTGATGATCGACTTTCAAGTTCAGATAGTTTTTTGTCAAATTTTGCAAATTCTCGGTTAAATTTTCGTTCTTTTTCATACAAATGTTGATGAAGCTCGTAAAGCTTATTGACTTCATACTGAACTTGTTCAGAGCTTGTTGAGGCATAAAGGGAGGAAGAAGTTAAAGAATAATTAATTGCTTGATTTACACGTTCTTGAAGCTGTGCAATTACAGAAATATTCTCTGGATAAAAACTAAGGGTTTTTTTCAAAAGAAATAATTGTTGGGGTGTATAATTAGATAAATCACCTGCAGCACGAAAAAGGGAGGACTTTTCTAATTCATTTTGTAAGTGTATCTGAGGAATATTACTCAAAGAAATGTACAAATAATTGGCTAATTCATCGGGTTCTTTAACCCCGTTAAAGCTATTTTTTATAGAGCTAGCTAATTCTTTATACTTGGCTCTTTTATACTTGTCCTCTGCAAGCTTCTCATTTGTAAAAAGGATTACAAACTTATCTCTAACCAGCCCGTCTAGAAATGATGAATGTTTAATATCATTTTCTAGCTCTAAAAAATCTGTTCTAACGTCTGAGTTCTGCATATCAGGTAAGATTTTTGCTCTTTCTAAAATCATATAATTTACAAGTTGGGACTTCTCGTTAGGGCTTAATGATGTAGTAATGTTCGCTGCGCGCAGGGTGTCAGTAAGTTTGTCTCTCATGAGCTATCCACCTCTAGGTAATAAAAAAATGCATTATGATTGATTTAAGTAACATTTGCAAATTTCATCGTCTAATTCAAGATTGAAACGTTCTTAAAGCGGATGAATTGCTTCTAAATTACTCAATAAATATTCACTGTTCTCTAAATTTGGCCCTGAATGTAATGTTGAGGGCCATTTAAATAACATAATAGTCAACACATTGCGGTGCTCGGCTTGATTTAAATCATCCAACCCTGTTCTATCACTAATCATTTGCATCTCTGAATCAAATTGCTTGGCTAAATGAATTTTAATTTTGCTTAGCGCTGATGAATGAGTCGCTTTATGCAGTAAATAAAAAGTTAAGCCCACTTCAGCAATAACATCAGGCTTGGTTTTCGATAAAATTCTATCTATATTTTTCACAAAATAGTTATAAATCCAGGAAAACTCTTGCGGGGATAATTCATGCTGATAATAGGCACTTGCCGCAAAAATAATATGAGTCATTCCGTAGATTTTATCCTCAAAAACTTTATCAGAAAGTGTCTTATCATTTGTTTCGGGAAATAGTGATTGAAAGCGCTTAATAAACTCCTTTCTTAGATCAATTAAATTTAAGCGTTCTAGCAAATAAATGAAGTTGGCTACCTGCGCAGAAGACGCTTTTATCACAGTAGAATCTAAAAGAAAATAACGTAAAAAAGGGATATTTTTTCTAATATAATTCAATGCTATCGGGGCTTTAGAGTATAGATGAGAGCTCAAAATTCCAACTTGATGGGCATGATCCAAAATGATTAACATTTTAAGTGCATTAGTTATCCCGGGAAATTTTGCAAGTAATAACTTACGTTTTTCTTCCTTTGTAAACGATTCATAATTCAGCGGTAAATGAATGAATTTCGCATTAAATTTTTCCAGAAAATAAGGCCGTTTTTTTAGTAAATACTCTAATTGATAACTTTCAATAAATTGATAGGCAACGATTGGGGAGAGATAGTCTTTTTTTCCGGTAATTCGGTAAAGACGAATAGCATAGTGTGATTGATTTATAGGCCTCATTTTATAGAGGTTTCGGTCAAATTTATTTTGTATTTTATTAGCCACATCTATAGGAATTGCCAGGGAAATTTGACAATATAAACCCAAAACTAAAATTAGCTTAAATTTTAAAATTTGAAAAAGCACTTTAAACTCGTTTTAAGAGGAAGCCTTTTGTTTTTTTATCCTTAAAACAAGAGCAAAAGGTTCTGTAGGGCTGCCATCTATTGAAGGATTCAATAGTTTTACTCGGACTAGCGCGCGTAGTGATTTTGTTGAGGTTGAGCATTCTCTTTGTCCAGTAGCTCGAACACAGTTGGCCACCTGGTGAACCGTGTCGATTGAACTATCATCTTTAGCTATGATTTTGTGGCTGTCTAAATCGATAAGTTCAAGAACAAGGTGACTAAGACGCCATTCTGTGCTGTCTTTGAAATAACCTACTCGGCGTTCATGAACTAAAGTCAGTTTTTCACCAATATCTAACTGAGCATGAAATTCTTGCACAGGATTTTCAGCAGATAATTGACTTTCAATGATATTCATTCGTTGTTCAAAGGCTGTTTGCATATTTAGGTAGCCCCAACCATAGGTTCGGTTCCATTCTGAACCCATTACTGGAAAATGATTCATTATCGTGCCACTAAATGGATTCGCCTGGCCGTTATCAGACCAGGCATCAGCGCTATTAATAAGTAAGGCTTTAACTGCCATGGGGTTTTTTATACCAGCATCTTGAACTAATAAAGCAGAAGCCCCGACGTGGGGCGCTGCAGAACTAGTCCCACCCATCAAACGAAAACCTTCACGATAATCCATAGCGGCTGGATAATTAAAACCATAGGTTCGAGGATCAGGTGCGCACGTGCGAGTAGCAAAACCGGGAGCACTTAAATCAGGTTTACGACGACCAAAAGGCGTAGGACCGCGACTAGAGGTTGAATGAATAAAATGCAGCTCGCGGTTAGGAGTTTTATATTTTAAGCCCTTATCGAAAGTAACGGTATCCATGTTAGCAATTGTTAAGGCGTTGTAATTATCGCCAGGAACAGTTAATTTTGAGGCATAGGGGAGCTGTGAAGTTGGTTCTATATAACCCTCATTACCTGCAGATTTGACCCATAATATTTTTTCATGATTAACCACATAGTCAATAACCTTTGCCAAACCACTCCAGTCGGTACAATTAGGACAGGAAAGGGCGCCATTCCCTATGCTGTAATTAATAATAGTGGGTCTCATTCCAGATCGCTTGAGCATCCAATCCAAAGTACTTAGGCTTAGCATAATATTTTTCATATCAGCAGTTTCTTCGCCAGAGAGGCCAGAGACAATAGTTTTAGCCCCATAGGCAATGCCTTTATATTGAGGATCTGTGCTCGAATAGATACAGGCTATACCCGTGCCGTGAGCTGTACGCACTCCGTTCTGATAGTCAGCATAACGTGAACCCTCTTCTTTACGTACTCGCAAATGCTTGTCTGCTAAAATAGGATGATCCGGATCAACACCATCGTCAATTAGACCAATAATTCCTTGAGACCCTGTATAGCCATGAGCCCACCAATTTTTTACATCCGGATAATATAATGACGGCGCCAATTTTATCGCCTGAGCGGTGATATCAAGTTCTTGTGTACCGGATTGGTAGGAGGAAATTTGCGCAACAGCATGATGATTGCTAAGCTCCTGAAAAAGCTCAATATCAGCTGGCATTCGTACGGTTACTGCTGGCATAAAGTCAAGTTCCTGGATTTTTACCTCAGGATATTTGCTAATATCTTCGATAAATTGTCTTTTTCCTGCCACCGAGTGAAGAAAAACAATAAGAGAAAGAGGTGCGGGTTGAGCTTGTTGCTTTAAGCTTAGGAAGGATGAGACATCGCTATCGATACGTGCTTTGGCAAAAGCAGGTGACAAAAAAACAATCAAAGGGATAATTATTAATAGATTTTTCATAATTTATGAACAAAAGAGAGAACTCTAACATCAATGGAATTAAATAACAATTTAGAATAGAGAACTTTCCTTGATTCTACAGTTTTTTTACTTTTAATTCTCAAATTATTATATTTCCAGTAAGAAGGTCTAAAAATATTAAGAGATATCTTACATAAAGATTAGCAAAATCATGATGATTAAAATCAAAACATATTGTATCATTGTTGAAAGTGAAGTATCTAATTAAAAGAGGGTGCCGTTTTTTGACATATTTTTTGTGTCTAAATTTCAGTAATCATGTAGAACTCAGCTAAATAGATTTTCTAACTCTGTAAAAAAAGTATGAATAGTGAGGTTAACCCAATGAATCCAATACGTATTTTAGTTGTCGAAGATTCAAAGATAGCGCAGTTGGTCATGAAAACCAATTTAACAGAACAAGGTTGTACGGTTGACTTTGCTTCCGATGCACAGAGCGCTTTAGCTAAAGCAAAGGATTGTCATTACGATGCTATTCTGATGGATATCAGCCTAGGCTCGGGTCCAGATGGCTTTGATGCCGCAGCTCAAATTAAAGCTCAGAGCCCCCTTAATCGTAAAACATCCATCGCGGTAGTATCCGGGCATGCTGAACCTGAATATAGGGATAAAGCAGGCGAGGCTGGGATGGTAGGGTATTTCAATAAACCTTTTACGCAAAAACATGCGGAAAAAATAGTAGGATTTATTAAAAATAATCAATTATCTCGAATTATCGACCATATGAAATAGTCTGCATTATTAATTAGCCCGATAATTTCTATTTTCTGCTCCGTAGATCTAACAACACTAAATTCTAAGCCTTAGTATTTCTTTTGGAAGTCTTTCGTTTGGATCACTAATCAAGGTTTTTGCAAAGCTCATTGGGCTGTTTGCAAGCTTTGTTTAAATGATAAAGCTTGTTGTAAAAAACGAATATTAACCTTATCTGAATCATTTAAATCAGCAATGGTTCGCGCTACTTTTAACAACCGATGATAGCTTCGTGCTGATAGTTTTAAACGCTCCAGGGCATGACTTAAAAAAACTCGCTCTTCTGCACCTAAAGCACAAACTTGCTCACAATCCTTTGCACTAAGCTGCGCATTAAGACAAGCTTGTCTCTCTAACTGCTGTGTTCGTAAAATGGCAATTCTCTGTCTGATTTTTATACTTTCACCACCCTCACTCCGATGAGGTTTAATTAACTCCGCCTGAGGTAAGGCCTGTACATTAACTTGCATATCTATTCTATCCAGTAGAGGCGCAGATAGTTTTGCTAAATAACGATTAATCCGGTCAGGAGAACAGTGGCAATTGGCTTGAGGATTTCCCCATTGACCACAAGGGCAAGGATTCATTGCCGCGATTAACTGGAATTTGGCAGGAAATTCTGTTTGTATTGCTGCTCTTGAAATACAAATAGTTCCGGATTCCAAAGGCTCTCTTAAAGTTTCCAAAACATTTTTTTGAAACTCAGGTAATTCATCGAGAAATAACACACCATGATGCGCGAGTGATATTTCACCAGGTTTTGGCGGATTCCCACCACCAACAAGTGCTACGGGTGAAGCACTATGGTGCGGTGAACGAAAGGGCGGACTACGCCATTCATTAAAATTCGGTAAGCGGCCACGAAGTGAGTTAATCGCGGCACATTCAAGCGCTTCTGTTTCGCTCAATTCTGGCAAAAGGGTGCTAAAACGCTTTGCAAGCATGGTTTTACCGCTACCAGGGGGACCACTTAATAAAATACTGTGGCCACCACAAGCTGCAATTTCCATGGCCTGTTTAGCATGGTATTGCCCTTTCACATCAGACCAATCCAGAGCGTCACTACTACGTAGCAGCTCAGGCCTTGCAGGTAGAGGGCGTAGCGGTATATCCTGGCAAAGATAATTACATACTTCACGCAGATTTTCCGCGGTAAACACGGTGCTGTGTCCAGCCAGAGAAGCTTCTTCGGCGTTTGCACTAGCAATAACCAATTGCTGCTGCGAACGGTGAGCTGCCAGAACAACTGGAATGATGGCCGAAACTCCTCGTAAGCCTCCACTCAAGGCAAGCTCTGCAATAAATTCATGTGAGCTTAATTTTTGCGAGGGGATTTGGCCTGATGCAGCAAGTATACCTAAGGCAATCGGCAGATCAAAACCTGAACCTGCTTTAGGTAAATCAGCAGGAGCTAAATTAACGGTAATTCGACGACAGGGAAATTCAAACTGGCTGTTGATGATAGCGCTACGCACACGATCTTTACTTTCTTTGACTGCGGTTTCTGCCAACCCAACGATAGTAAAACTGGGCAGACCATTTGACAAATGGACTTCAACAGAAACGGGTTGAGCTAAAATACCCACGGCGGAGCGCGTCTTGCTAAAGGCGAGATTCATTGTTATTTCCTGATTGAGTTGGACTAATGCGACTAATATTTCTCTTGGAAAAATTGACGCAAACCTGTTAATTAAGCTTAGACAGACCTTCCACGTCTATCTCAGATTAAATTCAATTATGTTTATCTTTTTCTTGATGGATTGCTTCTTTGATTAATAAATTTTGAACTTGTGCTTGCAAGCTATCTAATTTTTCGCGAGTTCTTGCTAAAACTTTAGTTTGAATATCAAATTCTTCTCGAGTAACTAAGTCTAAACGTGCAAAGGCGGATTGGAGAATTTCCTTAAACTTCTGTTCAATTTCTTTTTCCATGGTTTGCAAACTAGTAGGCAAAGCCGAGAAAAGTTTTTTTGCTAGCTCATCAAACTGCATTATAGTTCCTGTTAATTAACTAACTGATGCCTACAGTCTAGCAATCAGCTCTATTCAATTCTACAATAATCTAACAAAATAGATGAAGGCCCTTTTATGAAAATGCTAACCGCAATTATTAAACCCTTTAAACTTGACGATGTCCATGAAGCCTTGATGGAAATTGGTGTACCTGGAATAACCATCTCTGAGACGCGTGGCTTTGGTCGACAAAAAGGCCATACCGAACTTTATCGCGGCGCTGAATATGTTGTCGATTTTTTACCAAAAATTAAAATTGAACTGGCTTTACCAGAGAAAATGATTGAAACGGCAATTGATGCTATTTGCAAAGCCGCTTACACAGGTAAAATCGGTGATGGCAAGATTTTTGTTTATGATCTGCAGCAGGTTGTAAGGATTCGAACCGGTGAAGTAGGCGACGACGCCATTTAACTTCCGGCTCTGTTAGAAGTTTTTATTTACCAAGTTGAGTAAAGGTGAAACCCCTAATAACCTGCTAATAATTCCTGGGTAATAAACTGCCAATGTACTTCACTCACTGGTAAAACCGATAGGCGACTTCCCTTTTTCAGTAAAGGCATGGATTGAAGCTCTGGGTAGCGCTTTAATAGTTCCAGAGGGATTAGATCCTTAAATTTTTCCTTAAACTGAACATCAACCATGTACCAAATTGGGTTTTCAATAGTACTTTTAGAATCTGGATGTTTGCTTAGTGGATCCAGGGCTGTAAAATCTGGGTAGGCGAAGCTTATTATTTCCGTAATTCCAATTATTCCGGGTGGGTTGCATTTGGAATGATAAAAAAAAGCCTGATCGCCGGGCGACATCTCACGAATGAAATTACGTGCTTGATAATTACGAACACCATCCCAAGCTGTAGTTTGCTGTGGCACTGCGCGTAAATCATCAATACTAAAACAGCTAGGCTCGGTTTTAAGCAACCAATATTGGGTCATTTTTTGCTCCATATCGTTCTGGTTTGGGTGACAACAAGCGTCATGGGTACATCCCAGCTTTGGGGTTCTATATAAGGATAGTATTGGAATTCATAGGCTGCACCAATTAATATAGGGTGTGTCACCGTAGCTAAGCTGCGATCATAGTAACCTGCGCCCATACCTAACCTCGTCCCCATAGAATCGAAGGCAACCAATGGCATTATGATAAGGTCGAGTGAATTAGCGGGTAAAGCGGCTGACTTGGCAACATCGGGTTCTCTGATGCCAAAACGGTTAAGAATGAAGGTGGTTTTGGTGTTTGCAGGCAAGAATAATAACGTTTTATCTTCTTGTAATACAGGAAAATAACAAAATTTACCCTGCAAAGGTGCAGAATTCCATAAGCTGCTTAGACTAACTTCGCCGCGAATAGCTTGATAGAGGGCAATATATTTTGCCGAGCGATAGATTTCAAGTGCGCGAATTGAATCACATATTTTAGTGGATGCTCTATGTTGATATTCTACTGATAGCTTTTCACGTATCTGTTGTCGGCTCTGTCTTAATGCCGAGTTGAAACTGTCTGTCATATCTATACTTCTTGAGATTGTAAATTAATTATTGCTTAATTTAACTTAAGAGTACAAGTCGCACTAAGGCTAAAGATTTTTTAGTAGAGATCTGGTTATAATTAAAAAAATAAGGTATATACCTGTCAAATTTAGTGACGCTTTGTCAAAGTGAAGCGTATCAATTGAAACCTTGAGAGAATGGTATGAGTGAATTATTTGATGAAGAAGAATTGGTTGAAGCAGAAGTAATGGTAAAGGCTGTAGAAGAAGTAGATATAGATCTTATTGATGATTCAAACCTGGATGCACGAAGACGTTTGGAAAATATGTTGGAAGAAAGACGCTTACGTGATGAACTTAATGATTTTGTCGATTACTAGTCGCTATGTTGACAGAAATTTTTTTTCAACAAGATACTATCCCTGCTCCTTTTGCGAGTGATGAGCGTATTTTTCTTGGTGAAGGATTATTTGAAACGCTCTATGTTGACGATTCTAAGCCTTGTTATCCTAAACAACATTGGCAGCGCCTAAATAAAGCGGCCAGCTTTTTAGCTATTCCATTTACCATTCCACTGGAATTGTGGATTGAAAAACTCAAGCAGTTTATCTCCCTCAGCAAGTTATCAAACGGCGGGATTAAAATTATCCTCGGCAGTGGAAAAGCCAGTCGCGGATTAGCCGAGCAAAGCAAAAATTCCCAGTTGCTGTTTCACGCCTTTCATTATGTAAAAAACATGAAGCCGCTGAAACTGGAAAGCGCAACTTGGCTAAGAGATGGTAAAAATCCAATCTATCAGCTTAAGTCAGTGAATTACCTAGAGGCCATCATCGCTCGCCGCCAAGCTCAGTCTGCAGATGATGTATTATTTTTTAATGTTCAAAATCAAGCCACAGACACGACCATAGCTAATATATTTATCATAAAATCAAATCAACTTTTTACTCCTTCTTTGAGTTGCGGAGTGTTAGCAGGAATTATTCGAGAGCGCTTATTAATAGTAGCTAAAGAGCAGGGTATTGATTGCGTTGAAACCGACTTAACAAAAGACGATTTATTGCAAGCTGATGCAGCCTTTACCAGTAATTCACTACAAGGCATTCGACAAATAGCTAGCTGGAATCATCATATATTTACAATTAATCATCCCTTAATTGCTCTATTAGAAGAGCTTCTTATCAACGATCGCTATCGGTATCACTAGTTTTTACTGAAAAATTTCGATAGCAGCTAAGAAATTTATAGCTCATAACTAACGCTAAAGCTGCCATCGCAACCAGGAACGCATTTTTGTAGTAAGATAATGGGTTAGCAAAAACATCCATTCCCACATAACCGCAATAGGAATAAATAATCTCAGCGGGTATCAGAAAAATAAATGAAGTGATAAGGAAATGGCTAAATTTAATGCGGGTTAACCCTAGACCATAGTTAACTAAATTACCGGGAACAATAGGTATTAATCGTAGTAGAGCAACAAACTGCCAGCCACGTCGCTCCACTCCTGCAATTAATTGGTTAAATTTAGCTTTATTATGCAAAGCTAACCAATCTCCCACAAAATGCCGGCTAATACAAAAAGCACTAGCAGCACCTAAAGTAGCGCCAATTAAATTAAAAAGAGTACCCCAAAGAGGACCAAATAATGCGCCTCCAGCTAGAGTTAAAACCATCGTAGGTAAAAATAAAATACTTGCAAGGCAATAAATAACTAAAAATATACTTGGCGCAAACCAGCCTAAGGCTTTAATTTTCAATAAGATTAAAGGAGCTTTCTCTTGAAAAATTATTGTGCTAGCGATAAACGCTATTATCGTCAGGGCGATCCAGAGCGTTCTCATAGGTCTTCATTTCTAAACCACATAAAGACACTCTATTACAGCCTTTAATTTAGAGCAAGCAACGATTAGGAGAAGCTGTGTTGAGATGGTGTTCATGATTAGCTTCAGGGTTTTCAGTTAAGCTTTTTGAGTTAGCGCTAAAGCGTTGAGGATTATCAGATGTTTTTAAAATTGGTTGATTAGTCTTTGGAAATTTTTGCAAGCCAATCTCTTTCAATTCAACAGAGTTTACTATTTTTTTATTCAACCAATAGTCAATTTCTTTCGCAATATATCCGTGAGGTATTAAACGCTTCGTCATGATAGATATCCACGCAGCCTCATGAGGTTGCAATGGAGCTGTGGCTTTGATTGTATTTAGCATAGTAAGATCACCGCTGATGCTGGCAAGTATTATTTTATTACCATAATAAACGGCATTTCTAAAATCAAATTCTGCTAAAGCCGAGGTATTGTTAAAAATGCTAAGTATTGATTCGCACTCTTCTAGGGAAAAAACAGTCTCCATTAAATCCTCTTTTCTCGCTTTTTGCGCTGCACCCCAGGTTCGTAATATCTTGTCGCTTAAAATTTCCACGGTGGTAAGTAACACACTGTTATGTTGTTGGTTTGGATGATTATGGTAATGGATTAATAAATCCTGGCAGGCTAAACGGGCAAAATTTATTAAAAGCGGATTATCTAAATCAAAGCCTTTTTGTTTAATAATTGAGCTTGAAGTCTGGGGCTGTTTTTTTGAGGTAAAGCTATCAGGCTGTAATTCAGGTAAAGACCAAAACTTCAAGATTTTTGGTTGAAGCCTTTGATAACAACTGGAGCTTTCATTAGTAGTAGGGGAAGTTTCTCTGGATTGCGCCACTTGCAGCAAGTTTTCAAAGGCTGATTCTTGAGGAAAGGCAAGAACTAGCAATAAATCAAGAATGGCAAAGCAACGTGGATTGATTGGATCGCTAACCATAGGCGAGATAAATAAATTCAAGAGAGCAGAACTTAGAAGTTCGTTTTCGATGAAATCTTCAGGAAAAATTAATGGGTTAGGAAAATCATTAACATAACGCTGGTAATAATAGCTAATAGTGTCTATAGGATGTTTCGCATAAAGTTGCGCTAACAAACCTAGATAAGCAGCTGGGTTTAGGCAACGTTTAATCGCCTCCAAACGTTCCCTAATATTATCTATACTTTCACTGCCCTGAGGTAGAAAGTTTACACGCCAGTTAATATCAGCTAATGCTAGTTCTGGATTGGTAAAAAGTGCTTTTTCATAATCGGAATCGGGGAGCAAGTCAGTCTGCTTTCCAGTAGCAGAGCTATTTTTAGTAAGTTGTAAACCTTTAATCCGCTTAACTTGAATGTTGATTGATAAGATAGCTATTAACTGTTCGTCATCAGAAGATGGCCAGCAGAAACAAAAAATGCTCACTATAAAAGTCCATAGAGCGCCCCAAAAAGACCATTCACTTTCAGTTTGCACCTCTTGATTCGGTCTAAATCCGGACTTCTCTAAAATTTTCATCCTCTCTTCTTTAAAAAGATGAAGACGTTGTTCAGAGCTTTCCTCTGAATTAATAATGGCTAATAATTTTAATGCGCTTGCTTCACTATGGCCAAGAAGCTTAGCCTTCCATTCCTGCAGTTCTGCTTCTTGTTCATTGTATTTGCGCATGATGCTCACTGTATAATTTTTATCTAATATTTTAAAATCATATCATGTTAGATCAATAGTTTTTGTTAAGTTATTGTAAAAATTTGCATCATTATGCTTTAACCTGTTCATTCTTATGAAGAAAAAAAAATTGAATTAAAAATGTTCAGTTTGTCGGCTTGCTCTTAATAATTTCTTAATCTTTGCTTGCTATTATGGAATTATTAATCATCTTCAGGAGTATCAATGCCTAATAGCACTACTCAAATGCTCGCCATATTGAACGTTGCAACTCATTCTGCCAAAGATGAAGTTGACACTGCAGCAGTTTCATTAGCAGAATCTCCAAAGGATGATGTTGCACCAAACGATTTTATGACCAACCTTATTGAAATGTGTTTAGCTCCCACCAAAGATAAACCAAAACTCACACCTAATTCCTAAGCTAAGCAGCGCTAGCGCTGCACTCTCATCTTGTATTCTCAAACCTAAACGATATACTTAATAGATAAACACATGGCTTTTAAACTAAAATTTTTGCAAGCCCCTGTATTGAAATTCTATTAAAATTCAAATTCGGATTAGGAGTGTGTATGGCGGGATTCTCTGAAAATTCACATTGGCGTGATTCAGCCAGATCTGCCCGCTTTTATTTAGTGGATGCAAGAGCTGCTTTTCCAATCTTTCTCTTTTTAATGCATATCAGGGTCTGGACGGGTGTTTTAGTTTTAGTTTCCGCCGTTTTTTTTGGATTTATAGAGCGCTATGGTTTTACAGTTCCAGTATTTTTACGTTGGCTTAGACATTTTCTAGCAGGAAATATCAAAACAACTCAACCATGGTGGCGATAATGGCGACGGATATCTGCAAAAATTTATCACTCATTGCTACTACCTTAAATGCTAAATTTTATCTCAATGATCGTTTCGTCAGCTATGACGAAGTCTTTGCAGATACTGGTTTGCTCCCTGCTATTGCTCGTCGCGCAGATCAACTTTGCTCACTTTGCCTTGGTTATGGCCTTGGCGCAACTTTTGATGAGGCAGAAGGCTCTTTGTTAGGGACTCGCGTAGTATTTGATGAAGTAACTCCAAACTCCTTGCGGCTGCTCTGTATGACTGATGTATTAAATGAGCTCATTCAGGGTGGACCAAGCAGAGATTATACGCCCCTTGATGAATTAATGTATGACTAGAACTCCTGGTCACTTACTCGAAATAATGATTTTAGTACTAACGATGCTCAGTTATGGTTATAATTGGTAACAGGCTTTATTTTTATAGCAAAGTGTAAAAAATGTGAAAGTTTAAGCGTCCTTAAGGATATCTTAAGGGAAATTCTGTTATTGTGAATTATGTAATAAAAATGATCTACGGAGCACCTTATGTCTCTGCAATTTTTTAACGATACACCTAAATCTTCACTTGAATCTACAGGTTTATCTAAAGATATTGTTCAAGAAATTGTTTTATCTGGTTTGGATGAAATGCGTCGACAGTTAAGTAAAATGCGAACTATTCGTGATTCAAAGCCTACAGAAAACTGTGCTGAAACATTAAAACAATTATCCAATAAAATTAACAATATATTTCGCCCTACTGTACAGCACATTTTGGACGAGCCTTCAATGGACAAAGAAGTGAACCCCACAAGTCCTCGGCCTTCATAGCTATAGCCGGTGGCTATCCTTGAATAATGCTATAATTCGCTAAATGAGTTTAATGTTTTAAGATTCGAACTGCTATGAAAAATGAATTAACAAAACAACAGTCTAAAGCCATCTTAGAAGCTTTGGATGAGGCAATTGAGACTGGAGCTTGGGACGAGTCCAATTTTTTGCGCGCCCTCGGTAAAAACTTAAAGGGAATTCGTGATAATTTTGCTAAGCAATTAAATGCTAAAGATGACTTGGCTCAGTCTATTAATGAATTAGCTGCTACGACTCTGAGCATGAAAAGAGAAAGCCAACAAGAAGTTTTTATCGCGCTTTATTCCTCTGAAGGACATAATATTCAAACCTGGGAGCGTATTCTTGCTAATTTGCCTCGTCAAATAATTTCTCGCCCTATCTATGCGAATGAAGAAGATTTAATTTTTTCGATAAAATCAAAAGAAAATAAAAACAATGAAGCCTATGTAGCGGTTTATATTTCTCAAGCCGATATCCTAAAACTCCATCAGGATAAAATTCCTTTTGATAAATTTGGTAAACCCTTATTAAGTTTAAAAGATCGAACGGTAAATCTTGATAACGTCACCCGCTTTGTTCATATTTCAGGCACTTATAGTTTTGCTAAAGGACGTTTGATCAAAAATTAGCAATTCCTTGGCTCGATCCCTTTTTAAGCTCGCGCCTACTTTAAAGTGGGTATATACTAAAAGTATAATTTATCTTGTATTCTTGAAGATTCCAAATGGGTCAACAGCAGCAGCAACAAGGCAGTAGTGATAACTCAATGGCACCAGTTTGGATAACTGTTCTTGTGTTTATTGCGGCGTTTTTTGTTTGGAAATTGGGACACCAACACATTGTTGCCTTTGTATTCTATTTAAATGTACTGCAAGCAAAATTAGTGAATTTATTCGTTAGTAACCCCGAGCTTAATTCTAATATTTATTTAATGCAGACTATCGATCCCTCATCAGTTAATTGGGATCAATTTGTAAATTTAACACGTTCTGTAGGAAATTATGTTCGTTACCCGGTGGTTGCTCTGCTCGTGCTATTTGCGATTTTTCTATACAAATCAAATATTACTCTTAAATTTCGACGAACTCATAATATGAAAACGTTGCGCGCTCAAGAGCAACAAAACTGGCTGGCAATTATGCCTATTATTAAAGAAGATTTAGCTAATCAAGATGTAGCAAAGGGCCCCTGGGCTATGGCTTTAAGTCCGATGGAATTTGCGCGAAAATATCATTTATTAAGAAAAGATGATGCCATTTTAGATAATCCCGTGCCTGGTTTTGAGATGACTGCCGGTTTACGCAAAGGGGATGCCAAACGAGTATTTACTTTGCAACTGGGGCCTTATTGGGATGGTTTTGAGCGCTGCCCCCCTCAAGCTTATGCTTTGGCTGCAGTATTTATTGCCAGAATGAACAGAGATAGAGATTCAGCTAAACTAATTTTAGAAACGCTTGATAAGTCGTTTACCGCTGGCAAACCTGATTTTAGTGTGGCGAGAGCTGTATTAAAAAAACATCAAAACGCAGAAAATGTGCAAGAAATTTTAGCCAAACATGCTTACCTCTTAACCGTCATGGCGTCTTTATTAGAAGGTTCAAGAGAAGATGGCGTTGTGCCTTGTTCTGAGTTTTTATGGCTAAAACCCTTAGATAGACGATTATGGTATATGCTTAATAGTATAGGCAGACAAACGCCTTTTGCGGAAGTCGGAGGTCCTTATGCACATTGGCGTGCAGAACGAGAGATGGGACGACGTTCGCTGGTTCCCATGATAGATGAGGCCATTAAAGCGCTTGATAATGCGATTAAAGAAGTGAAGTTAACCCCTAAAGAAATGCAGCAGTTGGAGCCCTAATGCGTGGTATTGATTCGCGTCATGAAATAGACCCTACCTTATTACTACGGGATACGCGTACATTAGGTCAACGTATGGCTGATTTTTTTGCAGATCCTACCAATATTGCAATAGTTTTGGTGAGCTTGGCTGCCGTGTCTTACTACGTTTCCGAACTGGCTAGTTTGCTATTAGTTTTAGGTATGTTATTTTTTCTTTTTAGTTATTCTCGTAAACAAAGATTACCTTTTAGACTGCCTCAAATTGCAAAAGTTAAAGATTATAATGACTTAAAGCCAGGAATTGGTACTCCCAATGTCGCTCGTGGTATCGCTTTTTTTGGCAACGATCGGAAAACCGGCGAAGAGTTATGGTTTGCAAATGAAGATTTAAGAACCCATGTACTTATTTTCGGTTCAACTGGTAGTGGTAAAACGGAAGCCTTGGTCTCCTTAGCCTATAATGCTTTATTGCATGCAAGCGGTTTTATTTATGTGGATGGGAAAGGCGATAATTCATTGTATGCGAAAGTGTTTTCCATGGTGCGCAGCATGGGAAGAGAAGATGATTTATTGTTAATTAACTTCATGACCGGCGCACGTGACATCATCGGGCCACAGGAGAAACGTTTATCTAATACATTAAATCCATTTTGCCAAGGTTCCTCAAGCATGCTAACTCAGCTTGTTGTTAGCTTAATGGGTTCATCCGGGCAGTCCTCTGATGGTGATATGTGGAAAAACCGCGCCATTTCTTTCGTAGAAGCATTAATGAAATTGTTAGTTTATATGCGAGATGAAGGCGCTTTATTGCTTGATGCCAATACAATCCGTAATTATTTTGAATTATCTCGTATCGAAGCTATTGTCCTTGACAAAGTGTTTCCACGCGATGATCAGGAAAGCATCAACATTGAATCTCTACCCAAACTGGTCACCGATCCTATACGTAACTATTTAATTAATTTACCTGGCTATAATAAAGAGAAAAAAGGAAAGCAAGTATCTCAAGTTTTAGAACAACATGGATTTATTACGATGCAATTAGTCAGGGTATTTTCATCTCTTGCTGATACCTATGGTCATATTATTCGAACTAATTTAGCCGAGGTTGATTTTAAAGATGTGGTTCTCAATCGTCGCATTTTAGTAGTATTGCTTCCTGCTTTAGAAAAATCACCGGATGAATTATCTAATCTGGGAAAAGTTATTGTATCTTCTTTAAAGGCAATGATGGCTGCGGGTTTAGGAGACCAGGTTGAGGGGGATTATCGTGATGTTATTTTACGTAAGCCTACCAATGCTCCTACACCTTATATGTGTATTCTTGACGAATATGGCTATTATGCAGTTCAAGGTTTTGCTGTTGTGCCAGCTCAAGCACGCTCACTCGGATTCTCAGCAATTTTTGCTGGACAAGATTTACCTGCTTTCCAAAAAGCTTCCAAAGAAGAGGCGGCTTCCATAGGCGCAAATACCAATATAAAAATATGTATGAAACTCGAAGATCCAACAGAAACCTGGGACTTTTTTACTAAAACTGCTGGTGAAGCCTATGTAACCAAGGTTGATGCTTTTCAAACTAAAGACTCAAGCCTGGCTAATAGTTATATGGATACAAAAAGTTCATCCTTTGAAAAACGCTCACGTATCGATCTTTTGGATTTAAAGGATCAAACTGAAGGTGAAGCTCATATCTTTTTTAGGTCAAAAATTGTACGGGCTCGTATGTTTTATGCTAATCCCACCCCGGTTAAATATTTAAAGCTTAATCAATTCCTTAAAGTAGAGCCACCACCGGACGATTATTTAAATAAACTCCATAAACAACTTGCCGGCTTCCAAAAAGTATTAGCAAGTGGTGAAATTTCAATCGATAAAGCCCTTGATACCGAAGAAATTACCTTAATTACAGCTGCCCTGCGAGAGTCCAGTATTACTGAGCCTATCGAACGAGGTGTAGCAGCTTTGTTAGCTTATCACAGTCATAATGAACCAGAGCCACTTGAAGAGCTGGTTGATGAAGTGGAAATTGGTGCTTTAACAATTTTTAGTAAACTCCGATTAAGTAAGAATGGCGTCCCACTTTTAGCCAAAGATATTGAGCAATTTTCCTTGCCCTTACTCGCAATTAATGACACGCGCAATGATTTATCAACCATTGAACGATTGAGCGGAGCCAAAGACAAATACGCAGGAACAGTCGGCAATGAGCTAATTAAAGATTTCCAAGTGGCAACAAGTTATCCACCTGAAGAAAGAGAGCTTACAACTCCCGAGCAACTCTCTGACTTGGCAAGGGGATTAGGCGAAAAAATTCGTGTAGAACGCGAAAAAGCGAAAGCTAAGGCCGATGAAACTCTCTAGAATTTAAAGCTCAAATAACTTACCCTCAGAAAATTCTGCGTTTAAGTCATTTTTTTAATAAAAACCCTTGTATTAATAAACCTTAACCGCTAAAAGCATTAAGGTTTACTCGTACTACTGATTAGATTTTAATCTCAAATCAGAGGAACAAGAGTAATTTTCATTAACTGCTTGTAACGCGATGATTAGTATGTTTTTATTTCATGATAGGGTGACTTTAAGTTTTCTTAAGAAAACGACTCGATCAGAGTGTATCACCTCCTTCTTTATTTATAGTGTCGCTAGGAATAATATGGTTTTTTCTTGGGTTAAAAAGGTGGGGTTTTAGTGAGACCATTGCGTGTTGGTTCCTATTCATTTTCAACATGGCATGTCACTTTGCTCGCATTCTTATTTGTGCTTGGCTGTAAAACTAAAGTTTACAATCCCTTTGAAGACGAAAGTTTAAAATTGCCCTATAAAATCAGTGGCGCGGATGACCGTGCCGTAATGAAAATTCAAAAAAGTTTAGTACGTTGTGGCGTGGCCGTTATTACCATTGGTCAAGACTATTTGGTAAGCATTCCTTCTGGCTCTCTTTTCCCTAATCAATCGCCGCATTTAACCTGGGGATCTTATGGTTTATTGAACAATGTGGCAGCGTTTTTAAAACAATTCCGAATCATTGCCATCAATGTAACTAGTTACAGTGGAAAATATGTGTCTACAAAACGGGAACAAGCCTTAACTTTGGCAAGAGCCAGAGCGGTTGCTGACTATCTGTGGTCGCAAGGTGTGGATAGCCGTTTTATTTTTACTGAAGGAGCAGGAAGCGAGAAACCTATATTGGTTTATCCCGAGCCCGGGGACAAAACGTTTAATTCCCGGATCGAAATTACTTTTAGAGAAGCTATTGTTTAGCTGGGGATGCAATGAGTGGAGATTCTTGGAATAAAATAATTAATTCTAAAGCTTTTTATATTCGCACATATCGTGTAGCTGGAAAAAGCCTTATTATTTCATTATTAATTAACATTATTTTAAGCTTGGCGATTTATTATTCCTATTTCCATCAACCAGAGCGTGATTTTTATGCAACCAGCGGAATAACTCCGCCGGTGAAATTAAATCCCTTAGATCAGCGAAATTATTCAACAACGCCCTTGCTTGGAGCTGATCCTCCTGATGATAATAGTGTAAAACTAATACCAGACTAATCGAGGATATTATGGTAGAAGATGCTTTAACAGCAGTGACAATGAGAAATGAATTTTATCGTGATGGTCAACGTAAAACGATGATTGCGGTGATTATTTCAATATTAATTAATTTTATTTTGACCTCACTTTTAGTTTATCTACTCACTCATCCGCCCGCGCCCAAATATTTTGCAACCAGTATAAGTGGTAGAGTTACTCCATTATTTCCTTTAGATGAGCCAAATCAATCTGATTCGGCTGTTCTACAATGGGCAAATCAGGCGGCAATTGCCGCGTTTACTTACAATTTTGTGAATTATCGCGATGAACTCCAGGCATCTTCAGGTTTTTTTACTGCAGATGGATGGTCGCAATTCTTAAATGCCTTACAACAATCGAATAATCTTGATGCTGTAAAAGCAAAAAAATTAATTGTATCTTCTGTAGCGACTCGTGCTCCCATTATTTTACAAAAAGGCTTATTAAATGGAGTCTATTCCTGGCGGGTGCAAATGCCTATTTTAGTTACATATCAAAGTGCCAGTGAGTTCTCACAGCAGAATAATGTGGTTACCATGTTAATAAATAGAGTATCAACATTGAATTCTCCCCGCGGTATTGGTATATCTCAATTTGTTGTAGGGCCTGCTAGTGGTGGAATAGGTTGATGAAGAAAAAATTAATTCCTATATTGAGTTTAACCTTGTTAGCTTTTAGTGAACTGCTGCAACAATCTGTCTTTGCGGCTAACGATTCTGATTCTGCCAGACAAGCATTACAGCAGCTTCGTCTTTTGCAACAAAGTTTATCCCAGCCAGGCGCTGGCCAAACCAATACAGCCACTGAGATTAAAACGGAAAGGCGAGTAACGACTGTACCAGCTCCAGCTACTAGTACTCCTCCTATTCAAGCAGTTGTAGATAATACGCCCCGGACACCTCAAGCCCCGCCTAATCCAAATAACCAGATTTTATCTGCGGCTGATAATGATCTAATTGATCTGAAGGCCTTTGAAACAGTAACTCGCCAATTATTTCCTCTTACACCTGAGCAAATTCTTCGATTGAAACAAATCTATCATTCTCATGAATTTGCCGAAGCCTCTACAGCAGGGACTCCACCCAAGCCGACAGCAACTTCGCAATTTGTGAATTTGTCCCCGGGCTCAACCCCGCCGGTTATCCGCTTATCACAGGGTTTTGTATCCTCTTTAGTATTCCTTGATTCAACTGGTGCACCATGGCCAATCAGCGCCTATGATTTGGGCGATCCTTCCTCCTTTAATATAGAATGGGATAAAACCTCAAATACACTGATGATTCAGGCGATGAAACTGTATAACTATGGCAATCTTGCAGTACGATTAAGGGGTTTAAATACCCCGGTAATGCTTACATTAATTCCCGGTCAGAAGGCAGTTGATTATCGAGTTGATTTAAGAGTGCAAGGCTATGGCCCGAACGCGAAAAGCATGCCTTTGGAAGAGGGGCTACCACCAAGTGCCAATAATGTGTTGCTGCATGTATTGGATGGAGTTCCTCCTGCAGGAAGCCAGCGTCTGACAGTGAGCGGCGGCGAAGCAAGAGCCTGGATACTAAATGATAAAATGTATGTCAGGACTAATCTCACTATTTTATCTCCCGGTTGGATAGGCTCTATGACTAGTGCTGATGGAATGCACGCTTATGAATTACAAAAATCACCAGTATTATTAGTTTCCTGGCATGGAAAAGTCATGCAGCTTAAGATAGAAGGGTTATAACTATATGGCAGGCAAAAGAGAGAATCTTAAATCCCTATTTACGAATACTCGCACGCGAGTAATTATTATTTTTACAGCTATCCTTTTAATTATTGCGGTTGTAATCGGTGTATATAAATTAAAATTCTCAAATGACACGGTGACCTCGGACTCCAGTGTAATTACTACACCTGGAATTCAGTCCATACCAGGAGCTCTAAATCCAACAGTTCAATATGCAAAACTACAGGAAATGCAAAATGTTAACCAAGCGAGTTCTGCTTTAAAAACAGGTGGTAGCGCTATACCCACTATTATCCGCACTCAAGCTTTAGGTGAGGGCGTACAACCTATTGGAGAGCCCACTTCAGGGGAAGGCGGTCTTGGTTTTGCTGGCTTAGCCCGTGAAGATGAAGCGGGGGCGCAGCGCAATGCCTGGTTACAAACTTTGCGCAACAGTAGTTGCTCTAAGGCATCTGTGGCTCAGGTATTAGCAGAAGGAGCTTCTCTTAATGATGTAAAAGGCGCCTGCAGTTGCGCACAATTAAAAGATGATGGCTATGGCCTTGAGCAACTAGAGCAGGTTTGTTCTTGTAAAGAATTAAGAGCTTCCGGGTATAACGCACGTCAACTTAAGGACGCAGGCTTTAGTGCAGGAAGATTAAGACTATGCGGCTTTGATGCTTGTGAACTGCGCAACGCTGGGTTCACTGCTCAACAAATGAAAGACGGTGGTTATACTGATGGTGAATTGAAAGGCGCTGGCTTTTCCGATGCAGACATTGCCAAAGCGAGTGGACTACCTGCTGGAATGAGTGAAACAACGGTTCGTTCTGCGGGATGCCAGGCAGAGGCTCTCGCTAAATTACGCGCGCAAGGGGTGTCCGCTTCGGCCATTCGTCGTATAAGTGGTTGTAGCGCGGTCCAACTAAAGGCAGCAGGATTTAATGCAGAAGACTTAAGAAATGCAGGATTAAGTGCCGCTGACTTAAAAAATGCTGGATTTACCACGCCCGAGCTAAAAGCAGGTGGATATACGGGTAGGGATTTGCTAAATGCGGGCTTTTCACCAGCGGATTTAGCGAATGCTGGATTTACGCCGGGAGAAATTGTTAGAGCAGAATCCGAGCTTCCACCGGGTATAACTCCTGATGAAGTTAAAAATGCAGGTTGTGATCCCGGAGCTTTAAGAAAAGAACGCTTAGCCGGGGTTAGTGCAAAACTAATAAAACAATATGCGGGTTGTGATGCAAGCAACTTGAAAGAAGCTGGCTTTACAGATACTGATTTAGCCAATGCAGGATTTAATTCACAACAACGAGCTCAAGCAGGGGTCAGGCCTGATAATGTTCGTGCAGCAATGGCAGCAGCTGACAATTCAATTCGCGCTGCAGGTTGCGATACAGCTCAACTTAAAGAATTGCTAAAGCAGGGGCAATCGGTTAGACATATTCGTGAACTAAACAATTGTAACCTTACTACGTTTAAAAATGCAGGCTTTAGTTTAAAAGGGTTGTCTGATGCCTGTTTTTCTCCTCAGGAATTATTGGAATCAGGGTTCACTCCTCAACAATTATTAGCTGCTGGCGTTAGAACCTACCCTGTAATTGCAGCAGGAAGAACAGCAGATTGTAGCGTGGCCTCGTTAAGAGCTGCTCGTGCAGCCGGAGTGTCGGCAGCAACTATTAAACAAACCTTGGGCTGTAGTGCCGCAGCAATGAAAGCGGCTGGATTTACTGCCAAAGAACTAAGAGAGGCGGGCTTCACAGCAGCGGAATTAAAAAATGCTGGATTTAGTGCAGCAGAGCTCAAAGCTGCTGGCTTTTCTGCCAAAGAATTAAAAGATGCAGGCTTTAGTGCAGCGGATTTAAAAGCTGCTGGTTTCAGTGCCGGCGAACTCAAAGATGCTGGGTTTAATGCTGCTGACCTTAAAGCGGCGGGATTTAGTGCAAAGGATTTGAAAGCGGCAGGTTTTAACCCTAAAGATTTAAGAGATGCGGGATTTAGTGCGAATGAACTAAGAGATGCAGGCTTTAGTGCAAAAGAGTTAAAGGACGCAGGCTTTAGTGCTGCTCAACTCAGGTCGGCAGGATTCGGGGCCAGGGCTTTGCGAGACGCAGGTTTTAGTGCAAAAGATTTAAAGGAGGGTGGTTTTAGCGCTGCTGCTCTACATCAAGCAGGTTATTCCGCTAAGGATTTATTAGACGCTGGCTTTAATCCAACTGAGCTAAGGAATGCAGGGCTTAGTGAGGCCGAAATTTCAGCTGTTGCAGGGTTAGGGGGGTTGAATTTGCCAGGACAGGAATCTTCAGCTTTGACGGGTATACCTGGAATAGGGGGAACATCGCCTCTTAATGCTGCAGCAGCGGTTCAAGCTGAGAATGCTAGGCAATTGCAAGCCATTCTAAATAGGCAGAATCAACAATTAAATGATCAGCGTTATCAGCAGAAAATTCAACAACGTACCGGGGAGATGCTCGGTGCTGCGAACGCCTCTTTGCAAAATTGGCAAAGAGTTCCTATTCAGGTTTATGCCAGTGGTAATGAGAAAGAAGAAGGACCTCCTGGAACCCTGACCTCAACAACGGTAACAACCCAGACTACCGAAGCTATACATCCGCATGATTTAATGAGTCAAAATCAATTGGCTTTTATAAAAACAGGCGATGTATTGTTTGCTGTTATTGATACCTCTGTAAATAGCGATGAACCTGGTCCTATCTTGGCAACTATTATCAGTGGAAAATTAAGAGGTTCGAAATTAATAGGCAGCTTCAACCTTCCCTCGAATGCCGATAGAATGGTGATTAGCTTTAATACGATGTCAGTTCCGGGTGCTGCCAAAACGGTATCAATTAGTGCTTACGCCATTGATCCAAACACTGCCAGAACAGCCTTATCAACCAAAACTAATCATCATTATTTACTGCGATATGGTTCTTTATTGGCCGCGACTTTTGCGGAAGGAATTGGCAATGCATTCCAGTCAGCCGATACAACCGTGACCATTGGTGGTACTGGTGGCGGACAAAATATCACGGTGCAGAATGGTATCCATCGCTCTTTGTTGAAAAATGCCGTGATTGCCTTATCAAGCGTCGGTAAGTCTTTCACTCAAGTTGCGCAGCAGCAATTCAGCACGCCAACAACCGTCGAAGTTGCTTCAGGTACAGCAGTGGGTATTTTATTTACCCAAGATGTCGTTTTTTAAAATAGGTAAAATAATACCTAAGACGGCAAGTGAACTTTAACATGATGAGTAGATAAAGATGGCAGATAAAGAATACGACGACGAGTATCAAATGGATGATCTTGATACCATGGAAGCTGAATCTCTTGGTGAAAAATCCGACTCAGAACTTCCCACTTATCAAAGCAGTCAGGCTAAACCAAATGTAAGACGTAATGCATTAATTGTTGTGGGATTGATAGCGTTAAGTCTGCTTGGCTATAAATTCATTGGCTCCTTTTTTACGCCCAAGCAAAAAACTACACAAGAAATACCTTCCGTGCCCCTTTCTACAGTAGCAACACCACCAGTAGTATCCACTCCGGTGCAACAACCAGAACCTGTAACGCAGTTGGCTCCCCAAGTGACAACTCCTGCAGTAGACACCACAGAAATCAATCAGAAATTATCATCAGTTGAAGCGAGTCAACAAGATGTACGTCTGGAAGTAAATTCAGTCAATTCAAAATTAAGCGGCATTAATAATAATGTGAGTGATTTGACAGATAAGATCGCAAATTTAAATCAAATGATTGCATCATTGGCTGCAAAGCTTGATCAACAATCAAGTGAAATTACCCTTTTAACTGAAAGAACAAAACCTAAGCCACTAAAATACAGAATTACTAAATCCAGACCTCGAATGGTTTATAGAATTCAGGCGATAATTCCAGGCAGAGCTTGGTTAATTGCATCGAATGGGTCTACAATTACGGTGAGAGAAGGAACACGAATTGCTAATTATGGCCTAGTTAAATTGATTGATCCTATCCAGGGACGCGTACTGATGAATTCGGGGCGAGTGATAAGATTTAGTCAGCAAGATAGTTGATGAGGTACATCTATGTCTGCTCCAAATTGGCAACAATGGATTGTTCAGCAAGCTGAAGTATTAAACCATATCGCTTCTAATTTACTTCCAGTTCAACGATTAATAACGGGAGCCGCCTATCTTATTGGTTTAGCATTTGCCTTTAAGGCTATTGTTTCCTTAAAAAGTTATGGTGAATCGAGATCAGCAATGTCTTCGGGTAATGCCAATTTAAAAGAACCACTGATGTATATTTTGGTTGCAGCCATATTTATCTATCTGCCAACCGGTGTGGCAATTATGTTGCAAACTACCTTTGGCACATCAAGCTTGATGCAATATGCATCCGTAAATAGTCAGATTTCTGGAATCAATATTTTATTTGGTTCAGGTTCTGTAGTGGGGCGGCCACTGACCATTATAATTCAAACGATTGGTGTCATTGCTTTTGTAAGAGGATGGATATTAATTGCACGCACTGCCTCGCAGGGACAACCTCCTGGAGGTACAGGAAAAGGTTTAATGCATGTTGTTGGAGGAATTTTAGCAATGAACATTGTAGCCACACTAGAAATAATCAATAATACAATATATGGTACTAGTTAACAGTCTTTTAAAAGGAGAAAAAAAAGTGAAGATTTCCTTGAATAATAAATGCAGTAATGGACGTATGTTAACTTGGGGGTTAGGATTTGCTTTTCTGATAATTGCAGGAGAAGCAGTTGCTTCAGGGACAACTCTAGGATCCATGGCTTCAAGTATTACCAAATCATTTTATAACGTCGCTAAGCTAATTACTGCAGGTTCCTATTTAGCCGGCCTTGCCTTTTCTATCGGCGCTATTATGAAATTTAAACAACATAAAGATAACCCAACTCAAATTCCAATTGGTACTCCAATATCTCTAGTATTTATCGCAGCTGCTCTATTATTCCTACCATCAATTCTAGGTGTTACAGGTCAGACTATGTTTGGCACTACGGGCGATGTGGCTGGACCATCAGGAATAATTTTTGGAACGGGCTCTTCCTCTCAGTAGATTGATTGTTAATACGAGCGAATTTTAATGGTTGCTACAAACGAGCGTAATGAATTAAAGCTTGCTGCTAGCGCAGGTTCTTGGCGCTTATATTCCGCTCGAAAGGCAGAAGAGCGCTTTAAATCTTTTGAAACTAAAGTTTTGCAACGTGATAGATATACTTGTCATTTTTGTGGGTTTCAAGCCAGATTATTTCAAGATGTAGTAAATCTTGATCATAATTTTGCAAATAACAAACTTTCTAATTTAGTTACCGCCTGCTGTTTTTGCACTCAGTGTTTTTTTATTGAATCTGTTGGTGTGGGGGGATATGGCGGTGGTACTTTGGTGTATCTTCCCGAGCTCTCTCAGGCTGAGCTAAATAGTTTATGCCATGTTTTATTTTGCGCAATTACCAATGACACTGGTTATAAAAGTAGTGCACAAAATATTTATAGAAGCTTTAAGTTCCGCTCTCAAATAGTTGAAGATAAATACGGTGAAGGAACAAGTGATCCGGCTATTTTTGGGCAATTAATTATTGATTCTGGAGTTAAACCCGGGGAGATGACCGAAAAACTTTTTAAAAACATTCGGCTATTACCTTCCAGAGCAAAGTTTCGAAAACAGATTGAACGTTGGGCGGCTAGTGCTTTAGAAGAAATTACTGAAAAATGAGTGACTGTCTTAGAGGATGGCCACCGCATTAAAATTGTTGAGCTAGCTCAATGGAAACTAAACCTAGTGTAAATACGCATGGGTAGATTTTAACTGTAGGAAAATGGTATGGGAAAATGGGTCGAATCATTTTTTGAAGGCGTAGATACCTTTTTTGCCTGGTTGAGCACTTCTCTGCGCCAAACAACTGAGTCTTACTGTGATTTGGAAACTGCTGATAGCCCAACTGTATTGGTCAATCATGACGGATCACTGCTTTCAATAATCAAAGTTGAAGGCGTGACGGCTCTAGCTGGAGCAGAAGAATTTCAAAATCTGGTCGAAGGTTTATCGAATGCTTTTCAGGGGGCAATGGGACGCCCCGGACATGCTTTGCAAGTTTATTTTAGTCATGATAAACAAAATATTAAAAAAGTCATCCAGGATATTTATGCACCGGCAGAGGCAACTGCTCGACGGTTAGAGTTGAGTTTGGATGACCTTTTTGAAGAACGAATTAATTATCTTGCCCGCTATTGTGCAGAAGAGCGACTGTATTTTGTACTTTATACCCGTCCTTTTAATTTGACCTCAGAACAATTAAAAGCTGCATCGAAAGCCAAAATAAAAATGATTAAAGACACCAAAGCGCCGGCGTTCAAAAATAGTCAAACGATTTATGCAGCTATCCCCGAGTTGAGAGATGTGCATGATGCCTATGTTCGTTCCGTCTTAAATGACCTGGATTCCTTAAAAATTTACGTTAAATTAATCGAGGCTCATGAAGCCATTCATGCAATCCGAATGACGGCTGATCCTGATTTTACCGCGACCGAATGGCGAGCTACCTTACCCGGCGATAAGATTATTCCTCGCGAAGTGGATAGCTTTAATGGCGATCCTTCTGATTTATTATGGCCCTCCCTAGCTAAGCAAGTCATTCCCCGAGACGCTGAGTCTCTTGATTTACGAACGATAAAAGTAGGAGATAAAATCTATTCTTCTGTATTTATAGATTTATTTCCCAAAGAAATTCGACCATTTTTAAATTTATTTTCACGTATTCTACCTTCTCATATTCCCTGGAGAATTTCATTTTTACTGGAAAGTGAAGGGTTAAACACAGTGAAGCTTAAAGGGATGCTTTCTGCTATTTTAAGTTTTTCATCTGCGCAAAACCGCTTAATTAGCGACTCAGTAAATTTATTGAAATATTTACAACTTAATACGGATGACGCCATTATTCGCTTAAGAGTAGTTGCTGCAACTTGGGCGCCGGAGGGTGAAATTGGTTTGCTTCGACGTCGAAGTTCGGAGTTGGTAAAAGCGATTCAGGGCTGGGGTTCTACTGATGTTTCTGAGATCTGTGGTGATCCCTTCGCTGGCTTTGTATCCTCTATGTTAGCGACTTCTCTCAATTCTGCTGCAGTACCTTCGGTGGCTCCTCTTTCAGACGTGATTTCGATGTTACCGATTACCAGGCCTGCGTCGCCTTGGGAAACAGGGGCTTTATTATTTCGCTCCCCGGATGGTAAGCCTTGGCCCTTCCAACCAGGCTCAGCTCAGCAGACTACCTGGATTGATTTGGTATATGCCAGACCTGGTTCAGGTAAATCAGTATTATCGAATGCTTTGAATCTAGCGCTTTGCCTTTCAGGTGGCTTGATGAGATTGCCACGGATTGCAATTATAGATATTGGTCCTTCAAGTAGCGGTTTGATTTCTCTTATTAAAGAAGCCTTACCAGCTTCCAAACGCCATTTAGCGGCTTATCATCGCTTGAGAATGCTGCCAGAATACTCTATTAATCCTTTTGATACCCAGTTAGGTTGCCGTTATCCGACTGCAGTGGAGCGAGCATTTTTAGTTAATTTTTTAACGCTATTGACGACTCCACTCGGCGCTGCTAAGCCCTATGATGGAATGCCTGATTTAGCAGGAATGGTAGTCGATGAACTATATAAAAGTTTTGCTGACGAATACAATCCTACGCCTTATGCCCCTGGGGTTGAGGAATTTATTGACAGTATCCTGGAAGAAATTGGCTTTGTTCGTGATTCAAAATCAACGTGGTGGGAAGTCACAGATTCACTTTATTCTGCAGGATTTATTCACGAAGCTATGCTAGCTCAGCGCTATGCAATGCCACTCTTGGCTGATGCTACCTCAGTTAGTCGCATACCTTCTATAGAAGATTTATATGAAAAAGTAACCGCACCAACCGGTGAATCGTTAATCAATGCCTTTTCACGCATGATTTCTGGCGCTGTTCGGGAATATTCAATCCTTTCTCGCGTAACAAGTTTTGATATCGGCGATGCTCGTGTCGTTTCATTAGATTTAGATGAAGTGGCGAAAAGTGGAGGCGACGCAGCAGATCGTCAGACTTCAGTTATGTATATGTTAGCGCGCTATGTATTAGCTCGCCATTATTATTTAACGGAAGAAAGTCTTGCTAATATTCCCGATCAATACAAAGAGTTTCATAAAGAAAGAATTATTGAGATTAGAGAAGATCCTAAACGAATCGTTTACGATGAATTTCATAGAACCTCAAAATCTACTGCTGTGCGCGATCAGGTTATTATTGATATGCGTGAAGGGCGTAAATGGAAGGTGCAGATTGCTTTATTATCTCAATCGGTTGAAGATTTTGATCCGATTATGATTGATTTCAGCACGGCTATTTATGTGATGGACGCTGGCCCTTCACAGGCCATCGATAAAACTGCACAAATCTTTGGGTTATCCAATACAGCTAAAATGGCTTTGCGTACTCGGGTTCATGGACCACGACAAGGCGGCGGAACCTTTTTAGTCCAGTATGCTACAAAGAATGGTGTAAATGTGCAATTATTGACGCTTACTTTAGGTCCTGTCGAATTGTGGGCTTTTTCTACTACAGCCGAAGATGTAATTGTGCGCAATCAGTTATATCGACATTTGGGGCCAGTAGAGGCTAGACGAGTACTTGCAGCTTTATTCCCTAATGGTTCAGTGACCAAAGAAATTGAGGCACGTCTTAATGCCTTGCGCGAGGAAGAAGGTGGTGGATTTATCGAAGATAATGCGCAAACCTCTGTGATGCAGCAGCTCGTCAGAGATATTTTGGAAGCATACTCTATCGACCCAAATTTAAAATCATTGCCCTTTAAATCTAAACATTAGTTGGTTGTGAATCTCTTAGCTATAAATGGGATATCGAAGTCGTTACGTTAATAAAAGGAAAATTATGAAAAGACATGGTTCTGCTGAGTGGTGTGGTGGTTTGAAAGATGGAAAAGGCACAGTTTCAACTGAAAGTGGCGTTCTTAATCAAACTCAATATTCCTTTGCCACTCGTTTTGAGAATGGCTCTGGGACGAATCCCGAAGAATTAATTGCTGTAGCACATGCGGGTTGCTTTTCAATGGCCTTTGCTGCACAACTTGAACAGGAAGGTTTCAAGGCTGAAAGTATCAAAACTACAGCGACTGTTTCACTGGAAAAATCGGAAGAGGGTTTCTCTATTCCTGCAATACACCTGGAAATGTCTGCTAAAGTTCCTAATGCCTCACTGGAGTCGTTTAATAAAGCGGCTAAAAATGCAAAAGAGAACTGTCCGGTATCGAAACTAATGAAAGCAACAATTACCATGGATGCTACTTTGGATAAAGTTTAATAGAATTAACTAAGCTCGATAGGAGAGACATTAATATTTTCTCTCCTCAAATATTCAAAAGCTATTTTCTTAAAGTCACAAGAGAGCACGAATATTTTGCTTTCTAAGTTTTGAGGAAATACATTCCAGCAGATGTTCATAAAATTTAAAATAAACTTTGGGATATTTTTTTTTAAGCTTAGATAATTTTTCTTTTGACCAGAAGTAATAATTAACTGTCTTAATGGCTTGAACACTTGCAATAGAGGTTGTACCAGTAAGATAGCTAATTTCACCGATGATGTCATTGCCTCCTAATTCAGTAATTTTCTTTGATTCTACAATTATTGAAACACGTCCTTCCAATATCAAACAAACATTGGCTTTGGTATTTTCTTGAATAATGAAACCATCAGTAATGAACCTATTTTCCGCAAAACGCATTAGAGTTACAAATTCTCGTGGAGTGAATTTGTGGAATGCTTTTTGGTAGGCATTTGTAAATTCTACAGGTATCGTCGCGGGTAGCCTGGCATAAATTAATCGGTAAATATGTATAACATTAATCCCAAAAATCAATATAGCAAAGAGAAATGTGGGCAGCATACCGGGTTGATCCAAGCCAAACATCAGCGCAGCTACCATAAACCCGAGCTGTGCAAGACATACGAAGGCTCGCAGAAAGATCATCGATGTCATTAAATAACTAATTAATAAAATAATCTGCGATATTAGGAATGCTAAAGTTATACCCATAATATTAAAACACTCATTTCTAATTATGGACTAGGAAAAGGAAAAATGGCAATTACCTTACAGATGTTGCATGAGGTTCTTTAGTTTTAAAATGCTTGCGGCAGGTTGAAGCATAAAGATCATTGCCTCCAATAAGCACTTGGGCGCCATCAGAAACAACCTCTCCGCCTTCATTCATCCTTAAAATCATAGTGGCTTTGCGACCACAATGACAGATAGTCTTAATCTCAACCAGCTCATCAGCCCAGGCTAATAGATATTGGCTTCCAGGGAATAATTCACCTCGAAAATCAGTTCTTAGCCCATAAGCTAATACGGGAATATTCCTTTGATCAGTGATTTCTGTTAGTTGGAAGACTTGGTCTCGTGTTAAAAATTGTGCTTCATCGATTAGGATGCAACTGTATTTAGTAGTCTGATCGTTCACCAATTGATATAAATCATCGCTAGTCGAAAATATAGTGGCGCTTTGTGAAAGACCGATTCTGGAATGAATTACCCCTTGCTCTAGACGTGTATCAAGGGCTGGTGTACAAAGCAGGGTTTCCATACCCTTTTCGCGATAGTTATAACTGGATTGTAACAAAATAGTGCTTTTCCCTGCGTTCATCGCAGAATAATAGAAATATAGTTTTGCCATATAATGCCAGATAGGTTTTCTAAACTCGTATTGTATTGAGTTTGAAAAGGCATGCAATAGTAAATGCTGGTTAACGGGTTTTTTAACCAGCATTTAAAATTTAGGTTGATTTTGCAAGCAGAATATGAACATTTTCCTGGTGAAACTTTTCCCAGTCATGGTAAGCGGTTAAATATTGTCCATGTTTATGCTCAGTATCATGATAAGAAACTTCGCCATCGTGTGATTTTTTTACTTCTTCTAGCCAATCACGTTGTAAATCGCGCCATTTAGTATGTAATTTTTGTTCTTCTTTAAATATTTTTAGATCATCTTTCCTTAACTCTTTCATTATTTTTCCTTATTAATTGATAGACTTTAAGTACATGCAAGATTATATCCATAATAGTAATTGATAAAGTTTCATTCCTTACTTTATACCTGTGTTCAAGCCTTTACTAAGCCACTTCAGGATTGAGTTCAAAACCTGTTAAAATTCCAGGGCTAAATGGATTAATGGGATTTTGGGTTTTTAATACATATCGCCCAGAATTTCCATTGATTTCAAATAAAATTTGTAAGCTTGAACTGTCGTTACTATCCACTAAAACATTTACTTTTTGCAACATTTTGAAAAAAGCCCAAGTGCCTGATTCTGCAATCTCGAAGCGATTTCCTTCAATAGAGAACAGGGTCAGTTTTGCATTATCCTGTGGCCAACTAAATTGAGTATAGGAATCTGTGCTTTGATTATCTTTAAGGGTGACCTGCCCAATATTTAATTCCAGATTGGCAATGATGGGATCCAGGTTAATTTTTTGCAAACTAAACTCAATTTTTGAAATTCCTGTATCGTCAGGAAAAAACATATTGCTAATCACATTCGCGCGAATAAGTTCATTGATAATTTTATTTGAAATAGGCAAAACATAGCCATTTTGTTCCTTGGGATGCCATTGCGGAACTGAAGTATCTAAAAATGGTTTTATATAATGACGCACAAACGAATTGAGCGTGCCACCTGGTGCAAAGAATTGATTAAAGTCCCTAATCCTGACCTCTCTATTTTGCGCCGGGTCTAGAGGATAATGGGCAGCAATATTAAGTTGATAGTCTTTATAAACTAATTGCTGCCATTGGTGATTAAGAAACTCCTTAGATTCTTTAATAAAAATATACCAGCTATCATCGGCTAATTGTTTTACCCATGACGCTACCGGCTCAGGTAATTGTTTTGCTTTACCATATAATGTGCTCAAAGGATCAGATGAAGCGCCGCCCATAAATCGTGCTTTGGTCAATTCAAATACTGTCCGGCCCTGATCGTTGACTATGGAAATTGTGGTTAAAAATTTCTCGAGTTCATTGATATTTAAGCTTAGATCGCGAGTGGTCGAAGCACTCATTAGATTAAGATAAGTAAAATGATTAGCAATTTTTTCATTAAATAAACTTGAACGGTCGTTTAAAATAGGTGCTGTTTGTAATTGAATTAATTCAATTAGCTGGGCAACTGAATTATTCTGATGCAAATTGTGGGTTAACAAGCGCGCTTGTTGGTAATCTTGGTAATGGGTAGGTTTACTATGGCGAATAAAATTTTGCCACCAACTTAGGTATTCAAAACAATAGGCTTCTTTCAAAGTAGCTTGCAGATTAGTGAGATCCTGTCTGACTAGAACCCAATTTTCCTGTTGAAGTTGAGTCGCAATTTTGGGAAGCAAGATAATTAGCTCGTTAAAACCTGCTTTAGTGAAATATTTTGGCAATTCTTGAGCGGCTAGCTCAAATCCCTTCACTGTAATATTTTGCTTTTCTTGCGGAAAATGTTTTTTTGCTAATGAATAATAAAGATATGTTGAAGGCAACGCATTCAGATAGTTACGGACATCAGATACAATTTGTCTGTTTATATTAAAGGGCTGCAAAGGTTGTTTTAGGGTATTTTTTAGCAATAAAAGTTGCTTATCGAAATTTCTGGACTCATTTGAGGTCGCCCAAAATTCAGAAAACCAGGCTATAACTTCTTCTTCAGAATAATGCTCAGGTTCTGCAAGCATCAGATATACTTTCAAGGCTTGGTATCTGGCTAGATGGGGTTGTGAGGGATCGCTTGCAATTTGTTCAAGATCAGCAATTAATTCAGGGGTAAAATTATCAACTAAATGATGTTTATTAGTATGGCGGACCTGGACTTTTAACTGATCTATTATAGATACAGAAAGGAGATTTGACGGGATCTGTTCCAGCTTGTTAGTTGCTAGAGACAGGTGATAAAGAGCAGGACTTTTATCATTTGAATGTTCATTGAGGCTATCATAAGCAAGCAATTCTTGACTCGCTTCATCGAGTAGTCGCGAAGTCTTAAAATGTTGATGAACAAGGCCAATTAGAGCAAAAGTTAAGGCTCCTGCAGCAAGTCCTCCTATCCATTTTTGAGTAGAGCTCACTCCTTTAATCTGGCGCTTGGTTTGCTCCAGAAAGGCATTTAATGCACCTTCAATGAAATAGGCTCGATAATTATTAGAAAGAGGGAATTTATCTTGAATTGTTAATGCATATTCATGCTCAATTTTTTTATTGAGTTTATCTACACTAAGTCCGCCTTGTTCAGCACTTGTAAAATAAAGCGCTCTGATGTGAAAAAGATGTAGCGGTAAATTTTGCAATAAAGATTGAATCGGAACTTGTAAGCTGGCCAATTGGAGCGGAAATTCGCGGATTAAGGTGCGCTTTAGGGTAGAGCGCGCCGGATGCAATTTAGAAATAATTCTTTGTCCTAGCACTTCAATCATTTGATCAAAGCGGTGTCGATAAATTTCAAACAATCGTTTCCTTTGCTTGACGTAACCCAAGGAGAATCCCAGGGGTTTAGCAAGTTCAGTTGGGTGATCGCTTTGGAAAAAATCACAAAAACCAGCTAAGGCATCGAGCTTGGTAAAGAGAAGAGCTGTCTCAAGGGGGTATCCTAAGCCCTCGCCAAAACGCGTCAGCAATTGCGAGTGAGCTTTGCAAAGTTCAACTAAATTAATGGGTTCAACAAGAAGTAATTCACTTGCATCTACACAAAGAATAGCGCCGGAGATCCGTACATTTTTATGGCAGCGATTTAATTGTTTTAGTGTATGAGCAATCAAGCTTTCAGTTTGATTAAGCCAGGATTCACCAAGCTCAAGAATCAAGCCCTGCTGATTGTAATAGAAATGTGCATTAACTTCCCCATCCATGGGATAGTGAATTAAATTGGATTGACGTAAAAGGGTGCTCGTTCCTTGTTTGATTTTTCCGGTCATTAATAGAAAGGAAATTGGATTGGATTGGGGTTTTAACTGTGCGACAATTTTTTTTAAAGCGTCACAAAGCGCGCTTAATGATTTATCCATTAATAATCCAGTTTTGCGGTTAAAGTTTGTCCAAACTGGACTTTTTTGGCTTGCTTTTCCAGCAAAAGATAGCTTGCGAAATAGCTGGCCGTTAAGATAGTTAGGGCAACCAGGCTCGCGGTTATTAAAGGTTTTCTATTTTTAGGAAAATGCTCGATACTTTTAGGTTCATGAAATAAGCGGTAATTTTTATTGACACGATGACTATGAATTAACTGGTATAATTCCTCAATTAAATTATCCAATACCTGCCTGCCATCCGCACGACCATGCTGCTCGCCTTCAAAGCCTGTGATTAAACAATAATAAGCTAATTCAAGTAAATCCAAATATTGATTAGGACTTTGCTTTATATAACTGATAATTTCAAAAACACGCCGCTGAGGTCCTTTTTCATCAGTGGAAAAAGGGGTGAAAGCTTGAAATTCGATAGCAGTTCCATTGAGTCTAAGGTAATTTTTGCCGATTAATTCGTCAATAGTTGCACAAAGCAGATAATGGGCGATTGCATCCGGTTCTTTAGTCTGACTTTTGGCGTTTAAGTGGCTGATAAAGGCACGCAATTCATGTTCAATATTATCGCGAATAGCCTCAATTGGCGGCAAAGCAGGTGCAATACACAGGCGTTCAAGTAATGATAGAAGAGGCCCTGCTGCGGCAACCAAAGGATTGGTGGTAAAAGGAGCAATAAATAATTTAGAACGATAATAGGCTTGCGGCATTTTAAGGGTGCCAGATAATGACAGTCGGCTGACAAAGGATACCGAAAGTTGTTCGGCTGCCATAACTTCACTCCAAATGATTTTGAATATCTATAACCTCTTCAAGCTGAATGAACTCGAAACCTGTGATTTACAGCATGAATCCACCAAACAACAAGAGGAAATAAAGAGTTAAATGATAATACGTCATCTCCAGTTCCTTGTCGATAAGGCAGGTTTGTATTGATCTTAAATTATTCAATAGATAGTTCACTAAATGATATTTGTAGAGACGGTCAGCTTTGCACAGACTCGCAAACATAACCAACCTTCTTATAATCACCCAATAAGAACTATACAAAAATTTTAAGGTTTATTATTGATTAGATGGTTGCTTGCACCAGCATTTACTTAGTAATTGCGAAATTGAGAAAGTTTTGGGAGGAATATATTAATTATTTCATTGAGTCCGCAAGTATTAGGAATATCCTTGGTTGTAGGGGGCTCGTGTATTTGATGTTAATATAGTTTGTATTTAAAATATTCAGGTATTTAGATGTTTACTAAACTAATTATCGCTTTAACGCCCATGGTGCTTGCTTTGCCGCTGGCAATGGATATTTATGTGCCTGCTATTCCTCATTTAAGCCAAGAATTTCAGGCATCGGACAGCCAAATGTTGATGACTTTGAATTTGTTTATGTTAAGTGCTGGATTCATGCAATTAATTATTGGTCCTGTTTCAGATCAATTTGGTCGGCGAAAAATCGCTGTACTTATGTCTCTTTGTTTTGCTTTTGGCTCAATTTTTTGCGGCCTGTCTTCTAATGTCAATGAATTAATCGCAGCTAGAATTATTCAAGCCTTGGGTTCCTGTGGGATGATGGTTTTGGGTTTTGCTATTGTTCGTGACCTTTATAGCGGTGAGCAATCGGCTAAAGCCTATAGTTTTTTAAACGGTATGATTTCTTTTTCACCTATTTTTGCTACCTTTATTGGCGCCTACCTTGATCTCTATTTCGGTTGGTCCTCCACGTTTTGGGCGCTTTTATTGGTTGCTGTGCCGGCTATTTTCACCCTTGGATTTTGGTTGGATGAGAGTTTACCAATAGCTCAGCGTAAGCCTTTGAGTTTAAAGATCTTTGCTCAATATTCTCAAGTCATTCGCAATAAGGATTTTGCGGTTTATACCATGGCGTCTTCGTTTGGACATTGTTATTTTTATCTTTTCTGCGCCTTATCACCCTATTTAATTATTAGAGCTTTAGAAATACCGCAAACTCAATACGGCTTTTATTTCTGTTTTATGGGTATTTCAATACTTCTTGGCAGCTTTCTTGGTGGGATAGTTGTTGAGCGTATCGGAATTTATAAAACTTGCTTACTGGGTTATTGCCTTAGTTTTATCGGTGGCCTTTGGATGCTGGTTTGGTATCTGACTCAAGGCTTGAGCGTTCATAATTTTATTGACCCTATGCTTTTAATTGGTATTGGCGGAAGTTTTTGTATGGGTGCAGGCTCCGGCGGAGCCATGGCTCCTTTTAATGAGGCGAAAGGTGTCGCAGCTGCTGCCGTGGGAGCGCTGCGTTTTCTCTTTGCCGGTTTGGTGGGTTATTTTCTAATTTCTAACACAGTAAATTCAACGCTACCCCTAGCAATACCAGCGGTAGTTTTTAGTATTATTGGCTTTATAGCCCTTGTTATGACCAAAAAAGAGTCTAAAGTTTTTAATTTCACCATAACTAATTCTGATTGATCCCATAAGAATAATCGATTTTACTTAACCATCATTCTTTTCTAAAGTTTAGATCAAGCAGATTTACTGCTTAATAAATTTTAGGAGAAAAATATGATTTCTGTAGGCGAAAAATTTCCGGAATTTCAGTTAAAAGCAACGGTTAGTACAGAAATGAAAGAGGCCTTTCAGCTAATTGCAAATAAGACCTATTCTGGAAAATGGTTAGTAATCTTTTTTTGGCCTAAAGATTTTACCTTTGTTTGTCCCACTGAAATATCTGCCTTTGGTAAACTCAATGCTGAATTTAACGATCGTGATGCTCAAATTTTAGGTGCTAGTATCGACAGTGAGTTTGTTCATCTAGCTTGGCGAAATCAACATCCCGAACTACATGAGCTTCCTTTTCCTATGTTGGCTGATATTAAACGTGAGCTTAGCCAATCATTGGGTATTCTTGATAAGGAAGAGGGTGTAGCCCAACGAGCGACTTTTATAATTGATCCCGAAGGCATTATTCGATTTGTCATGGTGACTGACTTAAATGTCGGACGTAATCCACAGGAAGTGCTTCGTGTTTTAGATGCCTTACAGACCGATGAACTTTGTCCCTGTAATTGGAATAAAGGCGAAGATACTATTCATTTTTCTTAAAGAGGATTCGTTATGTTAGAAAGAACAAAAGAAAGCTTACCTGAATTAGCTAAGGACGTGCGCTTAAATTTAGCCAAAGTATTGGACCTAGAGCAAGGTGAGGGTTTAAGTAGAGAGCAAATCTTGGGGTCTGCCTTGGCAGTTGCGCATCATCTTAACAATGAATTCCTGATTGCAGAACTCAGCGAGCTAACTCTCGACGCAATGCAGAAAGCGGCAAAATTGGCTGTTAGCTTGATGGCTATGACAAATATTTATTATCGTTTCGTGCACTTAAGCGAAAATAAAGATTTAGCGCAGCTGCCGGCGAATCTTCGCATGCAAGGAATGCTTAATCCAGGCGTGGATAAGCTCAGTTTTGAAGTGCTTTGCCTTGCTGTATCTGTCTTAAATGGCTGTGGCGCTTGCATTAGCGCTCACACGCGTCTATTGACGGAACAAGGTTTTTCGGCGCAAAAAATTGCTAGAATAGGTCGGATTGCAGCAGTTATAAATGCAGTTCACATTAGCCAAACTCTTTAATTGCATCGGCTAAGGCAAGCAAACTTGAATTAATATTCAGGCTGCTTGCCTTCCTTTCAACTTGCTTTGAGTGCAATAATTAAAAAAAAGTTACCTGGAGGAAGGTTGAATGAAGGGTGTTAAGATTTTAGGAAAGAAGCACTTCGATCGTATTAAAACACGCTGGTCGGCCTGGTTGGCTTTGTTTATTCTCGCGCTTATTTACGAAGCCCTACCCACGATTTTTTACTGGGGGCCTCATGGCTTGTTGCTTGCTTTTGTTAGCTTGCTCACAATACCTATGATTGTGGCTCATTGGCGCGAATCCTATCGCCTAAACCGCATGTTGGTTTTAACGGTGAATGGTCTTATAACCCTCTATATTATTATTTCTATAAGCAGACTTGTCCTTGCGGCGCTGGAAGGACAAATTGGTCCTAATCATTTACTGGTGTCATCGGTTTTATTATGGATTGCAAATATTTTTCTTTTTGCCTTATGGTATTGGGATTTGGATGCGGGCGGGCCAAGAAAAAGAGAGTTAAAGGAAAAAATTAACATCACAGCTTTTTTATTTCCTCAAGCACAAATTGCTTTAACTGAAAATAGCTTGCTTTTATCTAACTCAATAAAAAATTGGGAACCGAAATTTATTGATTATTTATTTCTGGCTTTCAACACCAGCACTGCTTTTTCTCCCACTGACACGCCCATTTTAGCACGCTGGGCTAAATGTTTAACGATGGTACAAGCTCTACTTTCATTAACAATTATTTTGATGCTTGCAGCCAGAGCTGTGAATATTCTTAGTTCAGAGGGGAATTATTTGGTCTCCTAAATTGATATAAACACTACGACCTTAGCTATTTTTTTTCCTAAGACATTGGTCAATAAAAGCTTTATACTCAATTTTTTCTTTGTTTTGAGTAATCATGGATTCGACAATTGATAACAATCCCTATCAAGCTCTTTTTAAGCCCTTGGATCTAGGCTTTACACAGTTAAAAAATCGCCTCTTAATGGGTTCGATGCACACGGGTTTAGAAGAAGATAAGACTAGTCTAAAGCGCTTGGCAGCGTTTTACCGCGAGCGGGCAGAAGGCGGGTGTGGACTCATTGTAACGGGCGGTTTTGCACCCAATCGTGTTGGGCGTTTAGCCCCTTTTGCTGCCAAATTAAGCTCTAATAAAGAAAGGCAGCGGCATGAATTAGTAACGCAAACCGTGCACGAAGCCGGCGGTAAAATCGCTTTGCAAATCCTACATGCTGGCCGTTATGGTTATCATCCCTTTGTTGTTGCCCCCTCGGCGTTAAAATCGCCCATTAGTCCGTTTAAGCCATGGAAAATGAGTAAACGGGGTATTGAAAAAACTATTCATCATTTTGCTCGCTGCGCAAGCCTTGCTAAAGAAGCAGGTTACGATGGTGTGGAAATAATGGGGTCGGAAGGGTATCTGCTCAATCAATTTATTGTAAGCCATACTAACCAGCGTTTGGATGAGTGGGGCGGAGCTTTTAGCAACCGAATTCGTTTTCCTGTTGAAATAGTCAAGGCAGTGCGAGAGGCAGTAGGCGAGCATTTTATTATTATTTACCGCTTATCAATGCTGGATCTTATTGCCGAAGGCTCAAATTGGGAAGAGATAATTCTTTTGGCCAAAGCAATCGAAAAAGCCGGCGCCAGTTTAATTAACACCGGAATTGGTTGGCATGAAGCACGTATTCCTACTATTGCCACAATGGTGCCCCCGGGCGCCTTCACCCAGATTACCAAACGACTTAAACCTGAGATAAGCATTCCTATCATCGCCTCTAATCGGATAAATACACCTGCCCTTGCTAACTCTATTCTCGAAGAGGGTTATGCAGATATGGTGTCAATGGCTCGGCCTTTTCTGGCTGATCCGCTCTTTGCAAAAAAGGCAAAAGCTGGAAAGGCTGATGAGATTAATGTCTGTATTGCTTGTAATCAAGCTTGCCTTGATAGAGTGTTTGCAAATAAAACCGCATCTTGCCTGGTAAATCCACGGGCTTGTCATGAAACCGAACTGGTCTATCAAAAAGTAATTTCCCCTAAACATATTGCTGTGGTGGGCTCAGGTCCTGCAGGTCTTGCTTTTGCCTCAGTGGCGGCTGAACGAGGGCATCAAGTGACTTTATTCGAACAGGCCAATTGTTTGGGCGGACAATTTAATCTGGCAAAAAAAATTCCGGGAAAACAGGAATTTCAGCAAACCATTAACTATTTTACAAGTCAACTTAAAAAATATAAGGTTAAAATTCATTTAAATGAATTGGCTAATTTAGAGAGATTACGAGAGTTTGACGAGATTATCCTGGCCACTGGAGTGACACCTCGCCTGCCAAAAATTGAAGGGGTGCATCATCAGAAGGTAATGACTTATATCGACCTTATTGAGGGACGAAAAAATCCAGGAAAGTCTGTTGCGGTGATTGGTGCAGGAGGTATAGGTTTTGACGTGTCTGAATGGCTTAGCCATCAACACGATGAAGGTTTTTTTGAAATCTGGGGTATAGATTTGAATTCAGATGGCCGAGGTGGGCTTAAGCGACCTGATGCCTTATCGAGTCCACATGAAGTTTTTCTATTACAGCGCAAAAATGAAAAGCATGGAAAGAATTTAGGTAAAACAACCGGCTGGATTCACCGTCTTAGTTTAAAACAAAAGCGGGTTAAAATGATTTCTGGAGTGCAATATCTAAAAATTGATGATGCAGGCTTACACCTGCAAATTAAGCAAAAGTCGCAGCTCTTACAAGTTGATTCAATTATTCTCTGCGCTGGACAAAATGAGTTATGCGACTTATATGAGCCTTTAAAGAAAGCAGGGCAGTCTGTTCATCTAATTGGCGGTGCTTTTAAAGCTAGAGAGCTGGATGCGCGTCAAGCCATTGATCAAGCTTGTCGTCTAGCTTCTAAAATATAGAGTTTTGATTGGGCAGCGACCTTCAATATTGGCTTTGTCCAGGTACTCTAGAATGATAATTAAATTAAATTCTAAATTAAATACCTTTATTATTTTCATTCTAGACATGGCTACAAACCGTGTTAACATTAGCGCCTTTTGTTTTAAACAGGTACTTAATTAAAGAGAAAAAAAAATTTTTAGTGCATCATCCTGTTTATTTTGTTATTATACTGAACAATTTTTATATTACCGAACCCATTTTTTGGGTATGTTTCACTTATTGGAATTTTTATGTCACAAAACGAATTAACAACTTTCGCTAGCCTCAATTTATCAGCTAACCTATTACTGGGTCTTGATGATATGAAGTTCGTAACGCCATCGCCAATCCAGGCGCAGACCATTCCCTTATTATTAGAAGGGCGTGATATTATCGCGCAAGCGCAAACAGGTACTGGTAAAACAGCGGCCTTTGCATTGCCGATTCTTAACCGTTTATCCCCTAAATCTACTGCTGTTCAAGCACTAGTCCTAGCGCCAACTCGCGAATTAGCAATTCAAGTGGCTGAGCAATTTGAAACGTTGGGCGCACGCCTAAAAGTCAAGGTTTCTGTCTTATGCGGGGGTCAAGACTATAAACGTCAGCTAATGCAACTGCGTGATGGTGCTCAAATAATCGTCGGTACACCAGGAAGAATTTTAGACCATATTGATAGAAAAACTCTCGATCTTAGTCAATTAACTACTTTTGTCCTTGATGAAGCGGATGAAATGTTGCGAATGGGCTTTATTGAAGATGTAGAAACTATTTTAGCTAAATTGCCAGCGGCTAAACAAATGGCTTTGTTCTCAGCTACAATGCCCTCACGTATTCATCAAATCGCAGTTAAGTATTTAAAAGATCCTGTTTCTGTCGAAATTCGTTCCGAAACTGCAACCGTAAAAAGTGTTGAGCAACGTTTTCTGTTTGCCTCGGGCGCACAGAAACCGGATGCCTTACTGCGAGTATTAGCTGTTGAGGAAGCTCAGGGCGTTATTGTATTTGTTCGCACCAAAAGCTCGACTGAAGAAGTGGCTCAGCAGCTTCAACAGCAGGGTTATCGCGCAATGGCAATTCATGGTGATATTACTCAAGCCTTACGTGAACGTATTATTGCTCAGTTTAGACAGGGTGCAATTGATGTACTTGTCGCTACGGATGTAGCAGCTCGTGGTTTAGATGTTGAACGAGTCACACATGTAATTAATTATGATGTTCCTTTTGATTGTGAAACCTATGTACATCGTATCGGTCGTACAGGAAGAGCTGGACGTAGTGGAGTAACCATTTTATTTATAACTCCAAAAGAATCGCGAATTTTAGGTGCAATTGAACGACACACTCGTCAACGCATCGAAAAAGTGATTGTTCCTAATGATCACATGATTCAAGAAGCAAGAGAACGCCGCTTTATGGCGAATATTGCTACTCGTTTGCAGCATGAGCATTTGCCACCTTATCAGCGTATCATTGAAGAATTCCTAAAACAAAATCCTGACGCATCAGCTACTGATGTTGCTGCTGCCTTGGCTTTGCTATTAAATCAAGACAAATCTTGGCATCGCGAGTTACCTAAAGCAGCTCGTCCTGCTAAAGAAGCGCGAGTTCGCGATGGCGATTTTAAATTTGGCGGTAGTTCTGACCGTAATGGCCGCAGCTCAGATCGTAATGGTCGTGGCGCTGAACGTGATGGGCGTAGTAGTGATCGCGGCGCTAAACGTAAAAGTTTTGGCGATGAAGGTGCACAAGAATTATTTCGTATCGAAGTAGGACGTGTTCATGGCGTCAAACCAGGAAATATCGTTGGCGCAATTGCAAATGAAGCAGGTCTGCAAAGCTCCAATATCACCGGCCTCAAAATTCATGATGATCATTCGACTGTCCGCCTACCTAAAGGTATGTCAAAAGAAGTATTTCAAGAATTGAATAAAGCCTGGGTCTGTGGTCGTCAATTAAAACTGACGTCTCTTGGTGCACCTTAGTCACAATATAATTCATGCTTAATGCGTGGATTAATTAGTCATTATTAGTATAGTTCTACCTCTTCCTTAACGCGGGAAAATTGCGTTAGGGAGGACTCCTACTAAAACATTAGACGTTACCCATGCAATCAATGGCGAGTTTGCAAAAGTTCTTTTAAAGATTTTGGCAATATCGATTGAACTTTATTGGTTATCGCAGTTTCATGTTTTTGCCAACGTGTGCCAAGATATATAATTGCAAGGCCAATAAGCGTTAAAGCAACAGGGAAGAATAAGGAATCTCGAAAAGTTTCTGCAGCAAGATGACCTAGATAGCCTGCCAAACCAAGTCCACCAAATATGACAAATACCTTTCTCACTAAAATAAGGCCAATTCCAATTAAAACCAGATTAATCAAGAGATAGATTATTTTAGTTAATTCACTGTCAGAAAACTGCAAACTTAAGCCAGACCAGAAAGTGATGACAGCAAAAAGATAAAGCCAAAACGCATAATCAGCAGAATGACGTGATTTTATATCCACCCAAAAGGCAACAAGTAACGCTGCTAGACCAAAATACATCGTAACGAGAGTGTTGAGAGAAAAATTGCTTTCCTCCCCGCTGTACATTGCTGCTACATCCATTGACATATACCAAAGCGTTACGGCGATAGGCATAATCATAAAAGGATAGCGATATATCCATGCCAAAATTAGACCCACTAGCAGCGTGCCTAGCTCCATAAAAATCCAATGCCACTTAATGAAGTGATGATAATCCCTATAAACAGTATCGTCCGGCCACCAGCCCATTGCACGTTGAATTCCGTAAATAGCCAGAGGCGTTAAAGCAATGACGAAAGTTGCACAGATTCCTGCTGGCGTAGCATAATGCTTACGTTTAAATAAAGAAGTTAAATATAATCCTAAAAAAGCATAAATTAAAGAAATAAAGAATATCCCCCATCCGCCAAAGGCTTCCCATCCTAAATTCATAAATAGAGTCATTGCGCCTATGGCAATTAAACCGCCCAAATAATAAAGCACATTCGTGGTATTAAAACCCGGGCTCTCAGCGTTCAAACTTTCTTGGAGATTGATTAAAGACTTTGCTTGCTCTGCAGAGATGATTTTGCTCTCTACCGCTTTTGAAAGTGTGTCAGTTGAAATAGCCATTATACATCTTGTTCAATTGGTGATTACGATAGAGTATAGGAGTTAATAAAGAAAGTGTATACCTATCAACCAAATTGTGATTATTGTGAGTGCCTAGCGTTGAGAAAATTGCTAGGGCAGCTTATTTAATATTATAATTGCCTTCAGCTAAGAATACCGGCAAGGTTAAACATGAAATTAATTGTAGGTTTATTTATTTTATTGCTATCTACTTGGCTTGAAGCAAAGCCATTAAATAATATAGTAATTTTTGGCGATAGCTTATCGGATAACGGCAATCTCTACGAATTGTATAAAATTCCATCTTCCCCACCCTATTTTGCAGGGCGTTTTTCTAACGGTCCGGTATGGATTGAAGCCTTGGTGGCCTCTTATTTCCATGAAAAAGCAAATGCTCATTTACAGAACTACGCGTTTGGAGGAGCAGCAGTTGCAAAAGATGATAATGATGGTACTTATTCATTAAAGCTTGAATTAGACACTTATCTCGGTGCCCATCATGATAAGGCTGCAGACAATAATTTATATGTGATATGGATAGGGGCAAATAACTATCTGATGACGCCATCCAATGTTAATGACACACTGGACTTGGTTAACACAGGTATTAAAAAAAGCTTGAGAACACTGGTTAAAGCGGGTGCAAAGCACATCATGTTAGTAAACTTACCTGATTTAGGTACGACCCCATTCCCTTCTCAATTTTATCCTAAAGAAGAAGTGCCTTTAATTAGAGAACAGCTAAGCTCATATACTTTAAAACATAATGAACTCCTAGCTGAGACTATCAATGAATTTAAGCAAACTAATCCTGAGGTCAAGTGGCTTTATTTTGATGTGAATTCCAGGTTTAATGAGTTTCTGCAAAAACCCGAACGTTTTGGAATACGTAATTTCACAGAGGCTTGTTATTTATCAGATACTGATAAACCCTTAAAAAATTCTATGTTGCAAATCGCTTCTCGAATACAAGAACGAGTTGAACCTGGTGATTGCGAAGATTATTTATTTTTTGATGGTGTTCACCCTTCAGCAAGAACCCATAAAATTCTTGCAGAACAGGCCAAAGCTTATTTAGAGGCTGAAGGGGTTGAGTTCGTTAACTGATTAATACTGGATAAACGGGGCTAAAGACAGGTGAATTTAAGACCAGCCTTTAGCTTCACAAATTACATCATATGCCTTTGTAATCTTTTGTGTTTTTTCATTAGCGATCTTGATCATTGCTTCTGGCAAACCTTGTGCAATTAATTTATCAGGATGATTACGGCTAATTAACCGCCTATAGGCTTTTTTAGTTTCTTGTTTATTGGCGTTGCGATCCAGTTCCAAGAGGGCGTAGGCACTCTGCAGTGTGCTTTGAGCGCTTTGCTGGGTATTTTGATAGCCCCCGTTATAGTTACCCGAGCGTTGCCGGCTTGAGTTTGAGCTCTGTTGCTGAGATGAGCTATGGCGCCCAAAATCTTCATAAAAGCGGTATTGATCTCGTATAGGTGCAAATCCAAGGCGTCTAAATATCAAATCAAGAGCCTGAAGTTTTTTCTCTGAGAAGCCATCAGTTTGCGCGCTACGATATTGGATATCCATAAATAATTTTAATAATTCGGGATTGGCACTGCAGTTTTCTCTTAGTTCTCGAATTATTTTTTCTAGATTAAAATTAGTAGACTTTCCCTGATTAAAAAAATTCTGTGCTGCTATTTTTTGTTCTGGGGTTAATCCCATATCAGCCATTAGGGTTTTTGCCATAGCAATTTCCTGAGGCGAAACACGGCCATCAGCTTTAGCAATATGCCCCATGACAGAGAACGTGGCTTCAAAGAATATTTGCTGTATTTGCTCCTGATTTTCCACATGATAACGCCAATAAGGTTGGCTGAAATGTTCAAAAAGTGACCTGTCAATAAAATTGCCAATAAGAATGCCGACAAAAGCCCCTGCAGGACCTGCAAATAAATAGCCCAAAAAGGCACCAATTAATTTTCCCCACCATCGATTATTTGAAAAAAATTCTTGAAAGTTCATTCGTTGCTTTCCATTTAAAATAAGAAATAATTTTAGCGTTAAAACCTTATCCACGTCACTTTAATTCCTCGTATGTTAAAGTATTAACCAAATCCAGATACATTGCTGCTGCATTATAGAGGCCTTTTGAAATTTTCACTATGCGGTATTTAAGCCTGAAGATGTCAACAGCGTCTAAGCCTGACGAAATCTCAGTAGCCCCTAGACGCTGCAATCTTTTTACTTGATAATTGCCCTTTTTAAAGCAGAGGCTTACATGCGACGGTTATATTCTTTTTTCATGTATATGCTAACTCCCTATTTATTGCTTCGGCTTTGGTGGAAAGGACGCAGTCTACCCTCTTATCGTCAACGAATTAGTGAGCGTTTTTCTCTGGATAAGAGAGCCCCAGAGAAGGTTGATATTTGGGTGCATGCCGTTTCATTAGGGGAAGTAATAGCCGTCACGCCTTTAATTGATGCACTACTTGATAAGCAATTACGAATTTTAATTACAACGATGACGCCTACGGGTGCCGAGCGAGTACAGAATCATTTTGGTGAAAAACTGAGCCATCGTTATATTCCTTATGACCTACCCATTGTGTTGCGCCGATTTTTCAACAAAGTACAACCTCGATTAGGCCTTATTGTCGAAACTGAGCTATGGCCTAATTTAATCCATTTTGCGAGAAAAGCTGAAATACCACTTTTTCTTATCAATGCTCGTTTAGCTGAGCGTTCTTATCAGGGTTATAAAAAAGCCGGTTTTCTCTTTAAAAAGGTACTTAATCAATTTGCAGCGATTTTTGCTCAGAGTGAAGACGATGCTAAACGTTTCAGGGCCCTGGGCGCTGATGACGCTAAAGTAATGGTTTTGGGCAATATGAAATTCGATTTGCAAACAAAAAATATTGACCTGGCAAGTTTTCAAGCCCTGCAAAATCGCTGGGGTAGTCAACGTCCCGTCGTTATAGCTGCAAGCACGCATGAGGATGAAGAATCTCAATTGTTTATGCAACTAAGAAAGCTTCAGCTGGGCTTAAAAAATGTTATTTTACTCATTGCACCTCGACATCCGGAGCGCTTTCATAAAATATATCAAACATCAATCGAGAGTGGATTTAACACAGGACTACGCAGTAGGGAAGATACCTTAAACCCTAACAATGAAGTTATTATTTTGGATTCTCTGGGCGAACTTTTGGGATTCTACCAAATTGCTGATTATGCCTTTGTTGGCGGAAGTTTTGTGCCCGTGGGCGGGCATAATGTACTTGAGCCTATAGCGATGCAAACCCCTGTATTTAGTGGACCTCATATTCATAATTTTAAAACCATCTGTCGTGATTTAGAGCTTGCAGATGCCATTGGATTAGTGGCTAACGCAGAGGTATTAATTAATGAAATCATAGGCTTACATAATGATGAGCCCAAAAGAAAAAGCCGAATTTCCAATGCAACCCTAGTGCTAGAGACTAATAAAGGCGCCGTTGCACGCTATGTGTCAAGAGTTGAATCTATTGTAACTTGAGAAATATTTTAATTGTAATCGTCACTCCTCCACTAGCTGCTTTCAAAACAAGTACAGCAGCGCTAAAACAACTTAGAGATTATGCCCTCTAACTGTTTTGTCATTTAAACTTGATGGATTAGCTTAACTAATTTTGATTTTATCCTTAAGTTTCCTATACTAAACTAATAAAAATAGGAAAAAAAATGAAAAGAACACGATTTCACCTGGAGGATGAGTGTTTTTTACTCTTACTAAAAAGCTCTCTCCAATCAATACCCTTCAATATTTTTTTAGCCGCTATTATCTGGGGATATTTAATTTTCCTGAACGTCCCCTTTATTGCTATAACTAGCTGGTTTATAACGATTCTCAGCCTAAGTGTTTATCGTTGGATCTATTGTAGGCAGGTTATGGTTAATAACGACTATCTTTTAAAAAAATACAGGACCCAACAGCAATTTATTGTGCTTACTTTTTTAACGGGGGCATTATGGGGAGCGATATATATTCTTTATTATGATTATTTTTCTTATATGCATCAAAATGTAATAACCTTGGTGCTCGGTAGTTTGGCAGCGGGAGCCTTGGCATCTCTTTCAGTCTACCTATTCTCATACTGTGCTTATTTATTTCCTATGTTTATACCTTTAATTATTTATAATTACTGGATAGATCACAGTATTCTAGCGACTATTTTTGTCCTTTTTGTAGTAATGTTAATTATTACTGCTAAATTTTCTTCGCAAGTATTACAAGAGACTATCAAATTAACTAAAGAAAAAGATAAAGCCTTAACCGAAATCCAGCGCGTATCGATTACGGATGGTTTGACGGGATTATATAATCGACGCTATTTTGATACACGTTTAAATGAAGAATTCAGACGCGCCAAAAGAAATGCTCACTCACTTAATTTAGTACTAATTGATGTAGATGATTTTAAATTAATAAATGATAACTTTGGCCATCCCACCGGCGATATCTTTTTAAAAAATTTAGCCAGAACGATTAAAAATTCTGCAGAAAGAGCTAATGATACTGCTTTTCGCATTGGCGGCGATGAATTTGCGGTTATTTTAACCAATACAACCCTTAATGAAGCCTTAACTTTATGCAATACCATCCAAAAAGAGCTAAAAATCACTGAATTAGTTAGTGAAACAACGATTAGCATTGGCTTGGTATGTGTACCATCAATTTGTAGTTATGAAGTTGGTGATTTTATTATCGCTGCGGATAAAATTTTATATGAAGCCAAGAAGGCAGGAAAAAATCAAATTCGCTCTCAGCATTTTGATTGCTAATAGATTTTTTCAATAGCCAGACCATTAATTCTGTAAAGTATTAATCAACCTGGTGTTACAACCAGGTTGATGTTTATATTTTCCAGGCGTTTACTTACCCGCCCTGATTCTGGCGTTCTTTGATTTCAGACAAGGTTTTGCAATCGATGCAAAGCGTGGCAGTAGGACGTGCTTCCAAACGTCGAAGACCAATTTCTATACCACAGGCCTCGCAATAACCAAAATCATTGTCGCGTAAACGTTCCAGAGCATCTTCAATTTTTTTGATTAATTTGCGCTCACGATCGCGAGTTCTAAGTTCCAGGCTAAATTCTTCCTCTTGACTTGCTCGATCAGAAGGATCCGGGAAGTTAGCTGCTTCGTCTTTCATGTGAGTTACTGTTCTATCGACTTCTTCCATTAGCGATTGACGCCACGCAAGTAATATCTTTTCAATATGCAGCAACTGCTTTTCGTTCATATATTCTTCGCCTACAGTTTCCTGATAGGGGGCTATTCCCATGCTGCTAACGGCGTCATTTTTCACGATATGTATTCTCTCGCTAGTTGAATCAATTAATTCTGGCATAATGCCTCCTGCTTTTGCGACTCTCCAACAAGCCATAATGGCATGGCCAAAAGCGTTAGGTATATCAAAAAACGCTGCGGCCATCAAGTATCAACTAAGCTTTATTAGTTTTCCACCACTGACTCGATCTCTTTTTTGCCAATCCTGCCAACATTGAACCTGACTGTACCCATAATTATTAAGCATAGACTTTATTACAGATTTTTGATCAAAGCCATGTTCCATCAATAATAACCCTCCTGGTTTCAACCAATCAAGACTATGTTGAATGAGGTGCTTTATTGCCGTTAAACCGTCCTCGCCACTAACTAGAGCAAGACTTGGTTCAAAGCGCAAATCACCAATAAAAAGATGAGGATCATTGGCTGCTATGTAAGGTGGATTAGTAACAATAGCATCAAACCTCTGATTTGGAGCTAAATTACTAAACCAATCAGAAAGACAAAAATTAATACCGTTGACAAGGTTCAAATTCTTCGCATTTTCTTTAGCAAGATTCAGTGCTGCAGAGCTACAATCTACAGCAGTTATCTGCCAATCTGGTCTCTCCGAAGCGCAGGCTAAAGCAATAGCTCCACTTCCTGTGCCCAATTCAAGAATTTGCGCCTGCGGCTTAGCGGCAAGTAAATCTAAAGTCAGTTCAACAAGAAGCTCAGTTTCAGGACGTGGGATAAGGACGGCTGCATTAATGTTTAGGGGAAGTGACCAAAATTCACGTGTACCTGTTAAATAGGCGATAGGTAATCCTTGTAGACGTTGCTCAATTAACTCTTTAAAAGCCTGCCATTGACTAGCCTTGAGAAATGTATCTGGATAAGCATATAGAAAGCTTCTTGTTTTCATTAAAACATGAGCGAGCAAAATTTCCGCATCCAGCCGCGCTGACTCACTTTGCGGGCTTAGTTCAGTGCTAGCTTGCGCTAGCGCTGTTTTAATCTCAATCATGACGTCCTAGCTCGGCAAGTAATTCGGCGTGATATTCTCTTTTCAGCGCATCAATTACTGGTGAAAGCCCGCCGGCTATTACTTCATTCAGTTGGTAAAGAGTTAAATTAATACGATGATCCGTCAACCGACCTTGGGGAAAATTATAAGTGCGAATACGCTCAGAGCGATCACCAGAACCGACGAGTGATTTGCGGGTTTGCGCCTGCTGTTGACGTTGCTTGCTTTGCTCGGCGTCCAATAATCTTGTTTTTAATAGCGCCATTGCTTTAGCGCGGTTTTTATGCTGAGAACGTTCATCCTGACACTCAACTACAAGACCTGTAGGCAAATGAGTAATACGTATCGCTGAATCGGTTTTATTAACATGCTGACCACCGGCACCTGAAGAACGGTAGGTATCTATACGTAAATCGTCTGAGTTCACTGCAATCTCATCGATCTCCTCAACTTCTGGCATAATTGCTACAGTGCAAGCAGAGGTATGAACGCGACCCTGCGATTCTGTTTCTGGAACGCGTTGTACACGATGCGCTCCGGATTCAAATTTTAGTTGGGAATAAACGTCATGACCACTAATTCGCGCAATGACTTCTTTAAAACCCCCATGTTCACCATGGCTGGCGCTAATAATTTCCAGTTGCCAGCCCATAGTTTCAGCGTAACGGCTGTACATTCGGAATAAGTCGCCAGCAAAGATAGCCGCCTCGTCACCGCCTGTTCCCGCCCTGACTTCCAGGTAAACATTACGTTCATCATCCGGATCTTTAGGGATTAAATGCCATTGCAGCTCTTCCTCAAGCTCACCCACCTTTGATTTCGCCGCTTCAACTTCTTCAGCAGCCATAAGGCTAAGTTCTTTGTCATCGCTGTTAATGAGCTCTTCTAAGGAATCAACGTTAGTACAGGCTGCGATGAAACTGTTGTAGCAAGATGCTACAGGCTCTAGTTGAGCATATTCTTTCGATAGATTTTTAAATTTTTCATGATCAGCAATGATAGATGCATCCGATAGAAGACGATTAACTTCTTCAAAACGTTCAAACATTTGCTGCAGCTTTTCTTCAAGCGATTTCTTCATAAGGGGTTTCAATCAATGGAAAATTTAATAGATATTGAGCTAAATCAATCAATTCTTCTCGCCCATCCCAGGCGGCCTGGCGAAGGCCTACAGTAGGATGATGAGTTAATTTATTTACCAAGCGTTCGCAAAATTCACTAAGCACTTGATCTTGACCATAGCCTGCCGATAGTTTCTGTTGGGCACGAATAAGTTCCTGTTGCGCCAGATTTTGCATTTGATTGCGGTAATCACAGATAAGGTCCTTAGCACGTAAAGAACGATGCCAGCGAATATAATTATCTAATTCACAGTCAATTAACTGCTCAGCTTGCAAGGCAGCAGAACGTCGCTCGTCCATTCCTTTTTCAATTTTATATTGAAGATCATCAATGTTGTAAAGATGAACATTCTTTAATTCGGCAACATCGGCTTCAATATCTCGAGGGACAGCCAAATCGAGGAAAAACATCGGCGCCTCTTTACGCTGTAACAAAGCATGTTCAACCAAATTTTTGTTAATAAAAGGGAGTGGACAGGCTGTGGCAGAAATTACAACATCTGCTTGGGGTAAATATTGTGGAATTTCGCTAATCGATAAGGCTTTACCGCCAAAAGCTGCAGCAAGTTGATTGGCATTCTCAGTGGTGCGGCTAGCAATTAGAAAAGATCTTACTCCTTGTTTATAAAGATATTTCGCCACCAAAGTTGCCGTTTCACCGGATCCAATTATAAAGACTTGCAAGGGTTTAAAATCAGAAAAAAGCTGGCCAATTAGTTGGATTGCCGCATAAGCTACAGAGACAGGATTTGTGCCGATACCACTTAAACTGCGAATTCGTTTAGAAGCGCTAAATATATATTGAAAAGTTTGGCGTAAATTAGTTTTTACTGTCCCTGCATGACATGCAGATTGATAGGCTTGCTTCATTTGTCCCAGAATTTGCGGTTCTCCAAGCATCATGGAATCAAGGCCGCTAGCAACACGGAGTGTATGACGTACACCGCTTGAACCAGGGTGTAGATAAAGATAGGGTGAAAGCGATTCGGGTGCTAATTGATGCTGTTTTGCTAGCCAAAATCCAATGCTTTCAGGCTCATCAGTATCACAATAAATTTCAGTACGATTACAAGTAGATAAGATTGCAGCTTCATTTACAGGGGTTGAAGCGATTAGATTGCGTAGCATAGATTCTTGCATAGCAGGAGGCAATGCGATTTTTTCACGCACATGTATCGGGGCAGTTTTATAATTTAGACCACAGGCGACAAACACCATAGATTTTTTTTTGAGCAACAGAAGAATCTTGGGATTGTAAACTATTCACAGTCAAATTTGTAGATTAAATGTAAAAGACCTTTTAATGATATGAAATATGCTCGATTATTTGGCCTCAACAAGCACCTTCGCTATTTTATCCTCTAGGCTTTTGTACTTGGCAACAGGCTCAGTAAACCCATTAATCATAATAGAGAAAATTAAAATATCTTTATTTTTGGTTTCAATGAAACCCGATAAGGTGCTAATTGCTGTTTCAGAGCCTGTTTTTGCAAAGACTTTACCGAGGGTTGCGGGGTCTTTTAAACGATATTTAAGGGTGCCATCCACCCCCCCAAGGGCTAGGGAGGAAATGAATTCAGCGGCTCCCGGTGATTGATAAATTTTTTGCAGTAAGGTCACTATTTGTTCTGGGGTAAGAAAATTATAACGCGAAGCTCCAGCTCCATCGATAAGGGTAGTTCTGGGAAATTGAATTGGTAAAAACTGTGAAAGTACTTCAAGAATGGCATCATGACCATTGTTAAAACTACCAACTTCATGGGAATAGCGAGCGCCAATGGTCTTGAACAAGGCATTAGCGATGGTATTATCTGAATCTTTTAACATAGTACTCACCATCTCTTTTAACGGGGGTGAATCATGTCGAGCAAAGGGTTTAGTTGGGGATTGGAATTTTTTAAATTCAAAGCCTTCAGAAAGTTTGATTTGATTTTTTTTAAGTAAATATTTTAATAAAGATACAGTATTCGAATAAGGGTTATTAATAGCCATCTCTATTAATTGAGGCTTCGAGCCTGCTTTAATACAGCCGGTTAAGGTATAGGTAAACTCATCAGTTCGTTTTGCTTTAATCTGGCAATTTTTTTCAGTTTCGTCTTTAGTTAGGACATTAGTCACAAAATCCATGGATTGAGGATAATCAGGTAATTCAAGTTGTGCAGGCTGACCTGCTAATGCCCCTGGCTTAATTGTCGCGTTTACACAATTATGGTTAATTATTAAGCTGCTTAGCGGCGAGCCCCAACAATAATTTTGATCTTCCCAGGCAGTTCCTGGACTCATGCTCATCGCATCGAAGGCAGTATCATCAATAATGACTTTGCCTGTTAGCTCCTGGATTCCTGCCTCAGATAGGGATTTAATTAAGGAATTCATTTGTACCAAAGTCAGCGTGGGATCACCTGAGAATTGAATATAAAGATTATCGTTTAAGGTTTTGTTTTTGATCTTCTTATAGTCAAAATAAAGTTGAGTTTGATATCTGAAATCAGATCCTAAAGCTTGCAGGGCTGCAAAGGCTGTAAACAATTTTTGACTAGAGGCGGGCATAAAATAACGATCAGATTCCTTTTTGAAAAGCAGTTTTCCGGTTTTCGCATCTTTAACCAAAATACCGATATTAATATTTTCACCGAAATTAGCTAAAAGCGTAGATATTTTTTCTGAAAGAAGTTCAGTATTAATTGCTTGCTCTGCAAACGAACTCGCTATGAAGGTAAAAAAGAAAACAAGCGCTAAAAAATAGTTTTTTTTCATGAAAAAGCCCCTTTCTTATTTAATGCTATCTTAGCGAAAAATAACTTAATAGCGCCTTCGTCCAATTTCTGATATGGGTATAAATGTTTCTGTACCATCGCCTAATCGTCGTTGCTCACCCTTCCATGCATGTCCATAGACCACCTCATAACTTAAAGGGTATTTACCCTCTGGAGTTCTAAAAGTTTCATAGGCTATTTCAAATTTGTGCCAAGCTTGTCGACCAGTTAATCCTCTGTTACGTATTGGATTAATATTACGAACCCCCTGGGCTTTTAAATTGTCTAGTAATTGCCTTAGATTTGGATAGTGTACTGTTAATAGTTCCATATCGACAACTGGATCGAGAAAATGTTCTGCAAGCAAGTAATCGCCAATATCATGCATATCGATAAAACTGTTCGTATGAGCATGGCCATCTGCTTGTTGCCAGGATTGCTTTAACTCTTTAAAGGTATCCGGACCCAATGTAGAGAACATTAGGCAGCCGTTAACATTCATAATTCGATTTAACTCATGTATCACAGAATTAATAGGCTCTGACCAATGAATAACTTGATTAGTAAAAACAAGATCAAAGCAGCCATCGGCAAAAGGCAGAGCGTTCATGTCTGCGCTAATTAATGGCCATTTCCGCCGCCAACTTTGTTTTTTGCGTGCTTGATTTAGCATAGATTCAGATAAATCCACGCCTATAACTTGCGCTTTAGGATAAAGTTTTCTGAGCAAAGGGGTAAAAAGACCAGTACCGCATCCTAAATCAAGGATATAGCGCGGTGCAATTTTTAAGAGGTAAAGACGTTCAAATAAACGCTTGCCGATTTCATTTTGCACTTTGGCTGCTTGTTCATATTCATGGGCATGCTTACTAAAAGCATTGCAAATTTCAGTTTTCAGATTCATCATTGGCAAGGAATAATTTAAGGAATCCAACGCTCGTGCGCCAGAAAATCGCAAGTATAACACAGAAGCTGCGTTTGCCTTCTGTCTGTGTTCTTTGTCAACTCTATCATTCTCAGCCTGTTGCAGTCTGTGAGTCCTGTGTTAGCTTGTTTAAGCAAATAGGCCCTTGTTGTCAATACTGCGCGCTTCCCTTGCCTGAGGACAACTTTTTGATTTGTGGTTTTTGTTGCAAAAAAAAGCCCTATTTCGACAAAACAATTACTAACCTCGTTTTTGAAGAACCTCTCCGAACTTTATTGCATGATTTTAAATACAAGGAGGCACTTTATTTGCGCAGTTTTTTTGTTGAATTAATGGTAGACGCATTCTCAAAATCAGGTTTAATTGTGGAAAAACAATGCCTTGTTCCTGTGCCCCTGCATGTAAAAAAGCTAAAGCAGCGTGGTTTTAACCAGGCAGCTGAGCTTTGTAAATTATTAGCTAAAAAATTAGGGCTTTCTTATGAGCCTAAGCTATGCAAAAAAATAATTCATACAGAACCCCAAGTGAATTTGGAATTAAAGCAACGACGTAAAAATCTACGTCAAGCTTTTCAAAGCAAGCCTAGTCATTATGAACAGATCATTTTAGTGGACGACTTAATGACCACAGGCTCAACCGCAAATGAGTTAGCCAAGCTTTTTAAAGAACAGGGGGCTAAGCGCGTAGATCTATGGTGCTGTGCACGAACGATTTAGTTTATGAACTTAAATAACGCTGTATATCATTTAAAACCAATTGGAACAGCAAGATAAAAAAAAGAATAAAGGCTAAACGATGCAATAAAATTTCCAAAGCCAGGGAAATTGGTTTTCCACGAAATTTTTCGATTAGAGCATAAGCAATTGAACCGCCATCAAGCCCGGGGAATGGAAATAAATTAACCAAACCTACAGCAAGGCTAAAACTAGCAATGAAATATAAAAATACCGTAAGTCCCTGGGAAAAAGAGACTATGGTGGTTTCTATCATGCCAAAAGGGCCCAGTAAAATTGCAAAAGGAAGGTGTTGATTAACTAATTGCTTGATCATAATAAAAAAAAATTTAAGTAGAAATAATAACTTGGCTAAGGCACTACTTAAGGCAAAAAAAAAGGATTGTCCAGGAACCGTTACTTTGGATGATTTTGCATCCGCGATGTTTAGACCAAGAGAAAGGAAAAGAGACCGTTCTTTATTTTGATAGTGCCATTTACTTAGATCGAGGTTGATAGTTCTTACTCGACCCTCTTGATTGGAAACCTGGATTGGAACTTTGCTCTTACCCAAAGCCATGATTAAACTCATTCCAACTTCTTGCCAGGAATTTGTGGGTTGATTATCAATTGCCAGAAAACGATCATTAGCTTGCAAGCCTGCTTCGGCGGCAATAGTTTGCGGCCTAAGGTCTTTAATTAGTGGAGTGTGTTGCTGATAGCCCAGTAGGTAGAGTAAAAAGAGTGCAAGAAAAGCCGTTATAAAATTGGCTAGAGAGCCTGAAATCAAAATGATACAACGTTGCCAAATTGGTTTTTTGTCAAAGCAATGCCTGAAGTCACTGGAAGGCAGGGTTTCGATGCGTGAGTTGAGCAGTTGCGCATATCCACCTAAGGGCCAAAGCCCCCAAACCCATTCACGCTTAGTTTGGTCTTTCCAGCTTAATAACGCTTTACCAAAGCCGATAGAAATACGACGAATATTAACCTTGAAAAATCTGGCACTCAGTGCATGCCCAGCTTCATGAATCCCCACGACTAAAACCATGGTCAATATAAAAGCGATTAAAGAAAGGAACATAAGAACTCGCCACTATCGTGTGTTATCAACTACCAATTGCAGCATGGCTTGGCCTTTGCGTCCATTTAATTCATAACCTTTTCGATACACCTCAAAAATTCTAAAGGCTTCGGCCGTTTCACTATCAATTAATTCTACATCTTCATTTTGAGCATTGACTAAGGTCACTGTAAGATGCATTTCTCGAAATTGGTCGATTTGATAACGTTCTTTAAACAAACGCAGTACACTTAACAAGCTTTCTGCGGCTTCCTCACTGTTATGCTGGCCTTGAAATATAATGTCCATTGCTGCCCCTTGTCAGGATGGAAATTGTTTAAAACTCATATAATGGTTAGCGGCGTAAAAAAAAAGTACTTGAGGAATAATCATGGGTTATCTCAGAAATGTCCCTGTAAGTTAATCTCCTACAGAACTCCCATGACTATTTGGTTTCCATGATCAAATTGAAGCAGATCTAAGATATCAGTTAGATTTGAACAATGGTAACTCTCAGGTAAATTCTAAAATGCGCAATTGTTAAAGCCACAACAGGCCAGAGCTGCTTACAAAATCTGTAAAATCTTCACTACTTTGCTCAGTTTCATCTTTCGCAAAAAAATTGTTGGTTCTAGCAGAATTTCTAAGTTTGTAATCATTTTGGATCTCTTCCTCAAGTTGCTTATTTGTTTGATTACAGAATAAGATGGGTAATTTATGCTCTGAAGGTGATTTTTTCTTTTTTATTTCATCGACGATTTCAAGGTATTGTTCTTTTATATTACTAATGTCAATCAGTTTGATTTCATTCTTTAAATGTTGGTTATATTCAGAAAATTCATTGCAAATAAGTTCTATAGAATCTGGATTAGTTAAAATGAACTCTTGAAATTGAGGTAAATTGATTAGCAAGGTTTTCAATCCATCAAGACGGCCAATTTGTTTTTCAATATGAGGATTTTTTAAGGCATTTTTATCATAAAGGGAGGCAATTTTAAGCCACAAATCTTTAGTTGGAAGAATTGCTTTTAAAAAATAACGCCATTTTTCACGCTCAAATTTTTGGTTTTCCTCACTATTTTTATCCCCCCAATTTATCCTCGGCCAATCACCAGCTTTAAAATCCTGCAATTCTAATAAATTAAGCACGTCTCTTTCTGTGATAGGATGACTCATATAATCAAGAGATCGGTCAAAGTCAATTCGTACTACATTGCCTTTATTATCAAATCCCCAATTGCTTTCAGTTAAATCTCCCTCAGCGAAAATCATTGATGAAACAAGAATCCTTGCTAAACCAAACTTCACCCAGTCGCTTTGATCTAACTTCCTATAGTTTTGTCGAACACTGGCTGCTGATTTAAATCCGTCGATTTCTTTTGAGATTGTTCCGAGACATTCTTGTTGAGAGTTATGGGCAAGGCTGATATTAGCTGCCCGATCACCAATTAATAAACGATAATAAGCAGCTGCTATAGCTTCTTTAGATGCTGCAGATGCTTGTGCTTCTTTAAAAAAATAATTTCTTTTATGCGCTTTTTTACCACGAAGCTGCTTATTTAATACAATTACATTATTATTTGAATTAATTTTGCTGCTGTGATTTTTTGTGTAATCTTCCAGTTTTCGATTTATCTTTGTCATTTTACAGCCTCTAAAAAATCAATTTAGAATATTGTACAAAAATAAATCAATTGGGTCAATAGCCAAGATTTTTAGATTCATTCCTAATCATCTTCATATGCTCCAAGAGCTGCAATCACTTGTGGGCGTCTGGCAATAGTTTTATACCATCGAATTAAATGGGGATATTGGTTTGTAGGAATTGGGGTTTCATAAAAATTTTCATAGCAATAAAGCCAAGGCCAAATTGCCATATCCGCAATAGAATATTCGCTACCGCTTATATAAGGATGATGCTCAAGTTGTTTGTCCATCACTCCCATTAAACGCAAAACCTCATCGGCATAGCGTTTTTTTGCATAAGGCAAATCTTCTGAGGCATAGCGGTGAAAATGACCGTATTGCCCAAACATAGGTCCCACATGAGCCACTTGAAAATAGCACCATTTAAGGACTTCAAAGCGAGATTTTAAATCATTGGGCAAAAATTGTTGGTGTTTTTCAGCTAAATATTGCAGTATGGCCACCGATTCAAAAAGATAAAACTCCAGCTCGTGATCATAGAGGACCGGAATTTTATTATTGGGAGAAATGCGAAGAAATTCCGGTTTGAACTGTTCACTTTCCCGGATGTTAATTAATTTTAACTCATAGGGTGTTGCTAATTCTTCGAGTATAATAGTGGGCTTTAAACCATTTGGTGTGCCAAGTGAATAAAGAATATACATTTTCTGCTCCCTTGCTAAACCCCGTGTGGTTTGATCCAACCCATACTAAAAGCTAAAAATAAAAACAAAAATAATACTAGAGATATACCAATTCGCCAAGTGAGTGCTTTGACGGTCCTTGTAGTTTTGCCTTCATCACGAACTAAGAAAATCAGGCTGCTGCCTAAGGCAAATAGAATAGCTAACATGACGATAATAATGATTGCCTTAGTGATCATTTGTTATACTCCCAAAACTGTAAAGCTGAGTAACGAAAGATGATTAGTTTAACTTGTTTTAATCGCCGTTTCACGCCCAATTGGCGCATGACTTTTTTAAGCTTTGCAGCGCTGCTATTTTTTAGCTTTTTAGGCTTTTGGCAACTGGATCGTGCTCATGAAAAAAAACAAATGCTTGCAGCTCAAGTTAAGTTGGCTCATGAACAACCGCTGGCCTGGAAACCCACTATGCCTTTGCCAAAGCAGTATCAGCGAGTTCAACTTAGTGGTCAGTATTTGCAGCAAACTTTCTTGCTAGACAATCAGCATCATAATCATCGCTTTGGTTATCATGTCTTGACCCCTTTAGCACTGGATTCTGGCAAGATCTTGCTCGTCGATAAGGGTTGGGTCGCTGCAGATCCTGGAAGGCAGTTATTACCGCGAATCGATAACATTTCAGCGCCTAGGCCTTTGATAGGGAGTGTTTATTATCCGTCTAAAAAAACCTGGGTTTTGGGACAGGTTTTGGAAAAGCAAGGAGCAGACGTCGCTATTGTTGAGCGGATTGATAGTAAATTGATAGGACAGTTTTTGCATAAATCAGTGTATCCGTTTATTATTCGCCTCGATGAGGATGGCAGTTCCGGTTTTATTCGTGATTGGCCAGTGGTTTCAATGCCGCCCGAGCGGCATTATGGCTATGCTTTACAATGGTTTTCCATGGCTGTGGTGATAATTATTCTTTTCCTGGCTCTCAATTTGAAGAAAAACAATGAAAATGAAAAAATCTAATTATTTGATCTTAATTTTATTAATCTTAATTTTTGTAGCACCTGGTCTTAGCGCATATTTATATTATCGCAATCCCCAACTGCTCTCCGCGGCAAAAACTAATAAAGGTGAACTTTTAAGCCCAGCGGTGTTATTTGCCGAGCTTGCTGATGGTAAGTCTAAATGGCGTCTCGTTTATTGGTCTGGGGAATACTGTGAGATTGACTGCTTAAATGAGGTAGATAAGCTCGCTCGGATACGCTTAGCTTTAGGTCGACGTTTGTATGAAGTTGATGAATGGTTAGTCTTGGCTAAGGCTTCAAAACAGACTGAAACAGATTTAGGCAAGACTTTGCAGGATAAAGATATCCATTTGCTCAATTTACCTTCAGGCCCTGAGCAACATGTAGCTATTTTAGGGGCTAAACCAAAAATATTCATTGCTGACCCTAAGGGGTTTTTAATACTGGCTTATGAAAATAATGCTAATCCAGACGCTATTTACCAAGATCTAAGACAATTATTAAAGAAGAGTGGCTAGTAATGCAAAATAAATTTCTCCGTCTAACAGTAATTGTCGCTGTAATTTTAGCTTTGTTTGTAGTGATGCTCGGTGCTTACACCCGTTTGACCGGAGCAGGTTTAGGTTGTCCGGATTGGCCAGGTTGCTATGGTCGCATGGTGCTTCCATCTGGCCAAAATGAATTAAATTCCGCCCAAAATCGCTATCCGCAAATACCCATCGAGGCAGGCAAAGCCTGGACGGAAATGGCTCATCGCTATGCTGCTGGAACACTGGGTCTTCTTATTTTATTTATCGCTTTTTCAACATTTTTGCGCCGATTACAAGGTTTTCGTCTGCCTTGGCACTTGTCTTTAGCCCTGATAATTCTAGTGATATTTCAAGCTGCCCTCGGCATGTGGACCGTTACTTTAAAATTATTACCCGTAGTGGTTATGGGGCATTTACTGGGTGGAATTTTAATTTTTGCTTGTCTTTGCCGCCTGGCGCTGCAATTATGCTCTATCAAACCCTATGATTTGCAGCGTGGCAGGTTTTGGATTTTATTAGGGCTTATTATTGTTTTTTGTCAGATTGCCTTGGGAGGATGGGTCAGTTCCAATTATGCAGGTATTGCCTGTATTGGTTTTCCTCAATGTAATGGTCAGTGGCTGCCTGATTTACATTTTTCCAGGGGTTTTAATTTGTTTTCGCCAGTTGGCGCGAATTATCAAGGGGGTCTGCTTGATAATGAGGTGCGAGTGACTATTCAGTTTATTCATCGTTTGGGTGCAATAGTGACTGCAGTTTATCTGTTAGTTTTATCTTCTTTCGTCTTGACAAGGGTGCGAAGCCCTGCACTACGTGTCCTTTCCTGGCTTGCAATAGTTCTTATAGTACTGCAATTTTTATTAGGAGTTATAAACGTCCTTTATTTATTACCTTTATGGGCCGCAGTGGCTCACAATGGCGTTGCAGCGTTGTTAATGGCAACTCTGTTAATGATGCTTTATTTGAGCAAAGGTAGGCCTTCTAGTGCAAATTAAATCAGAATTAGCAATTAAAATCGATTGGCGGGATTATTTAGAGCTTTGTAAGCCCAAAGTAGTGGCACTTATGCTGCTCACGGTTCTTGTTGGCATGTATTTATCGACACCAGGCTGGATTCCCTTATTTACCGTCTTAGCCGCTTTAGTTGGCATAGGATTTTGTGCAGGTTCGGCGGCGGCTATCAATCATTTGGTTGACAAGCGGATTGATGCAATTATGGCGCGAACCCAAAAAAGGCCAATCGCAGGGGGACGTGTTTCTATTAAACAAGCCTTGTATTTTGCTGCCACAATGGGAATTCTTGGCTTAATTATTCTTGTACTTTTTATTAATGTGTTAACCGCTGTGATGACTTTTATCACTTTAATAGGCTATGCCGGAATTTATACGGGTTATTTAAAAAGGGCAACGCCTCAAAATATAGTTATCGGTGGCCTTGCCGGTGCAGCACCGCCTTTGCTAGGTTGGATTGCGATTACTAATCAGCTTGATCCCCAAGCTTTACTGTTGGTATTGATCATATTTACCTGGACTCCTCCGCATTTTTGGGCGCTTGCCATCTATAGGCTAGAAGAGTATCGCAACGCTGCGATCCCGATGTTACCCGTTACCCATGGAGTTCCTTATACAAAATTGTACGTACTTTTGTATACTATTTTACTATTGGTTGTCTCTGTATTACCCTTCGCCGTGGGGATGAGCGGTTGGTTGTATCTTAGCGGTGCGAGCTTATTAGGTGTTCGTTTTTTGTACTGGGCAATTTTATTGTATCGCTCAGAACTGCCTAGAATTGCGATGCAAACGTTTCGTTTCTCTATTATTTACTTAATGATGTTGTTTGTCTTTTTGTTGATTGATCACTACAGTTAAGGGGTTATAAAAATGTTGGCTCAAAAGAATGGTATAAGTAAAACTGTCCTTACTTTGCTTGTTATCATAGCCCTGGTTACGGGTATCTTTGTTTCCCAGCATTATCATAGTAAAAAGATGGTAGATCGAAGCCAATTTAATGGCACGTTATTAGATAAATCACGCAAAGTTAAGCCCTTTGCCTTAACTGGCATTGATAATCAGCCCTTCACTAACACAAGCCTTAAAGGTCAGTGGACTCTAATCTTCTTTGGATTTACAAATTGTGGTTTTGTCTGCCCAACTGCTATGGCTGAATTAGGTAAAATGTATCGTATTCTTGAAGAAAAGAAAGTCAATCCTCTGCCAAAAGTAGTGATGATTTCTATTGACCCGCAACGAGATACTCAAAACAAACTTAATTCTTATGTAAAAGCCTTTCATAATCATTTCTACGGTGCTCGTGGTGATGATGAGATGGTACGTCAAATGACTAAAGAAATGGGAATTGCTTACGCTAAAGTTGCTCTACCAAACTCAGAAGAAGGGGCAAATTATGATATGCAACACAGTGGAGCGCTAATGCTATTGAATCCCGAAGGTGAATTGACAGCCTTTTTTACAACACCGCATCAGGCAACATTATTGGCTAAAGATTATCTCTTGTTAGTGTCTTAAACGATTGCTTAAATCAAGACTTTTAATCTCCAATCGCATAACAATAGGTTTAGGCCACACAATCATTCATTATCCAAATTTCATAGCTTAGGATTAGCTAATTTTGGTGAACGATAAATTTCGACAAAATATAAGGTCAACGCAGTAGTTCAATAAAAGGCTTAGGACTAGAGAAAATGATTATTGAATTTAATGCTACGCTTACAATATAACAATAAAGGAACATCGATTCATGAAAATTGCAATACTGGCAACTAATCCCAAACTATATTCGCATCAGCGTTTAAAAATTACAGGTGAAGAGGCTGGGCACGAAGTAAAAATTATAAATCCACTATACTGCTATATGAATATTGCAGCTTCCAATCCTATAGTTCATTATCGCGGCGGCGAACCCTTGCCGAAATTTGATGCAGTGATTCCTCGAATCGGCGCTTCTATCACTTATTACGGTACAGCTTTATTAAGGCATATGGAAACGATGGGAATGTATACCTTGAACGAATCCATTGCAATTTCACGATCTCGAGATAAATTTAGGTCTTTACAACTTTTAGCAAGAAAAGGTATCCCTATGCCTTCAACCAGCTTCGCTCAATCTCCTGATGATACTGAAGATTTGATTCGCATGGTTGGTGGCGCTCCTTTAGTTATTAAATTATTAGAGGGTACGCAGGGGAAAGGTGTTATTTTGGCGGATAGTCAGCAGTCTGCTGTTAGCATAATCAATGCTTTCAAAGAAATGTCAGCCAATATTTTAGTACAGGAATTTATTGAAGAATCTCGTGGCGTTGATATTCGCTGCTTTGTGATAGGGGATAAAGTGGTTGCAGCCATCAAACGTCAGGCTAAAGATGGAGATTTTCGCGCCAATGTTCACCAGGGCGGCAAGGCTATGCGGGTTCAATTAACGCCTCAAGAGCGAGCGCTTGCTGTTTGTGCTGCTAAAACTATGGGTTTAAAGGTGGCTGGAGTAGATTTAATCCGCTCCAATAAGGGCCCTCTAGTATTAGAAATTAATTCCTCGCCTGGACTCGAAGGAATAGAAAAGGCCACGCATATCAATATTGCTGCTAAAATTATTGAATACATTGAAAAAAATGCTAAACCTAAAGGGGTTAACCAACGGTTCCAAGGATGAATAAAAGAGAGGCTATTGTCATTGCTGGTGAAACAATTGAGGCCGGTGATTCACGCTGTGTGAGACTGGCTATGACAATGCTTTACACTTCAACTCTCTTGGAAATCCCGGTTTATGTTTTCCATGGTAAAAAAGAAGGCCCGATCCTATTCATCACTGCTGCAATTCATGGTGATGAAATTAATGGCGTAGAAATTATACGCCGACTTCATAATACCTCTCATATCCATCGCTTGCGTGGAACCCTAATTACACTTCCAGTGGTGAATGTCTACGGGTTGATGTTGCACTCTCGTTATCTACCTGATCGACGCGATCTAAATCGCCAATTTCCTGGTTCGCTACGAGGGTCAATGGCTTCCCAATTAGCGAATTTAATAATGAGCGAAATCGTCGAACGTTCTACTCATGGTATTGATTTGCATACAGGTGCGATTCATCGCAGCAATTATCCGCAAGTGCGATTTAGCGAAGAAAATGTGGTCTCGGAACAAATGGCTGAAGCTTTCGCAGCCCCTGTAGTAGTCCCTTCTAATATAAGAGATGGTTCTCTACGTTATGCTACCGACAACTTAAATATTCCTGTTATTGTTTATGAAGGTGGAGAGGCTTTACGTTTCGATGAGTTTTCTATAAAAATGGGAGTTTCTGGCGTTTTACGGGTCATGGCTTTTCTAAAAATGCTAGCTCCTTCCCGCGTAAAAAAATTTACAAAAAGAAAATCGATGCCGTCTCAAGCAAAAGCGACTTTTTGGATACGAGCATTAGCAAGCGGAGTCATGATTCATACCAAACCTTTAGGCTCTAAAATTGGTAAAAATGAACTGCTATGCTCTATTTCTGACCCTTTAGGGAATAAAGAGGTTAATATTCACTGTCCCTACGATGGACTTATTATCGGCATAACCAATCTCCCCTTGGTTAATGAAGGAGATGCGCTGTTTCATGTGGCTTTATTTGAAGATTTGACTAATCTGCATTTACCTACTGATATTCCAGAAGATTGGGATTGATCTTAATTGGGCGCTAATCGTTTTTGCCAAGCAACCAGTCAATGCTGACCTCGAACTCTTGAGCAAGACGGTTCAAAGTTAGCTCATCAGGAAGTGAAATTCCTTCTAAAAAGGCAGCGGCCTTAAATTTTGGGATTTTAATTAACTTTGATAGGGCTTCAATGCGCTCATCGCTACGAGTAGGAAGGCCGATAGTATCCAATTCTTTATTAAGACGTTCAGCAAAGACTTTGTTTGGCATGTTCATCTCATAAAAAGTTTCATTAATGTTCTATAGCATATCGATAGAGTTTTGCAAGAATCAAGTTTAAGCTCGATTTAAAGAATCTAGCTAACTTATTGAATATTATAATTTTTTAATTCTCTGGTAAATTAACTAACTTAACTAAACCTTCAACCCACAAATCTGAATCATTCACACAGGAAATTAAAGTCAAGCGTTCACCCCCTAACTGCAGCCATTGTTCTTTGGCTCGTAAGCCAATTTCTTCAAGAGTCTCAAGGCAATCTGCAATAAATGAAGGGCAGGCAATAGCAAGACGTTTAATTCCCTTTCGGCTTAGTTCAGGCAAAAATTCATCGGTATAAGGTTTAATCCAGGGAGTTTTACCTAATCGAGATTGAAACGAAGTACCATATTGCTCGTCTGAAAGCCCCAGTTTTTTTGCCAGAGCTTGTGTCGTTGTATAACATTGCGCTCTGTAACAGGCTTGTGTTTTCTCAGAAATAGCAGGACAGGTTCCCGCGCAAATTGAAGGACAGCCGGCTTTTTTGAGATGATTCTCAGGTAAACCATGATAGCTAAGTAATAAAAAATCATGTTCTGCTATATGAGGCTGAATAAGTGCTGCCTGGGCTGCAATAAACTCTGGAGCTTGATAAAAATCACGGATAACCCTTAGCGAAGGAGGGGCATTTTGTTTTGCGATTAGGCTTAAGACTTCTTCTAAAGCGGAGCCGGTTGCGGCTGAGGAATATTGAGGAAAAAGCGGAAGTATCGTCAAATGTCTACATCTGCTAAATTGTTTTAAAGTGCTAGCTATAGAAGGTTTACCATAACGCATACCCAACCCTACCTGCCATTCTTCCCCCAAACGTGCTTGTAATTTTATTTGCAAATTAAGACTATTAACTAGCAATGGAGAGCCATCCTTTATCCATATAGCCTGATAAGCCTGAGACGTATATTTCGGTCTAAAAGGTAGGATGGTCCCGTAAACAATGGGATATCTGATAAGGCTGGGAAGGTCAATCACTCGCTTATCGGTGAGAAACTCAGCAAGATAGCGTCTGACAGCGCTAATTTCGGGATTATCAGGCGTACCAAGATTGATAAGCATTAAGCCTTTTTTCATGTCTAGTCTTTATTGGAAAAGAAGAGGGTTATGATACAACATTGAGTTAAGAAAGAGTGACTATTTTGAACAGGCTTACTATCAATTCTCAGCTAGAAAATTAAGGTAGTGAATCGATAGTAAACACAAATACTAGGCTTCGGCTGTTTCCAACAGAGCTACAACATTAGAAGCATGAAGCCCTCGATCCCCTTTTTCAAGATCAAAACTGACTTGCTGCCCGGGCGCTAAAGTTTTATAACCTGTGCCTTGAATTGCAGAAAAGTGAACAAAAATATCTTCACCGCCACCCGCCGGCATGATAAAACCCCATCCCTTTGCATTGTTAAACCATTTCACTTCACCACTAGCCATCATTCCTCCTTCTGATCAATCTCCAACCTACTTGTGAGCAAATTGGTCGATTGCATTCGTCCTTAAATGACAATCATAAAACCCATATCATACGGGTAATTTCAAAATAACGTAAAATAGAGGTAGGGGACAATAGTTTTTTATAAAAAAAAGGTAAAAAAAAGCAATATTTGCCAAAAACCTTGTGTTATTGTCGCATCATTGAATTAGGGATGCCTATTTTAGGATAATGTGTTTAAGGTTTGCTTTGGATAATTTAATGACAAAAATTGGATTGCTAGACGGATTAAATGACAAACAACGCGATGCTGTAACCGCAGCACTGGGTAATACTTTGGTTTTAGCTGGCGCAGGCTCGGGAAAGACGCGCGTATTAGTAAGTCGAATTGCTTGGCTTATTGAACATCAACAAATGTCTCCGCATGCTATATTAGCGGTAACTTTTACTAATAAAGCTGCCGGTGAAATGAAGCAGCGCTTACATTCTATGCTAGCTCATCCTATTGCTGGCCTTTGGGTGGGAACCTTTCATGGTTTATGCCACCGTCTCTTACGCCGTCATTATCAAAGCGCTAATTTACCCGAACAATTTCATATACTCGACAGTGATGACCAGGCACGCATGATTAAGCGAGTGATCGCTGCATTAAATTTAGATGAAGAGCAATGGCCGGTTAAACAGGCGCAGAGTTTTATTAATAGTAAAAAAGACGAAGGATTACGCCCGCAACATATCAATGTGCAGAGTTATGGTCCAGGTCGCACCCTGGTTGAAATCTATAAAGCCTATGAGCAAGTGTGCCGCACTGCTGGCGTCGTTGATTTTGCTGAGTTGTTGCTTAGAACTCATGAATTACTTCGGGATAATCCTGAACTTTTAGCCTCCTATCGTCAACGGTTTCAAGCTATTTTAGTAGATGAGTTTCAAGATACAAATACCATTCAATATGCCTGGATTCGTTTACTTGCAGGAGAACATGCAGCCGTAATGGTAGTGGGCGATGATGATCAATCTATCTACGGCTGGCGTGGCGCAAAAGTAGAAAATATTCAAAAATTTGCTAATGATTTTCATAATACCCAGACTGTAAGACTAGAGCAAAATTACCGCTCAACCTCCACGATTCTTGATGCGGCCAATGCCTTAATTAATAATAATGACTCCAGAATGGGTAAATCTCTATGGACAGAAGGCGGAATTGGCGAAAAAATTCTAATTTATTCTGCCTTCAATGAATTGGAAGAAGCACGTTTTGTCTCTGAACGAATTGCTTTGGAGCTCAGTCAGGGGCGCAGCGCTGATGAAATTGCGGTTCTCTACCGTTCAAACGCCCAATCACGAGTACTGGAAGAGGCCTTGTTGCGTGCGCGGCTTGCCTATCGCATTCATGGCGGCTTGCGTTTCTTTGAACGGGCGGAAATCAAAGATACCTTAGCCTATCTACGGCTAATTGCAAACGTTGATGATGCGACTGCTTTTGAGCGTGTGGTAAATTACCCTACTCGTGGTATTGGTGAAAAAACGCTGGAAGAAATTCGTCAAGTCGCAAAAACCAAGAATATTTCCTTGTGGCATGCGGCAAAATCTATTTTAGATGAGCTCTATTTACCTCAGCGTGCGTCTACTGCCTTAATAAAATTTATTAATCTCATTGAAAATTTACAGCAAAAAACTGCGCTAATGGAATTGGATGAACAGATTGGTACTGTCATCGAAGCCAGTGGTCTCTATGCTCATTTTTCTAAAATTAAAGGCGAAAAATCCGAATCCAGATTAGATAATTTACAAGAATTAATTAACGCCGCGAAACAATTTCGCTACGAACAAGATGAAGATGAATTGCCTATGCTGGTTGCATTTTTAGCTCACGCTTCTTTAGAAGCGGGTGAAATGCAAGCTGCCGAGCATGAGCGCTATGTTCATTTAATGACTCTTCATGCCGCCAAAGGTTTAGAATTTCCGCTTGTGTTCTTAGTTGGAATGGAAGAGGGTGTATTTCCTGGAAAACAATCTATAGAAGAACCTGGACGACTGGAAGAAGAACGTCGTCTTTGCTATGTGGGCCTAACTCGAGCGAAAGAAAAACTAGTCCTCTCCTATGCGGAGATTCGCCGCCAGTATGGACGAGAAGAATACCATCGCCCTTCACGTTTTATTCGCGAATTACCGGCTCATCTTGTTGAAGAAGTCCGTGTTAATGCTCGTTTTCAAGCGCCGGCGATACAAAAAACAATTTCCCCTGCAGCTTCCTCAGCGGCAAAAAACGCGGGTCTACGTTTGGGGCAGACTGTAAGTCATGCAAAATTTGGCCAAGGTGTGGTTTTGGCAGTGGAAGGCTCTGGCGCGCATACGCGTGTTCAAATTAAGTTTGCCGAAGACGGCTGCAAATGGTTAGTGCTTGCTTACGCGAATTTAACTTTTGAGCAAAATAATTGCAGGACTTCTTAAGTTTAGCCTAAAAGCTCTTTAAATGATACAATGTGCTAGTTAACTAATTAAGAAAAATAATGAGATTCCTTAACAAGCTTTTAAGTTTTTTATTTATAAACTCAAAGATAAATTCTTTGCTAGAGCATCATGAACTTTATATGATTGCTGAATCAAAAACTGCTAAAATCATCTATAAAAAACTGATTCGCCAATATCTTGGTTTAGGGTTTCCTCTTTCGTTTCTACCCGGGACTGAGGCTTATGCAGCACGAATAAATTTGTTATCCGTTATAGCCCGGTTAGAAGAGTACCGGCAAAATTCAACGCTTGATAATATTTATATCCATCTTTTTAAACGCACCCTTGCATCGATAAAATATAGTTTGGATAGAGAACGTTTTCAGGGGGATAAGGTATGGGGGGCAAATCGTTTAAATCCTTTCTTTTACCTCACGCAAATGGGAGTAATTTTTGTTGGTTTGTTAGCTCGAATAAATTTTAAGCTTCCTCCTCAGTTAGAGTTTCTAGGAGATTATATTGTTTTACTGGATCACCTTTTAATCCCCCTTTATATAATTACTTTTGTTATGCTAGTACTGGTAATGTGTGTTCATTTCACTCTATATTTTGCCACAGAAATTCTATTGAACAGTTTAAACAGTTTAATTATGGAACCTTTTATTTTTGCCTATGAAGTGCTAAAGCAGTTTTTCGAAAAGGAACAATTCACCCAAATTCCCAGTATTGAATACTCTGAGCTAGACCCTCTTAGAAAAACTATAGACATGAATGGTGAAGTTATTGAAACGGATAAACAAGCTAGATTAGAAATTCCAAAATGTTATCCCACAACTGAAAAGACTTTGATTGAAGGCTCAAAAGAATTAATTAACTCCTTTAAATTTCACCAAAATACTTTATTTTTTAAAGCTTATAAAAACACCGGTTTTTTTCAGCAAGATAAGGAAATCATTCAAGACAGCCATGCCCAATTAAAAGCGATGCAAGCTTTTTATTGGTTTGCTCTGCAGTTATTCCCAATAGAGCTTAGCGAAATTATCTTTGACTGTTGTGTAAAAACACCGACTTTAGGGTTATTAAGCCCTAGACTTAGAAATTTAACCCATAAAACAGCTGAAGAGGAATTAAATTATTCGAATTATGCAATTATTTGAATTCGCAGAGTATCTTTATTCGTCGGCTTACTATTGTGTCATTAAGACGATTCTTTCTAATAATTGGAATTAGATCAAAGAATTTTAATGGCCTAAATCTTTACAGATTGATTTAAATATAATAAAATATGGTTTTTCATGGGTAAAGTTCTATGGAATTTCTGAATGAATTATTAAGTTTTTTATTTATAAACTCAAAGGCAAATTCTTTAATTAAAGGTAAAAATAAAAAGTTTGAATTAATTGCCGCTCAAGACATTTATACAAGAGAGATTAGAAGCCTGTTAGGGTTTGGATTTGTCCTATCTTTTATACCCGGTACTGAACCTTATTCAGCACGAATGAACTTGTTATCTCATATTATACGTTTTGAATCTAATCATACAGCTATACATAATATCTTAAATTATTTATTTTTAAGCCAGGTTAAATCTATTTATAAAAGTTTATTTGAAACTGATAACCTCTTTAAATTAATACGAAAAAATAAAAAATGGAACCGTGTAAATCCTTTTTTATACCTTACCAAGCTATTTATATATTTTATTTTTATAATTATAGGCTTAGTTATTGGTCTAGCTAGTTTTGTATCGGTGCTATTGGAACTTCATAACAATAAGAAACTCGACCTTTTTTTAATGATTATATTTTTACCGATTTTCTATATTTTTATGTTTGCATTGAGTTGGCCAGTATTAGCTTATATGGTGTTATATTATATTACAGAACTAAGCTTAAACTTCTTATATACCTTATTAGTTGAACCTTTCATTTTTGCTTACGAAGTAATAAAACAGCTTTATGATAATTGGTCAACACAATCCTTATTAATTCCAACTGAGGATTTTTTAAAATTAACTGATCTTAGTGTGGCAGTTGAACTGCAAACTATTGAGGCCAATGCAAAATATTTAGAAGTCGAAATTGACAATTTGCAAGAGCAAATTTCTAGTCTAAAAGAGATTTTACCTACATCAGAACTGACTTTGATTGAAGGTTCGAAAGATTTAATTACAAATTATAAGAAATATCAAAATTCCGTTTTTTTTAAGGTGGATAAGAAGTCCTTACCACAGAAAAGCATGGGTACAATTGCAAGATTTGTCAACCCGAAAACCAGGTCGGGCCAACTTGCTTTATCCCAGCGACGGCCGAAAAAGGAAAGGGATTCTATTGTTGATCACCATAATCAAGTCGAAAATATGCATGCTTTTCACTTATATGCTCGTTATGTTTTTCCAGCAGAATTAAATGAAATTATTTACAGTTTCTGTTTGAAATCGCCTACCTTAGGATTTTTAATTCCTCGTCTCAGAAACTTAACGCATAAAGCGATAAATGAAGAGGTTGCTCAGGACGATAGCTTGATTGCAAGCAACCAAGCTACTCTCTAGTTTAGATAAAAGCCCGAGCCACGTAATGAGCTATGAGAAAGCGCAGAGCTAACTAATTATCGTGGGCTCTAGCATTTAACCCAATTTTAGGGTAGATCTGAATAATTATTTTTTTCAGCAGACTATTAACTTGAGGAATTAAATTATGAGCAAAAATCTTGATACCAAAAAAAACACCAAAAAAAAACCCTTAAAAACAGCGAGTGAGAAAAAAGCTGCTAAGCGAGCGAAAAAGAATGATTCAACTTATAAGTACGACCATTAAGTATCCAGGTCTGGATTATCGAAATCTTCCTCAAGCGACTCCGAGGCCTCTTCGTTGAGCGTTTTGCCTGGGATTTTATGATTTTCACTAGCCCAATCGCCTAAATCGATTAATTTGCAGCGTTCAGAGCAAAAAGGCTTGAAAGGATTGTCGGTGGTCCAGGTTTTATTTTTACCACAGTTGGGGCAGTTTATTTTTTCGAAATTGGTCATTTTTATTTCTTAAAAGATTTAGTAAGTGAGCCTGATAGATTTCCAGATAATACCTCAATTTTATAGGCTAACTGTATTCCTAAAATAACATACTGTTATAACTATCTAAAGACTAAAGAATTCAAGACAGAGCAGAGACTCCCATATTAGTAGTTATAATATTGGCTAAGTGTCCTGGCTCGTCGAATCGGCAAGCAGGCTAAGCTGTTGCTAGGTAATCTTTGCCAAATTGGTCCAAATAATCATTATAATTACCCAAATAATTTTGCACGCCATATTGTTCAGTTAACACTAAAACTCGTGTGGAAATTAAGTCAATAAAATAACGATTATGGCTTACAAAAAGTACAGCACCTTCAAAGGCTTGGATAGCTTCAATCAGGGCATCGATTGACTCAAGATCTAAATGGTTGGTAGGCTCGTCAAAAATCAAAACGTTATGCTTTTCTAAAATTAATTTAGCCATTATAAGTCTTGCGGATTCTCCACCGCTTAGCATTGCAATCTTTTTATCAACATCAGCACCACGAAATAATACCTGACCTAAAACCTTTCTGATTTCTTGAGAGGGTGCGGCGATATTATCTTCCATCCATTGCAATAGAGTTTGTTCGGGGTTTAACTGAGTGCGATAATCTTGGGCAAAATAACCAATACTTACTGAGTCCGACCATTCAAAACCACCTTGATCCGATTGCAGCTGCTTTAATAGAATTTTCAAAAGAGTTGACTTACCAATTCCATTGGGTCCAATAATTGCGCATTTATCCGCTCGTTGAATAGTAAACGAAACTTCTTTTAGTAAAATCCTGTCATCAAAGGTTTTATGAAGATTCTCTACTTTTATGACCGATTTACTGGATGGTTTTTTTTGATAAAAATTAAAATGAGGTTTAAAAATATTAGAATCTTTAATTTCCACTAGTTCAATTCTATCAATCATTTTTTGGCGTGAGGCAGCTTGACTAGCTTTTGAGGCTTTAGCACCAAAGCGGTCAACGAATCCTTGCAAGGCATCAATTCGTTTTTCCTGGTTTTTTAATTCACTTTGCTTCAAACGCAAACGCTCTTCTTTAGTGAAGCAAAATTTGTCATAGTGTCCTGGATAATCAAGCACAGTATCATAATCGATATCAAGAATATTAGTCGAAACCTTATTTAAGAAGCTGCGATCATGGGAAATAAAAATCAATAATCCTTTGAACGAGGTTTTTAGAAAGTCTTCAAGCCAAGCTATGGATAAAATATCCAAGTGGTTGGTTGGCTCATCAAGCAACATAATATCGGGCTGTTGGTAAAGAACCTGAGCAAGTAAAACACGTAATTTATAACCGCCTGATAAAGCGCTTAGAGGGCCAAAATGAAATTTTTCAGCAATGCCTAAACCAATCAATAAATTCTTAGCAATTGATTCGGCTTCATAGCCTCCCTGATGCATCACGATTTCTTCTAATTCACTTAAGCGATATCCGTCTGCTTCAGTGAACTCTTCTTTAGAATAGAGCCTATCCTTATCCTGTAGCGCATCCCATAAGATTGTATTGCCACGAATTACCACATCGATGAGATTATCATTTTCATAACGGAAATGATCCTGTTTTAAAATACCGACTTTAAGATTTTTTGCTTTTTCAACAGAACCGGTTGATGCTTGTTCCTCACCAGCAAGAATTTTTAAAAATGTCGATTTTCCAGTGCCATTGGCACCAACAACGCCGTAACGTTGAGTAGGTAAAAGAATTAAATCCACCGCCTGGAACAAGGATTTTGTACCAAAACGCATACCTAAATTTCTTAAATCTAACATAACAGACCGATTCCTAAATAACTGTGACTTGAGATGCAAATTTGCCTTTTTCGCCACGCTCAAGAACATAATTAACGCGTTGCCCTTCTTTTAATTCTTTATAGCCTGAAGATTGAACAGCAGAAAAATGCACAAAGACCTCGGTTGCCCCTTCATCTGGTGTAATAAAACCGTAACCTTTAATTTTATTGAAGCGGTTCACTGTTCCTGATTGCATACGATATTCCTATTAAAAAACACAAGATTTAAGGGTTAAAAATTATTGAACAAGTTTAACACAATTTATTAATGTTGTAACTATTAACAAACTGCCTTAAATTGCAATGGCCAGTTGAACAAAAACTATTTGAGAAAAATAATTAAACGCATAGTTTTTAAAATTTACAATAATGCGGTTTTTCTGGACTAAAACATTGAATTTAATTCAGGCTGGTGCTACGGTTTGATGGCTAAAAAATTTAATTATCGATCTAAGGGGAAAGCTGTGAAATTTACAAGTATGTTAACTGCAAATGCATTGGCAATTGCCATGGTATCACCTGCGGCAATTGCTGCAGCTACTGATGCAGGTACAGGTTCTGTTTCTGATGCACAAAAAATGCAAGTTGAAAAAATTGTGCATGATTATTTAGTTAATAATCCAGAAATTTTATTAGAAGCCTCACAAGCGCTACAACAAAAACAACAAAAAACAATGCAAGTTCAAGCTCAAGCTGCTATCCAGTCTAATGCGGAGCAAATATTTAATGATGCTTTGACTACAGTCGGCAATCCTAAAGGTAATGTTACTCTCGTTGAATTTTTTGATTATCAATGCATTCACTGCAAAAAGATGTCACCTATTATTAGCGAATTAGTAAAACAAAATCCAAATCTGCGAGTTGTTTACAAAGAATTTCCTATTTTTGGTAATACCTCGGAAGTCGCATCTAAAGCTGCTTTAGCTGCTGCAATGCAAGGTAAATATTTAGTGCTTCATACCGCTTTATTGAAGCTGGATGGACGCTTGACTGATGAAATGATTATGGATGCCGCCAAATCAGCAGGCCTGGATGTTGCTAAACTAAAAACTGATATGGATAGCAAAGCCGTGACCGAGGCGCTGGAAGCTAACCGTCAGCTCGCTGAGAAATTACATTTGATGGGCACGCCGGCTTTCATTGTTGTAGCTACTCCTCAAGGTAAAATGAAAGCGGGTAGTACTCCAGCCTTCATTCCCGGTGCAGCAAGCGAACAAACTTTACAAGATTTAGTTAAAAAAGAAAGCACAAATTCCTAATTAAAGGAACTTTTAGTGGTGGCTGTCCTTGTTTATTTCTACTTTGCAACGGCGGTCACTCATCTGAATTAATTTTGCCCCATGCTGTTTTCGTAAAAATTTTGAGATCTAAATGACAAAGCCAAGTAGTTTTCAAGACATTATTTTAACCTTGCAGCAATTTTGGGCTTCCCAAGGTTGTGTTATTTTACAACCCTTGGATATTGAGGTTGGCGCTGGAACCTTTCATCCCGCCACATTTCTGCGTGCAATTGGTCCAGAACCTTGGTCAGCCGCTTACGTTCAACCTTCACGTCGACCTACTGATGGCCGCTATGGTGAAAATCCTAACCGTCTGCAACATTATTATCAATTTCAGGTTGTCTTAAAACCTTCACCATTAAACATTCAGGAAATATACCTGGATTCACTGCGTGTTTTAGGGGTTGATCCTTTAATTGATGATCTACGCTTCGTGGAAGACAATTGGGAATCGCCTACTTTAGGGGCTTGGGGTCTAGGCTGGGAAGTTTGGCAAAATGGTATGGAAATCTCACAATTTACTTATTTCCAACAAGTAGGTGGGTTGGTATGTAAGCCGATAACAGGTGAATTAACTTACGGTCTTGAACGAGTAGCAATGTATGTCTTAGGTGTAGATAATATTCTTGATCTACCTTGGTGCAAAACTGCAGAAGGTTTAGTTAGCTACCGGGACGTCTTTCACCAAAATGAAGTTGAGATGTCAGCTTATAATTTTGAACATGCAAATGTTGCAGCATTAAATCAACAATTTGATTATTATGAAGTAGAAGCAATAAAACTCGTTGCGTTGAATCTTCCCTTACCGGCTTATGAAATGGTTATGAAAGCTTCTCATGCTTTCAATTTACTCGATGCAAGAAAAGCGATTTCGGTTACTGAACGGCAACGCTATATCTTAAGAGTGAGGCATCTTTCCAGAGCAGTGGCGCAAGCTTATTATGAAGCGCGCGAAGTCTTAGGTTTCCCTATGCAGGCGGTGTGTCATGGCGAATGATTTATTATTTGAGCTGGGTTGCGAGGAATTGCCCTCAGCAGCTGTTACAGTTTTATCTCAAGCCTTGGCTGATAATTTAAAAGCAGTTTTCGATAAAGCGCAAATTTCCTATGGAGCTGTGCATATTTTTGCTACTCCAAGACGCTTAGCCTTATATATTAACGATTTAAGTGAAGAGCAGCCTTCTCAACATTTAACGCGTCGAGGTCCTGCTTTGACTGCGGCTTACAACACAGATGGACATGCTACTGCAGCTCTTGTCGGTTTCGCTAAATCTTGCAACGTAGCTTTAGATGTTTTAAAAATTGTTAAAACTGAAAAAGGGAATTGGCTAGTTTATGAGTCAATAGTTGAGGGTGCTAAAACTCGAGATTTGCTACCTGCGATGATTAACCAAGTCCTAACTAATCTGCCAATTGCAAAACCGATGCGCTGGGGCTTAGGTAGCTATGAGTTTGCGCGTCCAGTACATTGGGCAGTTTTACTTTTAAACGACGAACTGATTGACTGTGAGATTTTAGGAGTGACTACAGGCCGTAATAGTTATGGTCATCGCTTCCATCATCCTCAAGCAATAGCCATTGATAAGGCAGAAAATTATGAATCCTTATTAGAAAAGGGTTTTGTAATTGCAGATTTTGCTAAACGACGAGACTTAATAGTTAAACAAGTGAAAAGCCTGGCCACTGCGCATAGTGCCGAAGCTATCATGCCAAGCGCTTTAGTGGATGAGGTTTGCTCAATAGTTGAATGGCCTCAAGCGTTAATTGCCAATTTTGAAGCAGAATTTTTAAAAGTCCCTGCAGAAGCCTTAATTGCCTCTATGCAAGCTCACCAAAAATGTTTTGCCCTGCAAAATGCAGAGCAAAGATTGTTACCAAATTTCATTACAGTCGCTAATATTGTAAGTAGCAATCCGCAGCAAGTTATCGCGGGTAATGAAAAAGTAATGCGAGCCCGTTTAAGTGATGCCGCTTTTTTCTATCGCCAGGATCAGAAACAGCCTCTAAGTGCTTATCTTCCAGCCACTGAACAGGCTATTTTCCAAATTAAATTAGGTAGCCTTAAAGACAAAGCAAAGCGTGTGCAAACGCTAATGAATTTGCTTTCAGCCGAATTTAAACTCGACAAAGAGCAAGCAGAACGAGCAGCGATATTATCTAAATGTGATCTGATGACGGGAATGGTAGCTGAGTTTCCGGAACTTCAGGGGTTAATGGGATATTATTATGCCCTAAATGAAGGTGAACCTAAAGAGGTAGCACTTGCGTTGAATGAGCAGTATCTTCCCCGCTTTGCTGCCGATCAATTGCCTACTTCAAACCTAGGCCTTGCTTTATCGCTTGCGGATCGTTTGGATTCTCTCGTAGGCATTTTTGCAATTGGTCAAAAACCTTCCGGAGTTAAAGATCCTTTTAAATTAAGACGCCATGCTTTGGCGGCAGTACGAATCCTTATCGCTAGCTGTACAGCACTTAACCTCTCAACTCTAATTGCCCAAAGCTTGAAAACTTTTGGTAACAGCGTTCCTCAAGCAGAGGCTTTTATAAATGAATTAAAACCTTTCATTTTGGAGCGTATGCAATCTTATTATTTGGCAGCAGGGTTTACTAACGACTTGGTTAGCGCAGTGCGTGCACGACAAGATGAGGCACTTTATGACTTTGATAAACGTATTCAAGCCTTAGCTTCTTTTATTAAATTACCTGAAGCTGCTGCTTTAGCTGCAGCTTGCAAGCGTGTCCATAATATTTTGCAACAATCTAAAGTAGATGACCTTGGGCTGTTTAAAGAAAGCTTATTGGATGAGGGCGCTGAAAGGGCGCTTTTTATGCAACTTCAAGCTATTGAAAAAATCATTGAACCACTTTATAGCAGAGAAGAATATAGCCAAATCTTAAGCGAACTTGCCAGCCTACGTGAACCTGTTGATGCCTTTTTCGAACAAGTAATGGTTATGGTTGAGGATCAAGCAGTAAAGAAAAATCGTCTGCTTCTACTCACTCGCTTGCAATCGCTATTACAAGGTGTTGCAGACATTTCCAAGGTAATAATTGCCTAGTTTAAGCCTGGGGTGCCTAGGTTTGATTAGAATACTCAATTGACTGAGCTATGATGAATAAAATAATTCTTTTAGATCGAGATGGCGTTATCAATCAAGATTCTTTTAATTACATTAAATCGGTGGATGAATTTATTCCCATTGCTGGATCAATAGACGCTATTGCGCGATTAACACGAGCCGGTTATCAGATTGGAGTAGCAACAAATCAATCAGGGATTGCTCGAGGTTATTATTCTGAACAGGTACTCACAGCTATTCACGCAAAAATGCTGGGATTAGTAGAAGAGGCTGGTGGCGAAATTCAAGCTATCGAATATTGTAAACACATGCCTGATGCAGGCTGTTCTTGTCGAAAACCACAGCCCGGCATGCTCTTAACGCTGGCAGAACGCCTCAATTGCTCTTTGACTGGGGTATCTTTTGTTGGTGATAGAATTACTGATATTGATGCGGCCGTTGCAGTAGGTGCTAAGCCTGTGATTGTTCTCTCACAGATGACTGACCGTTTGAGTTTAGAGGCAAGACCCAAAGTTCCTGTATTTAATTCCTTAGCACTTTATATAGATGAACTGTTGGCGAGTAACTAAGCGATGAAAGAACTCTTAGCAATTGGCTATGAACATGAAGAGTTATTCGAACAAGCTCTTAAGCTCGCACAATCTTTGTCATTACCAATTAATAATGAAGCTAGCGAGAAACTTGAGTTAACCACCGATAAACTTGTACTTAAACTAGCAAATTTTTCACCTTTATATTGCGATTTTAGCTCCAAAACTTGGCAAAAGAGGCGTGATGCGGGAAAAAAGCAAGGTTTAGTTCGCGCCTGCAAGCCCACTGCGGGGCTTCGCATTCTTGATGCAACCGCTGGCTGGGGACGTGATGCGGCAATACTTGCGAGTTTTGGCGCCGAGGTACTGATGCTTGAACGTAGCCCAATTATAGCTGCCTTGCTTTATGATGGCCTCGAGCGCCAAGACGAACAGTCAAAAAAGAATTTGAAACTTAAATTGCTTCAAATCGATACAATAAGCTATTTGAACTCGCTTAGATCTGACAATTTTCCTGATCTTATTTATCTTGATCCTATGCATCCAGTCAGGCAAAAATCTGCTTTAGTAAAAAAAGAAATGCAGGCCTTACAACGGCTATTGGGTAGTGATGAGGATGCTAAGAACTTACTCGAAACAGCAATGACGAAAACAAAAAAAGTGGTACTTAAATGGCCGCAAGGTTTACCCTCTTTATCAACACCTGATTTATCGATTGAGGGCAAAGTTATTCGCTTTGATATTTGGCATTGTTATTGAGTTTCCCACAGATTTAGTGAAGATAGGTAACTTTAAATCTAAAGTTAAATAATTTGAAATGAAGAACCGAATCGGATAAACCGATTCGGGTGTTTACGGATTAGAGCGACGGAAACGCAGGATTAAGCTGCCATAGCTTTAACGCGGGCGCTGAGGCGACTTTTAAGGCGGGATGCTTTATTTTTGTGAATTAAACCTTTGGAAGCTGCTTTATCAATTATGGGTTGAGCTTTCGCAAAAGCGGCTTTGGCAAGTTCTGGGTCACCGGCTTCAACGGCTTTAAGGACGTTTTTGACGTAAGTACGGAACATAGAGCGTGCGCTGGTATTATGTTCACGCAGTTTTACGTTTTGTCTGGCGCGTTTGATCGCTGATTTAATATTTGCCACTGGTAAATCTCCACTAAAATCTGAATGTCACAAAAAATGTTGATCATGCCCAATGCTTTAGTATTTGTCAATACGAATTTTGTAGCTTTATGATAAAGCTAGTTTTAAAAACTGATAAAAAGCAGTCAGATCATCTAAGATAAAAATCTTTTAAGAAAAATCGTAAAATTAGTGTTTATCAGGTATATCATAGGGTTTTCTTTTTTGAATAACTCCCTATGTCTGCGATTGAAATCATGGTTCCTAAACAACAAAGTCTTATGCGCTCCACTTCCCTTGTCTCAATAATGACTTTGATCTCTCGCATGGTTGGTTTTATACGCGACATGGTCATTGCCCAATTGTTTGGGGCTCAAGCGGGAATGGATGCTTTTTATATAGCGTTCAAAATACCGAACTTTATGCGCCGTCTTTTTGCAGAAGGGGCTTTTTCCCAAGCCTTTGTGCCCGTGCTCGCTGAATATCAGCAAACGCGTCATATCGATGATGTGCGTCTATTTATCGCCCGTATCGCCGGTCAATTAGGGGCTGTTCTTTCGTTCATAACCGTTATAGGGGTCTTTGCGGCTCCTGTGATTATTTTTATTTTTGCGCCTGGTTTTGGCGATCACTCTATGCGAGCGACCCTTGCCACAGAAATGTTGCGCCTGACTTTTCCTTTTTTAATGTTAGTCTCCATGACTGCGATGGCCGGAGCTATTTTAAACACTTATGGCTATTTCGGCGTTCCAGCTTTTACACCTGTAATTTTAAATATTTGTATGATTTTAGCAGCAATCTACTTAAGCCCCCACCTAAACCAGCCAGTAGTTGGCCTGGCTTGGGGTGTATTAATTGCCGGTTTAGCGCAATTTTTATTTCAAATTCCCTTTCTTTATCGCCGCCGTCTATTAGTTAAACCACAAATGGGCTGGTCTGATCCCGGTGTTAGGCGAGTTTTGAAATTAATGCTGCCTGCATTATTTGGTGTTTCTATTGCCCAGCTTAATCTAATGGTCGATTCGATTTTTGCCTCTTTTTTAAAAGTTGGCAGCGTCACCTGGCTTTATTATACTGACCGCCTAACTGATTTTCCTTTAGGTGTTTTTGGTGTAGCCATAGCCACAGTTATCTTGCCACATCTCTCAAGGCGACATGCGGAGCAAAGTATTGAAAAATTTTCTCGTGCCTTGGATTGGGGAATTCGAAGCCTTTTACTAATCGGCTTACCCTCGGCTTTAGGCTTGGCTATGTTTTCCATGCCGTTAATTGTAAGCTGTTTTACTTACGGTGAGTTTTCTGTCAATGATTTGTTACAAACGCAAAAAAGTCTAATTGCTCTTGCCTCGGGCGTGCCTGCATTTATGATTGTTAAAGTATTGGCATCGGGATTTTATGCGCGTCAAGACATTAAAACTCCGGTAAAAGTTGGAGCCTGGGCGATGCTCGTTAACTCTATTCTTTGTGCTCTTCTGGTGAGGCATTTTGCTCATGCCGGCCTGGCTTTAGCTTCAGCACTTGCTGGCTATGTGAATTGCGGTGTATTACTGCTTCTTCTTAAACGAAGAGGTATTTATCAACCCGCGAAGGGCTGGCTTAAATTTATCTTTCAATTGATTTTTGCAAATGCAGCAATAGCTATTTATCTTTATTACATGGCTGGCAACCTTGATTATTGGTTGGATCATTCAGCGCCAATGCGCTTATTATTGCTAATCGCTCATGTTGCAGTTGCTGTCTTTATCTATTTTGTTTGCTTGGCTTTAACAGGCATTCGGGTTGCGCAATTCCGTGGCCAAATGAAGGAATAATATAATGAATCCAAACATCTTTTACCAATCACAATCTGAAAAGGCCACACCCCTTTTTTTGATATCGAAACTGGAGTGGCAACAAGGTTTAGAGGCTTTGCCTGAGAAAGAACGCAATTGTTGCGCGGCTCAGCAATTTACAGGGAATTTAGGTGAGGTCTGTTTTATTAATGGAGAAGATGGAATAATTGTTAGAGCTTATGCCGGAACGGGCGAGGGCAATGAAATTCTAGCGCTGGCAAATGCCGCAACTCGTTTACCCCCCGGTTGTTATATCCCTCAGCAAACTGTGTCGCATACAGCCTTAGTCGCCTGGTCGCTTGCACAATATCGTTTTGAAAATTACAAAAAACAAAATCAATTAGCGCGTATATTGGTGGTGGATGAGACGAGTTTAGCTGCCATTCTTATGGAAGCTCGGTCGGTTTTTCTGGTGCGTGATCTTATTAATACACCAACTAATGATTTAGGTCCTAAGGATTTATCTAACGTTTTATGCGAACTAGCACAGGAGTTTGGCGCCGACTTTAAAGAGTGGGTTGGCGAAGAGTTAACTGCTGCCCATTTCAATGCAATCCATACCGTTGGACGAGCCTCTGCTCAAGCACCGCGATTGCTTTGCTTAACCTGGGGAAATCCTGCCCATCCGCTCATTAGTTTAATTGGAAAAGGTGTATGTTTTGATAGTGGCGGTCTTGATCTTAAGCCTTGTGAAGGCATGCGTTGGATGAAGAAAGATATGGGCGGAGCCGCCCATGTTATCGGCTTGGCACAATGGATTATGGCTAATAAATTACCCATTAATCTTCAAGTTTATATTCCGGCTGTAGAAAATGCAGTCGGCCCTGATGCATTTAGGCCGGGCGATGTGATAACTATGTATAACGGTCTAACCGTTGAGGTAGCTAACACTGATGCAGAAGGGCGATTGGTGCTTGCGGATGCAATGGCTAAAGCTTGTGAAGACAAGCCTGAGTTACTAATAGATTTTGCAACTTTAACGGGTGCTGCTCGAGTTGCTGTCGGAACTGAAATCGCAGCTTTGTTTAGCAATAATGATGAATTAGCCGCAGCGATTTGCGATTCAGCTTTGGCCGTAAATGATGCAGTCTGGCGTTTACCTTTATTTGCAGGCTATGAATCGCATATTAATTCCACTATTGCCGACCTTTCTAATCTCGGTGCATCACCCTATGCAGGTGCAATCACAGCGGCTCTTTTTCTACAATATTTTGTCCCTAAAAACTTACCTTGGCTTCACTTTGATATTATGGCCTGGAACACCAGTTCCAAACCTGGAAAACCCGAAGGCGGCGAGGCGATGGCTTTGCGGGCTTTGATGCATTATTTAGCTAAGACTTATAGTTGAATTAAGAATATCTTATTATTAGATTAGGGTAGAAGGGGGGATCGATCCCCCCCCTTATTTCCTTCTTTGGGCGCTCTCCGAAAAATCTAAGGGAGCCACGTTAAATTAAGGGGTTTGTAGACCGTAGCCTGCTCTATCTTCATCTTCATTATCTATTTTTCCAACCTCTTTAATTTTTGTATAAAAACTATAGTCTCTATTTAGTATTTCACTGTCGAGTAGAACGCCTGTTTGAATAGAAGGATGATCTGTTGCGGTCTTGTAATTTCTTTCATCAGGTTTGAGCATTACCTGATTTAATGTGCTGGGCTGAGCAATTAAAAATGATTCATCCTCGACACCCTTACCAAAGGTAACTGCTTGCATGAAATAACTATGTTTTTGGGCACCAGAAGAGGTGGCTGATACATAAATCTCACCTTGATTGCCCCCTGTGGATGGACTGGAAAAATCTTGCCTCATTTCTTTATAGTTAGTATCTCCAATATACCCTACCACAGTTCTGTCTAATTCTTTTTCCAGAGCATAGCTCTCTAATTTCGAATGGGTGTTATTAGCGCGAGAGATGGTGCTTACAAGTGCATTGGGAATATGAGGAACCAAAATACTATATTTCCTGTTTTTAGTTTCAAAATGAATCTCTCCCACTGAAAATTGACTACTATGACCTGCACCAATAATCGCCTCTTTAGGTATTATTGCCTTGGTCATGTCTTCTCTTATATAAAAATGCATATTTTGCCTATCATCAGAACCTTTTATCTCCAGGTCATCTAATTTATAGTTAACAGAGCCATCCATTTCATGTAGGGTAAACTCTTTTTCCAGGAGCTGTCTATTTCCTTCTATAATAACTACGACATGGGGGGTTTCTTTTTTGGTAAAGAGCTTGGCTAAAGCTTCTTGATAATTTTTTACTGATGAATGATAGCTGAGTTTGGCTTTTAATTTCTCTAAATATTGTTGTTTCATTTGGCTTATGGCGCGGCGATAATAGGGGTTATAAAATTGTTTGCCTTCATGCTTCACTATCTCTTCAACGGTCTCCACTGATCTGTTTTTTGAATTATCAGGCTCATCCCCGGACCACTCTGATTCCTCACCTGAAAAGGACTCCTCATCGGAAGATTCATCGGATTTTCTGGCACTAGCGTGTGCTCTCTCTGCCTTAGCATGGTACTTCTTGTAATGCTGCGCAGAAGCTTCTAAAGATACTATTGCAATTTTAAATTCATCCTGCCACTCCGAAATATCTGCTGAGTAGCTCTTTATGTAATTGCGAGTACTAGGTCTGAGTTGCTCTGTTTTACCCTTACTATTAAAATGTATGCTATTGCTTCTAGTTGGACAATCCGCTCGAATTGCTATCGGTGTTGGAAGGCGTCTTAGTATTTGACTCGTTGAGCAACCGTCTTTAAAATTAAAACCCGAGGTAAATTCCTCAGTATCAGTTAATTCCTCAGTTGAGTCTTCGTTGGCTACCAATGTTGTCTCTTCATTTAATTTTTGTTTTTTAGAATTTTCTTTATCCACTCCTGAGAATTTTCGTTTTTTCATTACATCCTCCTAAACTATTAAAGGTACAAACTTTGTATTTTTAAAGCACAAATTGTACCAATAAATTAATGGAGAACCTGAATCCAATTAGTTGGGCGATAGTCAATGCATTTTTTTGATTAGACTCTTATTTTTAAAATGAGTACCTTCCCTTAAGATCAATAGCTTTTGTTAATTAAATTTCATAATTATACCCATATTCGCTTTCATCCCCAAGTAACTGAGCTTCTTCCTCTTCAGATGAAAAGGATACAATACATCGTTCATCAGTCAGTTCCTCACTCACAGCTGACATGTAATATTCCTCATCACTACTTTCAGCCTTAAAAAAGCCAAAAAGCTGGCGGGCAGCATTGCGAGCTGTATGATGACTGTTTTCAACATACTTGTTACGTAACAGAAGTATAATAAGAAGAGATATTAATCCTGAAAGCATAGTAACCCCGATGTAAAAACTATCCCCAGCGTAGGACAAAAGATTTTGTTCCTGTTTAGTAAAATTATGGGTGCTATTGATATACTTTAAGGTTTTTCCTTCTACAATTATTACGGGTGTCATAAAAGCAATTGAAAAAAGGAACCACAAAATGGTCATACCTACTGGCTCTCTTATCACCCAAGGGAGTTTTGCTCTTGTACTTTCTTGAACCTGATTTGCAAAAGAAAGTGCTAAGTTATTTTCTGCATTTAAAAAACTCTTTAAAATATCAAGCTTTCTTAATTCTTTATAAGTCCAGGAAGATTTTGTTTTCTTTTGGGTGTGATTATTCTCGGCAGTGATAGTTAAAATCTTTTCTTTTAAAGTCTGTAGTGATTCTGATGAAAAAATTTCCGGTACATTCAAAAATGTGGGTATGTTTTGCACTAATTTCGATTTGTTAAAAGGGATAACGCTGTATTCAAGTTTCCCCTGGTTCTCATTTAAGTAAATTGTTCTTGGCTTGAGGCTATCCAATCCCTCATGCAGGATTGCTAAATCATAGTCCTGATTTAACTGATCAATAGAAATTATAAAAATGTTTTTAATAAAAACATACCTGTCATAAATGGGCATTTCGTTGATAATTTTATAGACCCGTTTTGAAATTGGCATTAGACCAAGTCGTTCGTTAAAAATAAATTCCTCTATAATTTTGTAAATTAATTCTGTAGGTAGCTCATCAAAAAAATTAACGATGCGATCCTCTTTCGATTTAATTGCTTGCTCACTGGATACAGAATTTATTTGAGTTTTTTTATTCCATACAGATAAAATTTTAGCTAGATAGTTATTAACTATGGTTAGATTTTCTTTATAATTTTCATCATTATCCTCTATGGAGTTCATAAGTACCTTGAACCGATCCTGGATAGGTATAAGATCTGCGGTATAAAGAATTGGTTGTAAAAAATAATCTTGCAATTGTTGACTGCTCGCATTTTGAATTTCTTGATGGCTGTACATAAAATTTTCTCTAGTTAATGCCGCGAATGTTATATTATTGGCCAACTGTAGCAAAGTATTTACAGCTTATAAAGCGATTATTCATATTTTTAATTTTTCCTCTGGCCTGGTTGCTTGCAATTAGTAGAGGAGTTTTAAGTTCCTGAGTACTTAAAACAAAATTTTGTAAATTTACATGTTGATGTCTAATGGTTACTTCTCTGAGTATAAAATTCATGCTCAATAGTTAAAATGAAGTCACAACAACAAATGGACCCAAACTATTGGAAATTATGGGAATGAAAGACCACAAAAATAGCTGTACTCTTATCTAGGTTGGATGAATGAAAATACAACGGAACACGAGGATTCTTACGCTTTAGCCCTTGATTTCATGGTGATAGTGGTGTTCAACGGGCTTGTGAATAAAAGAACTTCTTTAAGCAATAGAATAGTTTTTTCTTCGACAGCTTTTTGTGCGGTAAAGCTCATTTTGTTCTTTAAGGTTGAAAAGGAGTTATTCATTGCTCTTTGCCTCTGTCTTTAAAATTAAGAGATGTTTTTTATATAAGCTTTCAGCAACTGGAATTTTTTTTCATACCAAGGGTCATCCCCAGTTTTGTTACCGCCCAAAAGCAAAATCGCGCAACGTCTTAGATCAAAAGCATACAAACTCGATAGGGTTCGCCCGCATGCTGGATACGTAATTCACGTAGAAAAACCTAAGCTATATTATGTGTCTGTAAGTCACATTTTTTCGCCCGATATTCGCGGTAGCGGCTGCGGCTTGATTCCTTAGCCGTTTCCTCATTGGCTACAATTTCTATAACTCGTCGAAAGCGCGAATAAAAAGGCGGAATTTCGGGGCGAAGATTGACCAAAATATCATCAAATCCACGCGGTTCTTCGCCATAGCCAATTTGGATTGGGGGCGGTGGTTCAGGGCCTTCACCTTGTAAATTGTGGGGAATAAAAGAATTATCTTTGAAAGTCCACAGCAATTCATCGAGATTTTCCGCTTCTTGCTTTGACGCAGAATAGACAAAGACTTTATGACCGCGTAAATAGGCTTTTTCAAGTAAACGGCAGACTATTAACAAAGGATCTTGGGTTTCGCCAGTTAATAAATAAAAATCAACGCGCATTGCTAAAATCGCTCAGTAATTGAACTAATAAAGAAACAGGTCTGCCTGTGGCTATGCGTTTTTTTCCAGAAACCCAGGCTGTTCCTGCAACATCCAAATGAGCCCAGCGGTATTTGGTGGTAAAGCGGGAGAGGAAACAGGCTGCCGTAATCGCGCCAGCATTGCGGTCAAAAGAAGCATTGATCATATCAGCAATGGGACTCTCTAGTGCCGATTGATAGTCTTCATCCAAAGGCATACGCCAGATTTTTTCATCGCTTTCCTTTGCCGCCTTATGAAGTTGCTCTGCCAACTGTTCATCCTCAGTCATGAAGCCCGTATGAATCGAGCCTAGTGCTACAACCATAGCACCAGTCAAAGTAGCTAAATCAATAACCAGTTCAGGTTTATAACGCTCAGCATAGGTTAGCGCATCAGCTAGAACTAAACGTCCTTCTGCATCGGTATTTAAAATTTCAACCGTTTGGCCGGACATGGAAATGACAATATCACCGGGTTTAACGGCCGTACCACTGGGCATATTTTCTGCACAGGCTACAAGACCAATAAGATTGATAGCTAATTTCATTTCAGCACAAGCTTTAACAGCGCCCATTACGCTGGCCGCGCCTGCCATGTCATATTTCATTTCATCCATGCAATTGGGTGGTTTCAATGATAAACCGCCTGAATCAAAGGTTATTCCTTTACCTACCAAAACCAGAGGAGGGCTATCATCACCTGCGCCCTGGTATCGCATTTCAATCAAACGAGGCTCCTCTGAACTACCTTGAGCCACAGCAAGTAGCGCGCGCATACCTAATATTTCCATCTCTTTTGGCCCGATAACCTTAACCTGCAAACTATCATAGGCTCGACTTAAGGCTTCGGCCTCGTCGCCTAGAAAAGAGGGCGTACAAATATTAGCTGGTAAATCAGCGAGACGGCGGGTTAGTTGAATGCCTCTAGCTAATGCTTCTGCATCTTTAAGCGCCTTGGATGTAGCACCAGGAAGATGAAATTGCACGCACTCAAGTTTTGGGACTTTATTGGACTTGGTTTTAAATTGAGACAGGTGGTAAAGACCGGCATCAATCTGTAACAGCATTTGTTGAACTTGCCAACTAGCGTTCTGTTCTTTGAGTTGAGGCATGCAAAAACAGGCTGAGGGCATGTTTTGCTTTATTAAAGCAGGAACAAGCTCTTTGAGGTATTTTTTCAATTTGTTAGCGTTAAAGTCTTTCTTATTGCCGCAGTTAATCAGCAAAAGACTGTGGCCTTCAACCTCAGCCTGCCATAAAAAATCACCGGCTTCCTCCAGTTTGGCGAATAACCGACTGATTAATTGATTATGTTGTTGATTTAGATTTTGAGCTAGTGCAGGTAGATCATCATCTTTAAGAATACCAAGAACCAGGCATTGGCTAGTATTTAGGGTTGCACTCTCTAGGAGGCCATAATTCATAGGAAATCCTTTAGTAAAAATTGCTAGTTTACCTAGGGTCTACTGACATTTCTACTAGGCGTAGCTTGAGCTTTAAAATTACGCACTTTAATCACCTGCTTTTATGTATAATGTCTCTTTTCATCCAGAGAACTATGGCGTGTTGATTTTTCGATATTTAGCAAAAGAAGTTTTTCTTACCCTTGTGGCTCTGACTGTCATCTTAATGCTAATTTTTATGTCTAATCAATTTGTAAGTTACCTAAATCGCGCGGCACTGGGTCAAATTCCGTTTATGGTCATAATGAAACTTATGGGGCTTGAATTACCTAATCTGATAAGTTTACTTCTGCCTCTAGGATTTTATATTGCTCTTTTAGTTGCCTATGGTCGACTTTATGCTGATAGTGAGATGACCGTTTTACACGCCTGTGGTTATGGGCCGACGCAATTACTTAAAGCGAGTTTAATTTTAGCGAGTATTGTTTTCATTGTAGTGACTATCATTATGGTTTGGGTTAGTCCCCTGATTAATACCGAACGCACTAAACTGCTGAAAACAACCGGTGTGCAAACCATGATTCAATTAATTATGCCAGGTCGTTTCCAGGCTGATAATCAGGGACGAAAAGTGTTTTATGTGGAAGCCATGAGTCGTGATCACTCCAAGGCAAAAAATATATTTTTGGCGCGCATTAATTTTGAAAAAACCAGTTTTAACTGGGATATTTTATGGGCTGAAAAAGCATTTGCTGAAACGGATACAAAAACCGGTGAAGAATACCTGGTTTTGCAAAAAGGTCAGGCTTATAAAGGAACACCTGGGCTTGCCAATTATGAAGTGGCGGAATTTGAGCAGTACAAAGCACGCCTACCGCATCAAAAGATAGCCGAAGTAAGGGATGATTTGCGCACTGCAACTATCGCTAGTTTATTGCCTTTTAATAATCCTAACAAAGCAAAGGCTGCTGAATTGCAATGGCGCTTATCAGTGCCCATTATGGTTTTTGTTCTAACTTTGGTTGCCGTGCCGCTGAGCCGGGTGAATCCGCGGGTGGGAAAATATGCGAAATTATTGCCGGCGATCATGATTTATATTATCTATGCTAATTTTATTTTTGTTTCGCGAGATTGGATAACCTCAGGGAAAATACCCTGGTGGATTGGTGTGTGGTGGTTACATTTGGCCATCGCTCTGTTTGGTTTAATTTTAATTTGGCGTAATCGGGTAAAGCTGTCATGAAACTTCTCGATGCCTATATCGCCAGGACGATACTTTCTTCAATTGCTCTAGTAACCTTGGTTCTAGTAGGTTTACAGATATTTATTCTTTTTGTGAGTCAAATTAATGATTTAGGTAAAGCTGATTTTAACTTCATGCAAGTCGCTTTTTTTGTCATGCTACAAATGCCCTATCAAGTCTATTTATTTATTCCGCTGGCAAGTTTATTAGGCTGCTTGATTGGCTTAGGCGTTTTAGCCAATAACCGTGAGTTAATTATCATGCGAGCTGCTGGCATGTCGATTGGCCAAGTGTCTTTAGCAGTTCTGAAAGCAGCGATGATTGTTGTTTTTTTAGTAACCCTGCTCGGTGAAACTCTCGTGCCTCGTCTGACTCATTATGCCAACGACCGCAAGACACAAGCCCTAAGCAGTGGCCAAGCATTGCGAACGCCTAGAGGATTATGGCTGCGTGAGGGGAATGATTTTATTGTGACCTATATTATCCTACCGGGGGGCGGTTTACGTTCGGTAGCTCATTTTCGTTTTGATGCTTTACATAAGTTGCGTATTGCACGACAAATTATCCAAGTTGATTATGTCTCAAATCAATGGATAGCTCGGGGAGTGCGGGAGACTATTATTAACGATGATCATACTGAAACTAGAGACATCCCCGAAATGATCTGGGATGTAAAAGTAAAACCGAAAATTCTGCGTGTTAGTTCCAGTGAACCTGACGAAATGAATCTACATCAATTGCATCAATTTTTACGAGCACAAAAACTCAGTCACCGCAATGCTTTTCAATATCAATTGTCGTTTTGGCAACGAATAATCCAGCCGTTAACCACCATCGTCATGATGCTTTTGGCCATCCCTTTTATTTTTGGGCCGCTACGTTCTTCTACAATGGGTTCAAAATTGCTGGCTGGCGCAACCGTAGGTTTTGGATTTTATATTATGAATAAATTTTTTGGACCGGTTAGTTTAATCCTACAGCTCCCACCAGAAATTGCAGCGATTGGACCTACTTTACTATTTGGGCTTTTGGCTATATTTTTGATGACGAAGACGAGGTAAAGCGATGTCTTTAATTTTGCGGCATTTGTTTGAGGCCATACTCAATCCGTTTTTTTGTATTTTATTTATCTTTGCCATTCTACTGGCGCTTTTATGGCGCTATGGTACAAATTTAACCATCCGCATTGGTTTTACGCTAGTTTTTATATTGCTAGTTTTCTGCAGTTCAGGCGTAGTGGTTTCAAAGGTTACTCGGCAATTGGAAAGCAATTATCCTGTTATAAGCCAGGTAGATCCCAGTGTTCATTGGGTAGTGGTTTTGAGCGGTGGGCAGGCTAATCTGACCCATTTACCCGCTAATAATTTACTAAATGGCGTGAGTATCAAACGCTTGGTTGAGGGTCTTCGTTTATTTCGCCAGCTTCCTGACGCAAAACTGCTCTTAACAGGCGGTGGTTTTGATGAAGTTCCCGAAGCAATTCATTTGTCTGAATTGACTGCCTGGTTTGCTATCTCGCCAAGCAAAATTGTTCTTGAGACCCAATCAATAAATACCTTGGATCAGGCCAAAGCCCTAAAAAAACTCGTGCATAATCAACCTTTTTATTTAGTCACCTCAGCAATTCACATGCCGCGATCAGTTTGCCTTTGCCAAGCTTATGGATTGAAACCCATCCCCGCACCGACTGATTTCACTCTTTATTGGAATGCTAAAGATTGGCCAATTCGCTATCTACCCAATGCCCATAATCTGTTCTATCTAAGTCTAGCCATGCACGAAATCTTAGGCAGAGCCTGGACAAAAATTCAGGGCGAATGCTAATTCCTGGTAAAAAGGAAAGAATGGCTATAATACTCGGTTAAAACTGGGTAAAATAAGTCACTTTGTTTTTTAGATAAGTACTCATGCCAAAACGTAGTGATATTAAATCGATTCTAATTCTTGGTGCAGGTCCAATTGTTATAGGTCAAGCAGGTGAGTTTGATTACTCCGGTACTCAAGCTTTACGAGCTTTGAAAGAAGAAGGCTACCGCGTTATTCTGGTCAACTCCAACCCCGCAACTATTATGACCGATCCGGAGTTTGCTGATGCCACCTATATTGAGCCCGTTCACTGGCAAGAAGTTGCTTGTATCATTGAAAAAGAGCGACCTGATGCGTTACTGCCTACAATGGGCGGACAAACAGCACTCAACTGCGCACTGGATTTAGTACGTGAAGGTATTTTGGAAAAATTCTCAGTAGAAATGATTGGGGCTAGCCGTGATGCGATTGACAAGGCTGAAGACCGTGAAAAATTTCGTCAATTAATGAAAAAAATCGGCTTGGAAATGCCACGCTCAGCTATTGCTCATAGCCTTGAAGAAGCGTTTCAAGTACAAGCGCAGCTTGGTTATCCGGCAATAATCCGTCCCTCGTTTACAATGGGAGGCTCCGGCGGTGGTATTGCTTATAACCGTGAAGAATTTGAAGAGATTTGTACTCGCGGGCTTGAACTTTCACCGACCCATGAATTATTAATTGATGAATCAGTTTTGGGTTGGAAAGAATATGAAATGGAAGTGGTGCGTGATAAAAATGATAATTGCATCATTGTTTGCACCATTGAAAATTTTGATCCGATGGGTGTTCATACCGGTGACTCCATCACTGTAGCCCCTGCTCAAACCCTAACTGATAAAGAATACCAACGTATGCGTGATGCGGCTATTAAAGTCTTGCGCGCAGTGGGTGTGGATACGGGTGGGTCAAATGTACAATTTGCAATTAATCCTGCGGATGGACGCATGTTAGTCGTTGAAATGAACCCCCGTGTATCGCGTAGCTCAGCTCTTGCCTCTAAGGCCACTGGCTTTCCGATCGCTAAAATAGCGGCGAAATTAGCGGTGGGTTATACACTGGATGAATTGGAAAATGAAATTACGGGTGGCAAAACTCCGGCTTCCTTTGAACCTACTATTGATTATGTAGTGACAAAAATACCCCGCTTTAATTTTGATAAATTTCCTCAAACGTCGACTACTTTAACGACACAAATGAAGTCAGTTGGTGAGGTTATGGCGATTGGTGCTAATTTCCAGGAGTCGTTGCAAAAAGCAATTCGAAGCCTGGAAATTGGTCGTTGCGGCTTAAATTCTTTATTTAAAAAAGATGGAGATCTGGCACGCTTACGGGGCCATTTACTTGAACCCACTCCTGACAGGCTTTGGTATATTGCCGATGCTTTCCGTCTGGGCATTTCACTGGATGAGATTCATCAGGAATCAAAGGTGGATCCCTGGTTTTTAGCGCAAATTGAAGAATTAGTGAATCTTGAACAGAGCGTTTCAGGAAAACTTATCAGCGAAATTGATGAGTCTACGATGCGGCTATTAAAACGTCGTGGTTTTGCTGACGCCTATCTTGCCACTCTTTTTAACTGCAGTGAAGAAAAAGTGAGAACGCAACGATTGGAACAAGGTTTGTCACCTGTCTATAAACGCATCGATTCCTGTGCAGGTGAATTTCCAAGCGATACGGCCTACCTCTACTCTTGTTATGATAGGGTCTGTGAGGCACGTCCAGATAGCTCTAAGAAAAAAATTATTATTCTTGGCGGTGGTCCAAATCGTATTGGTCAGGGGATTGAATTTGATTATTGCTGCGTCCATGCAGCCATGGCGTTAAGAGAAGCCGGTTATCAAACTATTATGATTAATTGCAACCCTGAAACTGTTTCAACTGACTTCGATACCTCTGATCGTCTTTATTTTGAACCGGTAACGTTGGAAGATGTTCTGGCCATCGTTGCTTTAGAGCAACCAGAAGGAGTGATTGTCCATTATGGCGGACAAACCCCCCTTAAATTAGCACGTGCTTTAGAGGCAAATGGTGTAAAAATTATTGGTACTTCGCCGGACTCAATCGACATGGCCGAAGATCGCGAACGTTTTCAAAAGTTAGTAGCTGAATTAGGGCTAAATCAACCAGCCAATGGTACAGTGCGAAGTGAGTCTGAGGCTATTGAGCTCGCAAATGTTATTGGTTATCCGCTAGTAGTCAGGCCTTCTTATGTATTAGGCGGACGTGCCATGGAAATTGTCTATCAAGAAGAGGATCTACGCCATTATTTAGCCCATGCGGTGGAAGTTTCCAATGATTCGCCGGTGCTTTTGGATAAATTTCTCAATGAAGCGATAGAAGTCGATATTGATGCCGTTTGTGATGGCGAAGAAGTATTAATTGGCGCCATCATGGAGCATATTGAAGAAGCTGGAATTCATTCTGGTGATTCAGCCTGTAGCCTACCTCCTTTTAGCCTTAGCTTAGTGAAGCAGCAAGATTTGATCGAACAACTTCGTCAAATGACTTTAAAACTAGGTGTGGTTGGTTTAGTGAATGCTCAGTTTGCTATACAAGCCGACGACATTTATGTGTTGGAAGTCAACCCTAGAGCTTCACGAACTGTCCCCTTTGTGTCAAAGGCAACGGGGCTTCCCTTAGCTAAAATAGCAGCTCGTTGTAAAATAGGTCAAACTTTAAAACAACAGGGTTTGAGCAAGCATTATCCAATGCCTACTTTTTATTCAATAAAATTACCAGTCTTTCCTTTTATTAAATTTGCTGGAGTCGATTCAATTCTAGGTCCGGAGATGAAATCAACGGGTGAAGTAATGGGTATCGCAAGACGCTTTGGCCAGGCCTATGCTAAAGCGCAAATTGGCGCGGGTTGCAATATCGTCAAGCGCAGACGTGCCTTTGTTTCAGTGCGTGACGCCGATAAGGCCAGAGTCGGAGAAATAGCTAAACGACTCATCCAGTTAGGGTTTGAAATTTTAGCAACACGAGGAACAGCCCTGGTTTTACAAGCTGCAGGAATTGAATGTCGTCGAGTGTTTAAGGTTGCAGAAGGACGACCACATGTAGTAGATTTCATTAAGAATAATGAAATCGATTTTATTGTAAACACAACGGAAGGAAAACAGGCAACTGCAGACTCTTTTGCAATAAGACGAAATGCGTTGCAACATAAGGTTAGTTATACTACCACCTTATCAGGCGCTGAGGCAGCTTGCCTGGCTATGAAATATGAAGACCGTAAAACGGTTATACGATTACAGGATTTACATTAGAGGTTGATATGCATAAACATCCAATGACAGTGAAAGGTGCTGAAGCGCTTAAAAACGAATTGCATCGTTTAAAAACAATTGAACGTCCTAAAATTGTAGAAGCAGTCGCTACAGCAAGAGCTCACGGTGATTTAAAAGAAAACGCAGAATATCATGCAGCTCGTGAACAACATGGTTTTAATGAGGGTCGAATAATCGAGTTGGAATCAAAACTTTCTCATTGCCAAATCGTTGATATCACCAAGCTTCCTAATAACGGAAAAGTTGTTTTTGGTGCTAGAGTTGATTTGTGTCATCTCCAAACCGCTACCGAAATTAGCTATCAAATTGTCGGTGAAGATGAGGCAAATATCAAAGCCAACAAAATATCTTACAGCTCACCTATTGGCCGAGCTTTAATTGGTAAAATGGTTGATGACACAGTCTCTGTTCAAACACCAGGTGGAATCGTCGAGTATGAAATTATTGAAGTTCATTATAATTAATGGTCTGGAATTCCTCTGACAATTCCGGAAAATAGGTAGGTTTAAGTTGCTTGTTATTACAGGACTGGGGCAAATGCGAACTGGAAACGTGATTTTTGTTTAATTTAGTACTAATTTGTTTGAAGTTATTACGTTAGCTAATAAATATCCAGAGTTATCGTTACATAAATTCGGCGAACCTGAACACTCATTTCGATTATTTTCACATGCGAAGGGGATAGGGTATACAGAGTTAAATGAATATGTCACTGGATGATGAATGCTACCTATTTCGAAATCTCTGATGACTTTGAGCATCGTACAGCTTGACCTTATTAAAGGCTCTTAAAGTTCTACCGGTGGAGGTGTACGAAAGTACCTTTGATTTGTTGATAATCCTTGAAAATGAACTCGATGTAAAGGCAATGGAACGAAGCCTTACCTAACCCTCGAAAGTTTTTCCTTTGGTTGCTTTCCCATTCGCATGCTGATAAAAGAGGCGCTCCGCCGGCAGTTTTCTGGCATTGGCCCTAGTAACAGGGTTTTTTCGACTAAACGTTAATGATCTTAAATGGTAGGTAGGCAGAATAATGAAAGGATTTTTTTTAAGGAGTGCGTCCTCCTCTGCAGCTGGTCTCTATGGTGAGACCCCCTATTCTCGTTTAGATCTGTTGATCGATCATCGCTCTCCAGCTCCTCCCTCCTCGTTTCGTGACAAGGTGCAGAAACGATTGCTCCTTGCCTTGGCTGGCATGATCGGCCTCTTCCTGCTCTTCACGACTGTGGTCCCATTGTTCGTGTCGATGCTTCTTCTGAATCTCCTCGTGGGAGTGTTGCTGTATCGTTGGCAGCCTTCGATTCTCGGCTCCATGTTTTCCCGCATCCACTGGACTCCCCAAGACACGGCTGGTGTCGCCAACGATTTCAGACGCTTTGTTGGCGAGCGGAACACTCTCCATTATGTCCCAGTGATTGCCTATGCAAAGATTGAGCTGAATGCGGACCTGCCAGAGGAACTGACGCGGAACTGGTTGCAGCCGGGTGCGACCTATGAAGCTTACTACTCCATTGCTCACGCGGCGGACGCGACGGATGGGAAAGGGATCAAAGCAACCGTGCCACTCCTCCTGTTAAAATTTCAATACCGTGATCCAAATACGGGGAAGATCAGCGAAGTCACACAGACAGGAGGCTATCCTGTGCACCGCTTCTTCTCCTCGCCTCGGACCATTTGGTACGGGAATACACTGCGCAGCGGACCGTGGTATCGCAAGCTCGGAGTGCTGATGTCTCCCAGCTTCTGGTTGCACACGATTCCACAAGTGATTGAGCTGAAGAATCGCGGTAATTTTCGCCAGGGCAAATTCAGTGTGGAATCGCTGCCTTGGAGCACCTTGCTCTGGTATGCGTGGGGGGAAGAAGAGTCCTGTCGATTCACCTGGGTGCCCCAACATCCAACTGCTCGTACTCCGGCGGACATGAAAGACAAGGGGTACGAAACTCGACTGGCTCAGGATGCACTGCCGATCATTTATGACCTCTGCATACAGAAGAAGAAGCGAGAAGCGAACGATCGGGACGCATGGCACATCGTGGACGAGCGCCTGTGTCCCTTACAAAAGATCGGTACGATGACACTACCCAAACAGGATCTCACACGCCCCGTCTTGCAGACCATCCATCGCAAGGCTCGCATCAACATTGCGGATAATCCGGCTGATATGCAAGTGCTCGGCCCACATGTGGCTCGGATCCATCTGTACGATGTCATGCAAGCCATACGTCAGAGGGAGCCCTACCTGTCGACTGCAGAACTGGTCCAGGCAGTCGCGGGCAATCTGGCGCGACAAGCACACATGAGGGGGATTCTAGCCGATCGTTTCTGTACCGTCGAGAAAATCAAACAGATGCTTCAACAATATTTCGACGAGAACAAAGAGGCGGAGGATCGAGACCACTTGGATCTCAAAGAGAGAGAGCAGATTCTGAACGATGCATATACTACGGTGGAAGCGGAGATGATGAACGCGCATCCTAGTGATGTCCCTCGCGATCATCGGGCGGACACTCTCGCGGTCTGGCATCTTTGTCTCGATCCTCATCACACAGGCCAGACCTTCCTCGCCCAACTGATCGGTTTGATTCGTTCGATTCAACACATGGAGATCTGGAGGAAAGACATGGCATTGAATCATTTCGGTCCGATGGAAGCGCCCTCATGGATGTTGGATCGGTTTGGCAGAACGGTGCTCAGAGCGGCGCTGAAGCGAAATGCGGTTCCAATCACTGCTGCCCGGGCTGGGCCTCCCGCCGCCCAACGCACATTGCAGATGAACAGTTTGTTTGGCATCCACTTTCCCCGGCATGATCCCAATGTTGCTTGTTTCAGCTCACTCGAACAAGTTGGCATCTTCCTCGCCTCCTCTATCTTACCTCATCCCACCGATGGCGCGTGGGCGAGTCGTCGCCAAGCGGTGGGAATGATCCAACAATATTTCGGCAGAGTGTTATCGCCCGATCTCACGCCATGGAACTTGGATCAGACAAGCGACGAGGCAACCGCCAGATTTGCGTTCCTGGGTACAGGTTCACCGCTGATCAAACCGACGGACGGGAAGGATCAACAACGACTGACCGGACTCGGGCTGGCCAGTGCAATGGCTTGTCGAATCAGGTGGAAGATCCAACTGGATTATTTCACCAAGTATCCGATGCATCCTGGAGTGGAACCGATGGGAGCGGATGCGTTCTTTGCACCGGGCGAAGACTATCCTCGACTGGTTGCGATCATTCGATGTGGCAAATTGTTTCTGCCACCCATGGTGGATGATCCTGATAGTTCACCACTGAAGGATCCCGAGTGGGAATGGGCCAAGTTCGCCTTTCGTTCCACCGTGTTCACCATGGTCACTGTGGTTCATCACTTCCTGTACCAGCATGCCATCAGCTCGAACATCCTCAATATTGCTGCACACGAACAACTGCCTGCGACTCATCCTCTGCGATCGCTGCTGGAGCCCTTCATCTTCGGGTCGACCACAGTGAATCAGAATGCGCTCATGCTCTTATTCTCGAAGAATGGTACGATCCATCGGCGCTGCTGGACCTACGAGGGAATCAAACAGATTGCGGCGGAGCACTACGAACGATTCAGTAATTTCTATTGCACATTCGAGGAGTCGATCCGCGCCAACGGGGTCGAGGAATTGAAACTGCCCTATGAAACAGATGGCACACTCGTGTGGAATTGTATCCGTGTGTTTGTGCGTGAGTTCTTGACATGCCTCTATGATCTTGATCAACCCATCGTGGATGAACATGTGATTCGTTTCTACCAAGCCGCTCGTCAGTTGATGCCGAGTTCGGTCCGCTCCTCTCCTCGCATGCCCGAACAAGTCGATTGGAAGGCCCTTGAGTTTTACCTCGTCCACTCTCTGTTTGAGGTGACTGCGGGTCACACTCATCTCGGTCAGATGGTTGAGTACTGTCGTGATCCTTACATGTTCTCTTGGCGCTTGCTGGCTGGTGTGCCCTACGCCTCTCCTCAAATAGCCACTCAATTCATCGTCGGAGTGATCGGGACAGGTTTACCCATGCCCATGCTTCTAGACCCCGACTGGCCCAATCACTTCCCAGGAGACACAAAGCAACAGAAACAGGCCAGACGAGTCTTTGTCACATTTCAGCAGCGGATGGAGGACATTGCACACACGATAGAGACAGCCAACAAGACGCGCAGATGGCCGTTCGCAAATTTCTCGCCAAAGAATATGCAGATCAGTGCCTCCATCTAAGCAAGGATGGCACGCAGAGGCCATGGTGCACTCGCTGAGCGCTCCGACCGCGCGCAGCAAGATTCCTCGGCTCGATGAAAAGAACGGAGCAGCAGGAACGGCTGCTTGAGCAGGGGTCGGCGGATTCTAAATGGCCTGGACCACTCGTCGACCACGACGCGTTCTCATTTGCCCCATTCCTGTAATAACTACCTAAGTGCATTATCTCTCTTATCTCAGGTCTACATCTCCTTACCTCAATTTGTTCGAGGTATCTAGCTGAGCTATATTTTAAGCTTAAAATTGCATTCAAATATCTATGAAAATTTTTTTTGTTATAAATGTGTAAAATATTTTCAGAGATAATTATTAATAGACATCTTGTGTTACCTTGAATGAAAATATTTTGAGAGATACTTATGTCAGATTCACCGGAACAAACTAAGAAAAAGATAGAACAAGAAAAGCGCAACTTAGCTCTAGCCCAAGCTAATCAGGATGAGCAATTGAAAAAAACGATTAGCGCTAACCCAATCATTAAACCCGTATTAGAGGAAAACGATGCTAAAATCGAAGTTCAAGATGCCTGTCATTTCAAAATAAAATCATCCGATAAAGACAAAACTGATATCGAAAAAATTATTGAAGACTATAAAAAAGAAAACTATGCTCAATTTTATAAAGAAGACATTTTAGCATTTCCTAGTCAAGAAGAGGCTCTAAATTTTTTCACCAAGCAAGCAACAGCTGAGCCAGCCAGAAAATTTTTGTTTTCACAAGTCGATCTGGATCTTAAACTTACTGGCTTTAATTTATATTCCTGTGGCACCAAAAAACTTTATCAAGGTACTTATCCGGCGATTAAAAGCGAAATAGCAGCTGATTTAAAATTAAATCCTGATAATCAAAATTTGATAGAAGGTTTGAAGGAAATTTCTGCTTTGGCAAATCCTACTGCAGGATTTCGAACTAGCATGAAAGAAGTAAAAGAGAGAACAAAATCTGAGGAACAAGCAGGTGATGAGATTGAGTTGGGTAGTATAAATCCTTTCAGTACAAAACCTAAGCCCTATTGAAACTACGCTGATTAATTAACTAATAGCTGTATTGATAGGTTATTAGTTAATTACCTTAAATTTAAGGAAGGTAATAATAAGGGTTAGGTAGTTTAAATCCCTTTTGCAAATATCCACCCTTGATATCACTGTCTTGATCCCCGATGGAAGCTATGATCGTATAGCCTTGCTCTGCAATTGATTTTCTTGCCTGTGCTTTAAAAGGGACAATTGAAGGTTGATTATAGTTATCCGGACGTAAATAAAGACCGGCCCAATCTTTATAACCTGCACGCAACAAGTTGGTCATAGTGGCATCCAGTTCGGTCTGCGGCCTTCCCGTCACAAAAAATATCTTAACACCACGCTTTAAGGCTTTATTATATAGAGCTAACATTGAGTTTATTGCGGCAGAATCTGCAGCTAGAATTTCATTATGAAGTTGTTCGCGATTTGCAAGAAAATTACGTTTAACCATTTTGTCATAATTTGAAAGGCTTGTTTCATCAATATCCAGCACAACTGCCAGTTTTTTATCCTTAAACTTTTTATTAAGATCTGCTTGCTTCAGAATATAATTTTGGGCTTGCAAGATAACCTTGGTTATTTCTTTCTCATATAATCCGGAATCATGATAGGCTTTAACTTCATTGGTTAAGACCGATAAATTGGCTGGTTCTGCAAAGGAAACTGAAGAAAAACTGAGAACTATCGTAGTTCTAATAATGAATTGAAGGGCAAGGTTTCTCATTTTCGTCCTGACATGATCATCAATGCGCGTTATTATAACCTTTAAAATCTGTCTGTCAATTGTTCACTATTCCCTCTATTTCAACAGAAATGCTACTAATTAAGCCTTAAACACAGAAGAAGACAGCTTTTTATCATCAGTTTGCTCTGGAGAAATTAATGCAAATCTTGCACTAAACCAGGAATCTAAGGTATTATTTGCCCTTTGTTTTAAATAGAACCAAAATGGTACTATATTTTAAATAAGACCTTGATATCGCTTGTAACCGCGAATCAAGACCCAATTGGTACTAGATAAATAAAGGTGGGAGTGCTATGCTGCGCATCAGCAAATTGGCAGATTATGGAACAGTTGTGATGGTGTACCTCGCAAAGCAAGCCCAAAGGCTTTGCAATGCGCGCGATATAGCTCTGCACACCCACCTTAGTGTCCCGACAGTCAGTAAATTATTAAAACGTTTGACATCAGCAGGATTACTGAATTCAGTGCGCGGTGTTAGTGGGGGTTATCGGTTGCAGCGTCCTGCTAATGAGATTTCTGTGGCACAAATTATTGCCGCACTGGAAGAGCAGCTTGGATTGACAGAATGTAGTTTACACCGCAATGAATGTTCTTTGCAGGGTGTCTGTCATATTCAGGATAATTGGCGGTTAATTAGTCAAGCTATTGAAACTGCACTCAACTCGGTGAGTTTAGAAGTGCTTGCAAAACCCGCTCTTCAAGCAGTCGACCTCGAACGTATCAAGCAGTTAGCAAGTGGAGTAAATCATGGCTAAAAGCAGCGAGCAATTAAATACCTTACTTGAAAGAGAGTATCAACATGGATTTATCACCGACATTGAAGTCGATACTTTTGAGCCTGGTTTAAATGAAGAGGTAATCCGTAAGCTTTCAGCGATTAAAGGCGAACCCGATTTTTTACTTGAATGGCGTCTGCAAGCCTTCAGGCACTGGCTAACCATGGCAAAGCCAGAATGGTCCTCCTTGCACTATCCTCCTATTGATTATCAAGCGATCTCTTATTATTCTGCCCCCAAAAATAAAAACGATGCCCCTAAAAGTCTTGACGAAATTGATCCAGAGCTTCTGCGCACCTACGAAAAATTAGGAATTCCTTTAAGAGAGCAAGAGATGCTTGCCGGTATAGCCGTTGATGCGGTTTTTGATAGTGTTTCGGTGGCCACAACATTTAAAGCCAAATTAGCAGAAGTGGGCGTTATTTTCTGTCCATTTTCGGAGGCCGTGCATAAATATCCTGATTTAATGCGTCAATATTTAGGTTCAGTTGTTTCCTACCGTGACAATTTTTATGCTGCACTGAATGCTGCTGTCTTTAGCGATGGTTCGTTTGTTTACATACCTAAAGGCGTTCGTTGCCCCATGGAATTATCTACCTATTTCCGTATTAACGCAGCTTCGACCGGCCAATTTGAGCGTACTTTAATAATCGCTGATAGTGGTAGCTATGTCTCTTATTTAGAGGGTTGTACTGCCCCCATGCGTGATGAAAATCAATTGCATGCAGCCGTGGTCGAGTTAGTGGCTTTAGAAAATGCTCAGATAAAATACTCGACTGTGCAGAATTGGTACCCTGGCGATAAAGATGGTAAAGGCGGCATCTATAATTTTGTTACTAAACGAGGTATTTGTCGCGGTAAGCGTTCAAAAATATCCTGGACACAAATTGAAACGGGTTCTGCAATTACCTGGAAATATCCTAGCGTTATTTTGCAAGGTGATGATTCAGTGGGTGAGTTTTATTCAGTTGCGCTGACAAATAATTATCAGCAAGCCGATACGGGTACGAAAATGATCCATCTCGGTAAAAATACTCGCTCAACCATTATTTCCAAAGGCATTAGTGCCGGGCGTGCTCATAATGCCTACCGCGGCTTAGTTCGCATTGCGCCTACCGCTACTAATGCACGTAATTATACGCAGTGTGATTCCATGCTAATGGGCTCCGAATGCTCAGCACATACCTTTCCTTATATAGAGGTTAAAAATCCAACTGCGCAGTTGGAACACGAGGCAACTACCTCAAAAATTAGTGAAGAGCAATTATTTTATTGTCAACAACGTGGCATCGAAGTGGAAGATGCGGTTTCCATGATTGTTAACGGTTTTTGTAAACAAGTTTTGAAAGAATTACCTATGGAATTTGCAGTTGAAGCAACTAAATTACTAGGTATAAGTCTGGAAGGGGCAGTGGGTTAATATGTTAAAAATTAATGAGTTAAATGTTGCTGTTAATACGCAACCAATCTTGAAAGGCATTAGTCTTGAGGTGAATCCTGGAGAAGTACATGCCATTATGGGACCTAATGGTTCTGGTAAAAGTACTTTAGCTAAAGTACTGGCCGGTCACCCTGCCTATCAGGTTACTAGCGGTGAAATAAGTTATCTAGGCCAAGATTTAGAGCCACTGTCACCTGAAGAACGTGCTCGTGCTGGAATTTTTATGTCTTTTCAATATCCACTTGAAATTCCTGGCGTTACTAATATTAATTTTCTTAAAGCCTCTGTAAATGCTGTACGCAAAGGCCAAGGTAAAAAATCCATGGATGCCATCGATTTTTTAAGTTTTATTCGTGAGAAATGCAAACTTTTAGATATGGATGAAAGCTTTTTATACCGCAGTATTAATGAAGGTTTTTCCGGCGGTGAAAAGAAACGCAATGAAATTTTGCAAATGATTGCTCTTGAACCCAAGCTTGCTATTTTAGATGAAACCGATTCTGGCCTGGATATTGATGCTTTGCGAGAAATATCCCATGGCGTCAATGCAATGCGAAGTCCTGAGCGTTCTATTATTTTAGTTACCCATTATCAGCGTTTACTAGATTACATTGAGCCGGATTTTATTCATGTCTTAGCCAATGGTCGTATTGTTAAATCTGGCGATAAGTCGCTGGCACTGGAATTAGAGAAAAAAGGATATAGTTGGCTTGAAGAAGCGGAGCAAGTATGAGTGAGTTGCTTGAATTTTATCAACAAAAAGCGAAAGAGAATAGTTCGCCGATTCCTTGGATAGCTGCATTGCAGCAGCAAGGTTCGCGTGATTTTGCTGACTATGGTTTCCCAACTCGTCACAATGAAGAATGGAAATATACTTTAGTTGATTCTTTTTTAAAGCAGCGTTTTGAGCCGAAAACAAGTCAAGCTCCGATGGCTAACTTATCTAATTTGCCCTATGAGTTTACTTTGGCGGTTGAAAATGGCCAATTAAGAACTAACTATAAATTAATAAGCCAATTACCTTCTGGTGTTATAGTGCAATCTTTGGCCTCCGGCTTAATTGAACATGAGGATCTTATAAAATCCTTTTTAGGCAAAGCCTTACCCCAACAGCATGGCTTTCAAGCATTAAATACAGCAATGTTAGGTACAGGAATTTTTATTTATTTACCTGCAGGCCTTAAAGTTGAAGACCCCATAATTTTGGCTTATTGGCAGGATCAAGCTGATCAGGCAGTCTACAACCGATGTATAATAATTGCCGAAGAAGGTAGCCAGGCAACGATTATTGAAGATTATAGCGGTGCACAGGATTGTAATTATTTTACTAATACGGCTACAGAAGTTTTTGCGGCTAGCCAAACCAAAATTATCCATTACAAAATTCAGCGTGAAGGCAAATCGGCCTTTCATATCGGACATCTCTCAGCTTTGCAAGCGCGAGACAGTCAATTTGACAGCCATTCTTTAAGCTTGGGTGGCAAATTGGTACGTAGCGATCTGACCTTAAGACTCGAAGAAGAAAATGCTGCTTGTTTAATGAATGGTATTTATGCACCGGCCGAAGGTCAGCATATTGATCATCACACAACGGTTTATCACCTTGTGCCTAATTGTCAATCAAAGCAGGATTATAAGGGGATTTTAAACGGTCGTTCACGTGCTGTTTTTAATGGCAAGGTAATTGTTGCTAAAGATGCACAGCACACTCAAGCCAGTCAGCAAAATAAAAATTTATTGTTAGCTGCTAACGCTGAGATAGACACCAAACCGCAGCTTGAAATTTTTGCTGATGATGTCATTTGTAGTCATGGCGCAACCGTTGGCCAGCTGGATGAGGATGCTTTATTTTATTTGGCGACGCGGGGAATTGACAGACGCGAGGCCTCAAGTTATCTGGTGCAAGCTTTTGCCGCTGAGAATTTGCGTTTAATTCCAGACCCGGCAATTGCTGACTGGATGGCAAAACTGCTAAATGAGCAATTGGGGTAAATACAATGAACCAAAAAACTGCAGCCTTAATTGAAACCCTAAATATTGAAGAAATACGCGGTCAATTCCCAGTATTGCATCAGCGGGTTAATGGCTATCCCTTAACGTATTTAGATAATGCTGCAACCACCCAAAAACCACAGTCAGTGATTGATGCAATTACTCATTATTACAGTTTTGATAATGCTAACGTACATCGCGGTGTGCATGCCTTATCTGTTCGTGCTACCAAGAGCTATGAAGAAGCCCGGGATAAATTGCGACGTTTTATTCATGCCAAATCAGCCCATGAATGCATCTTCGTCCGTGGAACTACTGAGGCAATTAATTTGGTTGCCCAAAGTTTTGTTGCCCCACGCATTATGCCTGGCGAAGAAATTCTCATCAGTTACATGGAACATCATTCTAATATAGTGCCGTGGCAAATGGTTTGTAAAAAAACAGGTGCTATTTTAAAAGTTGCCCCTATTTCACTTGAGGGTGAAATTCTTCTAGATGACTATGAAAAATTACTGACGGAAAACACTAAATTTGTGGCACTTAGTTATGCGTCAAATTCACTAGGTACAATAAATCCTGTTAAAAAAATGATTGAAATGGCCCATGCCAAAGGCGCTCTGGTGCTTTTAGATGGTGCACAATCGACAGCGCATTTACCTATAAATGTGCAAGATTTAGGCTGTGATTTTTATGCGTTTTCCGGTCATAAAATGTATGGACCAACGGGTATTGGTATGCTTTGGGGTAGAGAAAGTTTACTTGACGATATGATGCCTTACCAAGGCGGGGGGGAAATGATTAGTTCGGTTAGTTTCGAAGCAACCGAATATGCGGTCTTACCCCATAAATTTGAAGCAGGAACACCCAATATTGCCGGGGCCATAGGGTTTGGTGCTGCGGTTGATTACCTTTGGTCTTTGGATATGGAAGCTATTTCCGCTTATGAGGCACATTTACTCGAGTACGGCACTGCGGCTTTGCAATCAATTAAAGGTTTTAACCTGATTGGAACTGCAACCAATAAAGTGCCTATTATTGCCTTTGTTCATGGGAAGATTCATGCCCATGATGTAGGTACTATTTTAGATAGTGCAGGCATTGCAATTCGCAGTGGTCATCATTGTACTATGCCTTTAATGAATTTTTATGATGTAGCGGCAACCACGCGAATTTCTTTGTCTTTTTATAATACAACAGAAGAAATCGATCGCTGTGTTGAAGCCTTACATAAAGTAATAGAGGTGTTTTCATGACCTTTGAGTTACGTGAACTTTATCAAGAAATGATCATTGACCATAACCGCAATCCGCGAAACCACCAGGCAATGCCTGATGCAAGCGTGCAAGCAAATGGTTTTAATCCACTTTGTGGTGATAAATTAACTGTTTATGTCAAACTCAAAGACAGCAAAATATCGGAGGCGAGTTTTCTTGGCCAGGGTTGTGCAATTTCCCAGGCCTCTGCCTCGTTAATGACAGAAGCGTTAAGCGGTAAAACTGTGCAGGAGGCGCATCAATTGTTTCAGCGCTTTCATGCCATGTTAACTAGGGATGATGACTCAAATCTCGCAGCCTTGGATAAATTGACCGTACTGGCAGGGGTAAGAGCCTATCCAGCCCGTGTTAAATGCGCCACTCTGGCTTGGCATACTCTGGAAGCCGCCCTAAATAAAGAAGCAATCACTGTGTCGACGGAGTGATTTAAGATGCTTGGATTTAAGAAAAAACTAGATAATGATGCTTTAAAAACAGCGGTAATTGCCGGGTTAAAAACAGTTTTTGATCCTGAAATTCCCGTTAATATTTATGATTTGGGCTTAATTTATGACATTGCTATCGATGAAAATCAGCATGCCCATGTTCAAATGACCCTCACAACACCAGGATGCCCGGTCGCCCAAACCTTTCCTGGCACAGTAGAACGAGCAGTCAATGAGGTTGAGGGAATTAGTGATTGCACAGTGGAGTTAGTTTGGGAACCACCTTGGACACAGGATCGCATGACTGAGGCTGCACGGCTTGAGCTTGGTATTTTTTATTGAGCAACCCTCTTTAATAACTTTAAATACTTATAAAGAGCATTAGAATGACTACCTCTCTCTCTCTTCCTTGGCAACCATCCGCTTCAATAGAAATTCTGCGAAAACGAGCAACTATAATCGGCCAAATTCGTGATTTTTTTAAATTACGCGGTTATTTAGAAGTCGAAACGCCCGCTTTGTCGCGCTTTGCTATAACCGATGTTTACCTTGCTAATATCAAAGCTATTTTTAGAGATAAACCTTACTACCTACAAACCTCCCCTGAATACCACATGAAACGTCTATTGGCTGCTGGATCAGGACCTATTTTTCAGCTAGCACGCGTATTTCGAGATGATGAATTAGGGCGTTGGCATAATCCTGAGTTTACGATGTTGGAATGGTATCAGTTAGATATTGATCATCATCAATTGATGGATGAAATGGATTCGTTATTGCAGGAAATTTTGCAATGTCCACCGATGCTGCGCAAAACCTATAGACAGGTTTTTCTTGAGAGCTGTCAGCTTGACCCATTTACTGCAACAATTTCAGACTTAAATGCCTGCTTAAAAGCTTATAATTTAGACAATGTTTTAACCCCTGATGAAGAAGATAGAGATCAGTATTTATTTTTAATCATGTCGCATCTTGTTGAACCCGAACTAGGCAAGCAAGCATTACCGGTTGCTGTTTATAATTTTCCTCCTTCTCAAGCAGCTCTTGCACAGATCAATCAAGGCGTTGCTGAACGTTTTGAAATTTATATGCAAGGAGTAGAGCTTGCTAATGGCTTTCACGAACTTAGCGATGCTTCTCTTCAAGCGGCACGGTTTCAGCAAGATTTAGTGGGCCGCCGAAGTCAAGGCTTGGCAGAGCCTGAACCAGATGCCTATCTCCTCCAAGCCTTAGCTCATGGTTTACCTCATTGTTCAGGTGTCGCTCTTGGTATTGATAGACTAGTTACTTTGGCTCTAAAGCGTAGTTCAATTGCTGAATCTCTAGCCTTTGATTTTGCAAGGGCTTAAATAAGCGCCTAAAGATCTAACCTATTTGATTTAATTTTTGCAACATGATAATTTTGCCCACATAAAATTCAACAATGAGGGAATTATGAGTTGGTTATTTCAAACAGAATTGGAAAAAAACTTTCAGGCCGCGTTAGATAAAAAAGCAAACCAGGCTTTTATCTCTAATGGGCAACTTTCTACAGAAGCTAAAACTAAGCTAAATCAAACCGTAGTTAAGGGTAGAGATTTTTTGGTTAGTATTAAACAACTAATAAGTCTGAGCCTTAGTCCAAATAAAAAATTCTATGATGGTTTTTTAATTGCTGCTACCAATTGTTTAGAAAAACCTTCTGAAAATAACTTTTCACAACTTAATGCTTATCTTAAACGTTTGAAACTAGATTTTCCGGATGCATCTTTTAAAAATAGAGCAGTACTGGCAAGCAACCTTGTCATACACTCTATTACTGCGGCTGCCGGAATTGGTGGAATTGTAATGTCAACTATGGCTATTCAAGGTCTTATAGCCGGATCTTTTGTTGTCGCGATGGGGCCTTGGGGCATGGCTGCCTTGGCTGTTGGTTTTGCTTTAGCAAGTTTGTTTGTGGCTGCTTTTGCCTGTAATGAACTTTATAAAAATGTTAGAGCTTGTCGTGATAGTCAACTGAATGAAATTTCTGGGTTTGTCGAATATATTGCGCCTAATTCTTCATCTTTAAGAGAAAACGTGGAGCCAGTAAATGAGCGTTTATCAAATCTAATAGAGGTTTCATACGAAGGGGTTTCATATCCTAATACTTATGGATTTAACGGATAGTTGTAATACTCTCCGCAGTTTAAACAGCGGAGAGTGAAACCTCAGCTTGACTCAAACTCATGATTTAGAGCTAGAGCTACTTTGGGATATTGAAAAACAAAGCCTTCAGCAAGAAGCCGTTTTGGTAAGACCCGTTGCCCACGCAGTAGTAAGCATTCACCCATTTCGCCAAATAGTTTGCGGATTAGAATTGCAGGAATTTTAAGAAATAAGGGTCGATGCATCGCTTTGGCGAGAGTTTGAGCAAATTTAGCTTGGCTAAGTGGGAAGGGGGCGGTTAGATTAAAATTTCCAATCAATTTAGGTTGGGCTAATAAAAAAGAATAAGCCGCGACTAGATCATCAATGTGTATCCAGGAGAGTACTTGTTTACCATCACCAATAATTGCGCCCATTCCTAAATAAAAACTCGGGCTCAATTTTTTTAACATTCCTTCCTCTTTTTTTAGTACGACACCAAAGCGAGTAATAGTAACCGGCATACCTTGATCGATAGCTGGTTGCATCGCTTTTTGCCAAAGCGCTCCAATTTCCGCTAAAAAATCAGGTGGATTATCCAGGTCAATAGGGGAATTTTCATCGAAGCCTTGGGTAACACCATTTTTTTGTAGCCCGTAAATTCCAATCGCGTTGGCGGTATAAAAATGAGGTTTTGCATTTTGGTCAATTGCCCATTTGATTAGAGCACTACAAGTTTTTACGCGTGAATCAATTAGTAATTGCTTTACCTTGGGATTCCAGCGTGAAGCACCTATATTGTGCCCACAAAGATTAATAACCGCATTGTAACTTTGTGCATTAAGTTTGTCTAAAGCATCCCAATTACATAGTTTTATGGGTTGGTGAAACGTATTTTTAAGGCGTTTTATATCACGCCCCAGTACAGTTATTGAATGTTGCTTTTCTAATTCTTTAACTAAATGCTGGCCAATAAAACCAGAAGCACCGGCGATTAGGATATTCATTTATAGTCCTTGTAAAATCAACATGAAAGTAGTTTAAGCTGCGACAGCAAAAAATGTCATCTCGAGCCGCAGTGAGAGATATCCCTAATTAGCACCTGTCACCGCTCTAAAGATGACAGACTGTTTTACCCTTAAATCACCACTCAAAACGACATAGATTATGTAGATCACAGAGTTGGCAGACAGCTGAATTTAAAGGTTTTGGAGCACAATGGCCTTGGCTAAATTCTTCTGCCAGCTCAGTTAATTGTTGCTGCCAAGCTTGGCGATAATCAAGCCAACTTTCGTCTTTTTTTAAAGTGCTCAGCCCTGGCATTGAGTGGTTTTCTGCGGTTAAACCTTTGCATTGGAGCTGGCCGGCTTTCAACTGAGCAAATAAAAGGCCATTAATAGACTCATCCAAAAGGGCATAGAGCAAAAGTTGTGGCTCTTTAGGCCGTTCCTCTTTCCAGGGTAGACTACTTGGTAATGAGCTTTTGTAATCTATAACCCATTTCGAACCATCTTCAAGTTTATCGAGTCTGTCTACCCGTAAACTAAAACTTGTTCCGCTTAAATTAATGTGAAACGCTTCTTCGAGTGCTTCAACCTCAAAAGCAGGTCTTTGTCGTTCCCAATCCAGGCAAGCATGAACAAGTTTTTTTAGTTTTGCAAATTCAACTTCTTGAATCAATGATGAAAAAGAATAGCCTCGTTGTTTAATGAGTGGTTCCAAGGCTTGATGAATTGCTTGTTCTATCTCTTTGTTTAGTTGTGCTTCATCAAGATGGAGCAAAGTTTTTTGATTTTTCAGTGCTTTCCAAAGTAATTCCATTACTTTATGGATTATTTTACCACGCTCTATAGCATCAGGCCCATCTGAAACTTTTAATGCAGCCTTGGCATGCAAGCGATGGGTGGCAAAGGCACGAAAGGGGCATTTGGCTTGATTGGCGAGAATAGCAGTTCCACCTGAGGCTAATTCGTCTTTGCTAAAGGGAATAGCATAGGTATCAATAAAATTAATCAAAGGTAATTGAGTAGTTTTTTTAATCATAGAGTAAGGCGAGAAGCAAGCTAAACCCCTGATTAAAGGGCTCGGTAGATTAGGTTTATCCTCAGTCAACTGAGGATAGGAAAAAATAACCTGGTTAGCACTGGCAGTTAAACGCTTTAAAGCCTTCTCTGCTAACTGCAGTTCGCGGCTAGGACAGGCATAGGGCATTTGCTTTTCACGTTGTAAGGAAATGGGTATGAAGGCTGAAAAACGTGTTTTTTGCGGCAAGCAGAGATCGGTTAATCCTGTTACCCAAAGACTATCGAAGGTTGAGCCTGCCACTTCTAATAATCCAAGTATCTGAACCGATGCAGGATCATTTTTAGGCTGAAAAATAGTTGCTTTAGCTAAATTTTTAAGAAGACTAAGGGCTTCATCGCTAGTCATTTCAGAGGTGAGGACTGCGAACTGTCTGAACTCATCAAATAAAACTAAAAAGCGCTGATAACATTGATAAGAAGCCGAATTGAGCGGGTATTCTCCTGGGAAGCCCAACCTTTTCAAACGCTTTCTAAAATGATTTAGCCAGGCTTGAGGCGAGGCGCTTTGAGGGTACTCACTAAGCTCATGGAGTAGCTCCGCGAGTTTAGGGACGGTATTTTTAAGTTCTTTGCTTAGTGATGATTTTGCAAAATAAAGTTCTTGCAAGATTTTCGAATCTTCTCTGAACTGAGCCCGAGCGAGCATTTCAGCTTGTGAACCAGCAAGGTAGGGGGAGTTTAATAACAGTTGTGCTTGAGCAAGACTCAATTGCTCAGTATCTAATTCCAGAAAGCAAAGCGCATCAGCGACCAAAGGATAATCAGCTAAGGCTAAACCTAAGGAAATATTAAAGGACGCGTTCAAGTTTTGTTGTAAAAAGCGTTTTAAACGCGGTGCTTCTGTTTTTAATTCAGGCACAACTACAGCAATTCGCTGTTGATTTTTTGCTAAACATTCTTGAATCCAGTAGAGAACTTGTTGATATTCATCACAAGAATCCTTTGCTCTCATACTAAGAGGGAGGTTCTTCGATTCGTGCAAATCATATCTAACATTTTGGCAACCATGAGCGGAAAAATAAGCTTGTAAAGCAAGTTGCTGCGGACTAAAGTCATCGAAACAAGCCCAAATTAATTTTTGATAGGGGTATTGATTGGGCTGACTAAGGATATAAGTTACAAGATGTTCTTCACTAAGGGCATTCATTGTTATAAGGAGTTTTTCAAGTTCTAAAGCCCAACTTTGGAATTCTTGGGTTGGGATATTATGTGAAAAAGAAGCATCGTTAAAATCAACTTGCCATAAATGACAGCGAGTCCAGGCATCTTCCAGGGCTTGTACTAAGCCTTCGTTTACCATTTTTTTTGATTTGCTTAGAATCTTGCGCCATAAGAAGCGGCATTGTTGACTGCTTAAAACAAGGGGATGATTGATATCTGGCGAATAGTAACAAAGCTTCTTGTAGCTTGATTGCAGAAAAGTCGAATAAGCTAGACAGCTTGGTTTAGCTTGTACAGGCTCCTGACTAAATTTAAAAAACTCGTTCATTAATTCCTGGCTGAGCCGATTATTAGGCGTTATGACAAGTGCTTTTTCTTGCATCGCTTGAAATAATTGAACTCGATTAGTGATCATAAGGTTTTTTAACTGATTTAGAGATTTCCCAACGTTCATTATCTGCAGCAACAAGACCGGGAAAGAATTTTTTATTAAAATAAACTGCAACAAGTCCTGTTAAGGGAAGAAACCAAAGACCAATCGTTGTTGCCAGTGAAGCAAAAATAGCAGCATAGAGGATTAAGTAATCTTTTTTATGCTCTAAGCGATTTAAGAGGTTTAGCTCACTTAGATAGCCATGTAACAGAATAAAAAATGCAATTAAGATTAAAAGAAAACTGGCAACTAAAATTCCAATTATAAATGGACGCGGCCAAAATGCAGGTTTAGCAAGCCATTTTCCTATAAAAAACCCAGATATCAGCCCCACCACAAGACTGCTTAACATAGACGATATCAGTGGTAGAAAGGTCAATAAAGTATATTTGCAAAAGAGCATTAAAAACACGGCATAGATAGCAAAAAAAATCGCCCCTGCAAAGCGCGGATTAAAGGAGGGGCGAGGTTTTTTAACCATAGGTTCAATAATCGTCACAATCTTCTCTATTTAATTTTTGTAGGCAAACCTTTTGCTGGCTCATCCTTATAAACCCTCTGCTCTGACGGAGGCTCTTTTAATTTGTCATTTTTAGAGTGTAGTATGTCGTAAACAATGTGCCCACGCAAATACATAGCAGCAAATCCTGCAGCAAGGGCGAGCCATAAACCACTTAGCAAGAAACTATAAATCATTACAAAAAAATAGCTAAGAATGACGTTAGCAAAAGATAAACCTTCTAACATTTTTGGATGATAGCGGTTAAGCAAATAAAGAAATATCACATCATAGAAAGGAAGTGCTGCGATAACCATTAAAAATCCCCATAAAAAAGCGCTGCGTTTATAGGGTTTAGGGGTGAAAATAATTTTTTTGCCAAATAGAGCACCGAAGCTGGAGGCAAAAACAACTGCAAGCAAAATGGCTTGGAAGGTTGGAATTAATTGCTTAACTCCTATTGCATAAAGAATCGTGTCAAGCACAATAGTGATTATCACAGCAAGCAAGGCAAAATAGGCGGCTGACAGTAAGCGTGGATTGGAAATATCCATAGCTTCATCGCGTTCGCGTTTCATTGTTCCTTCTCCCTTATCGGTGATATCCTCATTTTATAATAGTCTATAGATGCTTAATTTGTAATCAAATTGATTTATTAATCCCGATCATAAGTAAATTTAATTTATTTAATGGTTTAGAACTTTAGCAAGCCTTATCAAACCGCTTCTAAAATCGCAGCAACACCCATTCCCCCGGCTGTGCATATTGAAATTAAACCTCTACCCGATCCTTTTTGTTGCAACATTTTTGCAAGACTTGCACAATTCGTGTTCCTGTTGCCGCGAAAGGAGATGTCCCCGCGCGACACTGCCGCCTTTGATATTTAATTTAGTTCGATCGATTGCACCTAAAGCGCTTTTTTGACCCAGGACTGTTTTGCAGTAAGTTTCAGATTCCCAGGCTTTAAGTGTGCAAAGTACCTGGCCTTCAAAAGCTTTATGAATTTCGTAGCCAAATCTACATAAAAGCCTTGTTCATAAGCTTTTGCAGCATTTTGATGGCTTAATAAAGCTAAGAGCTCCTGTTCTTCGCGACTAATTCCCCATTCTTGCACCATTTTTTCAGCATGTTCTCCCATGGATAACCCAGTTCGTGGTTCAACTATCACAGGAAATTTTGGTTTTAAATCAGAGAGCCTAAAGGAAAATAATCCTTGTACTTTCGATTTAAAATTTTTCGCTGTATTTAGGGCAAGAAGTTTTGCGCGAAAGATAGGTAAAAAATAACAGTGATATCGCTGTTAGTATCTACTCCTCCAGCTATTCCGTCATCCATTTGATAATTAGCAATTTTAAGGGAAATTTGCAAGGAGGTTTCCAAGCTGCTATTTCATATTTCTACAGCATTATATAGTTTCATTATTGCATGCATGCGGTAGAGTGATCAGCGTCTGCCACTTCAGCCTCATCTATCTCATCAGCATTCCTATTCACTACCTGAAACTTATATCTAGACTCGCTTAGTTTCACTGGGGGATTAGAGTTGGATTCAGGAATATTAGAGGGTTGCTCATTGCTTTTAGTTCCAGGGCTACCAGTGAAGGTTACATTCTGTTCCTTGTATCGCTCATCTAACCACCGCTTTAAACTATCACTTTGCTGGAATTGTATCCGGGACAAGCTTAGGGAGTCGCAGATATTCTATGATAATTTTAGCATTTTCTAGTGTAGGCTCTATGACAGCAAGTACTCGAAAGGAATGACCGTAGTCGTTTCTTGTCAACGCTAAATTGCTTCCAACAAACGTGAAGGCTAAGCCGGATTTAATCAAAGAAGCACCACGCAATTCGAACAAGCTCCTGAGATTGAGTGGGTGATCTTCTTTATAAGGTCTCTTATCTCCTTGCTGTAGCTTGGGAATAGTTACATCTAGCTGGCTCAAAAGGTTGACTATAGTAGTGCGAAAATTATCCTCCGTAATTTCTCTTTCCAAGGCTTTTACTTCTCCCGTTAAAAGATTAAGCCCTTTAAATAGAGGAGCAAAAATTAAAAAGAAAGGTAAAGTTAAAAAAAGCTTTACAATAAAACACGCTTACAAACATTAGATGTCTATCGAATTTGTCAGCGTGTTTTAAAACAAGCGTTAGCACAATTGAAAGACCATGAGAAATTTGAGTTTACGCCTCATAAACTAAGACATACTTTTTTGAAAAAAGTTACCGATAAGCATGGAGTGCATTTCGCCCAAGAACTTAGTGGAAACGTTTCAATAAAAGAAATATTTCGCTATGCCAAACCGAGCCAGGAAGAAATGCAGGAAACTATTGAAAAGTTATTTGTTTAATAATAACTGAGAAAGAAT
>JACCWI010000013.1 GCA_013697725.1 Tatlockia sp.
CAACGCTTTCTATAAAAGAGCTTGATTTTAAAAAATCAACAATTCACCCCGATAAAATTAACCTTGACTCTAAATTGATTTTTAAAGAAGAACCATTAAAGCAGGTTTCTGAAACCAATAAGACTCAGCTTTCAACCAATCCTTATAGCACCCTTAAAAATTTATCTTTTTTCCCAAATTTAACTTCAATAAAAGAGGAAATAGAAGACGTATACGACTTTCCTTTAGATGTAGACTGATGAATTGCTTAAAAATGGTCAGGGGTAAAACAAGGGCATTAACCACATTCCTGCGTAAATGCAACAAAAAAAACCAATGCCCAGTAAGGCTTATAGCGCGTAACATTACCGATTAATTCAAAATTCTTTCCTTAAAAGGGGTTAATTCCATATAGCGCTTGGTTTATCAGCATCGCCTATTAAATTATTATTAGGCGACAATTATCTTTGCCGGTTCGTATTATGACTTCCCCCCTCTTAACCTCCTGCATGGTCACTTTTTGCAAAATTCAGGCAGCACTACGGGGCAACCAAGTAAGCAAACCGCAATACTGCGGCCCACTCCTTGTCATTATGATTCGAAGCACATATTGGCAGATACTCAATCTGGTTTTAACCTGCCCTGAGGGGGTCGAATGGAAGAGCCCCCAAAAGTGTTAGTTCTGACAAAATTGAACAGAAATAAAAAACAATTTGCTAAAAATTAGATGAATAGGCATCATATTAAACCACCTTTAATTCAAAACAAAAAATTATAACTCATTGATAAAAATGATATTATATTAAAACGACCACTTTTGGGGGTTCTTCCATTTGACCCCTAAAACGCGTGTCTCGTGATAAACCCCTTTTTCAAACACAACGGAAAAGTCGCTTTACACCCAATGCGTTGCAAAAATGGTTTAAAGCGCTTTATGACAGTGCCGAAATTGTGGGCGCCAGTTCTCATTCGGGGCGTCGAACGTTTATCAATCGACTCATTGGACAAGGAGCGGATATTAAAGCGGTATCCAGATTCGCAGGGCACGCCTCTATAGTTACTACATCTATCTATGTCGAAGACAATCCCGACCGACTGAAACGAATAGTTAATCTGGCCCTGTTTTAAAAACTACTTGCAGAATACCAGTCTCCCTTTTTAATTGATTTATTTTAAATCGTATCGAATAATAAAATATACTTATACGCATTTAATGGGGTAAATATAACAAGAGAGATGCTATATACAAATTTGAACTTAACCCTTAGCTGTATTTAGAAGTCGAACAGGATGTAAATTTAAAGGTAGTAATTACATCCCTTTAAATATCAATCTCAAAATAATGATAAATATTGCATGTAAAATTTGTTATTTGACTAAACTTAAAACATAATTATATTGAAGCTGATGCCCTACTCCTATCCCTTAAAAGATTTATCCAATAAAATATTTCTCATGCAATTCACCAAGATTGGCAATTTTAACTCTTGGAGTGCACAATAAGCCCTGATTAATAACATCATAAACAATTGTAGTTTTTAAAATAGACATTAAGGAATTGCCTAACGATTTTCTAATTAGAATTCTCTCAGGAGATTCAAGCCAGTAAAGTTGCAAGTAGACCCTGGCTGTTTTGGGATTACCCACACCTATATAAGAGAAGTCTTCTAGTATTGCACCACTATGGATGGTGCTTACATCCATTTGAGGGACAATTTCTAATGCTTTATGAATTTGAGAAAAACAAGATTCAAAATCGGATGCTTTTAAGTCAATATTTTTTGAAAGAGTAAGGGTTAATTGAGGCATTTTAAGTCTTGGTTTGTAAATTTATTCAATTATATCTATTAAAATTAAAAGAGTGTAACGAAATAATTCAAGGCCAACTTTCCATTGTATCCAAATATAGTATCAAGTTAATTTGAAAAATTTTCGTATCTATTTGCTTGGATAGACTTTACAAATACTTACTCTTTTATAGTTTTGTACCACCGTTGCTCTCCGAACCCCAACTATATCTCAAAAATATTTATTCCCTTTATAGACTTAAATAGGAATTGGAAATTATCTTCAATTGCAATCTACCAATTTCCACTGTTGATCTTTTCACTTGAGGTCTAACTACTATCCCTTCCCTGATATGGTCAGCACCTTCAATTAAAGAATTACCTTCTGCTAATTCTTGAAGTTCTTTCATATTAAAGTTAAAAATCCCCATAAGAGGAACTGTTTTAATTTCCTTAATTGCCAACAAGTCTTCGGTAGGAACCCATTGACCATTTTTTAAAATATCAAACACACAAATTTGATATTGATTAAGCTTTCCACCATATTTTAGAGATTGGACACTACCAAAAACCTCACTGTAAGTATCGATCCTGGATGCGCGCGGCAAAATCCTTCTACCCAGGAATTTTGATCTAACGCACGCCACCATAGATTTTTATAGGATTTCTTTTTCCATTCTTCTTTTGAGCCAAACCACATGCGATCGTTATGCCACATGAACCGAGCATTAACCCCGTGTATTTTTTCGGTAACATAAACTGGTTCATTTTCCTGAAATAACTTTGAAAATCGAAGCATATTTTCTACGTCATAAACTGGCGAAATAATCCCAGTTGGAGGCGCTTCTATTTCACTTTCAAATTCATTATCTTCTAAGTGAGGGTCATAATGAGTAATACCTAAAATATCAGCTACATTTTGACCTAATTCAGAACCCTCTGGCTCAGGGATTAACAGACCCATTGAAAGGATGCCTCGTAATAATCTAACCTTTATTCGAGTATTCCCTTGTAAAAAAGCAAACATTTAATTATTAGGGCAATACTCTCTGGAGGAATATAAGCGCCTATTTTTTTATCTTTCCAATCTGCTGTTCGTACACAAACAGTATAGCCATACACTTTTAAAATGGATAAGGTATCGGCATGAGGATGAGGCTCTAAATTGATAGGGACTACCTCTACTTTAAAAATTGACATTTGGTTCTTCCCTAATAGCTATTTGAAATCTCATCGATTTATCCGTTTAATCTATTTTTTTTATTCTTTTTAGTAACCGGGGTTTAAGGTCCAATGGTACGAAAACGTACGCTAAGACTGGCTCATCCATATTAGATAATTTTCTGCATAACAATGGTCCTTTCTTCACCATGGTATTCACTTCGTAATGCATTGTATCCAAGTTTTCGATAAAATCCTTCTGCAGTAACTGAAGAAGATACAGTCAAACAATGAATGTTTTGCTTACGAGCCACCTCTTCAAGATGGTTCATTAACAAAAGCCCTATGTTTTTTCCTTGCTTGCTTGGTAGAACAAAAACAGATCGCACCAGGTTGCCCTCAAGACTTCCTGTGGCTATGATGCATTCTTGTTCGGTTATATCAAAAACCTTTCGCTGCTTTATTCGTACCGCAACTTGTTCTTTTGAGAAGTTACTAATGACTGCCGTTATTACTGTATCTGAGTAGTCTTTTGCATTTACTTCTTTCAATGCCTTTATAATGATGCGACTGATTGCGCCAGCATCAGCAAGCGTTGCTCTGCGAATACATACATTAGCCGTCATAGACTCCTTTTAACCTGCTGATCCTTCTTTGATTAAATTGATGATCAAATCAATTATAATCTCTTTTTGATTTGGCTGGCTTTGAGCAACGAGTAATGTGATAGCAACTAATGCGTTATCATTGATTTTCGCTTCACCATTTCTTTTTAAAAGATGTTTATTCCGTTGAAGAAACCAAATTATTAGCGCACCACCTTTGGGGAAGTTGTCTGTATCGTATTGATTCAATAAAATAAAACTATGGGTATATTCAGTGAGTACTGATAAAAGTCCTTTCGCCTCAACATGCCCCAGAGACATCTGCTGAGCTTCTTGGAATAATGCTAGCGTTTCTTTTAACTGAGATATTTGTTTTGTTTGTTGCGTCAATCTGGATTCATTTAAAGCATAACCCTGGAGTAAATACTCTTTTAGTATTTTATTAGCCCAAATTCTGAACTGCGTTCCTTGCTTTGAATTTACCCTGTATCCAACAGAGATAATAGTATCTAGATTATAATGCTTGATCCGTCGATTGACTTTTCTTTTTCCTTCAAAACGAACTACCGAGTAATCCTCGGTAGTTGCTTCTTCGTTAAGCTCCCCATCAGAATAAACATTTTTAATGTGCAGTCCTATGTTATCTGTGGATGTATTAAACAACTCTGACATTTGTTTTTGATTTAACCAGATGTTGTCTGATTCAAGACGAATTTCAGTTTGATAACTACCATCTTCAGCCTGATAAATAAGTACCTGCTTTTGATTGTCAGTGGTGTTACTCATGGATGATTATTCTCTTTAAGTAATTTATATACTGTTGAACGACCGATCCCCGTTTGTTTTGCAACCTCTGTTCGCCTACTCGGGGGTAAGTCTGAGGACGTGTGTAAATAGGACTTTTAAAGTTACAGAGCGCTTATAACCCTTGCTGTACCTAGGCAATAAGCCATTTTTATTTAAAATTTATCAATTTGTTTATTTATTCCATTAGTTGATATTAATATTAAAAGATAAGAACAAATTTAAAGCTAATTCAATGTATTTTCATGATATAAAAATTATTTTTATAAACAAACCCTATATCCATATGGGGAAACGGTTTCAAAGCCATTGAAACCTGCAAGTGACCTATTTGCCCATGTACCCCGACTTATCCCCAAAATAAATTACAAATAATAGAAAGTGGTCGAGTAAAGACGATAAATTACATATTAGTTAGATTTTGTTGTTGTGCTTTTTTCTCAAAATTAGCAATTGAGATAGTGGAAGTTTTCTCTTGAAGTTTTAAATTTGGACCAGTCTGCCATGTTAAATTAGATACAGGGCGCACTGTGGCCCCATCGTAGTCTCCAATTAACAATTTAAATTCTGTTCCCACAGGCATTACTCCATTGAATACCCAGCGATCATCTTTAAATTCCATACGTACTGCATCTTTCCATTCACCGATTGAAGAAGCATTGCCTGAGATAAAGAGCGCTTTTCCAAAAGATATATCTACATCAGCATTTATTGTGACAGTTTCTTTAAGCGCGGCTAATTTTTCTTTCATTTGGATTATCTTGTTATCTTTATCAGATAGCTCAGATTCAAATTGTTTGACCATTTCTTTCATTGTTATTGGTACGACCGAAAGGTGGTCTCCTATAACATAAGCATAAGCGCCGTATGCAAGTCGAGCATCCATTTGGTCAATGGCTTTGCGTTCGAGTGGACTATCCACCATTTCCTTTTCAGGTACATCAAACTTTTCTTGAGAGCTCTCTTTAGATTCAAGATTTTTAATGGCATGATAATCTAAAAGTCTATTATAGATCTCTGCTACTTCAAGGAAAGAATGATGTCCTCCAGTAACAATCGTTCCACATAAAGCGGTAGCCACATATTGTGCTGATTCAACATCAAAATTTGCACTATCATGACCGAATGCTCCTAAATTTTGTAAGGCAATTAATGTTCTTGCAGTTGTACCAGAGGCAGTGGCTACTAGAGGCAAGGGTTCTTTGCCTGTTATTTCAGAATGGGCAAGTTTTTGAATGCTTGGAGTAGGTAAATAGGATGGATTGACTTCGCGGTAATTTGGATTGGTAGGAATTAAATAATAATTCATTTCTTTTCTGAGCTTATCAAGCTCTAGCCTTATTGCAGTAAGCTGTTGTAAAGTGATTGGGTTTTTGTTTTCCTCTTTTCTGCAACGTTCAAGCAGTTCATCCTCTCTTCGCTCCATTTCATCATACTTTTTAGCTAATAAATCACTTTTAGTTTTGACATCGGCGGTTACAAAGGCAACTTTACCCGCTTTATCAAACCGTTCGACATTAGATGGGCGTTGCTTGTCTTTGGGCATATCTATTACATCAATTCCATTAACTCTATCAATCCCATAAGAAATAGCTGCTTGTTCTTTTAGTTTCATATCGGCTCTAGAAATACGGATGGCAAGTTCTTCGATAGTAGGGGATACTCCTGCTTTTAATTCCTTTTCTTCCAGGGATAACTCACCCTTCAAATATTCCACATGACAATAGCAACAATCCGTCATTGCTTTCATAAATCCCGCAAGGCTATCTCTGTCATTTGGTTGTCTTTGAAGGTTATGGCTAATTTGTAGTAATAATGCAAGTTGACTATTTTTGTTAGCCATGACTATAGCAAAAGCAAAGTTTCGCATGCATCCTCCCCATTGCATGCCTTCTTTAGTATGTTCTCTTGCTAAGAAAGCAATTGTTTTTTGTTCTGCTTCATTCAGCCCCTGATCTTTAGATAGCTTTGTAAGAAGAGGTTCAATTATTTTCGCAAAAACAATACTCGCGGATTTACCTAGAACTTTTAAACATTGAGAAGATTTTAACGTGCTATTTAGTATGGCAAGTGCAAATCGGTTGTCAGTTTTTCTAGGCATTTTGTCCCCATTATTTAAGAATGAAATTAATGATGACAACCATCCATGGAGTATTTACTATTTTTAAACAGTTTATTCAAAATATAGCTATTTAAGCTGATTTGTTTTAAAGTAATTGGTCTATATTTAATACTACTATAGTATAAAATTTATACAATTGAGAATTTGGAGTTGCTATGAGATATAAGATACCGAACTTGTCTGAACTAAAGACCCCGCCACAATTCATTGCTGCATTTGTTATTGCTCCTGCCGATGGAGATACTCTAGATTTGACTCAGCAAGTTTATGCTAGAACGAGCTACGAATTATCCGAAGCTTTTTTTAGAATTCCTCATCCAGTAACTTCAATTGACCTTAGTTATAATAACTTGGGAATGATGAATAAAGAGGAATTAGAAGAGATTTTTTCGCATCTTTCTTCAAGTGTTACTACTTTACAAACAAAAGGTAATGGATTCTGCTTTCCTCTTGAAGAGTTTAAGGAAGTTTTTAAAGCGATGAAGCATATTAATTTGGTGCAAATTGAGGAGCATGATGACGATCTTAAAAAAATCGGTAGTGCTGAAGACATTGCGGATATGTTTGCGTCTTTTACTGACAAGACGATTCAGCTACAAGGTGATTCTCCTTTTGCAAATAAAATAATGAAACTTTATAGTAACAAAAAACAGACAGTCATTAATAAGGATTCATTTTTCCAAGCCAAAGTTGAACCTAATGAAAAAAATAAAAAAATTGAGGATCCAATTGAAAAAAAATCTCAAGCCTCTATCTAGGTAAATAATCTCTACAAAGGTAGGGTTGAGTTTTTCCGCATATACAGCTCAAACTAGCAATGGGCTATAAATTCAGGTGGATTATTAAATAAGTTGAGTTAATTATTGTCTGATTAGACTGCATGGCTTTTAAAATGAGTTGTTGTTCGATAAAGAATGCAGCCGAAAATTACTAACCATTTAATAAATAAATAATATTACCGTTCATTGCTAGTTTGAGCTGTATATGCGGAAAAACCCTTCTTAACACCCATCTACCTGTTTGCTTGATCGTGGGTGAAAAAGACGCTGGCATTAATTCAAGTTATATTACGAACTTTAAGGGAAAGTTGAAGAATCAAGCTTCGTCTGTGCATGTAAATTCAGGATGCGCCACATGCTGTATTTAGTACAAACAAAAATGAATATTTAAAAATAGTAGATAATTTTATTGATGAAGTTTCTCTTAAAATATGAGTATTTGCTTGTGATCTGGAAGTAACGCAAGACATGATTGAGAACAAAGGCAATAAACACAGCCTTATAGGCCTCACCTATTACGTGACATCTCAATACATTTTTTCGCTTCTTCTTCCATCAATTGAAGAGTTTTTTCACATTCATACTTGTTAGGAGCAAGTTGTAGTCCGTTCAAATTGTTTTTGCTAAAAATTGTTAGTGTACATTGGCTTATTCGCAGATAATTTAAAAGCATTAGCCTGTCTTTGCAATGTTCCATCTCTTCGTTATATTTTGATTTCATACAAATTCCACTTAAAAACGTAAATTTTTTCACTTTAACAGACTTCTCTTCTTAATTTCTCTCCTTTTTAAAAATTATTTAGGCTCATTGGTGGAACATTAGGTTGTTTTTGCTCAGCAAACAAAAAATTTGATCAAATATTTCCAACATACGGAACTTTAAAAGATCCAGATACAAGAATAACCAAGCAAGGAGATATAAATCATTATCATCACAAAAACTCTGCGCCAGTAGGTTCAAATGAAATGACAATGGCGGTTTTTGTAGGAGCTGCTCTTGGACTTTTAATAAGCAAAAAATTACCAATAGGTCTTGCGCACAAGTTTTTAACTGCCGCTAAAAACAATCATAATGAGGTTTCGCAACCAACAATGAAAATTTAATAAACTTTATTTAGGGTTGAGGTGACCGGCTGAATCACTCCGGCCAGCCCTCTTCAGAACCGAGCTGATAAGTCTGATAATCACAATTAATCAGACCTTACTCGATGTTAGGGCGGATTCACGGTATTTAAAATCTTATCGCTTGGGAGCAGTAAACTCTCCTAATGATAGGATTGACTCTTTAACTTTATCAAAAGAAGAATGCAATGGATTGATTACCAGGTTAAATTCCTCAGGCACCATAACCGATGGTATAGCCATTGCCAAATATTTATTAGGAGTATAAAAACTTCTCATTACGAAATCACAATTAGAGTTAGGTGAAGGGGTGTCACACCACTCATGAGGCAAATCACAAATATTATATCGAATTATCAAATCATCAGGAATTTCAATTGAAAATTTATAATAACTAAATCCAGACACCGAAAGACCATTATGAGATAACCATTCTAAAGTACAAAGAGATATTGTTTGTGAGCAATATATTGCTTTAGTGCCTTTATGATTCAATCGTCCAGTCACGTACAGCCCACCTTCACCTGAAAATATCTCATCCGCCTGTTGGTTTTGAGCACCTCTAAACCATGTAAGGACTCATATGGCTCACATCTTCTGCGACAATCGTATAGCCTTCTTGTATTAAATCATGACATACATCGGTAATATCAATCATATTTTGCAACATGATGCAATTAGCAATTAAATCATTATGTTTAACAGCTTTTTCCATCTCGTCAGGATCATTGGATACCACCAGATATTTTGAGCCAAACCTAATCAAGAGAAAGAGTTGCATTGCAAAAAATAAGTTGGATAGGTGATTAGTATAGAGCAAGCTAATTGTAACGGCTCGCAATGATAAACCACTCGGCCCGCGAACAGTGCATCTATGTATGTTAGACTACCTATTTTGCATAATCGTTTATGTTTGGTAAGATAGTGACTACGAAGATATTTTTAATTTTTATCGCTATGTTTATTATAGCGATGCCCTATACATTAAATATGGATATATCACGAATAAGTTCTGTGGTGAATGCATCCCTGCACCGCAGTCCTTGCTCACAACAATCACCAAATAACACCTCTACGCAGTGCAATCCTCATTCGAATTATGTAACCTCGGCTCTTTTGAATATAAATTCAAACTTACCATTACAATTAGTTGTAATGATATTTTTTACTTCTCTTGTCCATTTTTGTTCCGGCTTTAAATCCTCAATCTATAAGCCACCCAAATATCTATCCAAGAGCAATTAACTCACTTTAATAATAAGCTACCAATGATTTTTTTATTTACTGGCATTTAAACCTTGGAGAATTTCATGAAAAATATTTTTAATACGATTCTATTGACTGTAGTAATTTCCTATTGGTCGGGTTCTCTCTGGGCAACACCAAACCAAGAAAATATAAGTGAAAAGAATTATTTTCAATTTGTTATTCCTAAATACCATACAACCCGTCAATCTGGGCAAACAGTTAATATTTATGTGAAATACGCTTACAAGAAGGATTTGCCAACAAGTGAATATTCAGATTATCGGGTATTGCGAACCACTATATTAAGATATATGGAACCTTCAGATAAATTTCCTGCGGAAGTATATTGGGAGATACTTGCTACTAATATGGGGAGAGAATTGATGAAAAATTTCCCACTCGATGGGGTGAGCATTCAATTAACGATTTTAGATAACAAAAATCCTGATAGTTATGAACCAGGAGATCATGGGCCTATATTTACAATTGGCAAAATATCTCCTTTAGATGTTCACTAACCTAATAGGTTAGTCCTTTTATTAAAGAGATCGCCAAAACAACCCGGGCAGACCTAATAAATGAGAGGTATGTTTGTATTTTTATAAACTCTTTGCCAGTAGTTATTCCTGCAATTGTATAAAACAATGCCATTATTGAGGGTCGGCCGGGATTGCAGCAATAAGTGGTCCTCGGGGAGTAACAAAACCGCCAACCCATTAAGAGATTTACTTATTAATAAACATGTAGTTAAGATAGATACAGTAAGGGATGATTATATAAAAATCACGCTATAATTCCAGTTTTATAGCTAACATAAAAACATTTTATGCAAATTAAAAACAATTCCAAAGCCTTAAGTGGGTTGGCTGTTCCCTTGCTCCCCAAGCCCGGGTTTAAAACGCAACAGACCGCAAAATATTATGGCTTAAGCAAATTTATTAATGTAGGTACTCATTAACTCTAAGGATCGCATGATTAGGAACTAAATGATCGAAAAATATTCCCGATGAAGGGGCTTTTGACATAATAATACGCAGTATAGGCAGTTCTACAACATTGCTGTATATATGTAGCGTATCACCACTTATAAGTAATTCAGGGTCATCACTTAAAGTGATCCACACAGTCCTAGGGCTGGTATTTTTTATAAAAATTTCTGTTTTAGGTGCAACCGTGTTGTATATTGAGGCGGGTAGTATCTCAATGTTTATAATGCTGCTAGGCAATAAACTTGCATTTGCTGTTGTGACAACGAGTAAGGCTATAGAAATTTTGGTCAATAATTGTTTAATTTTCATGGTTATAATTTCTAACGATCTAGGTTTAAGGAAGATTGAGTAAGATAGCACATAAATTAGAAGAAAAGCAGGCCAAAATTAGCAAATTTCTCATCAATTGATCTTTTTCGGATTATTTCGTGTAATAATGACTCATATATTATTTCATAAGTATAAAATCAACGTGAAATCACGCCAATTTGATAAAACTCAGATGAAAAATAAAGAAAAACATAAATATCTGAAAGACACGATAGT
>JACCWI010000032.1 GCA_013697725.1 Tatlockia sp.
AAATCTTAGGGCCATAGTCTATCTCCCGGATTCCAGCGAGATACTGTTCTTTAGGATGAAAAGAAAGGCTTTTAACATATTTATCTGCTTGTAAGGTGCCTGTTCTTTCAAGAGAGTTTTTATTTAGATTGGCTACAAGAACTCGGCCATAAAACTCAGCCATAGCAACCCTATTTTCCCGAGGATGAAAGGCAATACTCTCTAGCTCTTTTTTGTATGAAAGAGGAGTGTATAAATTAGGGAGGAACTTTATAATCTCCTGATTAGAAGATAATTCCCATAAGCAGAGGGAGCCGCCGCCAAAGATTCTGTCTTTACAATCCATAGAGACTAATTTTTCACCTGTTGAGTTTAGCGCGAATTGGCGACTATACCCCCTGCCCTTAGGTAATATTTGCTTTTCTTTGGTAAGTATATGTCTGCGATAAAATCCACCCGGTTCAACGTGATAAATTATTTCTTCATTCTTAGTAGGATGAAACGCTATTTGAGTAATGCTTGCATTAGGCTCTTTCAAAACCTCGAGCAGCCTGCCTGATAAAGTCTCCCGTATCTCTAGAGTTTGGTTATTACTTGCTGCAATCCATAACCCATTGGCGTTAGAAGCAAGATGCTCCACTTCCTTACGATAGCTTAAGGTTTCATAATTTTTTAAGTAGTCTGAATTTAGACTCCATGAGCGGATGGTTTTATCTCGTCCAAAAGAAATCAGACAATCCTTAGTAATAAAAGAAATATCTTCAATAGGTTCTTTATGGCCCACCAGGGTATACTCTAAAACCCCTGAGCTTAGGTTCCAAAGACCAATAGTAAAATCTCCAAAAGTAGCTATCCATCTTCCGCAGTGACTAAATTTGGCACTAGCAATTCTTATATCATTAAATTTTGGAAAATTAAAAGGAGATAGTTCTTTGTTAGACCAATTGTAAATACAAATTTCAGAGGGGTAAATCAGTGCTATTTTTTTTCCAGAAGCATCAAAACAGATTTTTTTACAATCTCTCAGAGGTGTCAATGATTTATGAACAAAAACCTTTTGGGGAAGGGCTTTGTTGGATATATCCCAAACTACAATATCACTTTTGTTATTTACCTCAAAAATATACTCATCATCCGGGCTAAATACTACTCTCTCAACTCTTCCTGCTGACGGTATGAAAGAAACTAGATTCATTTCTCCTGAGGCTTTAATGTTCCATAAATTAACCCCACCACCACTGCCGTAAATGGCTATATATTGTCCATTATTACTAAAAACCATATCTTTAAATGTGTGTAACCTATTTTTGTAAGAAAGAGTATAAACTCGTTCTCCGGATCCTAAATTAAATAAGTCTAGAGTCTGCTCATCCACAATTACGGCAATCCATTCACTACTTAGGCTAATCTTTCTAATGTAGTGGGGGAATCTTAATCGTTGCCCTAAAGTTATAACTGTTTCAGAAATCCGATATAATTGAATATCATTGGAACCGCCTAAATTAAGGTATATTAATGCACCATCCCAGATATTGTCATCACCGCTCCTTATCTCATCCATGAATTTTAGATCATGGTCTATTCGTATTGCGAGCCATTTTGCATCAGGAGAAGCATAAAAGGCGCTTTGGTAAGGAGTATAAAAGCTCCATTGAGAAGTAGGAATATCAATGTCAAGCCAGGGCTGCTCACCAAAAACCACCCCATCCATGCAGGCCCCATCAAAACACGCCGCACTAATCCAAGCATTTGTAAAATTGACATACCGCAAATCAGCATTCCCGAAATCTGCACCATCCATTACACCTCGAGATAAATCAGCTCCCCAACTCTTATTACCATCAATTCCACCAATACGTATGTGTCGTAAATTTTTACCGCTAAAGCTCACCCCTGCTTGGTTAAGAATAGTGATGGCATTCGCTGCCGCTCGCCAGATAGTCGGTTCTGAGCGGGACATTTTAATTATTTCCCACAGGGCTTCAGCAAATTCCGGTTGATTTTTCACTCGTTCTGCAAGCATTTTCACTATGGCAGTCTGGTCTAATAAACCCGATACATTTAAATTATGTTCACCGAGAACCCAACTGTATAAAAGCGCCCCGTTAAATAGGTGTTTGGCTGCAAAAAATTCCAGAACAGATGGATGTATGAAGCAATATTTATTAGTTCCTACAGAAATTATGGGAGCGGCATTCAATAAAATTTCAAGGCCAGGATCATGTCTAATATCCAGAAAATTAGTCTGCCAATTAAAGGTTGAAAACTTGGAGCTAGAGATTGATTGTTGAGGAATATCTATTAAATCAGCGGGATCATAATTGATTTCTTTGACATGGTGCTTAAACATGGCCTTTGCCATGCGTTCTGTAAATCGGGCAAAGAGTTCAGCATAGGATAAGCCTTTATGGCCTTGCTTAGTCTCAATAATTATACAGGGAGGGCGCAAAAGCCCCATTTCTGTGGTTCCGTAACGATAGATTAGTTTTTTAACATGGCTGCTGTTTTCTAATAAGAATTTAATTTCCTGATCTTTTTTTAATAATTTTTCGGTTTGTCGCTCAAACCGCTGTTCAATAAAGGCTTGATAGATCTCATGACGGGTTAATACAATGCGCTGAACCTCATTGACCTGGGTGTGATTTTGAAGAATTTCTGACAAAACCTTGACTGTGATACTTAGTAAAAAGGGGTTGCTGATTAAGTTATTCAACTCAGGAATACTTGCTAGCTTGGATTTATAGGTATCCAAATCCCATTCTGTAAGATTGTGTTTTACATATCGGAGTAAATAATCCTCCTTTTGGAGCTCATCAAAAGGTAACAGGCGGAATTCTGAAAACCCCTCTTCAGGGTTGGAAGGCATGAACCGTTGTCGATAATCTGCTTTAAGAATTTCATCCCGACAAGTAAAAATAATCTTTCCTGGCAGAGCGCTTAGGTTATTTGTTAGAAATAAATTCTTGTCAGTATGTAATTCATCATACCCATCTAGTACACAAATAAATGAATATCCACTTGTGAGAATTAACGCTATTTCCTGTTTAGTTAAGTCCAGATTTTTCTTTAAATGCTTTTTTATAAGCTCCTCTTCTGGTTTTTTTATACTTAACAGAGGGATCCATAAAAATACTTCGTTTTCAGTCGAATTGTGATGAGCTATTCTGCAGGTTTCCCATTTCTTACGAATCAACATTTGCCCGAAAGACGTTTTCCCAGAACCAGAATGACCGGTAAGCAGAAGCACTTTAGATGCCTCATTCTGAAACAGTTTATTAATGCCCTTTTCCAAATCAAATGTTTCTCGGCTATCTTGGCAATAACCTGCCAGAGGTACATAGAAATCTAACTCCAATCCTTGATATCTCTTTATTAATGCTTCCGTTCTATCTTTTACTTCCTTTAATAGTAATTCCACTTTTGATTGCATTGTAAATTTTTTCCCTTAGTAAAAATTATTATTTGTATTGGTACTTTTTGGGGAAACTGTATTAAATTTCTAGAAAATCAACTATTAGCTATTATAAAACGATCATTTACTGAGGGTTTCCTATCCAGGCAAGGCGGGATAACTATTAAACAAATGTTATAACAATGAGATCCTTCGTTTTAAAACTAACTTAAATTGTCTAAATGCGTTTAAAAAAATCGTGTTAATTAAATATTATGCATAATAACATTTATGTAGGGTTAAATTAAACCAGGCGATGGATAAAAATTTGTATTTTACTTAATAAGGAATATTGAAAAATATAGCCAATTGAAGTGACCCCAATGTCTAGACCATGATCCAAAAAATATTTAGGAGATCCTAGCCATTGTTCTATGTGTTAAAATTTATCCACGGTACAGGCGGGGACGCCGATGACCGTGACATGATTTAGGGCGATTTATGCCGTCCTAATCCTTATTCCGGTTTACTTAAATCACGTCTTTAAATATCCCGGGGTTTGGGGCAGAGCCCCATTTAAAAACCAACAACCGCCGCAGGCACTTCGTTATAATAGATGGAAGCCGGAGTTTTATAATCTAATGATTGATGCCAGCGTCTATAATTGTAAAACTCAATATACTCGCCTATTGCCTTCTTTAAGTCCTTTATTGTAGCGTATTCATTCAGATAAAACTCTTCGCGTTTCACACTGCGCCAGAAACGTTCAATATAAACATTGTCTAGACAACGTCCTTTCCCAGTCATACTGATTTTTATTTTATGTTCCTTCAAAAAATCAGTCCATTCATCACTGGTAAACTGGCATCCTTGATCGCTATTAATAATCTCAGGGATACCTATTTCCAAGCCCAATTTCAATGCGTCAACACAAAATATCGTTTCCAGTGTAGTCGATATTTTCCAACTTAAAACGAAGCGGCTATGGATATCAATCAATGCCACCAAGTAGACAAAGCCCGACTCCAAGCGTAAATACGTTATATCAACCATCCACGCCTGGTTTACCTGTGTAATCGGTATCTCCTTTAATAAATAAGGATATACCGCATGTAATTTATTACGCCGACTGGTATTTGGGCCAGGGTAAATGGCTTGAATACCCCCCATTTTCATTAACCGCTGTATACGCTTACGATTGACGTTGAAGCCTTTAAATTGCAGCTCCTTTGTAATGCGACGATAGCCATAAAATGGGTACCTCTCCCATACATCACGAATTTCATTAAGCATGCTGACATCATCTACATCAGCTCCGTGTGCCTTATAATAAATCGTGCTGCGATTAATCTGTAATAAGTCGCACTGTTGCCGCAAACTCAACTCCTTGTTCGAGGGCTCGATTAATTGTCGTCGTCTTTCTCGTGGAGTTTGCCCCAGCACTTTTTTAGGAAATCTCGCTCAACAGTTAATTTCCCAATTTTTTCATACAGCTTGCTCTGAGTTTTCTCATGCTCTTCTACAATAGATACTGTTTTGTCTACTTTGTTAAATAACTGCGAGCCTTGCTCTAATAATTGTTTCTTCCACGCATGAACTTGACTAGGGGAAACTTCATACTTTTTACACAGCTCATTTAAGGTCGTTTCACCTTTCAGTGCCAATAAAGCTATTTCAAATTTCGCTGCTGATGACCACTTTTTGTGCTTTGCCATTCTTACCTCCAGTTGGAGGCTATTATCTCTTAAATTTTTACTTTTGTGTGGTCTAAATTATGGGGGTCATTATA